>CAZERC010000006.1:29088-62443 GCA_964515395.1 uncultured Synergistaceae bacterium | reverse complement strand
ATTCGCTGTACTTTGCCGTCCGGAGCAAGACGGGGCAAAAGCTCCTCTTCGGCAAGTGCACGGAACTCCCAGGGAACTCCGGGAAAGGCAAAAATTGCCGTCCTGTCCCTTTCCGCCCGGATGGCCAAAGCAGACCCCTGAGAATTGTAAAGAGCCTCGGCAGCGGCAGGAACCATGGCCTGCTTGTTCGCCGATTCCTCAAGCACGGATCGTATGTCACCATGGTAACGGGACAGGATGCGCTCGTAAACATCATCCCGTTTTACCAGGGGACTGCCCAGAAGGCGGGAAAGGGCCTCCCGGGTCCTGTCATCATGTGTCGGCCCAAGTCCGCCGGAAAGGACAAGCACATCCGTTTTCCCGATCCAGGAACCGATGACATCGACAAGAACTTCCTCGTTATCGGGGACGATCTGTATCGAGAGGATTCTCCATCCAAGGGTCGTCAGTTGTGACGCAAGCCAGGAACAGTTTCCCTCCCGGCCGTTTCCTGAGAGCAATTCGTCCCCTACAGCAATGAGTACCGCTTCATGAGCCACGGGCAACACCTGCTTTTTCTACTGAAAGATTCGTTCATAAAAGGCCGCGAGACCTCCCGCAAGGAAAAGCCATTCCACGGCCCGGACGATCACATTGGCGTACAGGCCTGCCACGATGTCGTCAGCAATGATCCCTGTGCCTCCGGGCAGCTTCTCGGCCGTGTTCACGGGAAAGGGCTTGATGATGTCGAAAACCCTGAACAAAAAAAGCGCGGGGAGTCCAAGCCCGGGGGAAAGACCTGTCATGGCGATCCAGGTACCAATCACTTCGTCGATGACAACCTCCGAGGGATCTTCCCTGTTCTGTCCAAGGGAATACCGCCCCGCGGTAACAACGCCCAGTACCGCAACTGCCAGAACCAGCCAAAGGGGGACTGGAACCAGGATGTAAACCAGAAAGGCCGCCGCCGATGCGACGGTTCCCGGCATATTCGTCAGAAACCCGATTCCGAAACACGTGCTGCATTGCCTGTAGAAAGCATCAAGACTCATTCCGCACGAAAACTCCTTCAAGGTCATGCTCGTAACTTTCGGTGATCTCAACGTCGGCAAAATGACCGGGAGTACAACCGAAACCCTTTTTGATTTCCACAATCCCGTCAACCTCAGGAGCATCCCTGAAGGACCTGCCCCAGGCCGAACCTTCCCCGTCGCCACCGGTCCCTTCCACCAGAACGCGCAAACGGCGCCCCACGAAACGGCGCTGTCTCTTCCAGGAGATTTCCTCTTGGACTTCCAGGATCTCCTCGGCCCTTCTCTGCCTGACATCCTGCGGAATCGAGGGAGAAAGAAGGGCCGCGGCCGTCCCCTCCTCCTCGGAGTACGGAAACACGCCCACCCTGTCAAGCTCGAGATCCTCGAGAAAGTCAACCAGTTTCAAAAACCGGCTCTCCGTTTCGCCGGGGAAACCGGTAATGATGGTCGTCCTGAGGGCAAAATCGGCATCGGCGGAACGGGCCCATTCAAAGGGCCTTCGTATTTCTTCCTCCGAAAAGCGCCCCCTGTTCATGGCCTCGAGGATATCTTTGTCCACGTGCTGGACAGGAACATCCAAATAATTCAGGATGACGGAACTCTTGGCGATGGTTTCCACCAGTCTTTTCGTCACCCGTGCGGGATGCAGATACAGAAGCCTGATCCAGAGGTCGCGCCCTTCCAGGGCTTCCTCGAGCCGCTGCAACAGTTCCGTGAGGGCTGACTCCCCGAATCTGTCCATACCCCAGGCCGTCAGGTCCTGACCAACAAGGCAGATTTCCCTGGCCCCTGAGTCGGCGAGCCTGCGGGCGTCGTCGAGGATGTCCCTTTCGCTCCGGCTTCGCAACGCTCCCCTGATGGCTGGTATGGTGCAATAGCTGCACCTGTTGTCACAACCTTCGGCAATTTTCAGATATCTGGACCAGGGCGAGTCTCCAGGCAGGAGTGCGCCCCTCACCCCCCCGGGAGTCCCCCCGAGGGCTTCGACCACCTTTTCGGCTTCGTCGGCTCCCGCCCAGAAATCGACGGACGGCAGTTCCTTTTTGAGGGAATCCCCGTAACGATTCACCAGGCATCCAATGACGCCGATTTTTTCGAGGTCTCCCGATTTTTTGAGATGCTCCAGGTCGAGAATCGCGTCAAGGCTTTCCTCCACGGCCGGAAGGATGAATCCGCAGGTATTCACCAGAGCGGTCTCCGCCTGCTTGACATCGTCGACGAGATCAAACCCGGAGGCTTCAAGCATCCCCGCAAGTCTTTCGCTGTCTACCTGATTTTTCGCACACCCGAGCGTGAGAAGGAATATTTTCATAAAGATCTACAACCTGTTTCTTGAGCCGTCGGGGAGATATTCCAATGTCACGACCTCTCCGCTTCCACCGATTGTTCCGAGGTCATCTCCATTCCACGAGTGCCTGACAGCGCCGGCGTTTCCGTACCGAATCCTCGTTGCCGAATCTACGGTAACTCGATGCACGTCCCCACTTTGAAGCGTTCCCTGGAAGGTGATCTCTTCATTTCTGGTGACACGGATCCAGCACGGACCCGCGGCACGAATCACCAGATTCCCTTCCGCAACAGATTCCTCCTGAAGAGAAGCCTCCCGTTCCTCGCTGCCGGGCAGCCAGGCCATGTCTTCGTCGGGAGATA
Source organism: uncultured Synergistaceae bacterium (assembly GCA_964515395.1). Taxonomy (GTDB): domain Bacteria; phylum Synergistota; class Synergistia; order Synergistales; family Thermovirgaceae; genus UBA1876. The sequence goes on along the minus strand of CAZERC010000006.1, from coordinate 59,780 downwards.
CCGGCCGATCCGTCCCGCCCTGGGAGACAGGGGCGGCAATTTCCTCTACTTCAGCATTTTCCGTTCCCTTCTGCTCTCCGGACTTTTCCGGCTTCTGCACCTTTTCCCCGGACTCCTCCGGGACCGCCGCGATCTCAGGTTCAACAAGTGATTCCGCCTCTGTGGACTGGTCCTCCGACAGGACGGCAGTGTCTGTCGCGGGAGGATTCTCCTTTAACGCAATGAGGTCATCCCGCTGCTGCCATACGATAAAAAGCGAAATACCGATAATTGCAAAGAGAAGACCGTACAGCCACCATCTGGAATTTTTCTGGAATCCTTTCTGCGGCGGCATGTAGCTGACGAGCGATTCCGTCTGGACGGCCCCGGCATCGGTTTTCAAGAGATTCTCAAACTCGGGGTAGAGGTCTTCCGCACCGATAGAAACCAGATAATTCTTGATGAATCCCCTGGAAAAAACCATTCCCGGAAGTTTGTCGATATCTCCCTGTTCTATGGCTTCGAGAAACCTTCTATGTATTTTCGTGCTCTGTGATATTTCCTCCAGGGAGAGGCCCGCGGCCTCTCGTCGCTGTTTGGCCTGTTCACTCAGATCCGCAAGACTTTTCTCTCGGTCTTTCAATCGCGAATCGCCTCCAATGCGCGCTTTTGCAGTGCCCTCACCGTGTCGGCCGGGCTCTGTGCCCCGAAAACCGCGCTGCCCGCGACGACAACGTCCGTTCCGGCGCGCACGGCATCTCCCACGGTATCAAGACCAAGCCCTCCGTCCATTTCAATGAGAAAGGACTGGTCCCGGGCAACTCTCCACCTCGCAAGAGACCTGGTTTTCTCCAGGGTTTCCGGGATGAAAGCCTGGCCACCGAATCCGGGGTTTACGGACATGACGAGGACAAGGTCCACCATGTGCAGGACAGGTTTGAGCCACTCGACGGGAGTTCCGGGATTCAGCGTTACACCTGGCTTGCAGCCTTTTTTTCGAATCAATTCCAGAGCCCTGTGCAGGTGAGGCGTGGCCTCCACATGAATGGTCAGGTAATCCGCCCCGCCAGATGCAAAGGAATCGATAAACCTTTCCGGGTGCTCGACCATGAGGTGGACATCCAGGATTGCACTGTTGCAGGCCTCCCGAAGAGAACCCACCAGCTTCGGACCAAAGGAAAGGTTCGGAACGAAATGACCGTCCATGATATCCAGATGCAGCCAGTCCGTCACGTCTTTCACCGATTCCAGGGCCGCACCCATCTCCAGGGGTGGAGCCGATAACAACGATGGCGCAATGACAGGATTTTTAAGCCGTGTCATCGGTATCGATCCTGCCAGACGAATTCTCCGCCGAGGTAAATCGTCACCGATGCCTCGCCGGCATAAGGGGCATCCAGGACAATGTATTCGCCGCTTCTTGCCTCCCTGTCCAACAATGTCCGAGTCCCGTTATCATCGATAATCTCCACCCGAACCGACATTGGTTGTGCAAGGGGCGGCACCTGGTAACGAATCTTCGCCGTTTTTGTTGGTTCTTTCTGCTGAGGCTTCGAAACCTGCGAACTCTCCCCGGGCTTTTGCCCCTCTTGAGATGTCTGTTGCTGTTGCGGCTGTTCTTCGACAGCAGGTTTGTCCGTCGAGGGACTTTGACCTGCCGGTTTCTGCTTCAACCATTCGTCAAGTGGTGAAGGAGAAGGCGCAGGCCTTCCATTTGAAGGCTCCTGTTCCGGCGTCTGAACGACACCACCGGGTTCCGTGCCCGCCGGCTGTTCCCCCTGCTCATCGTCTTTCTTTGCCTGTTCCTGGGTTTCTTCGGCGACCGGTTTCTTGGTCGTCGCCACCACAAGCGTCACAGGCTGCCCTTCAGGCAGGGGTTTCCCCGGCCTGGGTTCGGTGTCCATGACCATCCCTTGAGGCGTCATCAGGGTATATTCGTATGTCACGCCGCCGACCCTGAGACCGCTCTGTCCAATGATCTGCCTGGCGACATCCTCGCTGCGGTCAAGGACATTCGGAACACGAATCTGTCCGTTCACCCGCGGGGCTCCGAGGCTCACCAAAAGATCAACTCTCCTGTTTTCCGGGACCATGGCCGGAGCGGCAGGGCTTTGTGCGATAATCACACCCGGGGGCCGGGCGTCACTGTGGATCCTCACCACATCGCCGATTTCAAACCCCTTATCGCCCAGATGCGTCACCGACTGCCCGAATTCCATACCTCTCACATCCGGTACCGGTCTGCGTTTTCCGCCTTTGCTGACCTTCAGGACGATGACTTTCCCCTTCTTGATGGTTGTTCCCGTTTCAGGCCATTGGGAAACGACAGTTCCCGACGGGAGAAGAGATTCCACCTCGTCAACCCTGACAAGCAATCCCATCTTCTCAGTCACCGAAACGGCATCAACCACATTCATACCCTCCAGACCTGGTACTGCCACATCCCGGAATCCGAAAAAAATCGAATAAAAGGCAAAAACCCCGGAACCGACGATAACCAATAGGGTGATCAGGAGGGTAATCCGGAACATTTTTTTCATTATCTTGTCCTCCTAGTCGCGCTTCATCAACACCGTGAGGAAAAAGCCATCATGCCATGGAAGCGTCGGCCAGAGATAATATCCCCATGGTTTCCCTCGATGAACATTATGATAGTTGCTGGGAAGGGGCATTTCAACAACATTGGGGCGTTTGCCCAATGTCTCGGCCACGACCCTCTCGTTTTCGTCGCGAAGGATGCTGCAGGTGGAATAAACGACGATCCCCCCCGGGACAACGAGATCAAGGGCTCTTGAAAGCAGTTTCCCCTGAAGGGAAGCGAGGTCCTTCAGTCTTTCGGGGTTTTGACGGAGTTTTGCGTCCGGGTGGCGGGCCCATGTGCCGCTTCCCGAACACGGCGCATCGACGAAAACCAGACCGGGGGGGGTATGAGGTTCAAGTTCAAGAGCGTTTCCCTGGTGGAACGCGACCTTTTCATTTTGGAGTCCCAGGCGACGGATTTCCTTCCCGGCAGCTTCAAGGCGGCCGCTGGAAAGCTCCCAGGCCTCGATCTCGATCCCGGGGACCATCTGCACAAGCTGCCCCGTTTTGACTCCCCTTCCACAACACATTTCGAGGACAGGATCGCCATCATAAAGGGAAGCGACAATTTCGCCGACAATCATCGACGATTCCGTCTGGGGCGTCACCTCACCTTCCTGAAAACCGGGCAGCCCGGGCGGGAAAGCCGAAGAGGCCATCCTCAGGGACCGTTCAACGTGGGGCGAGGGCCAGGCGTGGAAGCCCGAATCCCGAAGCTCATCAATGATCTTCGGGGCATCGGCTCCCGGCGAAAGGCGGAGTGACATACAGGTTTTCATGGCCATCAGGCGAAGCAATCGACGGGCCTCATCCTTTCCCCAGTTGTCGCCAATATACGTCCCGACCCACCTGGGGACCCCTCCATAAAGGCTCTGGTCCCGCAACGACCGGCTTTTTGAAATCTCCGCCACCGCTCGTTTCCCACGTTCCTCGGCTTTCCGCAACACGGCATTCACCATTCTCGCGTCCCTGGGGAAACCGTTTTTCTTGACAGCTTCCACCATGGCACTGACGAGGACCTGGGGGGCGAAATTACGCAACTCCACGAGGCCGGCGATCCCGAGAACGAGGGCATCTCCGGCGACAGGGGACACGGCGCCGAGGGGCTTTCCGGAAAAACGAACTGCGAGACTCTTCCAGAGGGGAGCCCGTCTCAATCCCGCATAAACGAGCGATGTTGCGAGGGTCCTTTCACTTTTTGGAAGATCCTGGGTCCTCTTCCTGATCGCTTCGCTCGCAAATGCCCCCTTCGTGACATCCCGCCAGATGAAAAGAGCCGCTTCAATGCCCCTCATCGATCAATGACCTCCGCCTTCAGCGGCTCTCCACGCATTCTTGTCCGGATGAACGTTTCTCCGGGAGTCATGACCCTCATTCCCATGACCCTGGTCCACCTGCTTCTTCGCTCGATCCCCACGATTTCAACTCCTTCGACGTCCGTCGCTGTTGTCATGTAAACCTGGGCATACCGCCCGGCATGAGGCCCCAGAAGCCATGAAGCGCCCAGTGCAAGGATCACGGTAAAAATGCTGAGCGATCCGGTGAACAGAAGGAGCAAAATGAACACCACTGACATCAGCGTATTGACGGCTACAATTGTGGTCCCGCACCGTTCATGAACGGCGAGCCTTCTTTCGCCCCTCCTGAGTCTCTCAAGGGCCTCACGGGCCGCCCCGAGCGCAAGTTCGCCGGAGACCGGACCGTTCACCGTGAATCCTTCTTCCGAGGCAAGACCGGACATCATGGGAATCCCGTATTTTTCCTCAATGACGTTGATGGTGCCATGTTCAAGGGCGTGATTTCTCCGCACCTTCTTGTTCGAAAGAACCCTGAAAAGCTCTTTCGGCCCTATCACCAGCCACACAAGGGAACGGGCAGCAAAACCCAACGGTACCAACAGAATCAAAAAGACAAAAATCCCTAAAAACAGCAACCCGAGCCAGGGCATCACAAAGAGCAGGATCAAAGCTACAAGAAGCAGTGGCATAGCCACGGTTCCCTCCTTGACATCATTCCTGAATCACGTCAAAGAAACAGGGTGGCCATTGCCACCCTGTCATCGACCAGTCGCTTCCGACCATAATTCTTCGAAGACTGTATAGGTCAATCGTTTCTCATTCCGCGAAGAAGAAGCAGCCTGACCAGTTGCAAAGCCGCCATAACCGTCGCGGCGACGTAGGTCAAGGCCGCGGCATTGAGTACGGCCCTTGCGCCTTTCATCTCTTCGCCGGCGAGAATTCCCGTGCTGTCCAGAATTCTCAGGGCCCTTCCGCTCGCGTTGTATTCCACCGGAAGCGTCACGAGATGGAACAGGAGAACTCCGATGAAAAAGAGAATTCCCACGTCCATCAAAAGGGGAGTCCCGAAAAGGAAACCAATGAAAAACAGCGGGAAGGCAAGGCCCGAACCCAGGCTGACCACGGGAACGATGGAGTTCCGAAGCTTCAGCGGAGCATAGGCTCCAGCGTCCTGCAAGGCATGTCCCGCTTCGTGGGCGGCGACCCCTATGGCGGCGATGCTTGGGCTGCTGTAAACAGTCTCGGACAGGCGAAGGGTTTTGGCCTTCGGATCGTAATGATCCGTCAGCGACCCGGCAATTCGCTCCACCGGGACATTATGCAACCCGTTTTCATCCAGAATCCTCCGGGCCACGTCTTTTGCCGTCAGCCCTTTTCGTGCCGCGATCCTGCTGTATCTTTCATAGGTTCCCTTGACTTTCATCTGTGCCCAACCGGCAAGAATCAGGGCCGGGATCAATAAAAGGAAAGTGGGATCGAAAAAGAAGGGATACAACATCCCTTCACCTCCAGTTCCAGTCTGATATGAACGGCTTTCCCAAAAGAAAGGGAATGCTCTCCAGCGAGGACATTTTACACGATCTGCCGGGCTAAATCAATATTGGTCAAATTTTTCCGTAAAACTCGGCTATCGCCCTGACGACCCGCTCCTGTTCTTCCGGCAATAGTTCCGGGAACATGGGAAGGGCGAGAGTTTCGAGGGCAAGAGCCTCGGCGACTGGAAAATCGCCGGGCCCGTATCCCAAAAAGGCGAAACAGTGCTGAAGGTGAAGGGGCCTGGGGTAATACACCCGGGTAACGACACCGTGTTCCTTCAAGAATGCCTGCAGTTCGTCCCGCCTCTCGCACCGGATGACATATTGATGATAGGTGTGGTGGTTCCCTTCGTCTTCCCCGGGAGCTTTCACAACATCCTCCAGGTTCATCTCGGCAAAAAGGAGCCTGTAGCGTTCGGCCGCCCTTCTTCGCTCTCCGTTCCACGTCTCCAGGTGACGCAGCCGGACCCTGAGGACGGCTGCCTGCAGTGCGTCGAGACGACTGTTGATTCCCACTTCCTCGTGCATGTATTGCTCCCCGGCGCCGTGGACCCGGAGTTTTGCAAGCCTGTCGGCGAGCCCGGGCGACGAGGTGGCGACAAGCCCGCCGTCACCGTAAGCTCCGAGGTTTTTCGTCGGGAAAAAAGAAAAGCACCCGATGCTTCCCATCGTCCCGGCTTTCACGGGATTGCCGTCGATGAACCGCACGGCTCCGATCGCCTGGGCGGCATCTTCCACTATCGGAATGTTCCTGTCATCCGCCAAAGGAACCATTTCCTCGGTGCGGGCCATCTGTCCGAAAAGATGGACCGGGAGAATGGCCTTCGTTTTTTTCGTGAGGGCCTTTTCAACCGATGACGGGGCGAGATTGTAGGTCTCCGGATCCACATCGGCGAAGACGGGGTTCGCTCCCACCCTGGTGATGCAACTGGCCGTCGCGAAAAAAGAGTAGGGAGTGGTGATCACTTCATCACCAGGCCGGATGTCAAGAGTCATCAAGGCCAAAAGAAGCGCATCTGACCCCGAAGCACACCCGATGGCGTGAGGTACACCGAGATAGGCCGCAATCTCATGTTCAAACTGCTCGACCTCCGGGCCGAGGATAAAATACTGACTTTCAAGAACACGGTCTAGTTCGCTCCTGATTTCGTCACGTATGCGTTGATAATTGCGTTTCAGGTCAAAAGACGGCAAAGGCGTACCGGATGTCATGATGATCCTCCTTAACACGTGTGGTCTGTCCTTACACAATATTGTCACACGGGGAAGCCCCCAAGTGACAAAAAGAACGGACAGGAGATCCCCCGTCCGCTCTTGCACCCATTTTTTCTCGTCTTTTTCTAAAGATCCCCTATTTTTCGGGTTCCTTGAGATCGCGAAGGCTCCGCTTGAGGTGCTCCCTCATCAAATTTACTGCCTTGTCCGGGTCTTTTTCCTTCAGTGTCTTGAGTATCGCCTTGTGCTGGGCAATACTCGGATTTTCCTCGATATCATAGAAGGGATCGTAAAAAACGACATAGGCATTCGTCCTGGCCAGGATGTTCTCTATATATTCCGACAGAACCCTGTTTCCGCTCGCATCGGCGATGACCTTGTGAAAAGTCTCGTTGACCTCAAGGTAAAGTTCGAGGTTCTTTTCATCAAAGGCTCTTTCCTCTTCCAGTATGGAATCCTCAAGACGATGCATGTTTCTTTCGCTGATTCTTCCCGCCGCAAGCCGGATCGCAAGGCATTCAAGCTCTTCGCGGACAAGATAGGTGTCATCCATTTCCCTTTTTGTCGGTGAAGCAAGACGCGCTCCGCTATTGGGAATGATAAGAACCAGCCCTTCGCTTGCAAGCCTCCTGAGGGCTTCCCGTACCGGCGTCCTGCTGACTCCCATCTGGACGGCGATGTTCACCTCAGGCAGCCTCTGTCCGGGTTTGAGCTGTTTCGTTATGATTTTATGGCGAAGTTCCTGATAGACATAATCCGCTGACGTCGTGTAAAGTCTCGGCTCCATGATCATCAGGGACATCCTCCTCTCCTGCTCCACTTTCACGCGATTGAGATACAATATGATCATGTACACATTTCAAAAGGCTTTGATTTCAAATTATGGTATCACAATCCATACATGCACACAACCAGTCGCTTCAGGAGCTGAAATACCCTATACTGTCCCCGTTCGCGGAAGTATCGAAAGAGGGGTTTTACGACAAGGAGGATTTCATGAGAATTCTGGTATTGACACTATGCCTTGCGACACTGGTATTCTATGGCCACGCTATCGCAGGCCTCTGGGGGTATTTCATCGGCAAACCGGGATTGTTTACCATTCTCTCGGGCCTGTTGGCGGGAACCGCAACAGGCACCCTGGCCGTCGTCCTCTGGCACCGTTACATGGTAAAGGGTCTGTTTAACGAAACGCCCCGCGATGGTGCAGACCAGGATTCAGGCGATTCCTGAAACATGATGGGAAGAAGATTGCATTTTCCGCAACCCCTTCTGCAGATACTCCTCGAAAGCGTCACGCAGCTCTTCCATTTCATGACGTCCGGCCCGTGCACATTCCTTGGCAGGCCGACCGCAAAGAAAACACCGTCTTGGCGGCAGGCCGAGGGATGTGCGGGACAACGCCCCCTGCGGCACATGGACATCTACATCAAGGATCGCACCCCAGCGAGGTGTTTCTTCGAGACTCAATGCCGCTTTTTTGATCTCCCCGGCCTTGACGTCACAGGCTCCGAGAAAAAAGGCGGTCCCCATTCCGTTTTCCAGCATCCATGATGAAAGGACCCGCCCGCTCCTGCTGCGGATCAATCCGGCCATGAAGTCCCCAACAACCTCGACCAGCCTGCGGGAACCTGGTAATTGCTTTGGATATCCCGGGAGATTCAACGAGACTTGCACGACCGTAGGGGCCGACATGAGAATGTGCCTTTGCAGCCTGGCTCTTGCCTCACGTCCCGAAAGGACCCTGTCAAGGGCCTTCATGACAGATCTCTCCATGCTTCGGCCAGCCGCCCGACTGCCTTTGCAATGAAGGGGAAACCCGTGCGGCTGACAGAAAGCCTGACCGAAAAGGTTTCCTGGGAGCAGGCGGAAAAATCCCGACCGCAGGCGACCTCGACACCAGAATTCCGTGCGGTCTCAGCGAGTTTTTCATCTGATACACCAGGGAAGGTAACCCAAAGGTATATTCCTCCCTGGGGAACCTCGAAAACCAGCTCCGGCAGAGCTTCCCCCAGTTTTAGCGCAAGCTGCCTCATCCGTGAAGACATGGCTGATCTTGCCCTTTCAAGGCACGGTTCCAGATGACCTCCCTCAAGGAAGGCCGCAACTACACGCTGAAGAAGGGATGACACTGCTCCTGCGGAACGCAGGAGGGCATCCTGGAAATCTTTCAGGAGTTCCCCGGGCACGAGGGCATACCCCTGCCTGATGCCGGGGAAAAGCAGCTGGCTGAAGGAGCCGAGATAGATAACCTTTTCAGCGGTTTCGAGGGCGCGCAATGCGGGAACGGAATGTTCGCCGTACCTGAGTTCACCGTAAGCGTCATCCTCAATGACCCAGAAGTTGCGCTCGGCAGCAGTATCGAGAATCGCCTTGCGCCCTTCATGGGAAATCGTCCTTCCCGTAGGGTTCTGAAAGCTGGGGACCAGGTACAGAACATCCTCAGGGCCCATACAGCGACATTTTTCGAGAATACCATCCACATGGAGAGGGACTGTCCCGGTCGCAAGTCCGGTATTTCGCGACATGGAGAAAACGTCCGGATACGTCAATTCTTCCACCCAGACCTTCCGGACACCGCGGGAGGCAAGGGCCTGAAAGGAGAGAAACAGTCCCTGCTGAACGCCGCTGGTGACGAAAACGTTATTCCACCTGGCGGGTATGCCCCGGGTAGCCGCATGCCTGACAAGAGCCTGGCGTAGTGCAGGAAGACCGGGCAGAGGCGCCCCTTCCAGAACGGCATGACCATACCGGCTGAATTCCTGCCTGCAAAGGACGGAAATCTTCTCCCAGGGGATGAGGTCTGCCGAAGGCAATCCGGAAGCCATGTCGACAAGTGGATGCCCCTCTCCCTGGGATACGGGGTGAAGGCGAAACCTTGAATTTACGAAAGTTCCTCGTCTGTCGCTCCTGTGGATGTATCCTTCTTCCTCGAGCACGTCATAGGCCAGCGTCGTCGTTGTTCGACTGACCCCCAATTCCGCCGCCAGCTCTCTCGTACCTGGCAACCTGGTGCCGTCAGCGAGGGCACCGCTTTCTATCATGCGCATCAGATGAGCCGTGATCTGGCGGTACAAGGGGGTTCCCGAACGGCGTTCCAAAGGGATTTCAAGCACCGGCTGCACCACTCTTTCATTGGTGATGCAAATATCATACCTGCTTTCCAACGGACATTGACAAATGTTTCAGGAAAAACTACGCAAAAATGCCAACAGTTTTCCCATTTCTTCCTCCCGGCCGACACTCACCCGGATCCATCCTTCCGATTGTCCCGAGACGGGAAAAACCGGCCCCGGGTCCTTGAGATTCAGCCCTTGCATGGCGGCGCCTTGCACGACCGTTTGTGTTTTCTGGTTCCCTCTGACGAGGACAAAGTTCCCCTCACTGGGATAGGCCTTCCATCCTGGAATCCTGTTGACATCCTCCACGAAACGATCCCGGGTGTATGAAATGGACGCTACGCGGCGCTCCATCCATTTCCTGTATCTGAGAACGAGCAGGGCCGCTTCCTGGGAAAAGACATTGACGTTGAAAGGCGGTTTCACCCTGTCGAGACGTTCCCGGATTTTTTGCGAAGAGATGGCATATCCTACCCTGAGCCCCGCGAGCCCCCAGGCTTTCGAAAAGGTCCTCAAAACGACCAGGTTCTCCGGCAGAATCCCCCCCCTGAAGCGGTCCAGTATGGATTTTCCGGAAAATTCCGCGTAGGCTTCGTCGGCGACAACGACTCCGCCGGAAAGCCGAAGGACCTTTTCGATCATTTCGTCGGAGAGGGTTTTACCGGTGGGATTGTTCGGACTGTCCAGGAGCGTGAGCGCCGGCGAACTGGCCGAAAGCGAGTCAAGCAACTTCGCTTCAGGCAGATGAATATCACTTTCGCGGGGCTCGAGGGACACCCATTTTCGCCTGACGCCATGGATGCGGCAAAGCGCGTCATATTGCGAAAAGCATGGCTTGAGAGTGAGAACCGTCTCGCCCGGCCCGGAAAAGGCCGTAAAGAGCATTTGCAGGATCTCGTCACCACCGTTTCCCACAATGATGTTTTCTTCGGTAAAACCCGTGTCATCCGCCAGGGCGGCGCGCAGGCGCCTGTTCTCGGGATCTGGATAGCGATTGAAAACCAGTTCGGGAAGGCGTTGCCTCAATTCTTCCTTGAAGGCCGGTGCTGCATCGTGGGGATTTTCATTCTTGTCGAGCCAGGCCGGTTCTGAAGCAGTTGAGATCGTTCCCATTCATTTTACCCTCCTGCCATTTCATTATGATAATGTGTCGCTCGCGCACGAACCGGAGTTTATCACCCGGGCAAATGGACTGTCAACGCGCTCCTTCAACCGAGGCGGACCTTTACAAGGCTGCGTTCCCTGTGCTATCATCCCGATCATGTGACTGCCATGCTACCTGTTTAGCTTGTTGCATCCCGTTTGGAGGTTTTTATGTACACTTTGATAGACAACCCGCAAAAAAAGAAGAGTCTTTTCTGCAATGAGTCCCCGGGAGGGCAGGTCTTATGACCAGGATTCCCAAAGGCTGCAGGAACTACGGTGATCCCCTTGCTTCGATCATGGAGCGTTCCAGGGGGATCTTTCTCGACACCTTTACGTCCTGGGGGTATGGCGTTTTCTCTCCATCCAGCGTGCAGCTTCTTTCAATTTACTGGGACCGCCTGCCTTCCACGGTTCGGGACAGGATCATCGCCCTGACAACCCCCTTCGGGGAACAGGGCTGCCTTTGCCCTGACCTGACCCTCTCGGCCGTCTCGCACTTGTCGGCCCATTATGCCCCCGAGGAGCGACCTTTGCGGATTTGCTACGCAGGCCCGGTCTTTCGTGTTCCCAATCCACCCGAAACGGACATCGTCCATTATCAGGCCGGCGCCGAACTTCTGGGCTGGGAAGGTCACGGCGCGGACGTGGAAATTCTCTGCCTCATGCTGGATACACTGGATCGTCTGGGACTCCAGGACGCCTTCGTCGTCCTGGGTGATATCAACATCCTGGAACACCTGCTCCGGAAGGTTGATCCATCACTCAGCGCAACACTGAGCGACGCCCTGCTGAAGGGCGCCCTCTCGGATTACTTTTCCGTCCTTGAAAGCCACAGGGTCCCGGAGCCGCACCTTTCACACCTCTCGGTCCTTCCGACTCTCAAGGGAGACACCCGTATCCTTGAAGAGGCTGCACGAAAACTGCCGGGTGACACCCCGCTTCGGGATCTCCAGGAAATCACGAAAGCACTTTCCAGCCTGGGATACGGGAAACGAATCCGTTTCGATTTGTCTTTGGTCAGAAGACTCGGCTATTACAGCGGCCCCGTTTTCGAAGTTTACAGCCCCCGATCCGGGAAGGAGCTCGGAGGCGGAGGCCGCTACGATCGCCTGCTGAATCTCTACGGCATCGTCGGCCAGGCAGTGGGATTCGGCCTGGACCTGGAGCTTTTGGCCACATCGGCTTCAGGCGGCCAGGCATCTTCTTCGGAAGCCATCATGGCATGGACAGGAAAGCTGAATCCTTCGGAGGCTCTTGCCGTTTCAAGGTCCTTCAATCGGCGGGGGCTGCCCGTCGAACTGAGCTGGACGCCAAGCAGGAAGTCTTCGATCGCCCTGGCCCGCCGCCGCAGATACCGGTGGTGGACAGACCTCTCCGGTAAGACCGTTTACGATCTGGTGGAAAACACTTCTCTGGAAAAAGACACGTGGCTGGAGGCACAAGAGAAATGTTGACCATTGCGCTCCCCACGGGACGGATGCTGGACCGCTGTTGCCTGATCCTGAAAGATCTCGGCCTGCCCAGCGAGAAGCTCGAACAGAGGGGGAGGTCCCTTGTCATCGAGGAAGAAGGGACCCGCTATCTTCTGGCAAAGCCGATGGACCTTCCCGCCTATGTCCACTACGGGGCGGCGGATATGGCCTTCGCAGGAAGCGACGTCATTCGGGAAAGGGGCGGCTCCCTTGTTGAGATCGCCGACACCGGGGAGGGGCGTTGCCGTCTTGTGGTTGCCGGCCCCGCGGAACTGGCCGAACGTTTCATGGGCCATGAAAGCGGACTCATGGGACTCCGGATCGCCACGAAGTACCCCGGCATTACCAATGCCTATTTCGGATCCAGGGGTATCCAGCCCGAAATCGTAACCCTCCATGGCTCCATTGAGATCGCGCCGCTCTTGGGATTGAGCGATTGCATCCTGGACATCGTCCAGACGGGAAGCACTTTGAAGGCAAACAGATTGAGCGTCCTGGAAGATGTGGCTTCCGTTTCGCTCCGGATCGTGGCAAGCCGCAAGAGCATCCAGACAAAATGGGACCAGCTGAACAGGATTCTTTTCAGGCTCAGACACATGAAAGGTGGTTATTCCCATGGACACGCCCTTCCGACGGAAAACCGGTGAAACCGACATTTCTTTGACCCTTTCTCCCGGTGGTGGAGAGATTCGAATAGAAACGCCTTCGGCCTTTCTTTCCCACATGCTGGAGCAACTGGTCCATCATGCCGGTTGGGGCATTGACCTCAAGGCCGACGGGGACACGTCGATCGACGCCCATCACCTGACGGAGGATACGGGAATCGTGCTCGGACAGGCCCTTCTCTGTCTGCGTGAAGAAAAGCGGATACAACGGTACGGGTGGTCCATCATCCCCATGGACGGTTCCCTCGTCCTTTTTTCCGTCGATGCCGGCGGGAGAGGGGGCTGCTTCTTCGAAGGCTGTTTCCCGTCACCCCGGTGCGGTGATTTCGATACTGAACTCGTTCCAGAGTTTTTCCGCGCCCTCGCCAGGGAAGGCAGGATGACATTGCACATCCGCCTCATGGCAGTCGACAACTCCCATCACGCGGCTGAAGCGGTCTTCAAGGCCGCCGGCATCGCCATTTCGAAAGCCTTCGAGGAAAACGAACGCGATTCCAGCACGAAGGGGCTCTGGACATGATCGGTGTGGTTTCCTACGGTGCCGGCAACATCGGGAACATCCTCCGCGCCCTGGCTTTCCTTGGACGCAAGGCGGTCTTTCTGCGAACCCCCGAGGATCTGTCAAACGCTTTCAGCCTGCTCCTTTTGCCCGGCGTCGGGGCGTTCCCGCCGGCAGCGGCAGCCCTGAAACGGACGGGATGGCATGACTCATTGCTTCAATGGACCGAATCCGGGAGGCCCCTCCTGGGAATATGCCTCGGCATGCAGCTTTTGTGCGAGGCAAGCCTCGAAGACGGGTATCACGAAGGACTGGGCCTGATCGCGGGAACCGTCAAGAAACTGGAGGGCTCCCCGAGACTTCCCCACACCGGATGGAATACCGTTTCCTGGGAGAATCTCCCCCACCGCTTCAGGGGGCTTCCACTCGGCAGGTTCTATTACTTTGTCCACAGCTACGCGCTGCCTCCAGGGCGGGATTCGGCAGGACTGTCCCAAACGGGCACCGACATTTTTTCTGCGGCAGTCGCCAGAAACTCCGTTGCGGGGTTCCAGTTCCATCCCGAACGGAGCGGCCGGGAAGGCCTTTCCCTGCTCGGCGGCATGATCGGAATACTGGAGGGGATATCATGATCATTTATCCCGCCATAGACCTGTACGACAATAAAGTCGTCAGGCTCGACAAGGGCGACTACCGCAAGATGACGGAATATGGAGCCGACCCGCTTGCATGGGGGCGGTTTTTCCTGGATTGCGGAGTTGACTGGCTCCACGTCATCGATCTTGAGGGCGCGAAAACCGGGAAACCCGTGCACCTGGAGGTCCTGCGAAAACTGGTCGGTCTTGGCTTGCAGGTCCAGTACGGAGGGGGGCTCAGGGACACAGCCAGTATCAGGGAGGTTCTCGAATCGGGTGCCTCCAGGGTCCTTCTCGGAAGCCTTCTTTTGGAAGAAGAGGGCGCACCGGCCGACTTGTATACGCGATTCGGCCCGGCCATTGCGCCCGCCGTGGATATCAGGCAGGGACAGGTGGCCCTCAAGGGATGGACCAAATTGAGCGGAGTCAATGCCGAGGAGTTCACCAAAAAACTGGTCGCGGAAGGCTTCACAACCTTTCTTTTTACATCCATTGAAAGAGACGGTACTCTCCAGGGTCCCGACCTCCCGCTTTACGACAGGTTGAAAACACGTTTTCCGGGCATCAGGATCCTGGCGGCGGGAGGCATTTCATCACTGGATGACCTTTACGCCCTCAGGCAGGTCGAAACGGACGGCGCCGTCCTCGGAAAATCACTTTACGAAAAGCGGATCAGCCTGCCTGCCGCGCTGGAGGCCATGACAAGATGTTGACGAAACGCATCATCCCCTGTCTGGACGTCAAGGATGGCCGGGTCGTCAAGGGAATACGGTTCATGAACCTCACCGATGCCGGGGATCCGGCCGGACTCGCTCAGGCATACATGGACGAAGGGGCCGACGAAATCGTCTTTCTGGACATTTCCGCTTCCGCCCAGCGTCGCAAGACCATGCGCGAATGGGTGCAGCGCACGGCTGAAAGGCTTTTCATACCCTTCACCGTCGGCGGAGGCGTTTCCGCCATTGAGGAAGCCAGGGAAACCATTGAAATGGGAGCCGACAAGGTCTCCATCAACACTGCCGCCGTCCGAAACCCCGCCCTTGTAACGGAATGCGCCCGGCTGCTCGGAAGCCAGGCAGTGGTCGTGGCCATCGACGCCGCGAGACGGAGCCATGCCTCCTGGGAGGTCTTCGTCCAGGGCGGGCGCATTGCCACGGGACTGGACGCCGTGGCGTGGGCCCGGGAAGTCGTGGCAAAAGGCTGCGGTGAAATTCTTTTGACCTCCATCGACCGAGACGGGACCAGGGACGGCTACGATCTCGACCTCATCGACGCCGTAGCCTCAAGCGTCCGGGTCCCGGTCATAGCTTCGGGCGGAGCCGGGAAGGCATCACATGTCGCCGACGCCTTTCATTGTGGTGCCGAGGCGGCCCTGGCCGCTTCCATCTTTCATTACGGCCATCTGCGCGTGAGGGATTTGAAACACTTTCTGGATTCCAGGGGGATTCCCGTAAGAAAGGATGAACACCCGTGAAGACATTGACCGACGAGATCGTCTTCAACGAAGCCGGCCTGGTCCCGGTAATCGTTCAGAATGCCTCGACAGGTATGGTCCTCATGATGGCCTGGGCGAATCGCCGTGCCCTTGAACTCACCCTTGAAAGGGGGGTCATGGTCTTCTGGAGCCGTTCAAGACAACGGATCTGGGAAAAAGGGGAAACCAGCGGGAACACCTTGTACCTGCGCGAGCTTCGCCTGGACTGTGACGGAGACGCCCTCCTTGCTTTGGTCGACCAGGAGGGTCCAGCCTGTCACACGGGGAAGAGGTCCTGCTTCCACCGCGTCATCAGCACGCTCAAGGAGGGGAATATCGCCTTTCTCGACACCCTTGTCTCCGTCATATCTTCAAGATCGCAGGCACCCCCCGAAGGCAGTTACACCGCGGCGCTTCTGGCATCCGGGAAAGAGAGAATCGCCCAGAAGATCGGTGAAGAAGGTGTTGAAACGGCCATTGCAACGGCTCTTGGCAAGCACGAAGGGATCCTTTACGAAATGTCGGACCTCCTCTACCACTGCCTCGTCGCCATGCAGGCATGCGGCCTGAAAGCATCGGACATTTGGAGGGAACTCGGGCGCCGGCATGGAGGAGACCGATGACCCGTCGGGCCCTGATCTTCGACGTCGACGGGGTGCTGATCGACACCGACAGGTCCTTCCCCAATGTCGTGATCAGCGCAATCCAGTGGTGGAGCCGATTCAGGCTCGGCATGAAAACAAACGCACGACCCTTCACCAGGGAACATTACGACATCACAAAAAACCACAGCGCCTTCAACGACGACTACATCATTGCCTGGACCTTTCTCTCCTATATTGCAGCCCTGGACAAAAAAGGCCTGTCGGAATGCCTGCTCACGCCGGGAGAATGGGAGGAGATCATCGCCTCCTGCAGCCTGGGGGATCCTGTCCCCTGGGTCAGGCAAAATTTCGGCGAACGGATCCCCCTGAAAGAATTCCGTAATCTCTGTGACGAAATCTATTTCGGCGCAAAAACCCTGGAAGCCGCACGCGGGAGGGAACCTTCTTTCATTACGATGCGGGGGCTCTGGAACCTTGAGCGGCCCATGCTGAAGATTCACTGGACATGTCTCGGCAGCCCAGTGGGAATTTATACGGGGCGCAGCCGCGCCGAACTCTCGCTCGCCCTGACGCTTCTCGGGTGGACTGATCTTCCGCCTGAAGCCTGCGTCACCCTTGACGACGGGATTGCCAAGCCTTCTCCGGAAGGCTTCAGAAAACTCGAGGAGATCCTCCGTTTCGACGAAGCGATTTACTTCGGAGACACCAAAAGCGACAGGCTGGCCTTTGAAGGATACGGCAAGGGGCGTTTCGTCCCAGTCGGTCCGCTTTTGGGAAACGGGAAAGGCGTCGCAAGGGACCTGCCCGAGGCGCTGGCGAGGCAATTCCCGAATTTGCAGCAGATCCTCTGAAAAGGCGTCACACCCTCACCACTGGGCACTCTCGATGAGGGCGGCCAGTTCTTCCGCCAGTCTGGCGTAACCTTTCGCATTGGGATGAATCAAGTCACTTTTGAACGCGGAATTGGAGAGTATGCTTCGGAGGGAGCGGCCTTCATACAGCGCCCCCGTTTCCCGCGACACATCTTCGTAGAAGGGTGGCACGGCCATGCGGGGTCCTGGCTCGGGGACCCCGACGATGACCAGATCGGCGGCGGTCTGTTTCACGGCCCGGGCCATCTTTCGAAGGTTTTCGGAAATCTCCCGGTAAGGTCGGCCCTGAATCAGGTCGTTCCCTCCATGGCAGATGATGACAAGGGACGGCCTGTATTCTTCAAGAAGGTCCTGAAGCCGCCCCGTACCCGCTTTTGAGAGTTCACCGGGGACCCCGGCGTTGACTACTGTGACTCCGAGGAGTTTTTCCAGAACTGCGGGATATGAGGCCCCGGCTGCAGCCCCGGTGCCATGGGTGATGCTGTCTCCAAATGCGAGGATCACGCTGTGACCGCCAAGTGGGGCGATATTCACGGCGAAGGCTGTCGCAGGAAGCATGAGGCTGAAAAAAAGGAGGGCTAAAGCTGCAGATCTGGCCATGGTTCCCTTAATGTCGTCCCTCGTGTTCTTTCAGATGCTCCAGAACGGGACGGGCCCGGTCGGAACGAAGGTACTCCCAGGTCCCTTCCGGGACAAGACGCCGGACGCCCTCCCAATCATCCTTTTTGACAAGATCCCTTACGGTCGAGGCCGAGACGATGGTACCGTCCTCCAGACGAAGACGCTCGATCTCCATGAGCTCCACTCCGCGGGGGGGGAGGATATCCTTCATGGCCACATTGTAGGAACCCGTTACGGGGCAGTAGGGTTCCGTCCCGACAAAACGCCGTTCGATGCCGAGTTCAGGCACAAAATGATTGGCGAACATGGTGACATCCAGATGCGCCTGAACGGATGCCACTTTCTGCGCGGAAGACCCCTTCATGAAATAGGACGGAAAGGTCGCCGGGGATACGGCATAGTCGCCGCTGCGCACTATCGTCACATTCGACAGGTGCGACGTCCCTTTTTCGACCAGTTCGATGCGATGTTCAAAGGGAAAGGACGACAGATCGGCTTCGACGACAATCACGTACAGGTGCCCGCTCTCCTGCGAGGCCCGTTCAATGAGATACCGATGCCCGAGGGTGAAGGGGTTGCAATTGACCACCACGGCGCCGATGGGAGTCCTCCCCCCGGCATCGGCCCTCAAACCGGCCAGGTATTCCCGGAAGTCGTCTATTCCCGGCTGTCCCATCTCCAGGACAGCCGCATCTTCACCGTACCTGGCAAGCTCCCTGAACCCCATGGACTTGAACCGGAAAGCGGTATCGGGGCGTGTAAAGACAAAAAGCCGGGTGAATCCCTTCGATCTCGCGTGTTCTATCAGACGGGTCGCCATGGTTCCCGAGAGACCCGCCTCCTGCCATTCCGGGTCAATGGCGAACATTTTCAGGACTTTCCCTTTCAGGCTCCCCGTTCCGATGATCCTGCCGCCCTGGTCCTCGACGACGACGGCGGCATCTGGGACCTCTTCAAAGACAAGGCCGTTGCCTTCTATGAAATCCCGAATCCTCCGCACGTCCTGTTCTCCTACCGGAGAGAGGAGACGGACGTCGAAACCGAACATGTTCGACACCTCCAGATGTTTTCCGTCGCGTTATCGCCGACGCAGTTCCCGTTTGAGCACCTTACCGATACCCGAACGTGGAAGTTCCTCGACAAATTCCACCAGCCTCGGGACCTTGTAGTGCGCAAGGCGGTTGCGGCAGAAGGAAAGAATATCCCGGGCAGCGATGTCAGTTTCCGGATTCTTGACCACGTAGGCCTTCACGATCTCACCGCTGATGTGATGCGGAACGCCCACGACAGCGGAATCCCTCACCGCCGGAATGTCCTGCAGGACCGTTTCGACCTCCACGGGATACACATTGAATCCGCCGACGATGATGATGTCAGTCTCCCTGTCAAGAATGGAGAGGTATCCCTCATCATCAATACGCACCACGTCGCCGGTATTGAACCAGCCATCCCTGATCCTCTCGGCCGTCTGTCCGGGATCCCTGAAGTACTCCTTGAAAACCGAAGGTCCCCTCAGCCACAAGGTCCCGTCTTCTCCAGGGGGAAGCACGAGACCTTCCGAATCCCGAACCTGAACGTCGTAACCATCCAGAATGGTGCCGGCGGTCCCGAGTTTTCGCGAAGCATAATCGGGATTGACCGATACGACGGGCGACGTTTCGGTCAATCCGTATCCCTCAAGCACACCCACTCCGAGCATTTTTCGTGCCCGGTCGTCGAGTTTCTCTGGGAAACGGTCGCCACCGGATATGAGGATTCTCAGCGTCTCCGGCGGAACGCCACCTCGGGCAATGACTCCCAAAAGGAGGGTAATCATCGTGGGAACGGCGACGATGACTGAAACCTCCGCCGAGTGTATGGCTTCGAGGGTCGTTTCGGCGGGCATGAAGGTGGGAAGAAGCGCCTGTGAAAAACCGCCCACGAGAGGGAGAAGGCCGCTGGTGGTAAAACCCAGCGCATGGAAGTTGGGAAGCACGTTCAAAAAAGTGTCGCCTTCCTCGAGGTCTGTGAAGTGTTTTACAGAACGGTCCACGTTGTCCAGAAGGTTCCCGTGACTGACAGGCACGGCCTTCGGGGTTCCCGTCGTCCCGGATGTGTAAAAGAGGACCGCCGTATCAGGATCCGACAGCGAGGCGGAGCGTACTTCGAAGGTCGGGGGCGGTCCTTCGAGTGGCGCCGTTACTGCAGGAATCCCAACTTCAGCAATCTCTTGCGCAATCTGTTCCATCCCCCGGGGAAGGACGACCCCGGCGACATCGGCATGCAAAAGGTTTGCCGCAATGGCCGATTTGCCGGCCTGGAGATTGAGAGGAACGAGGCTTCCTCCCATTTTCCACACGGCAATCATCAGGGCAAGGAAAACAGGCGAATTCGGCAGGAGAACGGCCAGTCGGCTGCCTTCCTGAAAACCGGCATTCCACAGGACCTCTTCGCATTTGCCCGCGAGATCGGCAAGAACCCTGCGGGACCACCAGGTCCCTCTCCACCAAAAGGATTTTTCTCCGTTGCATCTGGTGCACTGTTCAAGAATCCGGTTTTCCAGGCGCATCGTCAAGGTACAATCCCCCCGCTTTTGGGAAATCAACCTGCCGTCCGGAGAAAGCAACCGGCTGGACCGCTACAACGTTGGTCTGTCTTTTCCGGCAATAAATCTCCAGGGCCGATCTAGATCCCGACATAGGTAATTTTATTGTACATTATGAATTTGCTGATCCTCTTTCGCGCTACATAGCCAGTCCCAGGAAAGCCAGCCATGCCGATGCCACCGGCAGCAACTCCTCGGGGACATCATATCTCGGATGGTGAAGGCCCAATTCCGAACCCGTTCCAAGGAACATGAAACAGGCGGGCACTTGCATGGAGTAAAAGGAAAAATCCTCTCCTGAAAGTATCGGTCGCTGCATGGTTTCCACGAGATCATCCCCGAAAAAGGAACGCCCCAGACTCAACACGACTTCGGTGGTCTCGTCATCATTGAGCAGACTCGGATAGTTGCGGGTGTATTCGACGGTGGCATTCGCCTTGTACGCCTGCGCAACGAGAGGGATCATCTCCTCGAGCCTTACCTGGAGGTAGTCCCGCAGATCTTCGGAAAAAGTCCGCAGCGTTCCCCAGAGATGGGCCGTCTGCGGAATGATGTTGTAGGCCTCACCCGCTTCGATCTGCCCGAAGGAGATCACTGCCGTTTCCATTGGATCCATCTCGCGGGTCAGCAGGCTCTGGACGGCGAGCAAAACGTGGGCGGCAACGATTGTGGGATCCACCCCGAGGTGAGGGGCAGCCGCATGAGCGCCCGATCCCTCAATGACCACGTGAATCCGGTCCGACAGGGCAGTTACTGTTTCGGCTTTCGTTCGCAGCTGACCGTGAGGGATCATTGGCCAAAAATGCAAACCCACCATCCTGCCGACATCGTAAGAGGTGAACAGCCCTCCTTCGATGATTTTTTTGGCGCCGCCCTTGCCTTCTTCAGCAGGCTGAAACAAAAAAAACACGGGCCGCTCGAGTTCACCGGCCCGTGCTGAAAGTATCCCCGCCGCTCCCAGAAGGGACGCCATATGGGCGTCGTGCCCGCAGGCATGCATCAGTCCCGGGAAACACGACGCGAAGGAAATATCCGTTTCTTCCTGGACAGCAAGAGCATCCATGTCGGCCCTCAGTACAAGGGCCGGTTTTTGTATGTCCTTCCGGAGAATGCCGAGAACCGATGTCGGTGTGCCAAGGCCCCTCACGACTTCCATGTCAGGCATTGCCTCGAGGGCCGTCGCAACCCGTGAGGCCGTGATGTTTTCCTCGTAGGCGAGTTCGGGGAACTGATGGAATTCCCTTCTCCAGGCCACGATCTGGTCCATCATCGTTTCAGCGTCGCCCGTCAGGGCGTCCCGCAAATATCCAAGTGCCGATGGGGTGTGCTCCATCATCGAATCTCCTTCCGGCTCAACAGACAATTCGGGCCTTTGTCAGGGATATGTGTGTTTCGTGCAGGGAAAGCTGTACGTAGAGCGTCTGTAACTGTGTTAGTGTATCATACATAAAGACAGGTGATGATAACGTCTTGAATCCATGAAGGGGGTCTTCCATGTCGATACCGTGGGTCGAAATCAGAAATCTCTCGGAGCACGAAGGCCGGGAGGTCGTCATCAAGGGATGGATGTACAACAAACGAAGTTCCGGAAAAATCCACTTTCTCCAGCTTCGTGACGGAACGGGATTCGTACAGGCCGTCATGGCCAAGGCGGACGTGCCGGAGGAGACGTTCCTGGAAGCGAAAGGGCTCTGGCTGGAAGCCTGCGTCGAGGTGTCGGGTATCGTGAAAAGCGATGCCAGGGCTCCCTCGGGATACGAGCTGACAGCCACGGACTTGAAGGTTTTCCACAACCCGCAACAGGAGTATCCCATCGGGAAAAAAGAGCACGGTATCGATTTTCTGCTGGACAACCGGCATCTGTGGTTGCGAAGCCAGCGTCAGCAGGCCGTCATGAGAATCAGGGACCAGGTCATCTGGGCGGCCCGGCAATATCTCCACAGTGAGGGGTTCCTGCTCGCCGACAGTCCGATCCTCACGGGATCCGTCGGTGAAGGAGCCTCGGGACTCTTCGAAGTCCCGTATTTCGATGAAGGAACGGCTTACCTGGCCCAGACAGGCCAGCTTTATGCGGAAGCGGCTGCCGCCGCATTCGGCAAGGTCTATACCTTCGGCCCCACATTCAGGGCGGAAAAATCCAAGACCCGCCGACATCTGACGGAATTCTGGATGCTCGAGCCGGAAGTGGCCTTTTATGATCACGAGGACAACCTCAAGCTCCAGGAAAACCTCGTATCCGCCATTGTCGGAAATGTTCTCGAGAACTGCGGGATGGAACTCAAGGCCCTGGAAAGGGATGCGGAACCCCTGCAAAGGATTCGTCCTCCCTTTTACAGGATCAGCTACGACGAAGCCGTCAAAATCCTGCAGGATCTCGGAAGCACCATAGAATATGGCACGGACCTGGGCGGCGATGATGAGACGGTCCTGACACAACAGTTCGACAAGCCTGTCTTCGTCGAATGCTATCCGAAAAAGGTCAAGGCCTTCTACATGAAACAGCATCCAGACCGGGATGATCTCGTTCTCTGCGACGACCTCCTGGCGCCGGAAGGGTACGGCGAGATCATCGGAGGATCCCAGCGAGAGGACGATTACGATCTCCTGCTCTCGAGGATCCGAGAGGAAGGACTTCCCGAGGATTCCTACGAGTGGTATCTCGACCTGAGGCGTTACGGCACATTTATCCACAGCGGGTTCGGCCTCGGGATCGAACGCCTCGTCAGCTGGATCTGCGGTCTTCACCATATCAGGGAGGCCATCCCCTTCCCCAGGACCATTTATCGTTTGAATCCCTGAAACTCTCCGACACGCAGGCTTTTCGCAAAGTCCGAGAATCAAAGAGAGGAGAATCGGAATGGCACGGAACGAGATGTGGATACCCTACAAGGACTTCGACGGAAAACCCCGGTACAAGGAACGTGGCTGGCTGATCGGAGACGGAAACATCGGCGGCAAGGGCAAGGGGCTGGCGTTCGCCTTTGAAAACCTCGTCGGGACGGAGTTGGAAAAAGACGTGGAACTTCCTTTCCGGACCTATGTTGTCACCACTGAAATATTTTATGACTTCATCAGTGACAACAACATGGAATGGATCTACGACGAGCCCGACCTGGAGAAAATCAACAGGGCCTTCTCCACGGGAACCCTACGGGCCTCGCTGGTTCCTGAGCTGGACAAGATCCTCGATGCCTTCTGGGAAACTCCCATGGCCATCCGCTCGAGCTCCATGCTTGAGGACTCTCACCTCCTGTCCTTTGCCGGAAAGTACTTCACCAGTTTTGCCGCCAACGTTTTCGACAGGTCATGGAGACGAAGAGAACTTGCCGACGGCATCAAGGCCGTCTGGGCTTCCCTGTACAATCCGGCGGCACGAGCCTACCGCGCGAAACACGGCTACACCGACAGGGATGAGGCAATGGCCGTACTGGTTCAACCGCTGATGGGCAGAAAACACGAGGATTATTACTATCCGGAACTCGCGGGGACGATTTTCTCCAAGGTGTACCGCAGACCTTCACCGAGAGTCAAGAAAGAAGACGGAGTTATCCGTTTCTGTTTTGGTCTGGGAACGAGAACGGTTGACAGATCCCACGCCCGCCTCATGTACCTGTCCAATCCGAACCTCAGGTCGGAGGGCACCCTTGCCAGAGACGTGGCCCAATACAGCCAGGAGCACTTCGACTATATGGATCGCCGCTTCGGCGCCTTCGTTTCGGCAGAACTCAAAAGCATGTTCAAGTTTGTCATGAAACATCACAAGATGGCCACGGCCTTCATTGAACTTTACGGAGACAATACATTGTACTGGGCCGGATCACGCCCCATGGTGAGGACCATTCCGGTCTTCTCCTTCTCCGACGTCCCCACAAGATGCCCCCACTTTCTTGAAACGGCCCGGCGCATCTCGAAACACTACGAGTCTTGCATGGGGGTTCCAGTCGACATGGAATTCACCTACGAAACCCAGGAAAAGAAAATGAGCCTTGTCCAGCTCAGACCCCTTTCTTCCTACGAGGAAATGTCCACAGTAGAGCTTCCCGAAGTACCCAAAGACAAGATCCTCCTGAAAGGCTCGAGAATGGTGTGCAACGGTGTCATCGAAAAAACGCCCTACCTCGTCTACGTCGACCCCTTCCAATACGGACTCAAAGCGGACCACTACAAGGTTGCCAGAGCCCTCGGGCAGGTCAATCAGAAGCTCAAGGGCACCAATTACGTTCTTGTCGGACCTGGCCGCTGGGGCAGCGCCAACCCCGACCTCGGAGTCCCGGTGGAATACAACGAAATTTGCAACTGCGGCTGTCTGGTCGAACTGGGTATCGTCGAGAGACACTACACACCGGAGCTCTCATACGGAACCCACTTCTTTCTTGACCTCGATGTCGACGGTATACTTTACCTGCCCGTCTTCGCCGGCGAGCCGTTCGATATCTACAACAGGGAATGGTTCGAGAACACACCTCACGACAAAGGATCGGAAGACGTTATCCGCATCTACAAGGGTGAATTTTCTGTCTTCCTCGACGGTGAAACCGAAGAAGGCATCGTTTGCCGCAAATGACATCTTCCTCCCGAAAAAACCGGTCCTAAGGAATACAAAGAGGGGCGCCTTAAGGCGCCCCTCTTTTCTTTCACCAGACCGTTTTGTTGATGAAACCTTCTTTTATGGCCAGATGCCCCTGAACCGCATGGCTGTAATAATGCTGTCTACGGCACGCACATAGGCAGCCTGGCGGAAACGAATGTTTTGTTCCGTCTTGATCGCCCAAATGGCCTTAAAGGCCATGGTCAGCTTTTCGTCGAGCTTCTCTTGAACCTTTTCGATTGTCCAGAAATCACCTGTCCTGCCCTGAATCCACTCGAAACAGCTGACCGTTACCCCCCCGGAATTGGCGAGGACATCGGGAACAACAAGCACGCCATTGTCGGTGAGAATCGCTTCACCCTCCGGTGTTGTCGGGCCGTTTGCCAGCTCCAGGACGACTTTCGCCTTGACCTTGTCAGCATTCTGTTCCGTTATGACTCCTTCAAGAGCCGAGGGGATGAGAACATCCACATCGAGTTCCAGCAGTTCCTCATTGGTGACGACGTCCATGTCGGGCATCCCTTTGACCGTTCCGTTTTCCCTCTTGTGGTCAGACGCATACGCGTAATCGATGCCCTTCTCACAGTACGAGCCGCCGCGGCTGTCCGAAACGGCGACAACCTTGAGACCAAGGATACTTGCAAGTTCATGGGCATGGCTTCCGACGTTTCCAAAGCCCTGGACGGCCGCCGTCAAGGGTTTGTCCAAAAGCCCGAGTTCCCTCAAGGTCTCCCTCAGCACATAGATACCACCCCGGGAGGTGGCATCGCCGCGACCCAGGGAACCCCCGACTGCCACTGGTTTGCCTGTGTACACCGATGGTTCGCTCCTGCCCTGAACCTTTTCAAAAGTGTCGACAAACCAGGCCATGACCTGCGGATTCGTGTAGACGTCGGGTGCGGGAATATCGAGGTCCGTTCCCACAAAACGGCTCATTCCCAGCGCAAAAGCCCGGCTCAATCGTTCCAGTTCGCCCTTGGTGAGTTCCTTCGCATTGACGGCCACGCCTCCTTTCCCGCCGCCGTAGGGAAGATTCGCCGTAGCCGTTTTGATGGACATCCACGAAGACAACGCCACGACTTCATCCCTGTTGACCTTGGGGTGATACCTCACGCCGCCCTTATAAGGTCCGAGCGCGTTGTTATGATGGCTTCTCCAGGCTTTGCATAACTTGACAGAACCATCGTCCAGCCTGAGAGGAATGGTGATTTCAAGAACTTCCTTCGGCTGTTTCAGAATCTCCATATACTCGGGTTCCGCGGTAATGTACGGCGCCGCTTCCTCAAGCTGTTTGACAAACATTTCATGGGGGTTCAGTTTCTCCATCACAGCATCCTCCTTTTGGGTCTTCCAGAACAGGGCATCGATTTGATCGAAACGGTGCTTTTCCCCCCTTTTTGTCGAAGAATTTCCCGCTTCCGGGAAAAATCCGCGTCCTCCGCGTCTTTTACTCTCGATCGGTAACGCTTTTCCAAAAGAAGGGACATCGTTTTGCTCAAAGTTTCGCCGACGCGGATTGATATGATATGGAACCGGAAACTCCTTCCAGCTGTTCCCTGTTCTGAAGCGTTACCGGAAGGCATTTCAATTATAAAACCTAACTAGTGATTCGTACAGATCGTTCTATTTGTGAACATTTAACCATTCTGACCCAACCTTTTCTTGTTTCGTTTCACAAAATTGAAAAAAAAGGACCGCCCCTGAGGGCGGTCCTTCGACTTGCCTTACATTATCTGCTGATCAGAAAATCCCGGTTCCTAAAGGAAGACTCCCCGCATTCTCACGACATCGGCCACTCGCATTATGGCCGCCATGAAAGCGCCACGCCTCAGGTTGACGCCCCGTTCGTCACTGAACTCCCAGACGCGCTGGAAATTGTCTCTCATGATGCGGAGCAGTCTCTCGTTGTACTCCTCCCGGGACCAGAAGAATCCGCTGAGGTTCTGGGCCCATTCAAAGTAGGAGCCTATAACACCACCGGAATTGGCCAGAAAGTCCGGCACGATCAGGACGTTCTTGTCCTTGAGAATCGCATCGGCTTCGGGTGTAACCGGCCCGTTGGCGGCTTCTACAATGTATTTGGCTTTCACCTTGTCGGCATTGCCCTTGTGGACAGCTCCCTCGAGGGCCGCCGGAATGAACACGTCGGTCTCAAGGAAAAGCAGCTCTTCACCATCGAGCTTTTCCAACCCGGGCTGCCTGTATCCTTCGAGAAGTTTCTGGGGCTGTTCGTTGACGTGCTCGAAAGCTTTCTGGACATCGATTCCATCCTTGCAGTAATAGGTCCCCGTGATGTCACTTATGGCGATGACCTTTGCACCGGCTTCCTGAAGGGTCAGGGCCGCAAAGGTGCCGACATTTCCAAATCCCTGGATGGTGACCGTAGTTTCTTCAACATTTTCCCCGAGAACTTTCAGCAACTCGAGAGCGCAGGTGGCCACACCAAGTCCCGTCGCTTCCGTTCTGCCCTGGGAACCCCAGAGGGTCACCGGTTTCCCGGTGAAAACGCCCGGCTCAAGATGCCCGCGCATCTTGCTGATGGTATCCATGAACCAGACCATTTCCTGACCGCCGGTATTCACATCAGGAGCGGGAACGTCGGTCCAGGAGCCGATAACGGGCTCAAGCCGTGCGGCCAGCGTCCTCGCCACACGTTCCTTTTCACCTTTCGACATGTCGAGCGGATTGCATTCCACGCCGCCTTTTCCGCCGCCGTAGGGAATCCCTGCCAACGAACATTTCCAGGTCATCAACATCGCGAGAGCTTCACATTCTTCCTGGGTCACGTCAGGATGGAACCGGATACCGCCCTTTGCAGGACCGAGGGCTGTGGAATGCTGCACCCTGTACCCATTGAAAACCTTGACGGTGCCATCGTCCATGGTCACGGGGATGGAGACGCTGACCCTGCGCTCCGAATTCCCCAGGATCTCGATAAGTCCGTCATCAAGTCCCAATTCCTCCGCTGCTCCGTAGAAGTTCTCAAGAGCCGTGTCAAGAAGGACGTTTTCTGAAGTACGCTTTCCCATAACTATAGCCACCCCCTGATAACTAAGCCTGTGCGTCCGCACAGGATATTAACTGTTAAAATATTGTTATATTATATTTCATATCTTAATTCGACGGTAACCAGAAAGCTCTTCTCCTACTATATGTGAAAAAATAAACTTGTCAAGGGCCATGTTTCCCGAAAACGGAAAAAAGGGCGGGAGAATCGATTCTCCCGCCCTTTTTCGAAATCTTCTTGCTTCTTGTCGTTCAGACGGCGCAGCCGCCTCTCGGCAATGCATCCGTAACGGCTTCCAGATATGTGTTCCACAGAAAACCCCTGTGTTCAACCCGAACAACATTATCGGGGAATGAGAGTTCCTCCGGAACCCATATGGTGATGTCTCCATCCTGCACCCCAATGTAGCCGCTTTTTGCAGAAGGTTTGCCGCTCTCGACGAGAGCAGCCGTCCTTGCGCCTCAGCCGGATCCAAGCCGTCTGACGATCACATATCCCTCTTTTCCCTCATTTTCAATCTTTTCCCGGGCCTTGTCCGAAATTTGCAGTGTCAGTTCTTTCATTATTTACCCTCCAAGGGAATGGTATTTGTTTTATATGGTTGATTATACCCCACAACCGTATAAATTCCAACCTCTGGAGGAGAGAACGGAAAGAAAATCATCCGGTGGAACGGCCGTAAAGGACTTTCCTCCAAGATGCTGCAAAGGAGACGGTGCCTCCCTGGGAAAGACGATCCGCCTCGCGTGCAGCAAGGGCCGACTGACGCCAAAACGTTTCCATTCGACGTTTTTCTCACGGTCTCCGTATTTGACATCCCCGATGAGGGGATGGCCCATTTCGGCCAGGTGTACCCTCGCCTGGTGCGGCCTCCCTGTCACGAGCTCCAGGGAAAGGAGGGACACTTGACCATCCGTTTCCAGACGCGAGAAACGTGTCTCGGAGTATTTGCCGCCCGATTCAACGGTGGAGACAACATTTCTGGAAGTATCCTTTTCAAGCCTTCTCCGGATGACTCCTTCCTCTTCGGTTCGCCCGGCCACGAGAGCAAGATAGTATTTTCGCATGTCCTTTTCCCGCCACATCCGGTGAAGCTCCCTCAAGGCAGGTCCCGTCAGTGCCACGGCAAGGACACCCGAGGTGTTTCGGTCCAGCCGGTGAGCCGCCGTGGGAAGAAACTCGCGATCTTTCCATTCAAGAGTCCCGGCGACGCGCCTTACGGCTGAGTCGTCCCCGGCTTCCACGGGTTGTGTCAGGAGGTTCCAGGGTTTGTTCACCATGCAGATTTCACTGTCGGCATAGATGATCTCTATCGTCGGTGAGGAGCCGGACCCTTCCGAAAATTCCGGTTTCCCTTCCTTCGCGGGATCATCCCATGGGACCGTCACGGTCTGTCCGGCAGCCACGCGATCGTTGAACTGAGCGGGCCTTCCATCCAGGCGTACCCGCTTCTTCCGAAAAAATTTCATCATTGCCCCGAGCGGGAGATCGGGCCATTTGCTTCTCAGAATCTTGTCAAGACGTCTTCCGTTTTGATGCCTGTCGATTTCGAAAACCTGTCCCATATCACTTTCCTCTTTCCCTTTCATTCCTGTTGTCGGGCCTTTTCCAGAAGCGTCTCTGCGCTGATGGATGATATTCCGACACCTCGGGCTCGCCGCCCGGGCTTTCCTGCGCAGCCTGCCAGCAGTACATGACAAAATCCAGTTCGTCCGCCGAAGAAACGATAAGGGCTTCAGGCGTGGCCGGGAGAACAGGTGATCCATACTCGCGCCTGCCGTGATGACTGACGAGTATGTGCCCTATGGCCAGGGCCGTTGCTTCTTCAAGACCGTATTCTTCGGCGAGTTTCACGAACCGGGCGTACCCGAGAGGAATATGGTCGATAACCGTACCCTGAACGGTCATGCCTGGAAAAGGGTCCAGCGAGTATGCATCGAGCTTCCCGATATCGTGCAGCAACCCGCCTGCTGTAACGACATCCATGTCGACGGCGAACCCTCCGGGGTTATAGGCCTCGGCCAGGGCCCTGGCACCGCGGGTCACCGCAAGGGTGTGCTCCAGAAGACCGTGGACGTAGGCATGGTGGTGCGATACAGCTGCAGGTGCTTCACGGAACATTCCCCAGAAAGGCCCGTCAAAGACTTTCTGCAGAAAGCTTTTGACTGGATCATGGCATCCTTCGATCATCTCCCGCAGTTCCCGCTCCATCTCCTCCGGGGGAACGGGAGACCGTTCAAGAAACATCGACAGGGGATACCTTTTTTCGTCAAGGAGATAAATTTCATTGAATTGATACTGCGGTCTGCCCCTGAATTCCGTAACCGTCCCGAAAACGCCGACAGGGCTGTTCAAAAGATCGCCCTGGACGTCCATCCTGCCAGGTTCGAGTGCCGTCTTCTGACCGCTTCTGGCGTCCCACCATTTTGCATCGCTCCACACCTTGGAATCCAGGGATCCCTCGGAATCCATGATGGTCATCTCCCAGAAAAGTCGACGGTTCTTGTCGTACCTTGCCTTGGCGGAGACGATGGCCGCCGTGGTCTTGAATTTTTCTCCAGGGGGAAGCGCCCTGATTTCCAGGGTCGTCATGTTTTTTTCTTCGCTCACGGCAAAACCTCCAGGTTCGCTCATGCGCCATATTTGGCAAGGCGACGGGCATGGGCGAGCATGAGTCCCATGAGTTTCGACGCCGGCATGATCCCGAGACTCCCCCGGGCGCAGGCTCTTTCACTGAATATTTCGCTGCCGTCGGGACGGACGAAGGAGCTATTGAGAATCACCGGTGAAGGATGCCA
>CAZERC010000006.1:0-28988 GCA_964515395.1 uncultured Synergistaceae bacterium | reverse complement strand
CGCTGCCGTCGGGACGGACGAAGGAGCTATTGAGAATCACCGGTGAAGGATGCCACGAATGGGAGGCAAGAACCGCCGGCGTGCTGTGGTCCCCCGTAACGGCGATCACCTCCGGGCGAAGCTCGAGCAAATCGGGCAGCACCCGGTCAACCTGTTCGATGATATCAACCTTGGCATCAAAATCCCCGTCTTCACCCCTGCTGTCGGTGTACTTGACGTGAACGAAAAAGTAATCGAAGGCGTCCCACTGGGCTTTCACGATTTCCACCAGGTGCGCAAGGTCCCGGGCCGTTTCAGCCACATCCATACCCACAAGCCTGGCAAGGCCCCTGTACATTGGGTAGGAAGCGACAGCCAGGGGATGGATCCCGTAAAGGTCGTTCATCCTGGGTATGTCGGGAACGCCTGAAAACCCACGGAGCAGGCAACCGTTCGCCTTGTCTTCCCCTGAAAGTACCTTGCGGATCTCCCGAATCAGGGCGTTGACCGTCTTGGCGGTCTTTTGTCCATCAGGTGCCGTGGCTTCGGCCCACTTCATCGGCCTGCCTTCGATCTGTGGGTCGGCGTCCGAAACGTTTTCGGACAGGCCCTCGCCCGAGAGGACAACTACAAAACGATGTTCAAGTCCAGGGGAAAAACGAATCTTGACACCGTCGATTTCCGTGATCGAGTGCGACAGCTTTTCGACGATTTCGCCGCTGGTAGCCGTGTCGATGCGACCCGCACGCCTGTCGGCGATGACATCCTGCTCCTTCCAGGTGGCGAAATTGCCACGGGCACAGATGTCTCCTTTCCCGACCTCGGCCCCGACGCCGAGAGCTTCAAGGATCCCCCGACCGATGGAGAATTCCAGCGGATCGTACCCGAAAAGACCGAGATGGCCCGGTCCGCTCCCGGGCGTTATCCCCGTATCCACAATTTCCAAAAGACCTGTTTCTCCCGATGCGGCGAGCCTGTCAAGGTTGGGCGTTTCCGCCTTTTCGAGTTCCGTCAGCCCGTTGGGGCCCGGCAACCCGCCGAGCCCGTCCATGACGAGCAGAATCATTTTCGTCTGGTTTTCCACCGCAAGCGACTTGAGCACTTCCAGCCGCGATCTGGCCATTGGCGAACACCTCCTGGAGAAGTTCATGGGGTCGGAATTCCCTCTTTTTGAACATACACCCCCGAGTCGCGTCTTGTCCACTTTGCCGTCACAGGGAAGCCTGCAATTCACGGCTGTAGGGCGTGTTTGACCAGGAGATATCACCGAGCAGAAAAAGGGATGCATTATCCCCGTTCAACCTGACGCCGGTGATCGAGGCGTTGGCCAGATCGAACCGCCGGAATCCCGAAAGGGGGAGCCCCAGCCAGGCACACAGGAGGACCTTGATGACGGCGTCATGGGTTACGACGGCGACGGGGTCCCTTTCACGGGAGGTCACGTCTTCCATGGCTTTCATGGTTCTGGCCTGAACATCTTCTAGTGACTCCCCTGCAGGCATGACGACCTCTTCCGGTCGTTCATGCCAGAGTCTGAAAAGCCTGGGCCATCGACGCGCCACGACTTCCGCTTTCAGCCCTTCCCACTTCCCATGGCATATCTCGCTCAAGCCGCCATGCTCGCAGACTTCCAACCCCGTCTTTCGGGCAAGCGCTTCGGCGGTCTCCCTCGCCCTGGCAAGCGGGCTCGACCAGACCGCGGAGAAAGGGATCCGTGACGCATGCAGGGCCATTGCCCTTGCCTGGGCCCGCCCCGTTTCGTCCAGGGGGATGTCCCGGCACCCCTGGAAACGGCCCTGCGCGTTCCATGTGGTCCGGCCATGACGGATCAAAAAAACACGCATGGCTAAAGCCCTTCCTCGAGCCTGACAGCTTCGGCCCAAAGCAGGTCTCCCACTGATCTGAGACGTTCAAGTACTGGTGGCTGCACCTCGGAGTCCACCTGCAGGACGCCCAGGGCAAGACCGCTGCCGTTCTTCCTTCCCAGGGCGAAATTGGCAATATTGATTCCAAGCTCGCCGAGCAGGGACCCTACCTTGCCGATGACGCCGGGCCTGTCGTGATTCTGGAAGACGATCAGGTTTCCTTCGGGAATACAGTCGATCCAGTACCCGTTGATGTTGACAACCCTGTGTTTCCCCTCTTCCGTGACGGTCGCCGTTATCTGCACCGCCTTCCCCTCTCCCGCGAGTTCCAGCTCAACAAGATTGTGATAGGTCGATGAAGGTCCCCTGCCTTCCTCTACCTGCAGCCCCCGTTCTGCAGCCATGAGAGGAGCCGACATGTAGTTGGTCTCCGGGCCGTGGCGGACTTCAAGGACACCCTTGAGGGCGGCGACGGCATAGGCCGAGTGCCTGTACGGGTTTTCGAAACAGATGATGTTTTCATCATTGAAAATGTCGCCTCTCCTGTTGAGAGTCATGCGCTCGGGAGCCGCCTCCATGATGGAGCCCGCAAAGGCTCCTATCTTTCTTGAAAGGGACAGGAAACGACGCCTGGACGGCGAAAGGCGGTGTTCCATGAAAGGAAGGTTGACCGCATGTTCGTAGGGTTCATCCTTCAAGGCGGCAAGAAGATTCGACGCCGCGATCTCCGAAACGGCAGACTGAGCCTCCCTGGTGTTGGCTCCGATGTGAGGCGTCAAAACCACCCGGTCACGAAGGTCATCCGCAAAGAGGGGGTGGTTTTCGGGAGGTTCGGAAGGAAAGACATCAAAGCCCGCTCCCGCGAGACGGCCCTCGCGAAGAGCCTCTGCACAGGCATCACCGTCGACGAGACGGCCTCTCGCACAATTGACGAGAACCGCCCCCGGCTTGAAGGCCCGAAGCCTTCTTTCATCGATCATGAGCCTGGTTTCTTCCGTCATCGGGGTGTGGAGAGTGACAACATCAGCAAGCGCAAGGGCACCCTCGAGGTCCGGTACCAGAGAGACCCCGATTTCCTCGGCCCTTTTCGTGGACACATAGGGGTCGAAGGCGAGAACATTCATCCCGAATGCTTTCGCCCGGACCGCCACCCGGCTCCCGATCCTTCCCAACCCCACGATCAGCAGGTTCTTCCCGGACAATTGCGATCCGATGAAGCGTTTCCTCTCCCATTGGCCGCCGACCAGCGAGAGGTGTGCCTGGGGAAGTTTTCTGCAGACAGACAGCATGACCGCAAAGGTGTGTTCCGTCGCGGCAAGGGTGTTCCCCGTCGGTGCATTGATAACGACGATGCCCCTTCTGCTCGCTTCGGCGAGATCTATGTTGTCGACGCCGACTCCCGCCCTGGCCACAGCCCTGAGGTATTTCCCGGCGGCCAGGACCTCACCGTCCAGGGGAGTCCCGCTTCGGGTGATCATGGCGTGTACATCGGCGACGGCTTCAAGAAGCTGCGCCCGTGACATCCCCATCCGCTGCTTCAGATTGACGGAAGGATCGGAAGAGAGGATCTTCAACCCGGATTCATGAACCGGCTCGGTAACCAGGATTTCCCACATCATGCTTCCTCCTTCCCGAAAACCTCGAGACATTTCCTTAAATCAGGCTCTTCAACGGATATTTGCGCCCTTTTACAGGCGGACCAGAAGGACCCCAGAAGAAGACAGACTTCAGGCCACCCTTCGCCAGTGAAATGTCCGATCCTGAGAATGCGACCATTCAGCCCGGCCTGTCCACCGGCTATCTCGATCCCGTCATCCCGGAGGATCTCCCGCACCTCTTCGGCACGTTTCCCCGGGATTTCCACAGAGGTGACACAGGGGGAACGGAATTGCTCTTCCGGCACAAAATGTTTCAGCCCCATGCTGGAAAACCCCTCGGACAGCGCCCGGGCGAACCGCCTTGCGGACTCAAACCGCCTTGCGTACCCCATCCTGGCCATCCCGTCGAGCGCGGCATCCAGGGCCCGGATGACTGTAACCGGCGGAGTATACGGGACGGAAGGCTCCTCTTTTTCAAGCCCCGAAATCAATGCATCAAGATCAAAAAACACCGTCCGAGGAGGAGCACTTTTTTCCAGGCTACTTCGGACCCGTTCGGAAAGCCTGACGATTCCCAGTCCTGGGGGAGCCCCGAGGCCTTTTTGCGAACAGGAGGCGATGGCGTCGATGTCCCATTCTTCGGGGTACAGAGGGACCATGCCGAGAGAACTGACGGCATCCACCAGCACGAAGGGCCTTTCCTCCGGCAGAGCCCCGCAAATCTCTTCAAGCGGATTGAGGACCCCTGTGGATGTCTCGTTGTGGGTCAGAAGGAGGACATCCGCTTCGGGATACCTGCTGCAGGCTTCGGCTACGTCACCGGGAGAACAGGCTCTTCCGGGATCGACGTCAAAGGGGATGATCCGGGCTCCCTGTCTTCTGACAATTTCCCTGAAACGCTCCCCGAACACCCCGCAGGAAAAGGAAATCGCCGTGGTCCCCGGACCGGTGAAATTTACGGCCAAAGCTTCCAAAGCCGCCGTCCCGGACCCCGGAAAAACAGGCACGGGTCCTGATGTACGCAGTAGATCCCGCAACCTGTTCTGGAGTCTCAAAAGCAACGCCGGAAACTCCCTGCTTCTGTGGCTTATCACCGGCCCGGCATTCGCCGCCTGCACGGCTGGATCAAGCGGAACAGGTCCGGGAGAAAACAGGTATTTCGTCATACAATGAAACCCCCTTTCAAAAAAATCGAGGGGACCGGAACAAGTCCGGTCCCCTCGGGATTTTTCTGGTTCAAGGCTGACTGCGGGTTACGTCAGATGTTCATCGAAGCCGGACTCCATATCAGTGCAGACCCTTGCTGAAAAACCGCAAGAGCTGGATCCGGAGCCGGACAGTCCACCCGCAAAAACAACGGCGTTGTGCCTCGTGAACATCCTTGAGCGCCACCCTTCAAAAAACGTTGCGCTATGTATACCACGGATGTTTGCCCTGGTCAAGGATGAAAAAGGGCCTCGATTTACCGAAAAAGGTAAAAACCGGGAGTTCGGCGGATGCCGAAAAACCACAAATTGCTATACTATAGACGTGAGTCAGAGAATCATATAGGGGGGGTGAACCCCGTGAAAAAAACCAAGGCTCTTTTGACAGTGCTGGCCTGCCTGCTCGTCTTTTCCGTGGCTTCAGCGGAAGCGGGACTCGACAATTCCACCGTTCCCCAGGTCTGGGCAAAACTGACATCCGCAGCAGGCCTTTCCAATGCAGGGGCCGTCCACATTGAAAAAGAAAAGGCACCGAACGCCTGGGTCTCCTTCCAGGGCAACACCTATTCCGTTCATGCCACCACCGGGCTCCTGGACACTTTGAAGACCCGAAGCGAGCTCGCCGGAGTCCTCGCCCATGAAATCGGCCATATTAAAAGCGGTCATTTCAACCAGATGGTTGGCCGGAGTCTTCTATGGTACCTTTTGTACAGGACCGTCAAAGACGAGAGCGACCTCGCCCGTGGTGCTTTCGGAGTCGGCATGGCCCTTGCCGAAGCGGGTTTCAGTCGTGAACAGGAAATCGAAGCCGACGTCTATGGAATAAAACTGTCGACAAAAGCCGGATACGATCCCTGGGGCCTCTATAATTCCATGTTGCGGATGAAAAAGGCCGGTTTCAAGACCTCTCCAAATGGATTCAACTCCCATCCGCCGACGGAACGACGCCTGATCCGCATCAGGAAGGAAACCGAGGCTGTCACCGCTTCGAGGAATTGAAACAGCGAAGAATTCCTCTCGCACGAAGGTGCCTCATGGAGAAAGGCGGGCCCATTACTCTGCTCACGACAAGCCCGTATTAAGGAAACAATACAGAGGAGAGGAAAAGCAGAGAAACACACTTTGGAGGGATGTATTTATGAGTTCGTTCCTGGAGCCCCTGTATAGTGAGGCAACCCGCAACATGAAGCCTTCACCCATTCGTGAAATGCTTCATGTCATCCGACAGCCGGGGATGATCAGCTTCGCCGGCGGCATGCCGGACCCTGAAATTTTCCCGGTCAGTCAATTCAAGGAGGCAGCGGGCATTTTCGATCGGGAAGGCAAGGATGTCCTCCAGTACGGCACCACAGAAGGATACCAGCCACTGAAGGAATTCCTCTGCGAATGGACGGCTCCCCGCATGGGCCGCACTCCTGATCCGAAGGAAATGCTCATCACCACAGGCTCGACACAGATCGTGGATCTCTTGTGCTGGGCTCTCATCGACAAGGGTGATTGCATCATTTGCGAGGAACCCACATTCGTCGGTGCAACCCTTACCATGTACAATCATGGAGCGGAATTTTTGACTGTCCCCTGCGACGAGAACGGCATGAAGGTCGAACTTCTGCCGGAAATCATCGAAAAGGCCAACAAACAGGGGAAAAAGGTCAAGTTTATCTACACCATTGTCAATTTCCACAATCCCCTGGGCTGCGATCTTTCGGTGGAACGCAGGAAAAAGCTCCTCGAAATCGCCGAGGAGCACAATCTCGTCATCCTCGAAGACGACCCCTACGGATATGTCAGGTTCGACGGAGAGGATCCGCCGACGATTTACTCCATGGATACCACCGGCCGGGTGCTTTTCGCCTGCAGTTTCTCCAAGATACTCGCGCCCGGAACCCGTGTCGCCTGGTGCGTCGGAGACTCCGGACTCATCAGGAAAATGGCCGTCTTCAAACAGGGTGTCGATGTCTGCTCCAGCGTCGTGGCGCAGGCCATGGTCTACGAATACTGCAGGCTCGGACATCTTGACGCCTCCCTTCCCAAGATTGTCGATCATTACCGAAAGAAACGGGACGCCATGGAAGAAGCTTTCAGGACCTATCTTCCGCAGGATCAGGTCAGGTACCAGACGCCCAAGGGCGGGTTCTTCTACTGGCTTGAAACACCGAACATCCAGGCCAAGGAGCTTTTCGACAAGGCCATAGAAAAGAAAGTCGCCTTCGTACTTGGCGAGCCCTTCTACCCGAATGGAGGCGGAGCACACAATTTCAGGATGTGTTTCACCTTTGCGTCGCCCGAACAAACGGAAGAAGGGATATCCAGGCTTGGCGACGCCATCCGGGAACTGACGTAACCGGACTGTTTTCGAAAACCTTGCACAGGACGGGAGAAAGCGGGAGAATCCGTACCGGCGGTTCTCCCGCTTTTCTCTTCATCCCGTGCTTGTCAAGGAAACCATCCTTTTGCAGGGGCTGTTGAAAAAACAGCAGCCGGGAGGTCTGAAATGGAAACGGACATCATTGCCGCAGTCGCAACAGCCTGGGGCGAAGCCGGAATCGGTGTCGTCAAGGTTTCGGGAACAGGTTCCCGGGATCTCGTGAACGGGATTTTCCGAAGCGGACGCCCCCTGTCGGAGGCACCCCCGAGGCACATGAATTACGGTCGTATCGTCGATGCCAACGGAGAAGCCATCGACGAAGCCCTTGTTGTCTGGTTCCAGGCACCCCGAAGTTACACGGGAGAGGAAGTCACAGAAATCCATTGTCACGGAGGGTCCCTGGTTGCAAAAAGGTGTCTGGAAGAGGTCCTTTCGGCAGGCGCCAGGATGGCCGAACCGGGAGAATTCACCAGGCGGGCCTTTTTGAACGGGCGTATCGACCTTGCTCAGGCGGAATCAGTCATCGGCATTATTCGGGCCCGAAGTGCAGAAGCCCTCAAGGCGGCGACAAGAAGCCTTTCCGGAGAGTTTTCGAACCGGGTGAAAGAAGTCTATGACAAGCTCATGAACCTGAGCATTCTCATCGAGGCCGGCCTCGATTTCCCCGAAGAGGACATCCCTCCTCTTGCGACCGCCCGGGCCATGGACATGCTTGAGGAAATCAGCCTTGACCTTTCAAATCTCATCGCCCGTGCCAAAAGCGGCAATCTTCTCCGGGAGGGGATCCGTGTCGCCCTTGTCGGCCGTCCCAATGTCGGAAAATCCTCCCTGCTGAACGCTTTCCTCACGGAAGCCAGGGCCATTGTCACGTCGATTCCCGGAACGACAAGGGATCTTATCGAAGAAGTCCTCACCCACAAGGGAGTTCCTCTTCGCCTTGTCGATACCGCAGGAATCCGCCGTCCTTCAGACGAAGTGGAAGCCATCGGCGTGGAACGTGCTCACACCGCTCTCAGGGAAGCCGATGTGAGGGTCTGGGTTATCGACGGGAACGAACCCCTTCGTGACGAAGACAGGGAAATCGCCTCCCACCTCGCCGACAAGCCCCATATTGTCGCAATCAACAAGGCGGACCTTCCGTTGACGGTCACAAAAGATGATGTCCTCTCCCTGCTGCCTGACAGCACGGTCAGGATCATCTCCGCCGAAACGGGAACAGGCGTGGAAGAACTCAAGGACGACATGGTCTCGCTTTTTGCCGGCAGCGGAACCCTCGATGAAGGGCTGAACACCACGGCCCGACAGCTCGAGGAACTTCACCTTGCCAGGCAGGCTCTGGCCCATTCCGCCCATGCGCTGGAGGGCTCACTCGGCGAGGATGCCGCTGCCTCGGGACTTTCAGATGCACGAAAAAACCTGGAACGGATCCTCGGTATCGCTGCCGATGATTCCCTGCTCGATGCCGTTTTCAGCAACTTTTGCATCGGCAAGTAGCTTGAGCGGTGCCGAAACCACGCAAAAAGGATGTGAAAGAATGCCTATTCTCCAGATTCACCTCTTGGAAGGACGTGACAAGGAGAAAAAGAAGAAACTCGTGGAAAAGGTCACTCAGGCCGTCTGCGAGAGTCTCGACGTGAAACCCGAGCAGGTGAGGATTATCCTGTCGGAAACGGCAAGGGAAAACTACGCGGCAGCGGGAAAACTCTTTTCCGAAAAGTAACCCGCTACTCTCTCCATCGCCGGTGCATCCAGAGCCATTGCTCGGGTGCCCGGCGTATCATTCTTTCCAGGGCCTTGTTTGATTCCATGGTCATTCCCCGGATTTTGTCGTCCCGGGAGCCGGACGCGGGAACATCGACGGGCTTTTGCGCTTCGAACCGGTATCGAAATGGGCCAAGCCGATACGCCGCTATGGGAATGAGCGGTGCCCCGGAAAGCAGCGCGTAGGCTGCAGGCCCCGAAGCCGTACTGCAGGGGCGGTCGAAAAAAGGGACTTCAATTCCCATGTCGCCCCAGTGCTGGTCTCCGGCTATTCCAACGAATCGTCCCTGTTTCAACCGTTTCAGGGGTTCACGCAATGATTTCTTGCCGATGGTCCCCATGCCCATGGTATGCCGGTAAGATTGCATCAGATTCCGCAATTCGGGGTCATCGGGCTCGCGGATGACGGCATCGATGGGATAGCCTGAAAAGGCCAGCCAGCCCCCCAGGAGTTCCCAATTGCCAAAATGACCGAACAGCAGGACAGCTCCCTGCTTTTTCTCCGCAGCCTCGTCAAGGTAATGCTTGCCCTCGGTTTCCACAAACCATTCGAGAACCGAAGACGGCTCATTCATCGCGGTGAGGTATTCCACTAATATCCAGGCGAAATGCCGATACGTCTGACGCAATGTCTTTTTCCGCCGTGACGGACTCCATGTGGGGAACGCCACGGCCATATTCCCGAGAGCCACTTTCCTTCGGGGGCCGTATGCCGCAAGAAGAACGGAAAGCACGCCCGCCACGGCCCCGGCACGGATTCCTGGAGCAAGCATCCGCCGGAGGCCTTCAAGAACCCTGCATTGCCATGCCAGAGCGAATCACCGCCTTTCATGCATCATGCCGGTTGCGATGTCTTTCGACCCGTCAGTTCAGGAACGGGGTCTTTCCGCTATGTGGAAGCGTTTTTTCCCAAGCCTGAAGAAAAGGAACCTGTCTTCGAGAAAGTCCTCGGCCCCCAGCGAAGCATCTTCGGATTCAACTTTCCTGCCGTTCAGCATCACGCCCCCTCCGCGTATCAGCCGGCGCGCTTCACCCTTGCTTTTACAGGCTCCGCTTCCCACCAGGGCTTCCACAACGTTTTCGGGATCACCGTCCATACGTCCCGAGGGTACTTCCTCCCGCAAAACCGGGAGCATCTCGCTATCCAGTTCAGAGGGGTCGAAAACGCCTCCAAAAAGGATTTCGCTTGCCCTTTTTGCCCTGGTCGCCGCCTTGATCCCGTGTACCGCCGAAGTCACCTCCCAGGCAAGCACCCTTTGGGCTTCCCGCCCGGCAGGCGCCTTTTGGTGCCTTTCGACAAGGGAAGCGATATCAGGCAGGGGATGGAAGGTGAAAAGCTTCAGGAACTTCTCAACATCCCTGTCATCGGCATTGATCCAGAACTGATAGAACTTGTATGGAGACGTTTTTTCCGGAGAAAGCCAAACCGTCCCCTCTTCGGTCTTGCCGAACTTTTGCCCCGTGGCTGTCAAAAGCAGCGGATAGGTGACGCCGAAGGCCTGGCCCCCGGTCTTTTTCCTGATGAGGTCGATGCCGGCGATGATGTTCCCCTGCTGGTCGTTGCCGCCCATCTGCAACTTACAGCCGATTTCCTTGAACAGATGATAGAAATCGTAGGCCTGCATGAGCATGTAGGAAAACTCCGTGTAGGAGATGGATTTTTCCGGATCCTCGAGCCGGCTTCGGACGTATTCACGACCGATCATGTAATTCACCGAAAAATGCTTTCCCGTATCCCTCAGAAAATCGATGAACGACAGCTTGCCAAGCCAATCATAGTTGTTGATGATCATTGCCGAATTGGCTCCGCAGTCGAAATCGAGAAACTGCCTGAACTGTTCTTTCACGGTTTCCATGTTCTTCTCGACCTGTTCAAGGGTCAACAGGTTCCGTTCCTTGCTTTTTCCCGAAGGATCCCCTATGAGGCCCGTTCCGCAGCCCGCGATTGCAATCGGCCTGTGACCGAGTCGCTGCATCCAGGAGAGCCCCATGATCGGGATGAGGTGTCCCACGTGAAGGCTGTCCGCCGTTGGATCGAAACCGACGTATCCGGTGACCATTTCCTCTTCGAACACCGCCGCCAATTCAACAGGGCTGCTGCACCATTCGACGCAGCCTCTTTCCTCGAGAATGGTAAGGGCGTTTTCAGGCATTTCACGTTCCTCCCCGCATTGCTGAAAATTTATTGAAGTCCAGGCCTTCGCCTATTCTTCGGCCTGGGGGGGTTGTTCCCAACTGATACGGCCGTTTTTGTAATCTTCGATGACAATCATGAGCTTTCCGAGCCTCCGGAGTTCCTCGGCCGCAGTGGCGATGTTTTCCAGATCATCTCCTCCTGAAAGCCCGACCCTTTGCGCCAGTGACCCGGCTCTGGCGATGTTTTCCATGGCATCGGCCGCCTTCGGGAAGTCCACATACACCCACCCGAGGGCGCTTTCGGGCAAATCGACGGCTTCCCGCAGGGGAACACGCTTTTTCAGACCTGATTCATCCATGGCTCCCAGGACCGCCAGGTCTTCCGAAGCTGCGCCGACAACGGTCAGGGGAACGGACAGGCTCCCGCCCGCCTTGAATCCTTCCAGCGGTTTCGGGGTCAGGGAAAGACGCATCCAGTTCCTGTCCCATATCCGTTCGACAAGTTCCATTCCCGGAGCGCCTCTGTCGGGCATTTCGACGAGGAAACCCGGGAGGTTCATCATGAGGAACCGGCTCTGCCCGCCGACGGCGACGATGAGAGGTCCCTCAAGAACTTTTTCCAGCAGTTCGGTCCTTACACCAAGAGCTTCCGCCGCTTCAGGCAATTCCGCGGATATTTCACGTGCCGTTGAAAATCCCCGGGGCAGGTTGAAACCCGTCGCCGCTATGAGCGGGTCGGGAACAAACAGTTTTTCGGACCAGCCATACCCCGAAAGGTTGTTTCTGATTGTATCAGGGATCCAGCCTTCCAACCCGGAAACCGTCCAGGCGAGCAGCCCCTCCCCGGTTTTTTGTCGCCAGGCCATTTCTATTTTGACTGGGTCGTTGCCGACGTCATGTCCTTGCATCGCTGCAGATGCTGCAAGGGAGCCACCATCATGCAGATACATATGCCCCGGCCAGTCCGTTTCCAACGTCCAGAAAACTTTCGCCCGCATCTCGGGGTTTTTCAGAGCCTCACGCATCCTTTCGAGACCGCTTTCGTACAAGGAGAGCAACACCAGTCGATCCACCGTCTCCAGATACATTGCGGGCGCGTCGGCAGCTGTTACCAGGCGATACCGGCCCTTTTTACCGGCTCTTTCCACCGAGGCTTCGGGAAGAACCTCCTTCCATTCATCGGGAATTTTCCCCGAGGAGAGCATCGATACGTTCTCCCTTGAAAAACGGAATACACCGTACAAATCGGCCCTGTTTCCCTGTTCGGCCCAGGTGGCAAGGAGTGCCGCCTCCTCCGAAAGCCCGGCCAACGGCAGTATCATTCCCTCCATCAGGTGAACATAGGGTCTGGCCCGGGGGGAAGCTTCCTCGGCCAGCGTTTCGGGAAGCCTGGTCTTGATCCGGTTCCCCTGAACCGTCAGCAAGGCATGGGGGACACCTTCACTCACGAGGGGCAAAGCCTCCGTGACGGTCTCCGTAACAGGCTTACGGCCGAAGAAAAGAAAACCACCGGCAATCACAGAAGCGGCGACAATGACAGTCAGCCAGAAACACAAATTTTTACGCATGGAGGAACCTCCTTTTGAAACGGTCTTCCAGATTCCACACCGACGCACAGATGGGCGGAATCAGAAAGGGCACCATCGTCCAGCCGGCTACCAGACCGCCGATGAGGACAATGGGAAGGGGCAGCATGATGAAGTCGAGGAGGTCCCTTCCCCTCTTGTATTTCCACACCTTCATCTCGTCATCACCCATCGATTGACACATGTATTCCCGCACGTTTCAAACGTAAAACATGGCGTTTATTCTATCACGTTCCCTCTCTGGAAAAACCTTCAAGGCCGCTGCAGGAACGTCCTAGAGCGCCGTTCCCCCACTGCCTGTTTCCTCTATCCTGTCTCTCACGATCTCAAGAAGGGTCCGTGCCGACGACAGGAGGGCCACGTACTCTTCCCTGTTGACGTCTTTCTTGTCTTTCAGGAGTGACGCCATGAGGGAAATCTCGGAGAGAGCCGCTTCACCGTCAGCTGCCTTTCCGGCCCCACGACTGCTCGAACGGACGGTTCCGGCCGCAACGGCCTCACGACTCGGTTTCAGCTCGAACTCCTGCCCGAGGGAGGGGATAACGGCGTTGAAGCCCTTCTCCTGCAGGGCGTCCGCGAGGGCTCCGGCAGCCTCTTCTTCACCGTGGGTGACGAAAAAGGTCGGATTCGTCCGGAAGTTTTCGGCCCAGGCCAGCAAATCCCTCCTGTCGGCGTGGGCGGAAAAGCCGTTGATCGTGTGCAGCGTCGCGTTGACGGCGATTTCTTCTCCGGCAACACGTACGGATTTTGCGCCTTCCACAAGTCTGCGCCCGAGCGTCCCTCGCGCCTGGTATCCCACAAAAACGACATGGGCGTCATCCCTGTAAAGATTGTTCTTGAGGTGATGAACTATCCTGCCGCCGGTGCACATGCCGCTTCCGGCCATCACGATGGCATGCTTCACCGAGTTGATGGCCTTTGATTCATCCACGCTCTCCACGATGTGCAGCTGTCTTGGAGAAAAAGGGTCCGTCCCCTTGCGGATCTTGTCCTGGATTTCGCTCGAGAGAAGGGCGACATGCTCATTGTAAATCGCAGTCGCCTTCATTCCCATGGGAGAATCAAAATATATGGGGACGTTGTCGGGAAGGATCCCTTCGAGCTGCATCAGGGTCA
The DNA here is from genome assembly GCA_964515395.1 of uncultured Synergistaceae bacterium. Classification (GTDB taxonomy): domain Bacteria; phylum Synergistota; class Synergistia; order Synergistales; family Thermovirgaceae; genus UBA1876. Next base: position 15,374 of record CAZERC010000006.1, on the reverse strand, counting down.
ACTCGTAGAGGACCCTTTGCGCCCTGTCGACGACGAAGGTGGGAATGAGCACCTTGCCGTGATCCTTGAGCATGGTCCTCATGGTTTCACGGAATTCCTCCCGGCTTTCCTCGTTGGTCTTGTGTTCCCGGTTCCCGTAGGTGGACTCTATGACGACGTAATCCGCTTCCTCGATAAAAGACGGATTGCGCTCCATGACGGTCTTCTGCGGACCAAGATCGCCGGAGAAAACGATCTTGACCTCTTCGCTCCCCTCGGAAAGCCACAGCTCAAGGTTGGCGCTCCCCAGGATGTGTCCCGCGTCCCTGAACCTGACGCGGAAGCCCTCTTCGATGTCGATCACATCATCGTAGCTCGCAGATCTGAGCTGTTTGAAGGCCTGTTCCGCATCTTCTTCCGTAAACAGGGGCTCTACCGGAGGAAGTCCCTTGCGCCGGTTTTTCCTGGTCTTCCATTCGGCATCCTCTTTCTGGATATGAGCCGCATCTTTCCAGAGGACCTCCGAAAGCTCCAGCGTCGGGCGAGTCGCGTATACGGGCCCCGTAAATCCTTCCTTGACCAGAAGCGGAACACGTCCTGTATGATCAAGATGGGCATGGGTCAGGATGACCGCCGAGAGATCCGACGGATTGAAATCGAGGGGGTCCCTGTTCTTTTCCTGCTGCCTTCCCTGGTAAAGGCCGCAATCGACGAGTATCTGGTGGCCGCCGACTTCGAGGAGATAATTCGATCCTGTGACCTCACCTGCTGCTCCGAGAACACGAATTCTCATAATTTCGCCCCAAAAAGGGCTCCCTCCCTTCGCCGGGCTGCTGTGTCCGGCTTCTGTCTTCGTTCTGTCAAACTTCCTCATTTTATACTAAGATGAGATGAACAGATCGTCCATAAAACTCCCATATGATGGGTTACATTTGGAGGTGCCATGGACCCGGCAGGCTTGCTACTTATCTTTTTTGCCCGGCTTTTGGACGTTTCCCTCGGAACCTTCCGGATATTGCTTCTCGTCAGGGGCAGGAAGGCGCACGCCGCCGTCACAGCCTTCTTCGAGTCGGGCATTTACCTCGTCGCCCTCGGATATGTCCTCAAAAACGGCATTACCTCACCGCTTCAGATCGTCGCCTACGCCGGCGGGTTCGCGGCCGGCAACTATCTCGGCGTTTTTCTGGAATCGAAACTGCTCAGTTCCTTCGTCCTCGTAGAGGTCATCGCCCCGGAGACGGAAGCCGCCATGGACCTTGTCAACACCCTCAGGGAAGAGGGTTTCGGAACAACGGTGATTCACGGCGAGGGAAAAGCGGGCAACCGCCTCATCCTCAAAATCCTCTGCCAGCGTTCGGAAATCCCGCACATCTCGGGGATGATCGGCAACACGGGTTTTGTCTTCGTATCCGACGTCAGGGGCGTCTGGGGCGGTCATTTCCGGCAAAAGCGGAAGTAGTCGGGACCAGGCAGCGAATCGTAGTTCCCCCTCCGGGGACGGACCGAATGTCCAGAGTCCCACCGACGAGGCTCATCCGCTCGCTCATGTTGGCGAGGCCGCGATGCCCGCTGACACGGAGAGCCTCCACGTCGACCTTCCCTTCAAAGCCCTTTCCGGTATCGGTAATCTCCAGCGCCACCGAATTTTCTTCCCGGAAAAGCCTGATCGTCACCGACTCCGCTTGACCATGCCTTGCGGAATTATGAACCGCCTCCTGAACCACCCGGAAAAAGGCGAGGACCACGTCCCTTGACAGGGACAAATCCCCTTCGGCTTCGACTTCCACGGACAGGCCCAGATGCCGCGAGAGCCTTCCGGCCAGCTCGTGAAGCGCCTGCTCGATTCCCAGGTCGAGCCATGGTGGCGAAAGTTCGTCGCAGAGGGCCCGAAGTTCCCGGACGGCCTGAACGGCCCCCTCTTCAGCAAACTGGAGCCTCGTCCCGGGGTCACCGGACTGTAATTCCGAAGCGGCAAGCCGCAGTTGCTGTATCAGTGCCGTCACATCCTGAAGGGGACCATCATGAATCTCACGGGCCAGGCGGGACCTTTCGTCCTCCTGCACCTGCACCAGGTCGCTGACGTAGCGCCGCATGAGCTTCGCCCGCTCCACTGCGGAAAGGGCCAGCTGGTACAGGACCTGCCGCAGTCTCCTGAGCTCGAAAACAGCACGAGGGTCATCCTCTTCCGGGACTTCCCTTCCCCATTTCAGTACCGACACCTCGGATTCGAGGGAACGAAGGGGTGAAACCAGCCATCTCCAAAGGGCATAGACCGACAAAAGTCCCAAAAAACCGGTAATGCCTACAAAGAGGGGCCATCGATTGAAAGCCAGCATGGGACCCAACAGGTCGTTCCAGGAGACGGCGGCGATGACGAACCATCCCGTTTCACCCGCAGGATATGCCGCCAGGGTGAACCACTCGCCCTCCGAACTTTTGATATCCACGGCGGTGCCGACGGGAAGCTCACGCCGCCAGAGGTTGGCCAGAATGTCGGCTCCCGGCGTCGATACCAGCAAGCGCCCGCCTGAATCAACAACGGCAACCCATCCCGGCATGGAAAAATCAAAATTCATCCGGTGGACACGCATCATCCTTTCGAGCCTTGCAAAGCCTCTTCCCATCTCCCAACCACTCTCGATCTGCCCTGCCACGTTCTGCGCCAGATCCTTGACATACGACTGGGCCACGACCTCGATGGCCTTTTTGTGCTGGATCATGCCGGCCCCACCGATCACCAGGGCTGCAAAGGAAGGCACGAGAATGGCTACCGTCAAAAGAATCAGAAGGTGTCGCTTCATTCAAGCAGTTCCTCCAGCGAGACCACACCGTACTTCAGGGCCAGGAGCATGGCTTCAGTCTTGTTTTTCGCTCCGAGCTTGTCATAAATCGACCCGAGATGGGTCTGCACCGTCCGCTCGCTGATATAGAGTTTTCCCGCAATCTCCTTGCTGGAAAGCCCCCTGGCGGCCTCGAGGAGGACTTCGCGTTCCCGGGCGGACAGGTTTTCCGGCGAAAAGGCCGGACCTTCCATGGCCCGGGAGACCTCGGAATCCAGGTAAAGGCCCCCTGACGCAACAATTCGGATGGCCCTGGCCAGTTCTTCGGGCGTCGCCGTCTTGAGGACAAATCCTTTCGCTCCCGCCCGGAGAGAGGAGAGCACATACTGTTGCGCGTCATAGGAGGTAAGCATCATGACCGCCGTACCCGGAACGGAGCTCCTGATTTTCCGCGCGAGGGAGACACCGCTTTCCCCGGGCATCCTGATATCCAGCAAGGCGACATCGGGTCTTTTGCTTTCTATCAGTTCGCCGGCCTCAATACCATCGGAAGCCTCGCCGACAAGCTCAAAGTCCGCCTCCTTGAGAAGGTAATCCCGGATGCCGACCCGTGTCAGCGGATGATCGTCAGCGAGAACGATTCGTATTGACATGAAACCACATCCCTTCTTTCATGCGGAAGAGGCCCGTACCCTGCATTGTCTTCTTTTTCAAGGGGGGCGCGTATCCGCCTGTTTACTGATTCCCGTCTCCGAGCCCCGGAAAGCCCCATGCGCTTTCCGCATGCCGGACACCGCGTCTCACCGCTTCGGAGACGGCCATTGCGGCAAGCATGCCGACCTCCAGGCACTCCCCCTTCATCTGACCGGTGGAGACACAAAAAACGGTGTCGCCATCAAAGGGCGTGTGAACGGGGAAAATAGACTCGGCCATGCCGCTTGCCGCCATAAAGGCCACACGCCGGCAGTCGGCCTTGTCCATCCCTGCATTGGTCACCACGGCGACCAGGGTCGTGTTGCGTCCCCATTCGGCCCAGTGACTTTCCCCAAGGAGAACGTCTGTTGGTGACTGCACGGCAACGGTGGATCCCACCGCCCCGGCCATGAATTTGCCTTCCGCGTCTTTCACGGCTCCATAGGCGTTCACGGCAGCCAAGGCATATACGCAAAGATTCCCTTTTTTCGACACGGACCAGCCGAGGCCGGATTTCATCGCCTTCTCGGGACCTGCGTACTTCCCTACCGTTGCCCCGGTACCGGCCCCCACGTTTCCCATGGGGGAATTCATGGGAAAGGAGGCGTTTCGACAGGCTTCCTCTCCCATTATTGCATCGGGATACCCCCCTGCTTCACCAACGTTGAGATCAAACAGACATGCCGCTGGAACAATGGGGACGGCACCGAAGCCGGTATCGAACCCCCATTTTTTTGCCGCGCACCAGCTCATGACGCCATCGGCTGCGGCAAGTCCACGGGCGCTCCCCCCACAAAAGAGCAAGGCGTTGATCTTCGGGACGAGACAATGAGGTTCCAGCAAATCCGTCTCACGTGTTCCCGGAGCACCTCCGCGGACATCACAGGAAGCCGTGGCCCCCTCCGGGAAAAGCAACACGCTGCATCCCGTTCCCCTGGTCGTGTCCGAGGCATGCCCTACGAGAAAATGCATGTCTTGTGTTCCGGTTTTGGCTTTTCTCATCCAAGGGTCACCACCTTCCAGATCGCCATAAGGACACCTGTAATGCCTTCTCCGCCCAAAAATCCGGAAGCCGTCAGTGTCAACACCCTCCGGTGCTCCTCTTTCCGTGTGAAACTGGCGGCGGCTCCGCCCACCGCCGCCGCCAGTGAAATGAAGGGGGGAAGGTAAATTCCGATTCCGATGGTCGTTGCAGGAACCCTGAAAGCTGCAAGGACAAGCCCGGCGAAAAATCCCGTCCAGAAGCCCGTGGTGTCGGGAAGCCCCTGGACCATGCTCTTGACTGCAAAAGCCTGAGGAGCCGGGAAATCAGTTCCGGGTCCCATGGGTCCGAAAGCATCATGCAGCATAAATATGGCAAAGGCGGCCGTCACCGCCCCCACGATTCCGCCCAGGCTTTCGGAAACCCATTGCGCTCCCGGTGATGTCCCGAGACGGTTCCCGACCTTGAAATCCTGCAGCGCATCTCCGGCAAGCCCCGTGGCCACGGCCACGACTGCGGCAATCAGAAAAATCTGATGGAGCCCCACATGAAAGAAGGCTCTCACGGCCAAAATGACCAGGATGCCGAAAATCTCCATCGGGTCGATTCCCGTCTGCCCCGTCAGCGTGGCGGCGGTCACGACGCAAAACCAGACCGAAAAGATCAAGAAAAGCGAAACCGGAAGGGGAAAACCCAGGATTACCGTCATCACCGCCAGGGCAATCGCAGCAGCTACGGCAAGCCATTTTACCTGTCCGCCGGCGGCCCTGGCGGCTCCTTTCAACGCTGGTGAGACGGCCCTGAGCAAAACAAACAGGCCGGCACCAATGATGGTCCCTATCCCGAGGCTTGTGGTGAACGCTCCCGCCGCCTCCAGGGAAGGGAAAACCCCCCAATGCAATCCCAGCGGAAGAATAAGCAGGTTCGCAAGGAGTGTTCCGACAAGCCACGTTCCCATATACAGCGGGCCGATAATGTACCCGATCCCCAGGGCCATGGGCGAAAGCCAGAAGCTCGGGAACCGCCCGGTGCCCAAAAGCTGGGGCACAAGTCCGGCACCATCCCTCAACCAGGTAAAGATCCCGGATGCAAGGCATGCCGAAAAAAGGATACGCCCTTTTCTGCCTCCTTCCCTGCCGGCGATGAGCGACTCTGCCGCTGCCGTTCCCATGGGAAATGGCAGCGCTCTCTCCTCAATAAAGTACTTTCTGATGACTCCGGTGAATCCCGCCCCGAGGACGGCACCGGCCACGCCTGCAGCTATCGCCGATACCAGGGGAAGTTCCGTCGGGACATCGGACATCCAGAAAGCCGGAATCGTAAAGGCAAGACCTCCGGCCACGAGCCCTCCCGCAGACATCCCCGTGTGGGCGACGTTAATCTCCCTGAGGCCGGCTCCGAAAGGTCCCAGCACCGCAAGGCTGACCACGGCGACAAAAACCGTTGGCCAGGGCAATGCCCCCAGTCGAAGGGCCACATAAGCGCTGCTTGCCGAAATGACGACGGCTCCGGCGGCTCCCAGCGCAAGGGCCCGAAACGTCAGTTCCGGCGGCGTCTTTTTCAGCATCCTGTATTCACGACCTTTTCCGGAGTGATAAACTGGCAAAAGAGCTGACAATGGGAACAGTACCACAAACGGAACTGTTTCGACATGCCGGAGGGTGATGTCCATGGCTTCAAGCCGCACTTTTGCAAAAAATCTCCTGCTTCTTTTCCTGGCGGCAGGACTCGTCGCAAGTCTCTTCTACAATTTCAGGCAGCGGTCCGAAATCGGTTCCCTGCAGGCGCAAATCAGCGATTACGTTCTGAGGGAAAAAATTCTCGAGAAAAAAAACCAAAGCCTGCGACAAGCGATCCCGCCCGGGCCGGACTGGGATCAGCGAATAAGCGAATCCGTTACAAATCCAAGAGAGCACGTTCTCGAAGATCTGCTTTCACGAAGGGATCTCTTGCCCTGGGAAGGCGTTCTGGGAGGCACGATGAAAATCCACAGGAAGCAGGACGTGTGGTTTTTGGGGCCCTCATGGTGCATGGCTTACGTTGAGGACGGTCACATCGGCGGATACATGTTGCTTTCCTACAAAATCCGGAAAAGCGGGATCGCATGGAATCTCCTGGATGCGGTACCCCTCGAGTAGTCGGGGCACCGCATCCGTTTCACGACAGGCTGATGGTTCAACTGCCTTCTCCAAGCCCTATTTCACGTTCCACAGGCCGCAGGGCTTCAATGACTTCCCCGATGAGATCCTCAAGGGGCCGGCCGAGTATGTCCGCACCTTTCTGGATGACGTCCCTGTCGACACCTCTCGCGAAGGCCTTGTCCTTCCATTTTTTCTTGACCGATTTGACCTTGAGATCCTGCAGCGACTTTCCCGGGCGAACCAGGGCGACGGCGGTGATGAACCCCGTGAGTTCATCCACGGCATAAAGATGCTTTTCCATGTTCGATTCGGGCTTGACATCGCTGCAAATTCCCCAGCCGTGTGACAAAACGGCACGAACCACTTCAGCGGGATATCCTTCTTCCTCGAGGATCTGTGCACCAACATGGGTGTGACGTTCAGGGGTTTCCTGGGTTTTTTCCCAATCGAGGTCATGCAGGAGCCCCGTGATGCCCCACAGGTCTTCGTCTTCTCCTGCCTTGCGGGCAAAATGGCGCATGGCGGCCTCCACGGCGAGGGCGTGCTTGATGTGCCCATCTTCGGTATTGTGTTCTTTCAGAAGTTTCAGAGCTTCGTCCCTGTTCATTCTGGATCCTCCTTTTCGAGTATTGTCAGCGCATCGGGTCAGACGAAAACGAAGGTCTCCAGAAGTCCCGGATCGACCTTGTCGGCGAGGATCTTCCGGATCCCCGTATGGCGGCGGATCAGGTCCTCGAGTTTTCTGGCCGAAGACGGCGCCGCGGCCTTGAGCTGGAAAAAGATTTTCTTTGCTTCCTGGATTTCTCCCAGGGCCACAAGGCTTACCGCCTGGCCGTAAAGCGGAGCCGGATGCCTCAGGGATATATACACTTTGCGAAATTCCTCCAGGGCTTCGGTCCACTTGCCCAGGTGAGCCGCAGCCACTGCACCAAGGTAAGCTGTTTCTTGCACCAGCTTCCTGTCCGCCCTTTCCCACAAGACTGGCCCAGGATCAGTCGTTCCCGCCCTTCTGGCGCAGCTTTCGGCAAGATCCCATTCCTCGATTCCCGCAAGGCCGGCTGCCAGCAACCCCAGGCCGTCGGGCCCGAGTTTTTCCACGGGAATAGCCCTGAGTTTCGCCCGAACCGAAATGTCACCTGAAAGACCCCGCGCCGCTGATTCGGCAAGCTTCAACCAGTCGTTGTCTTCGCCGGCCATGGCATGTTTCCTGGCCTGATAGAGATTTTTCGTTGCGATAAAAATCCTGATCCTCCAGTAGCGTGCCGCACGGCCGAGCTCGTTTTCAGGGAGAGGGTCATGAAAAAGGCGTTCCGCTTCCGGCCATTTCCCTTTTTCGATAAGGGCTCTGCCGTGCCAGAACCTGGCTTCAGGCGCTTCCATCTCCCTTCCGGCTCCTTCGAAAAAACGCAAGGCCCCATCGAGGGATCCCGAAGATGCCTTGAGGACACCCAGCCGTTCTGCGCAGAAAAGTTTTTCCTCTTCATCATCAAGGCCCTGGCTCCAGGCTTTTTCGTAGAGGTCTTTCGCCTCCTCAAGATCGCCCCTTTCTTCATGTTTCCGGGCCAGCGAAAGCGCCGCAGATCCCGTCCCGGAAGGATCATCCACAAGAGTCCGGTAGATTTCCTCGGCCTTTTCTTTCAACCCGGCCTGGTTGTACAAGTCAGCGAGTTTGTGCCAATCTTCAGTTCTCCGGGGTTCGAGCTCCAGGGCCATCTCCAGGGATGCTGCCGCGGACCCGATGTCACCGGAGGCTTCGTAACAGGCCGCAATCAACCTGTGTGCCTCGGCGTCATCAGGCCGTTCGGCCAAGACAGATTTGAGAACCTCTGCGGCAAAAGGCAACGCTTCTTTATCGTCCACAGACAGAAGCGCCCGCCCGAGCCCGAGGAGAGTCTCGGCCTTCTGCCCCCAGGAGCGGCTCATCATGCCTCTGAAAGCCTCCGCAGTTTCCGGGTTTTCGAGTCTTTCGAAAGGCAGATTCCGCAAAATGGACGGGGGGACGTCGCTTCCCCTTTTCACGAGACCTTCCCGGACATGTTCCACGGCCTTTTCCCAATTGCCCACCGAAAAGGCGACGAATGCCAGGGCATAATGCCTGTCGGCCTCCTCTGGAGCTTCTGATATGGCTTTTTCCATGAGTGATTCGGCCTGAAAATCCTCGCCCGACCAAAGGGCGGAAAGACCTTGAAAGAAGGTGCCGTCCCTGTCCTGTGACCGGCTTGAAAAGACCTGCCAGGCCTTTTCCCGCTCTCCCGTCATATAGAGAGCCTTCCCGTAAAGTGACGCCTCCCTGCCTTCAAGCCCGCCGGAAAGGGGGTCAATGACTGCGGCGGCATCGGACCACAACCCGGCTTCGGCATAGGCGGAAGCCAGAGCATACCGCTTGCTGCGATCCGCGGGATCCGCGTACATCTCTTTTTTCCTGTCCTCGATTTCCGTTTCCTGCGAAGGGTCATCACCGGCAGGGTCTTCCAGATCGACAGCGGTGATAGTCTTGAGGTCCCATGCCAGGACTTTTCTCTTGGACTGAAGCCTTGAAGACATCTTCGTCTTTGCGTGGTCAAGGATGTTTCGTACTTCCCTGGCGTTACTGAAGTCAGGGGCTCCGATGCGGTTTTCCATGATACGAAACAGCTTCCTCGAAGCTTCATCGGAAAATTCCAGGTTCTCCCTGGCGGCCATGTAGTTGGCGATTCGGATCAATTCCAGCGGCGTGTAGTCTTCAAATTCCAGATGATAGGGAACCCTGCTTTTGAGACCGGTAACTTTCTCGAACAGGCTGTCAAGTTCTGCCGGATATCCGGCAAAGATGACAACGAGAGCGTCACGGTAGTCTTCCATACCCTTGAGTATGACTTCCAAAGCCCGCTGCCCCGGATCCGACGGACCATCACCGGCAAGGGTGTAGGCTTCATCAATAAAAAGCACACCGTCGAGGGCGCTTTTCAGCACTTTCCTGGACCGGGTTTCCGTTTCACCCGGCGTCGACCCGACAAGCCTCGAACGGTCGACCTCCACCACATCTCCGACGCGGAGAATTCCGTACCGGTGAAATATCTTGCCAAGCAGCCTGGCCACCGTCGTCTTTCCCGTCCCCGGGTTGCCCCGGAAAGCGAAATGAAATGATTCCAGATGCAGACGGCCCAGGTCCTCTTTCTCCCTGTGCCGGTTGAGCCATAACATGGCCTCGATGCGGCGCAGCTCGCGCTTGATGGACCAGAGGCCGATCAATTCATCGATGTCAACGCCGGGATCACGTTTCTTCCGGGATATTTCAATCGCCATGTCTCATCAACTCCCGTTTTCCTGCAACTTCTCCTCACACATCTCTTCTTGCAGGCCCGCCTCTTTCCTCAGACGTCTGGAAAGGTCGTCGGGATAGGGTTCCCTGAAGACGAGCCTGATGATCCCCGCGTTGATCAGTGCCTTGGTGCAGAATGCGCAGGGTTCATGGGTGCAATACAGCGTTGCGTCGGCCGTTGATGAGCCCACCGCCGCAGCCTGCGCTATGGCATTGATCTCCGCATGGGAACCCCGACACATCTCGTGACGCTCGCCCGATGGGATGGAAAGTTGTTCCCTGAGACACCCGACGTCAGCGCAATGTGGCACACCCTTCGGCGCACCATTATATCCCGTACTGATGATTTGTCGGTCGCGAACGATGACGGCGCCAACCTTGCGGCGCAGACAGGTACTTCTCGTGGACACCACATCCGCGATGGACATGAAATAGCTGTCCCAGCCAGGTCGTTTCCCGGTCATGCCGCACCCCCTCAGGCGAAAATATCCTCGAGCAGGATTTTCAGACCGATCACCAGAAGAAGCAGCCCCCCGACGACGAGCATCCTTTCGCCGAAGCGACGCCCGATGCGGCGGCCGAAAACCATACCGGCCGCCGAAAAGGCAAACGTCATGGAGCCGATCACGGCTACCACAGGCGCGATCTGGAGTCCAAGACCCGCGAAACCTGCTCCTGCGGCGAAGGCATCAATGCTGGTTCCGACGGAAAGGGCGAAAAGAGCTTTCCCTCTTGTCGGATCCGGCCATCTGGGGCAGTCTGTCCCGTCCTTGAACCCTTCGAGGATCATGTGACCACCAACGGCGGATAACAACAAAAAGGCCACCCAATGGTCCCAGGACCGGGCAATGCTTACAACGCCCGAGGCGACGATCCATCCGAAAAGAGGCATGACAGCCTGGAAGAGCCCGAAGCTCCCCGCCACTTTGACCACCTGTCGCGCAGACAATGCAGCCACACATAGAGGGACGGCAATGGACACGGCGAAGGCGTCCATTGAGAGACTGAAACCAAGGACGACAGCCGTGGCCAAATCCATTAAAAAACATCCTCGAAGGAGTGGCTTGGAAAAGCCACCTCCGGCGGCGGGCCCACGACGTTTCGCGTGGCCTCGAACTCGAAGTCGAACAGGATTTTCGTGATGGAAAGTTCCGTTACGTCATCGGTTTCGAAGGGGATCGAAAAACGTCTGTAACCGAATTGCTCCGCAAAAAAGGAAGTGCCCCGCACATGATTTTCGGATGCGGAGGTCTGCAGCAATTCAGACAGCGCGGTGATGCATCCCTGTTCATTGAACAGGGCGTTGTCGCTCACCAGGACGATCACCTTGCATTCATCAACCAGCATGGTCCTGTCCCAGACTCCGCACAGGGCCAGACCGGCACTGATTCCGGGATAGGCATCGGCAAAAAGGCCGAGAAAGGTTTCCATAGCCTTTGAATATCCGAACACCATGGAGAATCCCGGCATCACAGAGACATTTCTTCCGGGAAGTATGAGGTTCTCCCTGAACAGCGATCCGACCTGGCCCATGGTCGTTCCTTCAATGCAGAGGAGTTCGCTGTCGAGGTCAAGGGCCATTTCGGCGATGAAACCGATCTGTTCGCTGTGAAGAGCGTTGACGGAAACGGGGGAAAAGTCGACTCCATAGGGCATCCATGAGACGATCTCAAGGTCGACGTTCCTGTCCCAATAGGGCAGAATTCCCATATATTCAGCATCCTCCCAAAAACCAGGTCTGTTCTTTGCCGTCATTATACTAGATCCTCATCCCCTGTCTCCCCCTTGAATGAGTGCGCCTTCCGCCAGGAGTTTCTTTTTGTCCAGGTCTTGCCTGATTCCGAAACGGGTGAGAACGAAGTCGTAACGCAAGGGGTCATCAGGCCGAAGCGCCGCAAACGCCCGGGTCACCTCAAGAACAGCGCCGTAGTTGGCGTTTTTCCTGGAGGTCATTCCGAACGAGCGTGCGATCGAGAACATGTGGGTATCAAGGGGAATCATAAGCCTTGAAAGGTCGAGACAAGTCCAGCCTCCGGGGTCCACCTCATCGGAGCGGACCATCCATTTCAAAAAAAGGTACAGCCTTTTGCACGCCGATTTTCCGGCGGGATCAGGGAGCATGGCATTGCCGGACCGGAGCAAACCAGCGCACAGGACTTTCCTGAAAAAAGCCAAGGCCTCATTTGTGGATGCCCTTCCGCCTTTGCGGCCCTCTCGAAAACAGTTTTCCAGGCTTCCGTACAGATAAAGGGCCCGCCGGATTCCGGAAACAAGGGCCGCAACATCCTCTCCCGAGGTAAAGCGGTGCCTGAAGGAACGAAACATCGACGCCAGGTCTTCATCGCTGGAGTTCAAAACAAAATCCCTCGGTGAAGTCCCCATGATATCCACGATCCTGCCGGCATTCTTCATGATGAGCGCCGCCCTGCCATAGGCCAGCGCAGCTGCTACCAGAGCCACGATCTCTCTTTCTCTTACGTCTTCAAAATCGTAGAGCAATTCCACCGGATCGGGACGAACATATTCCCTGTGGTTGAAACGGGCATAAAGGTCCTCAAGCCAAAGCGACAGTCCGGAATAACCCCCTCCTGCCGAACCACCGTACCCGCATGTCGAAGGCTGGTTCATTTCACCTCGTTCAGCGTCGATGTCGGTGCGTTTTTCGGAGATTTCCCTTTCTTGATCTCGTGATAATGGGCGTATGTCAGCGGGACTCCGTCCTTGAGCACTTTGGAAGAAACGACTTTGCCGAAGAACATGACGTGGGTGAATATATCGGTGTGTTTGACCAATTCCGCCTCGATGACCGCCAGGGAATGGTCGACGGGAAGGGGAGCCCCCGTGGTCCCCAGTTTGTGTTCACATTTTCCGAATTTGTCAAGATCCCTGCCACACTTGAACCCAAAGTTGCCGATGTAGGGCATTGGGGTTTCCTGTTCGAGAATGGACACACTGAAGACCCCCGACTCGAGAATGCACTCCGTCGTCAGATTGTCCTTGTGCAGACAGGCGACGATACTTATGGGATCGGCTGTCACCTGCATGACGGCGTTCGCCACCTGACCGTTGAGTTTTTCTCCCTTTCGGGAAGAAACCAGGTAGAGGCCGTAGGAAATCCTGTACAACGCCTTCTTGTCTATGCTGTTTTCAGCCATCTCTTTTCCTCCTCTTTTGCCAATGTCGTCGGGAACCAGACGGGGCAGGTCACGCAACCTGCCCCGTCAAAACAGCTCTATTCCGCGAAAGGAGGCCAAGGGAAATGAATCTCCTAGTCGTCCCCCCGTTTACCAAGTTCACTGTCCACCATGAAGATGCCGTTTTTCGACCCGGAGACCATCTTGAGTTTCTGGACCACTTCGTCCACGGAGGCCTCCTCCTCGACCTGCTCCTCGATGAACCACTGCAGAAAAACCTGCGAGGCGTAGTCCTTCTCTTCGGCGGCCAGGCCGTAAAGGTCGTTGATACGGGCGGATATGTGCTGTTCATGCGCCAGAGAAGCCTCAAATATCTCCAGGACGGAAGACCAGTCTTTCTGGGGCCCTTCTATGGGAAGCAACTCCACTTCCCCGCCTCTTTCGTTGATGTAATGAAAGAACTTCATGGCATGTCCCATCTCTTCCCCGGATTGCTTCCGCATCCACGATGCAGCACCGGGGAGATTGCTCTTCTGGGCCCATGCCGCCATGGAAAGGTACAGATAGGCCGAGAAGAGTTCCTCGTTAATCTGTTTGTTCATTGCGTCCTGCATTTTTTTGCTTATCATCGTCTTCAGCTCCTCCACAGTCCGTGGACATTGCAATATTCCCGCGCGCCCGAAATTTCGCCCTCAACCCTGAACAATGCCTCCGGAGCCTCGCCGGGCTTCAGGAAACGCCTGAGCACCGTACCATCGACAGTCAGTTCTATCCATTCTATGTGATGCTTCTCCTCCATGGGATGTGGCACGCTGCCGACCTTGACAAGGATGCCCTCGCCGGTTTTTTCGATCACCGGAACGTGTTTTTCCGTCGCTGAATCGGCATTCTGTTCTTCCAGTCGTTTCATCGGCTGGCCGCAGCAGACCAGCTCGCCCGCGCCCTCATGAACGACAACCACGATGTTCCCGCATATTTCGCACTTGTACACTTCGTTCAGGTTCGTCATGTTCGATACCTCCTGGTTTTGTTTCCGCCTTTGACCTCTGTCCTCCAGACCCTGCGATCCATTATACCAACAGAGCAGAAGTTCCGATGCCTCCGGCTATTCTAAAATGGTTTTCGTTTACTGTTCTTTTCTACCCGAGACCTTGCTGAATGTCAAATAAAAAACGTCGGGAGACAAGCTCCCGGCGTTATCGACATGACGCAGGCTGGTTACTGTGCAGGTGTCCTGATTCCACGCCAGTTGTCGCACCGAAAAGGGTCAGGACATGCTTAAAACCCGGCCAGACCATAATCGGCATCGGTGGACAATCATTCAGTCCATATACGATGTTTCGTTTCGACATTTCTCACACACCTCCCGAATGTACCGTCCTGTCTCCCGGTTTAGCGGCCGCCGACATTCTGCCACGTAATGTAACAGGTTGCATGGATTTTGGGTGCTCCCCTTTCGAGGGTTTATGATAGGGGAAAACCGGACAGGTCAGGAGGGATCATCAGTGTCCGAGAGGGAAATTCTTGAAACGCAGGCGCAAAAATGCGCATCGATGCTTGAAAAGTCAAAACAGGCCGTTCTTCTGAGCGGTGCAGGCATGTCCACCAGTGCCGGTCTCCCCGATTTCAGGGGACCACAGGGCATCTACAGACAGAAACTTCACACCGATCCGGAACGTATTTTCGACATCGACGCCTTTCACGAAGACCCCAGTTTTTTCTACGATTTTCATCGCGAATTTTTACGCTCCGTGGGAAAGATCAAGCCCACTTTCGCCCACAGGTTTTTCGCGAGCCTCGAAAAGGAAGGAATCCTTGAGGGAATCATCACTCAAAACATCGATGCCCTTCATCAAAGGGCGGGATCCCGAAAAGTCTATGAAATCCACGGCGGAATCTGGAAAAGCTTCTGCCCTGGATGCGGTAAAACCTGGGGGTATGAGGAAAGCCTGCAACTCGCCTTCGAGCAAAAGGTCCCTCACTGCGACAGCTGTGGTGACGTTATCAAACCCGATATCGTCTTCTTTGGAGAAATGGTCAAACACCTTGATGACTGCCGCGCACTTTCGGAGTCGGCAGACCTCTTTTTCGTCGTCGGGTCCTCTCTGGTCGTCACACCGGCAGCCCTTCTGCCTTCCATGACTCGCGGGGACGTGATTGTGGTCAACAAGGGCGACATATCACGAACCTATCTCCCGGAAAACAGGGTCGTTCTCCATGCCGAAGAGGACATTGACACCTTCTTCCGGGCCGTCAACAGCTACCTCAAGCTCGAGGTCCCCGAAGAACCGGAAGAAGCGTAAACTTCCAGCAATTATTCCAAAGATTATGTCATACACGAAGCCCCGGGGCCAGGAGGTCCCG
>CAZERC010000005.1:14619-63688 GCA_964515395.1 uncultured Synergistaceae bacterium | reverse complement strand
CCCATATGCAGTTCAATGCACGGGGGCCTCCGGCATGATTGAGGTGGTACAGGTAACGCAAAACGGGATAAATCGGGGGAAATACCATGCAGTACAAGGATTATTACAAGATTCTCGGTGTCGACAGGAAGGCCTCCCAGGAGGAAATCCAAAAGGCCTATCGAAAGCTGGCAAGGAAATACCATCCCGACGCCAACACGGCCCCGGATGCAGCCGAGAAATTCAAGGAGATCAACGAGGCCTATGAAGTTCTCCGTGACCCGGAGAAGCGCAAAAAATACGATGGGCTCGGTTTGGGCTGGCAAAACGGACAGGAATTTACGCCCCCTCCGGGGTGGGAGACCATATTCCAGCAGGGCGGAAGGCGCCGTCGCTATAGTGGAAGCGGCGGCAGTATTTTCAGTGATTTCTTTGAGGCCTTCTTCGGGGGGGGTGATCTGTTCAGGCAGGCAAACGGCCGGGACGTTTTTGGCTCGGGATTTGATGAAGGGCAGCAGTTCGGTAAAGGCCAGGATGTTTTCGGAGCAGGTTTTGGCCGCAGATCCCGTTCATCGGCAAAAGGCCCGGATCAGGAGGCCGTCCTGGAACTCTCCCTGCGGGACATCCTGTCGGGAGGGAAGAAACGCATAACCCTTGATGCCGGTGGGCAGCAAAAAAATCTCGAAGTGACCGTACCAAAAGGCCTGACCGACGGGTCCCGCATCCGGCTTGCCGGCCAGGGGGGGGAAGCCGTCGGAGGTGGACCTCCCGGGGACCTTTACCTGAAGATCCGGTTGCGTCCCGAGCCAGGATTCAAAGTCGAGGAATATAACATCCGCAAAGAAATAAACATTTCGCCCTGGGAGGCTGCGCTTGGCGCTTCCGTTCCGGTGGAGACACCCACTGGCAGGGTGACCCTTCGGGTGCCCCGGGGAACCCAGGGCGGACAGACCCTTCGCCTCAAGGGAAAGGGGCTACCCAGGCGGGACGGCGAAAACGGCGATATGCTTGTGACCGTTCGCATTGTTATTCCCAAAAAGCTTGGAGACGAAGAAAAACGCCTTTTCGAGGAACTTGCCGAAAAATCAACCTTCAATCCGAGGAATTCCTGAAAAGGGCCGCTGATAGAGGAGGATGCATTTCATGGATATGAACAGACTGACGCAGCGCTCCCGGGAAGCCTTGTCGGAGGCCCAGAATGAGGCCACCCGGCGGGGACACCAGGAAGTGGACAACGAACATCTCTTGATCGCTCTTTTAAGTCAGGAAAACGGCCTGATTCCAAGAATCCTGACGAAGATGGCCATCTCGGTCGAAGCTCTCAAGGATGCGACGGAAAGGGAGCTCGAAAGACGAACGAGTGTTCGGGGCCCAGGGGTGGAGCCGGGGAAATTATATATTTCGGGACGTCTTTCAAGGATTCTCATGACCGCCGAGGAAAGTGCAAAACGTCTGAAGGATGAATACGTCTCGGTGGAGCACCTTTTTGCAGCTCTTGTTGATGAAGGGGAAGCGGGAACCGCAGGAAGGCTCTTGTCAGAGTTCGGCATCACCAGAGACGGTTTCCTGAAAGCCCTGCAAGATGTTCGCGGACGCCAGCGCGTACAAAGCGCCGACCCGGAAAGCACCTACGAGGCCCTGGAACGCTACGGGCGCGACCTTGTCAGGCTGGCCCGCGCGGGCAAGCTTGACCCCGTCATCGGCAGGGATGAGGAAGTACGGCGGGTTATCCGAATCCTGAGTCGAAGGACGAAAAACAACCCCGTTCTGATCGGGGAGCCCGGTGTCGGGAAAACGGCAATTGTGGAAGGTCTGGCCCAGAGAATTGTCCGGGGCGATGTCCCGGAAGGGCTGAAAGATCGGCAAATCGTGGCCCTCGACATGGGAGCCCTGCTTGCAGGCGCCAAATACAGGGGTGAGTTCGAGGAACGACTCAAGGCCGTACTGAACGAGGTAAAAGAAAGTGAAGGCCGGGTTCTTTTGTTCATCGACGAGCTCCACACTATCGTCGGTACCGGGAAGGCCGAAGGAGCCATAGACGCGGGGAACATGCTCAAGCCCATGCTCGCCAGGGGGGAGTTGCACTGCATAGGTGCGACGACGCTTGACGAATATCGGAAGAACATCGAAAAGGACGCGGCCCTTGAGCGACGTTTCCAGCCTGTATTGGTCGATCAGCCCACCGTGGAGGACACCATATCCATACTCCGGGGACTTCGTGAGCGTTTCGAGGTGCATCACGGGGTCCGGATCCAGGACAACGCCCTTGTCGCCGCTTCGGTTTTGTCCAGCCGTTATATCACGGATCGTTTCCTCCCGGACAAGGCCATCGACCTTGTGGACGAGGCCTGCGCCATGATCAGGACCGAAATCGACTCCATGCCGAGTGAGCTTGACGATGCGTCAAGACGAGTCATGCAGCTGGAGATCGAGGAGGCTGCCCTCGAAAAAGAGACGGACAAAGCCAGCAGGGAACGACTGGAGGCCCTCAAGAAAGAACTCCAGGAGGCCAGGGAGCGGGTCGATGCGCTCAGGGCCCAGTATGAATCCGAAAAGGAGGCCATCACCTCCGTGCAGAAATTGCGCGAGGAGATCGGAAACGTCAAGGACCAGATCGAGAAAGCGGAACGGGATTACGACCTCAACAAGGCCGCCGAGCTCAAACACGGAAGGCTCCCTGAGCTCGAAAGGCAACTTCACGAGGCCGAAGGACGCATCTCGACGCTTCACGGAGAATCAAGGCTCCTCAGGGAAGAAGTCACGGAGGAGGAAATTTCACAGATCGTCTCAAGGTGGACCGGAATTCCCGTCTCAAGGCTTCTTGAGGGAGAGAGGGAAAAACTTCTCAGGCTGGATGAGGTGCTGCATCGCAGGGTCGTCGGACAGAATGAGGCTGTGGACCTGGTCTGCGATGCCGTCATTCGGGCAAGATCTGGCATAAAGGACCCGAAACGGCCTGTGGGTTCCTTCATTTTCCTCGGTCCCACCGGTGTCGGGAAGACGGAGCTTGCCCGGTCCCTTGCTGAAGCCCTTTTTGACACGGAAGAGAACATGATCCGGATTGACATGTCCGAATATATGGAGCGTCATGCCGTGGCCAGGCTTATCGGTGCGCCCCCCGGATACGTCGGGTATGAGGAAGGCGGCCAGCTGACGGAACGCGTCAGACGGAAGCCTTACTCGGTGATTCTCTTCGACGAGATTGAGAAAGCGCACCATGACGTATTCAACATCCTGCTCCAGATCCTGGATGACGGCCGATTGACCGACAGCCACGGAAGGACCGTTGATTTCCGGAACACCATTGTCATCATGACCAGCAACATCGGGGCCACAGCCTTGATGGAAGGCATCACAAACGAGGGGGAAATTGCAGAGGAAGCCAGAAATACCGTCATGTCGCGGCTTCGGAGCCATTTTCGCCCCGAGTTCCTTAACAGGGTGGATGACGTGGTCCTCTTCAAACCCTTGCAGAAACATGAGATCAAGCAAATCGTCGGGCTCATGACGTCGGATCTGGAAGTGCGTCTCCAGCAACAGGGAATTGCCTTCGAGATCACAGAGGAGGCCAAAGACTTCATTGCCGGCGAAGGATACGATCCCGTGTATGGCGCCCGTCCGCTGAGGAGGTTCATCGCGAGGGAAGTGGAGACCCCCATTGCCCGTTTCCTTGTAGCCCGTTCTCTTGATGAAGGATCCAGGGTCATCGTAGATACCGGCCCTGAGGGGCTCCAGGTCCGTTCGGACAAGCAGCGGACCTGATCGGGCTTTCGAAGTAATGCGGGAGGCGGGCCTTCTGGCCCGCCTCCTGTGTTATTCCTCTGAAGCGACGGTGGAGGTTCGAGCCTCCAGAATTGTCGCCACCGTCCCGGAAAGGGCCAGGACAGCAAAAGATACAGGAATCGAAACGAAGAAAGGGTGCATGGCTCCCAGCAATCCTGGAGCAGAAATGTGCAAGATCCCCGTTGACGTGGGAGCATATCCGGCGGCAAACCACCCGAGGGCGGCCGCCAGCCCGGAAACAGAGGAAGCCCAGAAAGTGACCTTGCCGAATCTGTCTCCCACCGCAAGGAGAGTGAGGTACGGTACCAGGATAGCCGCTGCCAGCAGTGTCCAGCTGGTGGTGCAGATCATGGCGATGATCTGGGAGTTTTTCATTGCAAATATTCCGCTTCCGATGGCGCAAAGAGGAACGATGAACATCCATGTTTTTCGACCGGGGCTTTTTCCGACCACATCGTTTGTCAGGGAGGCGGCGACGATGTGGAGCAGGGCGGAGGCCGTGGAAAGGGAAGCCGAGATGATGGCCAGGGCGAAAAGCTGAGTTCCCGCCTCGGGAAGGAGACGCCGGATCAGAATGGGAAGCACCGAGTCGACGGATTCTACGTCAGGTCCGATGACAAGCCGCGAAAGGGCACCGGAGAAATAGGCGCCACCCACCACAATTGCGATGGCCAGCATGGCAAAGGGGATCACCTTGCGGGCTTCCATGGGGCTTTTCAGGGCGAAATGCCGCTGGACGAGCTGTGGTTGTGCCCAGACCCCGATGGAGGTGACGGCCACAAGGGAAAAGATAAAGAGGCCACCCTGACCTGAACTGAGAGCTGTGAACCCCCTGTCAGCCTGTGTGGTGGGTTCCAGGGAAGCGAGGGCTGACAACCCTTCCAGAGGTCCCCCGACAGCTTTGAGGATTGCAAAAAGAAGCGCCAGAACTCCCAGGACCATGATCCCCCCCTGAAGTGCCTCCGTAAAAAGAACGCCCCTGAGGCCTCCCCAGGAAACGCTTGTTGCCACAAGTCCGACAAGAAGCCAGAGACAGAGATTTTGAGACAGGCCCGTTGCCCCCGAAAGCATGATTGCGGCGCCCTTGAAGACCGCCGATGCATAGACGATGAGAAGGAGTCCGGAAAGGAGACCGAGGTATGATTTCAGGGCCGGTGAGCCTGCGGCCTTCCCCAGCATTTCCGCCGGTGTCTTTGCATTGAGCTTTCTCTGCCACAGCCGGGTGGGCCAGGCGAGGAAACGGTAGACGAACCAGGTCCCGAGCCACATGTTCCCCGCGGCGACGAGGGTCATCTGCAGGCCCCATTTGTGGCAAAGACCGGCAAATCCTACGAGGGCCACGGCCGATACATAGGTCGCTACATAGGCTAACGCCTGGACCAGGACCCCGACCTTTCCTGGAAGCAGGACGTCCCCGCCCCGGGACCACCGGGCGAGAGCGACGAGAGCCGAACCATACAGAAACCAGACAATGAAGATCGTCATGACTGACGCCTCCTTTCGTGAACAAGCCGCCAGAGAGACCATGCGCCGCCGAGAAGCAATGAAGACAGGGCCGCCGTTACCCAAAAATCCATACTCGCCATTACCGACACCTCCTCAAAGATACAAAAAAGGCCGCCGACCCGGTGGGTCGGCGGCCTCGTCTGTTCCTGTGGTGCTTTCAGGGTGTTACACTGCGTGTTTCCATGGCCGACGTGTCCCGGTCCGGATCGTGACGGGCTTGTGACAGGCGTAATAATAGCGGTCCATGTAGCCGGCAAGACCGAGAGCCTGGAAGTTAAAGGCCATGGTTTCCTCCCTGAAGATATTTTGTGGATAATACCCTCGGGACGACAGATTGTCAAATTGCAAGAGTAAAACCGTTTGTTTCAGATACTTCGAGGCCTTTCCCGTTTCTCGAAGAAGCCGGCACAAATGGTCTATACTGTGGGCTTGGGTATCCTCCGGTCAGGTATTCTTGTGCCGGGGAACCTCACATATACTCCGGATAATGGACGTGATTCGATGCGTATCGGTGTTTTGCTCAAGCAGGTTCCTGATACTGATGAAGTCTGCATGGACGAAGAAAAGGGAACCATGATCCGCGAAGGAGCGGGGGCGATTATCAATCCCCTTGATTTGCACGCCCTCCAGGCTGCCCTTGATCTGAGGTCAAGCCGCGGAGGCGAGGTCTCCGTCATTTCCATGGGTCCTCCGCAGGCTGAAAAGGCGCTTCGCGAGGCCATTGCACTGGGAGCCAACAATGTGTTTTTTTTGAACGATCCCGGATTTGCCGCAGCCGATACCTGGGCCACAGCGGCGACGCTTGTCGCGGCCCTCAGGGCATTCGGCCCTTTTGATCTTGTGCTGGCCGGAGAGAAAGCCACTGACGGCGAGACCGGTCAGGTCGGGCCCGAAGTAGCGGCCATGCTTGATCTGCCTTTCAGCACCTATGTAAGCGATATTCACATTCACGGGGAAGGCAGCGTGATTGTCTCGAGGACTGTAGAAGACGGCATCGAAAGGCAGCGTTTGCCGCTTCCCTGCGTCTTGACGGTTCTGAGAGATCTCAACGAACCAGCCATGCCGACTTTGGCAGGGAAAAAGAAAGGCCGCAGAACGGAAATCTGCGTGACGAGCCTTGAAGATCTTGATCTGAATCCCGGGGAAGTTGGGCTTGCCGGATCCCCGACAAGGGTGGTACGGATCTTTCATCCCCAGGTTGCCCGTGATCCTTTGCTGTACAAGGGGAAGGATCTTGACGAGGGCATTTCCAGGCTCCTTGATGAACTCCAAAAACGCGGGATCCTCGCGGGGGGTGCAAATCATGACGGTTCATGATGCGAAAGATATCCTCGTGCTTGGAGAGACCAGGGGAAGCCATATTCATGGTGTCACAATGGAGCTGACATCCAAGGCGAGATCTCTTGCAGATTCATTGCATGAAGAAGTCTCCGTGCTTGTGATGTACCACGAGCTTGCCGAAAATCCCGGTCTGCTGGCCGGATATGGAGCAGACCGCATCTTGTGCGTGAAGGATGAGCGCCTGGAGCTTTTCAACCAGGAAGTCCAGGCGCAGGTTCTTGAGGAAATTATTCGACGCACGGCGCCCCGAATCGTACTCGCCCCGGCCACTACAGCGGGAAGGACCGTCATGCCGGCCGTGGCCGCAAAGTTGGGAACGGGATTGACCGCCGATTGCACAGGGCTTGAAATCGATGACGAGACGGGACAGCTTCTGCAGACGAGGCCCGCCATCGGCGGGAACATCATGGCCATCATCAGGACTCCCGAGCACCTGCCCCAGATGGCGACGGTACGCCCGAAAACCTTTCCGGTTCCCCAACCCTCTCAGACAGGACGGGCAGAAGTGTTGCATCCTTCTTTGCCTGAAAGGGTCTTCAGAAGCAGGATCGAACCTTTGGGTTTCGAAAAAACCGGAGAAGAGGACGTGAACATCCAGGATCGGGACATCATCGTATCAGGTGGGAAAGGTCTGAAGAGATCCGAGCATTTCGACATGCTCAGGAAACTGGCCTCCCTGCTCGATGGCGGAGTGGGAGCAAGTCGTGCCGCCGTGGACAACCGGTGGATCGGATATCCTCACCAGGTCGGATTGAGCGGCAAGGTCGTATCACCGAAAGTCTACATGGCGGTGGGGATTTCCGGGGCCGTACAGCATCTTGCGGGGATGCAGACGGCGGATTTTATCGTCGCCATAAACAAGGATCCCGAAGCCCCCATCTTCAGAGTGGCCGATCTGGGGCTGTGCGGCGATCTTTTTGACATCGTGCCGCGGTTGATCGATGAACTGCAAGACAGAAAGGGGGGCGGTGTTTGATGGAATACGCGGCTGTTACGGAACGTGTCCTGAAGGATCTCGAGGAAATGCTCGGTCCCCCGAATGTCGCAGTTGACGAGGAGAAACGGCAAACCTATTCCAGGGATGAAGTGGGCGTCCAGTTCTGGGACCGGCCCTACTGTGCCGGGATTGTCGTCTTTCCGGAAACCACGGAACACGTTGCGGCGGTGATGGATTATGCAAACCGGCGAAGGATACCGGTGACCCCCCGCGGTGCCGGCACGGGTCTCTCGGGAGGGGCTGTCCCGGCATTCGGCGGCATCGTCATGGCCTTCGACAGGATGAACCGGATTTTGGAAGTGGACCTTGAAAACCTTACGATCACCGCGGAGCCGGGTGTGGTGACGGCCGAAATCCAGGCTGCAGCGGCCCGTCATGGACTGGAATACGCCGGCGATCCCTGCAGTGGAGATGCCTCTTTCATCGGCGGCAATGTCGCCGAAAACGCGGGAGGCAACAGGGTTATCAAATACGGGACCACCGGCGCAAACGTTCTCGCCCTGGAAGTCGTGCTGCCTTCAGGAAGGGTGTCATGGTTCGGAGGCAAACGCCGGAAGGACGTGACCGGTCTGGACCTGGTCCACCTTCTGGTCGGTTCCGAGGGAACTCTGGGCGTGGTGACGAAGGTGGTGCTGAAACTCGTCCCGCGCCAGGAACACGTGGTGGACCTTCTCGTGCCTTTCCCGGGAGTTGACGAGGCCATTGCCTTCGTCCCGCGGGTCATCAGGGAGACAGGACTGATCCCGTCCTCCCTGGAGTTCATGGACAAAAGATCTCTCTCGCTCGTATCCAGATATATCGGCAGCTCACTGCCCTATGACGATGCCGGGGCACATCTGATAGTGCAGCTTGAAGGCGGTGATCCCGAGGTCTTGGCCGACCAGTATGAACAAGTGGGGGACCTCTGCTTCGAAGGCGGAGCTTTAGAGGTCTTCGTGGCGGACAACAGAAACTTCCGTGATCAGCTCTGGAAGGCCAGGAAAAACATCGCCGAAGCCGTCATCGCCTTCTACACCAAATACGCCAAGGAGGACCTCGTCGTTCCTACCAGCGCCGTGCCGGAGCTGATGAAGGGCATCGGGCGTGTCTGTTCCTCTTACGACCTTGAGAGCGCGAATTTCGGGCATGTCGGGGATGGCAATATGCATGTAAACATCCTTGCCGGGGAGGACCGCGAAGACTGGCGCGAGGCGATCGAGGCGGCCCGGCTGGACCTCTACAGACTGGTGGCTGAGCTCGGTGGGACCCTTTCCGGTGAGCATGGAATCGGCCTGAAGCGGAAAAAATACATGAGCCTGTTTCTTGACGAAACCCAAATGGAACTGATCAGGGGCATCAAAAAAGTTTTCGACCCCAACATGATACTCAATCCAGGGAAAATTGTTGATTTTGCGGATACAGCAGAAAAAAACGGTTCAACGGCGCCTTGATCCGTGTTCTTCGGTCACGGTCTGCCTGAAAGACTTTGAAAGGGCGAACTCCGCAACGAAAAGGCTCAGTGCGGCGGCTCCGAGGACAAGGGCTTCATGGGCTTTCGGGCGGGTCGTGGCATCGGCGAATGCCCGGGAATGCCAGGGCAGCCTTTGCCCCGTCACATCGAGCATGGGATGAACGACAGGACAAGCGCGACTGACGTTTCCAACATCCGCCGAACCGTGAAGCATCGGGGATCCGGCTTCAGAAAGGCCCAGTTTTCGGAAGATCTTCAGCATATGTCTTTCTGCGGACTTGCTCGGCAGAAATTCCGACAAGTCAGCGCCAATGGTTTCCCAGGAAAGGAGAAGCCCAGGGCGCCTGCTTTCGGTGTCAGCCATTTCATGAACCTTTTCCAGGAAGTCATCGAGAAATTTTCGGCGGGCGGAAAAGAAGGCGAATCTGCCTTTGGCCATGCCTGGTGCCGAAAAGGATTCAACGCCGTCATCGAAATACGCCGGTGATACCGTGGCAGGACAGCTTTCATCATGGAAGGAAAGCAGCTTGAGCCGGAAACGGTCCAGTGCTTCCTCCGAAAGGAGGCCGGTTTCATTGGCATCGTCACGATCGGGGGGCTCACGGAAAGAGACCTCCCTGACTGAATAGGCGACAGAACGGAACGAAACCGTGGTGAAACCCGGAGCGGGGTGGATCATCAACGCGATATCGGTATCATCGAAGACCCCTCGATCCGTCATGACAACCTTGGCATCACCGGTTTCCTCGCAGGGGGTCCCAAGAACCCGAAGCTCGGCGTTTTCGAATTCCCTGCTCCTCACGATTGCAGCAGCCGCCAAAGATGTCATGGCTCCCGCCAGGTTATGGCCGCAGCCATGGCCGATCCCGGGGAGGGCGTCATATTCTGCAAGCAATGTCATTACGGGATCCCTCGTGCCCCACGTCTTTCCGGCAGAAAAAGCCGTCTCGAAGCCGCAAATTCCTGTTCTCGTGTCGAAGCCGTGCCGCCGCAGGAAATCGGCATGGAGAGAGCATGCCACGTGTTCACGGCCGGACGGCTCGGGGCGGGAAGCGAGAAAATCGCTTAAATGGCAGGCTTCAGGGGCCAATTCTTCGAGGGAGACGGCAAGTTTTGCCGGAAGTCCCTGAAGCGGAGGCAGCTTCATGGTTGTTCCCCTTTTTGAAGATTTTCAGGGTAAACGAAATCCACCCCGGGAGGTTCCCTGTGCCCGGGGTGGATCGCTTTCACCAGCAGGCTAGAGTTTTTCAGGCTTACAGAGGCTATCCGCGTTTTTCGCAGCACGGCCGCACATCTTGCAGATGAACTGCGCCCCTTGTACGAGGTCTTTGTAATGGTCCAGATCTGCTTCGAGAAGGCCGAGGTTGTGAAGGTAGCAAAGATGGTTTTCATGTCCTGCGTGAGGAAAGTTTATCTTCGGCATGAATGACTTCCTCCCTTCAGTCCGGGTTTTCATCCAGAACAATTCCGAATATATCACAAAACAGAATAGCATGATAAGTCTGTATTGTATGCGTAGTTTGGTTTTGCCTGCTGCACGCGAAGACAAGGCATGTTAATATAAAAGAGAAACAGGCGCGATACGCCGGGTTCAAATTTTCAGGGAACCCGGATCGGGAGGGATAAGAGTGAAAAAGGAACAAAAAATCCTGGGCAACCTGAGCTGTACATCGGATCTTCGGTGTTTCGTTGAGTATGATATGGAGGCCTTCAGGGACCTCATTGATGATTTTGAGAGCAATTGGGTGGAGAACCTCGTGCAGGAAGCCGGTGACGACGAACCGGGCTGCAACACCTGAGGAGTGTGACACACGAAGTTTTCGGGACATTACGAAATCGCGAAATCGGAAAAGAATGGAGAAGGCGCCGGGAAGAGATGAACCGGCGCCTTCTTTTGATGGAGCAGCTACAGGGAAAAAACGCCCAGGGCAAGGATGACGAGTCCCAGGCACCAGCTGGTGAGGGCGGAAACGAGGGGAAAAAGCCTTTCGTTTTCGATGAAAGGAAGCAGCCTTCTCCTGGTCTCGGCATATCGGAAAAGCAGGAAGTACATTTTTGGTATGGAAAGGGTCACGAAAAAGGTCAGAAGCCAGGAAAAAGAGACATGCGTCGTGAGTTCCATGTACCAGGTGATAACGACGATAAAGACGGAAACGGCGGCGGCAGCCCAGATCCAGAGGGGTTGAAGCGGAGGGTAGAGTCTTTCGAGGACGAATTGCCTCCACCTTTTTTCGAGGATGAGCATACACGGCGCGACCGTGACCAGCAGAACACCAAAAACAAGTGCCAGAAACCTGAAGTAATACATGTGAGAACTCCTCCTCCCCCGTTGTGTGGACAAATCTTTTCTTGCTGGAAGGGTTATTCTTCGGGAGTGACGGTTCCCGGAGGGAAAACCTGTTCGCAGCTGTTTTCAGAGAGGTTAACCCTGTACCAGAAACCTTCCTCAGGACCCTTTGCAAAACCGTCTTCGTTCAGCCTTTTGAGCTTGTAGCTGACGATAAAAGTTTCTTCATCACCTGCGGGTTTTATATCCCATCCCAGAAGCTTGAATTTCCCCTCCCTGCTGACGGAGGAAACGAAACCGTCTCTTCGTTCTTTCGGCAGGTACCGGGTCTTGACCAGTTCTATGGCGTCCATCTTGGCATCGACTTTGGTCATAAAAAATGAGAAAACAGCAAAACAAACGACAAATACGACGGCTATCAAAAGAGCGATTTTCATCTTCAGCAGCTTGTGTTTTGAAAGGGCCATTTCTTTCGGTTCACCTCCCTCAGCTGGAACAATTATGACACAGAACGTTCAGGTTTTCGAAACAACCTGCCTTTTCCCGAAAAGGGTTCTCCGGTTGTGTGTGAAGACTTTTGATATACTTTCATCAAGTGAAACGGAGGGTCTGCCTGTGCGTCGTTTTCCCGGTTTGTTTCTCCTTTTGGAGTATGTCCTTGCAGCGGGAATTGCTTGTGTACTTTGGACCGATACAGCCCTCGGAATTGGGGGGGAGCCTCTTGGATTCCTTTTTGCCAAGGAAGAACTGCCTACAGTTCAGGATGTCAAGGAAACCTTTTGTGAGATTTACGGAGGGGACCCTGCAGAATGGCCGAAGGAATTCCGGCGAATCCATCATATTGAAGTGTCCTGGTCACAGCGGGCGTTGGACAGCGAAAATTTTCGGGACGCCTTTGAAGAGGGCGAAAGAAAGAGACGACGGCTGCAGATAAACAAACCGGCGGACTATTGGGCCTGGGCACTCTGGTCGGGTTCAGCTCCGGCCTCGGAAGGACAATCCGAACACCTTGCAGCACGCGATGTTCCGAAAACAATGCTTGCCCGCTTCCTCGAAGAGGTCTTCCCCTTGATGTGGCGAGATATGAACAGCACCACTCACAGGAAAAAGATCATGCTTGAAATGGATGATGCCGGTTTCGCCCCCGACTTTACAGTTGATCCTGAAACAGAAAGAAAAGAAAAAAAGGATGTCTTGGCCTACAACGGGCTTCTGGCGGAAGCAACCGAAAAATATGCGCAGGCGAAAGACCTCCCCATGTTGGGCCTTTTACTGGGCCGGGCCGATGTCTGTCGGCCCGGCGATCCTGAATTCAGGTCACAGCTGATGCGGCAAAAAGAGCGGATTGACGGAAGGATCATTGAGGTTTTCGAGGCGGAACGAAAAAAACTTTTCGGGATGATCTTCAGGAATCTGGAACCCTTCCACAGGTACTGGGTTGAAAGGGACGGCACTGAAAGATACGTTCGACTTGAGCCTTACGGGAAGGGAACCGCTGAAAAAACAGGGACCACCTTTCACTTGGGGACGAGCATCCGACTCAGACAAAAGGACCCGTGGAAGAGCGGGGGCAGCGACGCTCCACTGGTGAAAGAAGCCCCGGCCCTCTCGGTAAGATGGCGGCCTTTCCCTTTCAACGGCCTTCTCTGTGATGAAAGGGCGGAACCATTGGCGCGGTCAGAAAAATGCCTCCTTGTGAGGATGGCGGAAAGCGGCAAGCGGATGACCCTGGTCCTTTTCCCCGGATGTGTGCCACAGGCGGGATACGGACTGGAGATTGGATCTGTCGAAAGTATGGAAATGACTGAAGAGGTCTTCCACGAGCTTGCGCGTCGTGTCGAAAAGGCCTTTGTGCTTGCTGTCGAAGAATATTTCGGGAGGTCCTTCCCTCGAAAGCAGGCAATGAGGAAGGATACAGGCCCGGACAGGGCCGACAGGGTCCTTTCTCTTGATGTTTCCGGATGTGGCAATGCGGAAGTTGGCGCCGGCGAGCGGATGTCGTGCAGGATAGACATCAGGCTTACCGAAGGTGGAGCCCCGGTTGGAGGCGCGGAACTGGCCGTGGAAAGACCCAGGCTGGGTTTTTTGTTCTCTCCACGGGTTACAGGCGGAGATGAGAACACGCTTTATATCGATACCGACCCTCAGGGACGATCGGTAATCTTTTTCCATGTTCCCCAAGCAGCAGAGATTCAATCTTTCCCCGGGGATCTGGTCAAGCTGGCGGTCCGGGATGATATTGCCGGGCTCCGTGAGGTGGTCGGGTTCCGGATCCCTGAGCGGGAATATATCGAGATGGAAGTGGAACACGACTTTATTCCGGGAGAGGATTCCTTCCCTAACCGGATTCGGTTCCGTTTCTTCGGCAATCCGGCGGCAGAAGGGGATGCCTGTAATGTCGTCATTCGCTCCAAAAGCGGCCTGGGTCTTTTCCGAAGTGGCGACAATGGATGGAAGGCCTCTCCGTTGATTCTTGAAGCGGAGCCGGGGGCCTGGCAAAGCGTTCTTTATCAGTGGAACGGACCTTCTTCCCGGGATATGCCCTTCCATGAAACAGTTATTGTGGAGATTCCCGGGATCAATCTTTACAACACAGTGGATTTCAGTGTCGGGGTCATGCCCGTTCTCTCGGAAGTGGATATCGGCAAGGGTGAAGACGAGCATCCTGGAAGCTACGTTCCGCTCAAAGTGGTTGTCTCGGACAGGCTCAATCCCGAAATCGACATGGAACGTTTTCTTGAATCTTTCGGTCTTTCGCCGGTGGTTGAAATAGAGCCCGTCGAATTCGTTCCCTTCCCGCTGGACGAAAAAGACGCCCGGCTTCTGGAAAGCCTGATGGATTCGGTCCCCGGTGTGGAATTGCCGAAAGAGGCCTCGACATTTCAGCCGGAAGAATGGCTTTTGGCCCGAGAGGGAGGATCGGGATGGGTTCTTGCCGGAAGTCATTCGGACTTTCGCCCTGACGGCCCCCCCGGAACCATGGAACTGCCAGGATTCATCCCGTGGCTGTGGGGAGACTACACCTTCCGCATCCGTCTCGCTTTCGAGAGGGGAGACGGCAAATCGGCGGGTTCTTTCGGCCACACCGAAACCCGTGTATTTGCCCTTCGGCCCGGCGAAGGAGAGAAAGGCCTTCAATCGAACGGGATCATTCCGTTGATTCTTTTATTCTCGGCAATGTTCCCTGATGATCAGGCCCGTCTGGTAGTGGCAAAAGCGGAGCGACTCTTTAGCGAACAGAATCCTGCCGATGCGGCAGCCCTTTTGGGGGATGCCTTTTCGAAGCGCCTCTGTATTGAGTCGACAAGTCGCTATGTTTCGGGCGCGATGGACAGGTTGAGGGAAATGGCGGCCGCAGCAAAGGGGATGGAACACAGTGATCCTGGTGAAGAAGAGTTTCTTGGAATGACAGAAAATTCCGGATTGTCTTTTCTCTGCCACCTGGGAGGGATCTACATGGATCATCTTCTCGGATTGGCAAAAGAAAAGACGACGCGGAAGGATCTCTTTGCGGGGCGATCGGAGGAAGAAAAAATGTTCCAGGAACTTCTTCAGGGTTTTCTTTCCGGTTTCGGTGACTATGGCCTTGCCGCAGTGTCGAAAAAAGGTCTGAATGGATTGTCCGTTTACGATGAACAGGGGAACCTCCTCCAGAAATGTCCTCCGACGATTTTTTCGAAAAGCCGTCCAGAGAACAGGATCTATGACGGGGAGAATGCCGCAGTCATCGTCTTCAGACTTGGCGAAACGCTGATACTCGATATTTCAGGAAGCGGGATCCCTCTACAGGCTGTCAAGATTCTTCCTAACGGGGTCAACAGGATTTTCTGCTGTGACGGGAAAACAGGGCAGAGGATCACCCTTTTCGGGGATGTTGTCGATCCGACACGCAAGGGCGTCTTGTACGAAATGCCTTGAGTTTGAAAGGGGAGCAAGGAAACGCTCCCCTTTTTGAATTCAACGGGGAAGCAAAAAGCCGCTTCCCATTTCGTCGTCTTTTTGCTGCAGGAGGTAATTGAAGCCCGTGATGCTGGCCCTCCCCCTGATAAAAGGAAGAATTGTCCTGTACCCGCCGATGACGGGGCCTTCCTTGTAGGACCCTTTGAAAAGGCTTCCCGTGACGCTTTCGTGCTCAAAGGTTTCTCCGGGAGACAGTTTCCCCCTTGATGCGAGAATGGCCATCTTGGCGCAGGTCCCTGTTCCGCATGGGGATCTGTCAACGTTGCTTTCGCCGAAAAGGACACAGTTTTTCGTCGGTTTCCCCTCGCGTTCGAGGCTGAATTCGGTGAGCCCCACCGAGTTGATGTGCTTTTCCGTCGGGTGCTCTACCGTGATGGTCCTGTTCACTTCCCGGAGTATCTCAAGGCCCGTTCCCAGCAGTTCCGGAACCTCCTGCCGCTCGAGGGTGAAGCCGAGATCCTCGGCATGCACGATGGCGAAGAAATTGCCCCCGTAGGCAATGTCAAGGCGGATTTTCTTCCCGCCTCGGGAGGGGAGGGCGACCTCGACGTCAGTGGCGTAGACGAAAGCGGGAACATTCGCGAGAATGACATCTCCGACGACGCCGTCCTTTACTTCCACATCCAGGGAAACCTGTCCCGCAGGAGTGTCCAGCACAACCGTTGTGAGGGGTTCCTTTTTGGGGACCATTCCCAGTTCGACGAGAGCGTTGGCTGTGCCGATGGACCCGTGGCCGCACATGGAAACACCATCGCCTGAATCCATGAAGAGCACGCCGTAATGGGAATCCTCCCTTACCGGCGGAGTCAAAAAGGCACCGAACATGTCAGAATGACCCCGGGGCTCATGCATGACGAAATCCCTGAAATCCCCGAGGTTGTTCCTCAAATAGGCCCATTTTTCGCCCATGGTCCGCCCCTGAAGCCATGGTCCGCCTCCGAGGATTATCCGCGTGGGTTCGCCGCCGGTGTGAGTGTCGACGACAGCCGTTGCCCGTGTGATTTCCATTTGCGGCCTCCTTTAATGGGTGGTGTCGCTTTGGTTCATATAGCAGAATAAGGTAAACCTGAGTGCTTAGTCAGTTTGATGGTTTACAAAACCAGCCTTTTGATCCTTTGTATCCAGATTATAGATGTAGCACACACAAGCCGCAATTTCGGCAATGTGCGGCATTGATGTCGCCACCAGAGGAGCCGATGAAGCACGTACCTGTGTTTTACATTTGACGACGGCGCCGCCCTTGCAAGGGCCGCCGACGTCTTTTTGAGAAGATCGAGCTGTTACTTCACGTCGCGGCGCGGGATCCCGAGGGCGGAAGGGCACAGCGCGAGCCCGCCCCTGGATGTGCAGCGGAGCTCCGGCGGGAGCATTCTTCCGACGCTATCCACGGCGTCGATGGTTTCGTCCAGGGGGATCATGTTCCTGTAACCTCCAAGGACGAGGTCGGCTGCAAGAAAGGCCTGGGAGGCCAGGGCAGCGTTCCGGCTGTGACAGGGAATTTCCACGATGCCCTGCACGAGGTCGCAGACGGAGCCCATGACATTCTGAAAAACCATGGCAGCGGCATCACAGGCTTGTTGTGCGGTCCCGCCGGCTGCTTCCACGACAGCGGCTGCACCCATGGCTCCGGCAGCACCGATTTCCACCTGACAGCCGGCGACCTCGGCGGCGAAGGTGCTTCGACGGTCGAGGGCAAGTCCGATCGCACCTGCAGCCCATAGCGAAAAGAGAGCCTTTTCCCGGTTCAGACCGAAATCCTCAATGAGGGTCGATATGACCGCCGGAATGACTCCTGCCGCTCCGCCAGTCGGGGCGGAACAAACCACCCCTCCGGCGCCGTTTACGTGCATGGCGGCCATGGCCCTGGCAGCGGCCCGGGCATGAGGACCGCCGAGGAACATTTTCTTCTTTGCCTCCGCATCGTAGATTTCTCCTGCAACAGGCCTCAAAAGCTTCATTTTCAGATGGTCATCCTTCAGGCCACGGTCAACGGCTTCCAGCATGACCGAAAGCCTGAACTCCATTTCTTCATGCATCTTCTGTTCGGGGAGGTCCAGAAGCGACGATTCGTAAGCAAGGGCCGAGGCTCCCAGGGACAAACCTGATTCCCGGGCCTGGGCGAGCATTTCTTCGCTGTTGCAAAAGGGCTCTTTTCCGCGAAGGGGAAGCATGACGGGATTGGCGAAATTCAAGGAGATTACGCCGGTTGTTTCACGGACTTTTTCGAGGAATTCTCCGGGCGGTGCGAAACAGGAGGAAGCAAGGCAAGCAGTTCTTCCGTCGCTTTCCACGGTTCGGGCATTTTCATCCCATTGTTTCAAAAAGGACAGGACTTCCCGGGTTTTTCCAGGTTCTGTCTCGAGGACCAGTTCGTACCGGTCTCCCGTCATAAGAACAGGCAAGCCGTTCAGGGAGGCCATTTCCATGGAGCCTCCTCCCACGGATCGTGCGTGAAGTGTCAGTTTTTTCCCGGTGGTACCGGAAAGTTCCAGAAGCGTGCTGTTGGGATGATCCGCTTCGGGAAATTCCCTGAACCCGAAAGAAACGTCAAGTCCTTTTCGTGAAGCTGTCTTGAGAGCCTCCGGAAATCCTGGATCCGTCAGTTCGTCCCCCAAAAGTCCCGTGACGAAAGCGAGATCGCTTCCCTGGTCGTGATAGCAGACTGCGAGAGAACTGTCCGGGTGGAAAAAAAAGGTTGCCGAAGCGGCGGGTTCGCCGAGAAGGTCGCTGGCGATTTTGCCTATCCGCCACGGTCCTGCCGTGTGGGAACTCGAAGGGCCCCGCATGACGGGACCGATGACGTGGTTAAGGATGCTGACCCGTTTCATGAAATATCCTCCCGTGAATACAAGTATGAAGAACTTCATCCTTGAAGGGCAACACTGAATCGTCGCAATATTCGAAAAAACGCGTTTTTGGAAGTTGACAGTCTGGATTTTATTGCATAGCATCAAAGCTGTCTAATATGTGGATGTAATATATTAGACGCCGTGATTCAAGGTTGTCCCTGGTGTTTTTCGCAGGGCTCCTGTTTTTCTTTTCAAAGTGTTTCCCTTCATGTACGACCATCCCACAAGCGGGGAGGTGACATATCGGAACAGGTGCTTCTTTTGCGTGCAAGCCAACGAGGAGAGAAAGTTCCCGCCTAACGACTGAGGGAAAAGGAGTTGGTCTTTGTGAAACGTAACTGGAAGTCGTTGTCGACAGTTTTTGTTTTGACCCTGTCTCTGGTTCTCTTTTCTGCAGCCACCGTATTTGCGGCCCCTGAAGTTACCCTGAAACTTGCTGGTCAGTCCCCGACAGACCATCCCGCAACGATACTCATGAATGAAGTGGCACAAGAAATTGCGGAAAAATCCGATGGCCGCATCGAAGTCAAGGTCTATCCAGCGAGCCAGCTCGGCGACTACGAGCTGGTATACGAGGAAATGATCCGCGGGACCATTGACATGGCCTGCACGTCGGTCCCCAGCCAGTTTGATCCGAGGCTTGAGCTCGTCTACATCAACGGGTTCGTACAGAGTTATGACGATGTGAGAAGGCTTTTCACGAAGGACGGCTGGATCTTCGAAAAGATGAAGGAACTGAACGCAAACCTCGGCGTACGGCTTCTCGGTTTCTACATCGAGGGGATGATCGGAACCGGTACGACGAAACCTGCCAAGGAACCTCTCGATCCGACGGTCGACAAGGGAGTGCTTGTAAGGGTCCCGAACATGGATGTTTACAAGCTTGCAGCCGAAGCCATGGGCTATCGGACGGTTACCATCCCCTATTCCGATGTCTACCAGTCGCTTCAGACAGGTGTCGTGGACGGAGTCAACGGCTACCCTGTAGCGGCGGCTGCCACAATGCTTGGTGATGTGCTGGAACACTGGTACATGACGAACTACTCCGTGGAAGTGTTGAACTTCATGATCAGTGAACAGGTGTGGCAGAAGCTCTCTCCGGAAGATCAGAAGATCGTCAGGGAGACGATTGAGTCAGCCACTGTAAAGAGTATCGACCGTGCCGCGGAGAATGACGAGAAGTACATGCAGATGATGCGTGACAAGGGAGTTGAAGTGCACACCTATGAGCCTGAAGAGCTCAAGGCTCTTGCCGAGGCGTGTCAGAGCACATGGACACAGCTTGAGGACAAAATGACGAAGGAGCTCATCGACGAGTTCCGGAAGGAAGTCGTGCAGTAGTAAAGCGGAAAAAGATGCGCAAAGGGAATGTCCCGGGAAACCGGGACATTCCCTCACTGTTTACAGCTGGAGGGATGGATGTGCCGGAAGCCCCGATAGTCGAGCAGGAAGCAGTCTACAAAAAGCCGAAAAACATTTTTGACAAGACCGTGGTCTTTTCCTTTTCTTTCATCACCTTTTCGATGTCCCTTGTGCTGACGACACTGATCGTCATTGCAACGATACTGCGGTATGTCCTTGAGGTGGATCTTTACGGGTACGAAGAATGGGTAAAACTTTTTGCCTTCTGGTTGTATTTTTCCGGTGCCGCCCTTGGCGCCTTCAACGGAACCCACGTCTCCGCGGACCTTGTCCAGTCCTATATTCCCAATGGCAAGCTGAAAAACTTTCTCGTTTTTTTGAAGGATCTGGTAACTGTTGTGGTTTCAGGCCTTTTCGTCTGGTACGGATATGAATTCTTCTGGTTCGGTTTTCGAGGCCCCCTTGGCACAGGAGTGGCCCTGCCGATGACTACGGCATGGCGGATCCCTTTCTGGACCTCCTATCTTGCAGTCTTCATCGGCCTTATCTTCATGTTCTGGTATTTTGCCCGTGACTTGTGCAAAAGCACCAGAAAGCTTCTTGTCGGAGGAAATCAATGATTTATGTCGCCGTTCTCATACTGCTGTTGTCCCTTGTCCTGGGTGTCCCAGTGCCGGTCAGCTTCATGGCATCCGCATCATGGCTGATTTTCTTTGGAGGGCCTGACGGGGCGGGATACGCGTCGAGCCAGCTATTACCCTATGCTTTCAGGCAAATCAATTCCGTTTCTCTCATAGCCATCGCCTTGTTCATCATGGCCGGTGGCATCATGGAGAGAGGCCGGATCGGTGAAAAGCTGATAGACCTCGTCGACGTCTTTGTCGGGCACATCAAGGGAGGCCTCGGCGTGGTGGGTACGATTTCCTGCGCCGTCTTCGGTTCCATCTCCGGAGCCGCCTGTGCAACCCTCTCATGCATCGGGACGATCATGTTCCCCAGGCTGGAAGCCGGCGGGTATCCGAGAGGGCATTCCTCCGCCCTCATGGCGAACGCTTCCCTGCTCGGTCTTCTGATCCCGCCGAACGCGACGCTCATCATTTTTGCATGGATCAGCGGACAGCCTGTCCTGGCGTGCTTTCTGGCGACCATAGGTCCGGGCATCGTGACGATCATCCTGATCAGCCTGGTGAATATCTGGCTCCTGCGAGACAACGAAAAGGTGCTTGTCGCCCAGCACAGGACGAATGCCGTCAAATGGGAGCTTTTCAAAAAGCGAGGCAAATTGGCCCTTCCGGCCCTGATGCTGCCGGTTATCGTTCTGGGCGGGATTTACGGCGGTATCATGACCACTACAGAAGCTTCCGCCGTGGCGGTTCTTTATGCGATCCCTGTGGGAATGTTTATTTACAAGGGCTTCAACTGGCGGGGACTTGCGGCCCCCGTCGTCGAGTCAGCCGTTACCACAGGGGTTATCATGGCCATGCTGTTTTCGGTTGCCATGCTGAGTCGCCTCTACCTTCTGGAGGACCTCCCCTCAAGAATGATGACCCTTTTTCAGGCGATTTCCGACAATCGCTGGGTGATTCTCTTCATGATCAATATTTTCCTGGTAATCATGGGGATGCTCATGGACGACATCAGTGTTGTCGTATTGACCACGCCGATTTTGATGCCCATCATCATGGAGCTGGGGTTTAACCCCATACATTACGCAGCCATCGTCGGTGTCAATACCGGCTTGGGATGCATCACGCCGCCCGCGGCTCCGGTGCTCTACCTGGCGGGGAGATTGAACAATACCTCCATTGACGAAATGATACGACCGGCCCTGTATTTCATGCTCCTTTGCTGGGGGCCGGTTCTTCTGGTTACGAGCTACTTCCCGAAATTTGTGCTTTTTCTGCCGCACGTCATCCTGGGAACGCCGTGGTGATGGATATGCCAAAAGAAAAAACAGCGAAGAGGCCGACTTTTTACAGGGATTTTTTCGGAGCCTTGTGCCTCCTTTTTCTGGCGGCAGGTCTTATTTTCTCTTCTCCTCACGCGTTCTGGCTTTCCCTCTTCAGCGGGGTTTTCTCGCGGACGGCGGAGCGCAAGGGGTGGCCCGACCCGGTCTATGCAGACAGCTTCAGAAAACTGGTTCGGAGCCTGTTCAGGAAACCCCTGGAGGACCGCTGAAAGGAAGAAAGTGGAGGAGCTTTGGAAATGGTCAAATGAATGCACATGCAAACGAAGGCGTCGGAAGGAGACATCCGGGCGCCTTCGTTTTTTGAAGCCCGACCAGTTCAATGACAGACAAAATCAGACCTTTTGACGCCAGCGGGAAAGGTGCCATTGGGTCTGGCAGTGAAATTGGAGCGGCCGTGAAGAGTTGACCTGATATGTGATATCTGATATATCTAATACCTGAGGTGACGAGAGATGAGCCGTGAAGAGCTTGAAGTGCTGACTCCCAAATCCCTGCGGGAGCAGGTTTACGAATTTTTACGAAGGAAGCTGGATTCAGGAGATCTGACTCCCGGTTCCTTTCTCAACCTCAATGAAATGAGCGAACGGCTGGGAATCAGCAAGACCCCTTTGAGGGAAGCCTTGATTCAGCTCGAGATCGAAGGTTTCGTCACCTTTTACCCGCGGAGGGGCATCCAGGTCAATATTTTGACCGAAGATGACATCCGCCACTCTTACGAGATTATCGGAGCTCTCGAGTCTGCGGTCATCCTGTTCAATTTTGAAAGCTTCGGAAAGCGGGAAATCGAATTGCTGGAAGAGGAAAACAGGTACATGAGGGAAGCTCTTGACCGGGATGACTTTGACACATTCTATGCGCACAATCTCTCCTTCCACAATGTCTACCTCGATTTTTCCGACAACGATACTCTGGTCCGGACAGTGATGAATCTCAAGCATCGGCTCTATGATTTTCCGAGACGGAAAGGTTTCGTCAAGGAGTGGGAAGTCATTTCCACAGGAGAACATCAGCAGTTTATCGAACATGTAAAAAGCGGTGATCGAAAAAAGGCTGCGGAATACATCCGCGATGTGCACTGGTCTTTTGACGTGCAAAAACGTTTTATCAGGCGATATTATACGGAGGCGGCGAATTCCGGGCTCTTGTCGCAGCCTCGATAAAAGGGGACTTTTTGTGGCAACCGGAACGATTTTCGACATCAAGCGATACTCCATACATGACGGACCAGGGATCAGGACCTCGGTCTTCTTCAAGGGATGCCCTTTGCGGTGCTGGTGGTGCCATAATCCCGAGAGTCAGTCACCTGATCCCGTTGTCGTATATAAACGCGACAGGTGTATAGGCTGTGGAGCCTGCGAACAGGCCTGTCCGGAGGGTGCCATCCGGCTTGCCCGGAAGGGTTTTACGGCAGATCCAAAGCTCTGCCGGTCCCACGGGGCGTGTGCCGAGGTGTGTCCTTCCGGGGCGAGGGAGCTTGTTGGGCGGATCGTCGATGTCCCGCAGGTAATGAAGGAGATCGAAAAGGACCGCCTTTTCTACGACGAATCAGGGGGAGGAGCCACTTTCTCCGGCGGCGAGCCGTTGTTGCAACCTGCATTTCTCGAGGAACTCCTCCGGGAGTGTCGACGTGTTGACATTCATACCGCCGTGGATACCACCGGTTATGCCGAACCGGAGATCATCCGGTCCATAATCCCCTACACGAACCTTTTCCTCTACGACGTCAAGTTTGCCGACCCGGCGAAACACCGGAAATATACAGGAGTATCCAACGAGCTTATCCTGGACAACCTGAAAATGCTCTCTGATGAAGGTGCGGTGATTTCGGTGCGGGTCCCCGTCATTCCGGGCATCAACGACGACAAAGAGGAAATGGCGGCCATAGCGGGTCTTGTTTCGAAACTTCCGGGTGTGGTGGAGCTTGCCGTGCTTCCTTATCACGGGACTCCGCGCCAGAAGTACGAACGATTCGGAATGGAGTACCTCCTCGGAGATCTTCATGAGCCCCGGGAAGAAGACATTGAGACCCTTGCTGTGTTTTTCAGGGGCGAGGGATTGAACGTCAGGATAGGAGGATGAACCATGAATGAAAGGATCCAGCGACTGAGACAGGAGAGTTTTGAAGTACCTGTGACGCTCGACCACGAGCGGGCGGAGATAATGACCGATTTTTACCGTGAAAACATCGGCAAGTATTCCACTCCGGTAATGCGGGCCATGGCGTTTAAGGATCTTTGCGCGAAAAAAACCATCTACATCGGGAAAGATGAACTCATCGTCGGCGAACGTGGCCCCAGGCCGAAGTGCGTTTCCACGTATCCGGAACTGACCTGCCATTCTCTGGAGGATCTGGATATCCTGGATACGCGGGACAAGAACCCCTACAAGGTTTCCGGCGAATGCCGGAAGGTCTACGAGGAAAAGGTCATTCCCTTCTGGCGCGGCAGGACAATGCGGGACAAGATTTTCCAGGACCTTGACGAGGAGTGGAAGGAAGCCTACGCGGCGGGCATCTTCACGGAATTCATGGAACAACGGGCTCCCGGTCACACTACCCTGGACGGGAAATTCTACACAAAAGGCATGGAGGATTTCAAGCGGGAGATCGACGAATCGCTGGCTTCCCTGGACTTTCTTCACGATCCTGAAGCAATGAAAAAGCGTGAAGAGTTGAAGGGCATGCGCATTGCCTGTGATGCCGTAATCGTTTTCGCCGAACGGCATGCGGACCTTGCGGAGCAGATGGCAGAAAACGAGGAGAACCCACAGAGGAAAGAGGAACTTCAGCGGATCGCCTCGGTCTGCCGGTGGGTCCCCCGAAATGCTCCGAGAGATTTTTGGGAAGCCCTCCAGATGTACTGGTTCATGCACCTTGGAACCATTACCGAACTCAACGGCTGGGATGCCATGAACCCTGGACATCTCGACAGGTATTTCTATCCCTTCTACAAGAACGATGTCGACGCGGGGAAGCTGACCAGAGAACAGGCCAAGGAACTGCTTTCGGCCTTCTGGATCAAGTTCAACAACCACCCGGCTCCGCCGAAAGTCGGGGTCACGGCGGCCGAAAGCGGAACCTACAACGACTTTACGAACATCAATCTTGCCGGTCTTTTGCCTGACGGCACGGATAGCGTCAACGACATCTCATACATGATGCTTGAAGTCATCGATGAAGTTCATCTCCTGCAGCCCCAGGCGAATATCCAGCTCAGCAGGAAGACGCCTGACCGGTTCTTGAAGGAAGCTTGCCGGGTTATTCGCAAGGGCTACGGGTATCCTTCGGTCTTCAATGCCGATGCCGTGATCGAGGAGATGATCAGAGCCGGCAAGTCCCTCGAGGATGCCCGGGAAGGCGGCACCAGCGGGTGCGTCGAGACGGGAGCTTTCGGAAAGGAAGCCTACATT
Source organism: uncultured Synergistaceae bacterium (assembly GCA_964515395.1). GTDB lineage: Bacteria > Synergistota > Synergistia > Synergistales > Thermovirgaceae > UBA1876. The sequence continues at coordinate 38,797 of CAZERC010000005.1, read as the reverse complement.
TTGACGGGTTATCTGAACACCCCGAAAATCCTCGAAGTTACGCTGAACAACGGCATTGATCCCATGACGGGCCGGAAAATCGGAATCGAAACCGGTGACCCGAAGAAATTCGAGAGTTATGATGAGCTTTTCGAGGCGTTCAAAAAACAACTCCATCACTTTGTCGACATCAAGGTGCGCGGGAACCAGTACATTGAACGGATGTATGCCGAGCATGCCCCGGCGGTCTTCCTCTCCGTTCTGACCGATGATTGCATCAAGAAGGGGAAGGACTACAACGACGGGGGCCCGAGATACAACACCAATTACATTCAGTGCGTGGGCATCGGTACCATCACCGACAGCCTGTCGGCCCTGAAGAAACACGTTTTCAACGACGGGACCTTCAGCATGGAACAAGTCCTCGAAGCGCTCCACAAAGACTTTGACGGGATGGAGCCCCTGCGCATGACCTTGTCCAACAGGACCCCCCGGTATGGTAATGACGACGATACCGCAGACGATATCATGAAGGAAGTCTTCAACACCCTTTTCAACGAAATCGATGGCAGGAAGAATACAAAAGGCGGGGAATATCATATCGACATGCTTCCCACGACCTGCCATATCTATTTCGGATCCGTCATGGGTGCTTCCTGCGATGGCCGCCACGCAAGGATGCCCCTTTCCGAGGGAATTTCGCCTGTCCAGGGGGCAGACAGGAACGGTCCGACGGCGGTGATCAAATCCGCAGCGAAAATGGACCATATCAGGACCGGCGGGACGCTTCTCAACATGAAATTCCTTCCGAAGATTCTTGAAGGTGAAGATGGCATCGAGAAACTCGCCAGGCTTATCAGGACCTACTTCCGGTATGACGCGCACCACGTCCAGTTCAACGTGGTGGATGCCCGGACTCTCAGGGAGGCGCAGGAAGCTCCTGATCAGTACAAGGATCTGATAGTCCGTGTCGCAGGTTACAGCGACTACTTTGTAGATATCGGGAAAGATCTTCAGGAGGAGATTATTTCCAGAACGGCTCAGGAATCACTGTAAATTCTCCTCAGGACAGGAGTCACGAAGCGGCGGGGCAAAAGTCCCGCCGCTTCGTTTTTCGACGAAACAGGTTTCTCCCGGTGGTACACTGAAACACGGATGTGACCTGTCTGAAAGGAGCTGAAAGAGGATGGTCGGTATGGAATTTGTGAAAATCACCGTGCTCATGGACGATGCCACTCCGGGAACCGGGGACCTTGTCGCCCAGCATGGTGCCTCTTTTTTTCTCGAGATCGGCACCGGGGAGGAAATACGGAACATTCTCGTAGATGTCGGGCAATCCTCCGAAATGCTCTTTCACAACATGGACCGCTTGTGTCTGAGCCCGGAGATGATTGACGCCGTTGTGCTGACCCACTGCCATTACGACCATACCGGAGGCCTTGCCGAAGTCCTCAGGGCAACCGGAAAAAAGGACCTGCCCGTCATTGCACATCCAGCGATATTCAGACCTCATTTTGCCTACAGGCCCTGTCTCCGCCATATCGGAGTTCCCTGCGGGAACGGACCTTCCGAGATCGAGGAGGCAGGCGGAAAACTCCTTTTGTCCTCCGACGCGGTCCCATTGATGGACGGTGTGACGACACTCGGCGAAGTCCCCCGCACGACGGGCTTCGAGACTCCCGGCGTCAAGGCGGTGACCTCTGTAGACGGGAAGCTCGCCGAGGACCCCTTGCCCGATGATACAGCCCTCGCCGTTTACGTCAGAAACCGCGGCGTGGTTGTGGTTACAGGCTGCAGTCACTCCGGGATCATCAACATCCTTGAGCGTTCGCTGGAACTTTTTCCCGGTGCGCCTCTCGATGGGGTGCTTGGAGGATTTCACCTGATCAAAGCCGATGACGAGCGTATCGGAAAGACCGTTTCAGCCCTTGCCGGGCTGGATCCACGGTGGATAGCAGCAGGTCACTGCACCGGTTTCAATGCCCAGGTAGCTTTCAGGAACCACTTCGGGGAGAGATTCGAACCGCTTTTCGTGGGGAAAGCGGTGACCGTTTCCCAGTCCTGAAGTTTTTTATGCAGTAGTGATGTTTTCGGGCGGTGCCGGAGGGCACCGCCCTTCTTGTGTCCAGAAAACACATGAAACGGTGGTACTGTGGCCCTTTTGACGCGATCGAAGGTGGTGTATCTTGTTATTGAGAAAAGTTATCTCTAAAAGAGGTGGATGCCATGAGTATTTTCGGCCCCGTCCCGTCCAGGCGGCTTGGTTCAAGCCTGGGCGTCAATAACATTCCTTACAAGGTTTGTTCCTACACCTGTGTGTATTGCCAGATAGGGCGGACGCTGCAGATGGATATCCAGCGTCGGCGTCACAGCGATCCCCAAGAGTTGGCTGATCTCGTGAAGCAGAAGCTTCAGCGGTTGAAGGAGACTGGAGGAAAGGTCGATTATCTTACCCTTGTGCCCGATGGGGAACCGACCCTCGATCTTTCCCTCGGAGAGTTGCTGTCGAAATTGAAAGAAACGGGTGTGCCCGTTGCTGTCATCAGCAATGCTTCCCTCATCTGGAGATCCGATGTGCGGGAAGAACTCGCCATTGCAGACTGGGTCAGCCTGAAGATTGACGCTTTTACGCCGGAAGTGTGGAAGCAAGTGGACCGTCCGTATCCCTCTCTCGACCACGAAGAAATACTTGCCGGAATGGAGGAGTTCTCCCGTTCCTACAGTGGGGCTATCTGCACGGAAACCATGCTGGTGAAAGATCTTAACGACGGCCCCATGGAACTCGAAGGTATAGCACGCTTCATTTCTTCGAAATTGCGGGTCCACAAGGCCTACATATCCGTTCCCACTCGCCCCCCGGCGGCTTCCTGGGTTCAGATGCCCGATGCAAAAGCCATTGCCGCGGCATACGTCGTTTTTGAGGAAAAGGGTATACCCGTGGAGGCATTGACAGGATATGAGGGCAATGCCTTTGTAATCACCGATGATCCCGCCGAGGAAATCCTGAATATTACCGCCGTCCATCCCATGCGGAGCGATGCCGTCGAGGAAGTCCTGCAACGTCAGGGAGCCGATGAAGAAACGGTTCAGCACCTTGTTGAAGAAGGAAGGATCAGGAAGGTTCATTATGACGGATGGACCTACTATATACGGATCATGGAGGAGGCGCAGGATGTCGAAATTTCCTCTTGATGTGCTGAAGCGGTATGTCTATCCACACACCGTCGGGAAACACAGTAGTGATCCCGACATCGTCCTGGGTTCCACCTTCGAGGAGGACGAACTGGCCCGGATGTGGGAAGTTCCGGCACCGGAGGGAAAGAAAATCACGAAATGATGTCTCTCAATTCTCTTTTTATGGAGCATCCTGCCGGCGGAAAGTAATGTTGAAAAGCACCACTTCAGGTCGGGAGCTGGTCCTGATGGGTGGTCCCCATGTCCCCACACCGCAGCTGACGTAAAACAGGCTTCCTTTCTTCCTGAGAAAGCCCCAGTCCTGTTCGAAAATCATATCTGTAACGACATTGAAAGGAAAAAGCTGCCCCCTGTGGGTGTGTCCTGAAACCTGCAGTGCCACCCCGGCTTCAGTCGCTTCATTGAGATTCACAGGCGTGTGATCCATAACGATGACCGCAAGATCATCCGCGGTTCCCTCGAGAATGGTCTCCAGAGGTTTGCGCCCTTGCCCGGACCGTTCCGCCTGGATGTCCTTTCTTCCGGCCAGGGTGAAAAGGCCGTCGATTGTCAATGCTTCATCGAGAAGCACCTTTACGCCTCCCGATTCGATGGCCGGTACCACCTCTTCGGTGTCCGTATAATATTCGTGGTTCCCCAGTACTGCATAAACGCCGAGAGGTGCGGAAAGTCCAGCCATAACCTGGGACAGGCGCTCTTCCTGGGCATGAGTGACGCTCCCGTCGACGATGTCTCCCGCCATGAGGACCACATCAGGCTCCGTTTTGTTGATGGTGTTCACGATCCGGTGCAGCCAGTGATTATTTACCATGAGGCCTGCGTGGATGTCCGAAACCAGGGCGATCCGAACAGTCCTGCCGACATTGCCGCCCGGAAGAGACAGGTCGTAGCTTCTGACGGTCGGGCGCACGGCGTTGTAATGTCCCCCGACAACCACCAGGATGATGAACAGTGCGTAGGCGGCGAAAAGACCGAAGCCCTGGTTTTTTCGGGTCCTCCGGTTCAGTTTCTGGTCAGGATTCTTCAGGAACGGCAAAAGGCGGACAGAAAGATGCCACAGGTCGTTGACGGCAAAGAAGAAAAAAGAATAGACCATGATACCGAGATACCAGCTCCCCACCCGGAGCATCCAGTCTGCAAGGGCGGTTCTGCACAGGGTCGTGCAGAGCCGCCCGGCGGGAAAGGCGAGAAGGAGTGCAATCCACAGCGGGCGGGCAAGGACCTTCCAGGGGCCGCGGAAAGGGACCAAACTGAAGATCCTGCTGGTGATGTACCAGTTGGCAAGACCATAGACGATGAAAAAAACCAGAAGGAACAAAAGCACCTTTATGAAAACACCCTTTCACTGCCGCAGTCTGTTTGCGAGTTTCGCAAAATCGGGAGGTGTCCCATCAATGATACATGATGTATGAAGACGCTATACTTGACAAAGGGAGGTGGTTTGATGGCGCTGGAAGCCGTTCACGTTGAAGGTTCGACCTGGTATGTTCCGGGTCCTGTAAATATCGGCATTTTCGTTGCCGAAGGCGACCGGGCGGTACTCATAGACAGCGGCGGTGATGAAAGTTACGGCCGTAAACTCTTCCGATTGCTCGAGGCCAGGGGATGGACCCTTGAAATGATCGTGAACACCCACTCGAATGCGGACCATATCGGCGGGAACGCCTGTCTTCAGAAAAAGACGGGATGCCGTATCGCAGCTACTCCGAAGGAAGCGCCTTTTATCGAAGATCCATTGCTTGAACCGGCCTTTCTCTGGGGAGGTTTCCCCTTCAAGGCGCTGAGGAACAAGTTTCTTCAGGCCCAGCCTTCGAAGGTGACCGATCGTTTGATTCCCGGTGAGAGCGTTTCGGGTTTTAAGCTCGAGACGGTTCCCCTGCCTGGTCACTTCCTGGAGATGATCGGTTTCAGGACGCCCGACGAGGTCTTTTTTGCGGCCGATACGGTCTTTTCGGAAAAAATCATCGAAAAATACGGAGTCACTTTCTGTTTTGACGTGGGAAAGGCCATTGAAACGCTTGAGGGGCTGCCGTCAATTCCTGCAAAACTCTACGTTCCGGCTCACGCCGAACCCGTAGAGGATATCGCTCCCCTGGCGCGGCTGAACCGGGAGGCCCTGGAGACTGTCGGCGAGACCATTGTCGGTCTTTGCAGGGAAAAGCCTCAATGTTTCGAGGAGATCCTCCAGGCCGTGACCAACCGGTGGTGTCTTGCACTTGATGCCAATCAGTATGTTCTCGTGGGTTCCACGTTGCGGGCTCACCTGTCCAGATTGTCTGATCTCGGCAGGATCGATCCTGAATTTGATGGGGGAAGGATGGTGTGGAAAGCCCTCGGTTGAATGTGGCCGGTGATTTCGAATCAGCCCTTGCAAATGTTGCAACGCTGACAGGTGCAGACCGAAAAAGGCGCAGTTGGTCGGTTCACGTGGTTTTTGTCCGGATCTCTCAGCGACTCTGAAGGGAGACCCTCGAAGGGGTAAAAAAAGCGGGCCCGCGCACAGGCCCGCTTTTTTGTCTCCTGTCAATATTCCCATTCGAAATCTTCGATACCCGCTTCCAGCATGCGTTCCTTGAGATCCCTGGCGTATTCCTCGAGGTCTTCGGAGGTCTTGCCTTCCGCCCGGGCGACCAGAACGGGCTGCGTGTTCGATGCCCGTACGAGTCCCCATCCACGGGGATAGAGTATCCGCACGCCGTCAACGGTGATGGCATCGAAATCGTTCAGGGCACTCTCCTTGATCTTTTCGATGACCTTGAATTTGGCTTCGTCGGTGCAGGAAACCCTGGTTTCCGCGGTGCTGTGGTAGACGGGAACGTCGTAGAGCATTTCAGAAAGGCTCCGGTTGTCGTTGGAAAGGATCCGGAGCAGTCTTCCCGCCGCGTAGAAAGAGTCGTCAAAACCGTAATATTCGTCGGCAAAGAACATATGCCCCGAGACTTCCCCTGAAAAGAGCGCGTCGATTTCTTTCATCTTGGCCTTGATAAGCGAGTGCCCGGATTTCCACCAGACAACTTCCCCGCCGAGACGTTCAATCTCGTCAACAAGGGCCTGGGAGCTCTTGACCTCCACGATGGCTTTCGCGCCAGGGTTGGAGGGGAGGATCTCGCGCCAGTAAAGCACCATCAGAATATCGCCCCAGACGACGTTTCCCTTGTCATCTACGACACCGATCCTGTCGGCGTCGCCGTCGAATCCCAGACCGACGTCGGCCTTTTCCTGCCGGACTGTTTCGATTAGCTGAACGAGATTTTCCCGTTTCGTCGGATCGGGATGATGGTTGGGGAAACGGCTGTCAGGTTCGGCAAAGAGGGGCACTACCTCGCAGCCGACCCGCTTGAGGTAGTCATTGATGAAGGGTCCCGCCGTGGCATTCCCTGAATCGGTGACAACCTTGAGTTTTCTCGCGCCGAGCGTTGTTTTCGACGCAAGCATGTCGATGTATGCGCCGCTGATGTCTTCCCTTGACAAACTCCCCGTATTTGTGGATTCCAGGAATTCGCCGTCCTCGATCATGCGGTGGATGTTGCGGATCTGGTCGCCGTAGAGGGTTGTTTTTCCGTAGGCCAGCTTCAGGCCGTTAAATTCCGGTGGGTTGTGGCTTCCCGTGATCATGACGCCGCCATCGAGGTCGAAATGAAAAAGGCTCCAGTACAGCATTGGAGTGGTGACGGTTCCTATGTCGATGACATCGATCCCGGCGGCGGTGACACCTTCAATAACGTCTCCCTTGATACGGCCGGTGGAGGGACGTATATCGCCTCCAACGGTTATCCTGGTTATGCCCTCTCTGGCAAGGAAGGTCCCGTAGGCGTGAGCTATGGCCCGGACATTACCGGTGGTCAGTTCTTCCTCCGCGTTGCCCCTGATGTCATATTCCCTGAATATATGTGCCGGAACGTGCATCGTTTCAACCTCCCTCGGGTTCTCCCTTCGTGCCCGAAAGGGATGTTTCGCCTTTCGGCCTGTGGTAGCAGCACAGGGAAACTGTTTTCTTCCCAACTATAACATTTACAGAACCTTGTCGGCCTTTTCATTTGAAGCGTTACCGGTATTGGGGCCTTCGGAAGAGGCCGGAGGAACTTTTTTGCGGAGTCTTGCGATCCTGTGAAGCAGTTCTATCCTTTTGTCGGACCAGTTTCGGGCTTCCACATATGGTCTGAGCTCCCGATGGCTTTCCAGGGCCTTTTCCGCATATTCGAGAGCCTGTTCATGAAGGCGGAATCTGTGTTCAAAGATTTTTGCAAGCTCCACAAGAGCTGTAATCCGCGAGGAGCGGTCTTCCAGGCTGCGTTCGAAAAAAACCGCCGCCTGTTCCCATCTTCTGTGGCGTTTTGCGGCGAAGGCAAGCCTCAGACAGGCTTGTGTCGCATTTTTCGAAGAGATTCCTCCTGCCAGGTGCCAAAGCCTTTCCGCACGATGAAGTTGTCCGCGGGAAGCCCAGAGATCGCCGGCCCGGAGAAGGTCTTCTGCCTTTGCAGTGTTTCCCCTGAGCAGGGCCGCGACCCTGGCCTCAAGGGAGGCAAGGGAGAGGATATCCGTCATGTTGTGGACGAAAACTCCCGAAAGGGGTCCGGCATCGCCGGTTCTCAGAAAATCGGCATAATATTGCGGGACGAGCCATCCTGGAACATCGGTGTGATCCCTTTTGACGCCCAGGACTCCTGCTTCTATCGTTGCGAGCCGGCAATCGGGAAGCCGTCCTTTCCACATTGACCTGGAAAGGTGCAAAAGGTCCAGGTGACCTTCGTCAGCGGCAGGTGGCGTTCTCCTGTTCAGGATTGAACGGGACTGGAGAATGGGCAGGTCGAAACGCTTGCCGTTGTAGGTAACAAATCCCGTAGCGGGACCGGTCCATTGAAAAAGATGGTCAAGCCAGTAGCTTTCGGCTTCAGGTGTGCTCAGGAATATCTGCCTGACGACAAAGGAATCGTCAATGACCCTGCCTGCACCGACAAGGAAGGCGTAGGTCCCCGTTCCTCCGGCAAGGCCGGTGGTTTCCAGATCCAGAAAGACGGGGTTTTCCGTAGCCCCCCACTCCTGAAGGATTTCCCCGGCGCCAAGGATGTCCTCCAGAAGGTCCGCCCCGTGTCTTTGGGAAAGGGGAAACCGCTTTTCCACGAGGAAGACGCCTTCGTCCAGCCATTCTCCCTGGGGAAGGCCTCTGACATGGCGCGGCGTGTCTGAAGAGGGTTCAGGTCTTGCAGGGCCGAGAAGCCGTTCAAGCCGCCGAAAGCGTTCCATCTTCTCACTCATTGTTCTGTGCGAAATTCCTTTCCTTCTGATGAACTTGTCTTGCCTTTCTCCAGGAGCGTGTCCAGGAGGAATCTGGTATCTCTTTTCGAATTCATCCGGGATCCCATGGCCCCGACGCAGGCGGGGCATCCATCTTCGCAAGGACATCCCTCAAGGGCTTCAAGGGCTGAGAAAAGAACTTTCTTCCGGAGACCGTAAGCGGCTTCCGCAAGGCCGACGCCTCCCGGGTAGTTGTCGGCGAGATAGACGGCCGGGCCGCCGAGGAACGGATCGCGCACCATGCTGTGGATTCTGAGGTCATGGCGGTCACACATGAGAAAGAGCGGTGCCGTACCCTTCATGAGATGGGCAAGGCCCGTCAGGGCAGAGCTCCTGCGGTCCTCGGACCATCCTTCCCAGACGATTCCCGTAGGCAGTGCGAACCAGCATGCCGTCGTATGCATCTGGTCCTCCGGGAGGTGAATGTGCCCATAGCCAATGTTCTCGTGGGTATGGAGCCTGATCTTTTTGTACACCGTCGGCCTCGATGCCAGGAGCACTTCGCCCCAGCCCCACATGTTTCCTGACTCAAAGGTATCGAGAACCTGAAACCGGACAGCCATGTCGGCGTCGGTGTAGTAATCAACGTCTACTTTTTTGACGTAACAGCGCATGCCTTCGCTGTCGAGTTCCATAACCTGGTAGGCCTCGCCGCCATGGAAGTAGATGGCTTCAGGATGGATCAGCATGGGGGCGCTGGGACGGTCTACTTCCCCGATGACGACGGGCCTGGCAGTTTCGGTGATGTCTATGATTACGTAATTTTCGCTTGTGGCGCTCCTCAGTGACAGGGATTCGGCGGGGAACGAGTCGGCCTGCCAGTGATACCTGTCCCCTGCCTGGTGAAGAACTCCCTGGGTTTCAAGGTATTCGAGTATTTCCTCAGGGTCTTCGGATCCGAAACATTCCCCCTTGTTGAAAGGCAACTCGAAGGCCCCGCATTTGATGTGGTTCACAAGGATGTACAGGTTGTCGGCGTTGATCCTTGCCTGTTCGGGGGATGCGCCGAAGAAATACTCGGGGCGTGAGGCCAGAAACTGGTCCAGCGCAAAAGACGATGCCACAAGGATGGCGGCCGAGATCCCGCTTCGGCGTCCTGCGCGTCCCATCTGTTGCCAGGTGGAAGCCACGCTTCCGGGATATCCATGAAGTACGGCAAGTTCCAGGGATCCGATATCGATTCCGAGCTCCAGGGCGTTGGTGCTGACCACGCAGGAAAGAGAGCCGTCCCGAAGGCGCCTTTCGATTTCGCGACGTTCGTTGGGAAGGTAGCCTCCTCGGTAGCCGGCGACCGACTCCGGAGGCAGTCCGCTTTGGCGGAGGGTTCTCCTGATGTAGGTAAGAAGCAGCTCGACATTTATCCGGGATCTCGTGAAGACGATGGTGCTGATTCCGTTTGAAACGGCATCCCCGGCAATGCGGGCCGTTTCTTTCAGCGATGATTTCCGGATGCCAAGCTGGCTGTTCACAACGGGAGGGTTGTAGAGAACGATCCGCTTTTCACCGCTTGGTGCGCCGTTTTCCGCGATGATTTCCACGGGCTCCTCGAGAAGCCTTTCGGCGTGGTCTTTCGGGTTGCTGATCGTTGCGGAGCTGCAAATGAATTGCGGATTCGATCCGTAGAAGGCGCAGATCCGTTTGAGCCTCCGGATGAGGTTTGCCACGTGGGATCCGAAAACGCCCCTGTAGGTGTGAAGCTCGTCGATGACCACATACCGCAGGTTCTCGAAAAGCTTGATCCACTTGGTGTGATGGGGAAGGATGCCCGTGTTCAGCATGTCCGGATTGGTGATCACGATATGTCCCGCCGCCCGGAGCTTTGTCCGTGCCGATGGTGGAGTATCTCCGTCATAGGTAAAAGTCTTGACCGGTGCGCCGGCTTCCTGAATGAGGCTGTACAGTCCCGCCAGCTGATCCTGGCTCAGGGCTTTCGTGGGGAAGATGTAGAGGGCCCTTGCAGCCTCGTCTTTCAGAATCGCGTCGAGCACGGGGATGTTGTAGCAGAGCGTTTTCCCGGAGGCAGTGGGCGTTACTGTCACGACGTTTTTACCCGACAGGGCGGCATCGACTGCCCTTGCCTGATGGCTGTACAGTTTTTCGATGCCTCGCCGGGTGAAGGCTTCCCGCAATCTTCCATCGATATCCGGCCATTCGCCGAAGCGCGGCGGTCGGTCTGGAAAAAACCGCTCGGCTGCGATGTTTCCTCCCAGAGACGAAAGGGTGCCCAGAAATTCATCGAGGTCTTTTCGGTGTTTTTTCAGCAGGGTTTTCGCACCTCCGCGACAAGTCTAGCAGACTTTATCGTCCAACGGCGAGAGTCCTGAGCCGGTTGACGGCGGCCGATATTTCCTGCGGTCTTGGCCTTGCATATTCAGCCAGGGGTCTGCCGAAGGGGGAGATGACGTCCAGTCCCTCACCATCTATTCGTTCCTCCACAGCCTGCAGGACTTGCCGGATCGAGCGCTTCCCGTCGATCATTCCTTCCCGCAATGCGAAAAACAGGATGTCTCCTATGGCTCGCGTCTGGCTTTCGTCAACGATCTGTTCCACCCGGTCCAGCTCTATCGTCGTCCGGCCGAACTGAATGTGGCCTTTCCCTCGTGCCCGAATGACCGTCTTTCGTCCCTTCCTGGGATCGAAACTTTCCGGGAGTGGGATCCTTGTCGGCACGGTTTTGAGTCCGTCAGGTGTTTCCGGTGCCCGGAGGGTCGGGAAGTCTTCGGCTATTTCCCGTGCTTCCGCGGTAACATCTCGGGGACGGTAATGGTCCATCATGATAACCTGGTCTGCTGTGTCGAAATAGTCTCCCGAACCTCCCATGACCAGAATGGTCGAGACGCCGTCTTGTTCATAAAGTTCGCGGGCGCGGTCGATAAAGGGAGTTATGGGTTCCCGCTCGGTTGCGACGAGCCTTTGCATCCGGGCATCCCGGATCATGAAATTTGTGGCCGAAGTGTCTTCGTCGAGCAAAAGCAGCTTTGAACCGGCCTCGAGGGCCTCCATGATATTGGCGGCCTGGGAGGTGCTTCCGCTTGCATCGTCTGTCCTGAATCCAGTGGTGTCCCTGCCGAAGGGGAGATTGTTGATGAAAGGCGAGATGTCAACTCCTTCTACTCTCCGACCGTCTTCAGCCCTGATTTTTACCGCCGAGCCGATGGTGACCACCCTTTCACGGCCATCGCCGGGAGCGTGGTTGTAGACGGAATGTTCCAGCGCACCCAGAAGGGTGGATTTCCCGTGAAATCCTCCTCCAACGATGAGGGTTACGCCCTTTGGTATCCCCATGCCTCGAATTTTCCCGGCGTTTGGCGTGTCAATTTCCACTTCCAGTGAAGGGGGGCTTTCGAAAAGGACAGCCCTGTTTCCGGCAAGGGGGCGCTGGTCGATTCCGCTTCGCCTTGGAAGCAAGGCTCCGTTCGCCACGAAGGCCACCAGGTCTTTTTCTTCAAGGGCATGGCGGAGTGTTTCCTGATCTTCCACGGTTTGGACGTGACGTTTCATGGCATTTTCGGGAAGGGCCTCGCCGAATAAAGATGCTTCGGCCACCTTCGGCAGGTCCATGGTCAACATCTTCAATGCCTCGTCACCGGCGATGCGCCTTCCCCTTGCCGGCAGCCCGACCAGGAGCCTGGCTTCCAGACGTTCAGGGAAAAGACGGATACAGCTTCGTTCCAGGACTTCCTGTTTCGGTGCGTCTATGGCGATCATGCCGCTTTTGCCTGAACCTCTTCGCTTTTCGGGAATCTTTTTCAAGGCTTCGTTGACGGAGCGGGCCAGAAAATCTTCCATGGCTGTCCGTCGGACTTTTCCGGAGATCAGATCCTTCGGGAGATTGGCCTTTGCAAGAGGGATGGACAGAGCAATCTGGGAAGGGGAGGCAAAGGGATCTCCCTGGACATACTGGACAGATAATGTAAATCGGGGAAAGGAAAAGCGTTTCCCCTGAAGGTCCTTGTAGGCCTTGTACCCCTTGCCGTCGATGCGTGAAAGAATGTGTCTCAGTTGTTCCATGCTTTTGTTTCTGTCACTCCAGACTTCAGTATTGTTTTGTCGGACAAACTCCCGTTGCACATCTCCGTAATTGGTACGATTCTCTACAAATGATCCGCCTCAAATCACCAGGAGCAGGCAGGTTTCTACCCGGGTGAAGGGGACATGCTTCATGGAAACATACATTCAAGGGAAAAGGCAAGGGGTTCCGAAGGGTCTTGAGGAAAGCGGGGGCACTTTGGGCCCCCGCTTGTTCTATTACTTTTTCAACTGCCTGACGACGTCGATGACGGAACCGTCCCTGTACTCGACGACGCCGATGATCCTGTCTTCCACCTCGACGGGTGTCATGGAGCCTGTGAGCTTCTCGGCTTTCTCCACGAGATCGTCGATGGAAACCAGCGGAATCTCCGGATCTGATTTTGCCGCCTCGATGAGATCCTTCCGATTGGGGTTGATGGCCACTCCAAATTCGGTCACTACGGCATCGACGACTTCACCCGGGGTGGTCACCGTGTAGACGGAATCGACCACCGATGGGATCCTTCCCCGCAAAAGGGGCGTGGTAATGATCGTCAGCTTCGCGCCGCTGGCCGTATCCTGGTGGCCTCCGATGCCATGGAGCAAGGCTCCGTCGGCCTCGGTGTTGACGTTTGCGTTGAACTTCCTGTCCACTTCGGTGGCTCCGAGGACAACGGTATCGAGCATGTTGACCACACAACCCGCGTTCCAGGGATTGGCGTACCAGTCGGCGGAAATCTCGACATGTTTTGCGTTCCGTGAAATGGATTCAACGGCAGACAGGTCAAAGGACTGGACGTCGAGGATCTGCTCAAAAAGTCCTTCCTCAAGCATGCCGACAAAGAAACTGGTGATGCCGCCGAGTCCGAAACTGCCCTTGATGTTTCGCTCTCTCATGGCTTCCCTGACATATGCCGCCGTTGCAAGGGAAATGCCGCCGGCGCCTGTCTGGAAGGAAATACCCTCCCTGAAATAGGGGCTTGCCTCGATCAGGAGAGCCGCATAACGGGCGATGAGAAGGCGCATGGGATCCCTGGTGACCCGGGTTGTTCCCGAAACGATGCCTGAGGGGTCTCCGATCTTGTCGACTTCCACAACGTAGTCCACTTGGGTTTGCGGAATTTGAATGTCCAGGGCCGGGTAACTGACCAGGTTGTCTGTAACTGCGACGACACACTCGGCAAAGTCGGCATCGGTATGGGCATATCCGAGGGAACCGCAGGCGGATTCGCCGTGGGCGCCGGTAAGGTTCCCGTACCGGTCTGCCGTGGGGGCCGCGACGAAGGCTACATCGATATGGACATCACCACTCATGACCGCCCTTGGCCGTCCGCCGTGACTCCGGAGAACAACGGGCAGCTCCATGCCGCCTTCGGAGGCCAGTTGGCCGATGGGGCCGTTGACGGACCCCTGGATCTGTTTGATGACACCCTTTTGGATATGTTTTGTCAGATGTTTGTGAACCCCGAAAAGAGCCGTGGGAAACACGACGAGATCCTTGATGCCCATTTCGTAGCAGGCATCCAGGACCATGTTGACCACGTAGTCCCCGTTACGAAGGTGGTGGTGAAAGGAGACGGTCATTCCGCTTTCGAGACCGGAAGCCTTGATGGCGGCTTTGATGTTCGGAAGCGTCTTGTCGGTTTTGGTATTGAAGGCGGCCCGGTTTTTCTTTCCGACCCTGTTGCCCTTGGGAAGGCGTTTGGTGTATCCGCGGAAAGGGAGCACGTCTCCGTAGCCCGGTATGGTGTTCGGTATGTTTCGTCCTGCTGCATTGACAGCCATGTCCTACTCACCTCCCTCGAGGAGCCCTGCGCGTTGCAGGGTGTATTCGGCCCGCTTGACGACAGGTTTGTCCACCATGCGTCCGTCGACGGAAACGGCGCCCAGACCTTTCCTGGCGGCGTCTTTTGCCGCGGCGACGATCTTCTGGGCCTGGTCTATTTCCTTTTGCGTGGGGGTGAACACGTCGTGGATGACGGGGATCTGGTTCGGATGGATGACGCTTTTGCCCTGAAAACCAAGCTGCTTGATCCATTCTGTTTCCCGGCGGAGCCCTTCGTCGTCGGTGACGTTCGAATAGACCGTGTCCAGGGCGTCGACCTTTGCGGCATGGGCGGCAAGAACGACGATCCGCCTCGGACCGATCAGCTCCTCACCCGAATCGGATCTGTCTGTCTTGAGGTCCGCCCGGAGGTCTTCGCCACCGGGGCAGATTCCCGCAATCCTTGGGGTCGATGTGGCGATATCGTAGGCATTCCAGATGCCCAGAGCCGTTTCGAGCAGGCAGAAGACCAGGGTTTTTCCTATGGGTATGCCGGAATTTTCCTCGATTTCGGAAAGGGCTTCATCGAGTATCTGCATGTCTTTGGGGGATTCAGCTTTTGGAACACGAATTCCGTCGATTCCACAGGGCACAACGGTTTCGATGTCCCGGCGCCACATGTCGGTGTCCATGCCGTTAATCCTGACTGTGACTTCACATCCCCCGAATTCCCCCTGTTTGAGGATTTCCCTGACGAGTATTCTTGCCGCATCCTTTTCGGACATGGAGACGGCATCCTCAAGATCCAGGATGACGCCGTCCGGCCGAAAGAGGTGTCCCCGCAGGAGCATGTTGGGATTGTTCCCGGGGAGATAGAGTTTGGTTCTTCGAAGTTTCATCGGCCATCACCTTCCAGGAGCCGGGACGCCGCAGCTTCCACCCGAGCCCTGAGCACGAGATCGGTAGCGCCGTTATCCTGGATGGACAGTTTCAAGTCCTTGACGCCCATCTCCTTGAGGGTTTCCTTCGTTGATTTGAGTATGGCGGCACCGAACCTGGCAACACTGGCGCCCTCCATTGAAACTGATATTCCTCTGCCCTTGTCCACTTCGCTGGCGGTAACCAGGCAATCCATGGATTCAAGGGTCCCTGCCTGGGCTGTTTTCATTCCCATTCCTCCAATGCAACGGAGGCAGGAGCGATCAAACCGTCTTGACGGCGTGGCTCCTGGTTCGCAGCCTGAAACGCTCCTGCCTCCGAAAAAAATCAGTAAGATCCGCTTCAGGGAAATGCCATTGCGGGCATTTCCCCGACGATCACCGGGTCACGCCAGATGTTCCCACGCACACATTTCCTTCGCCTTGGCGCAGATTTCATCGGCCTTTTTGTCGAATTCCGGATCGATTTTCGCAGCGATGGCTTTTGCCATGTCAAGAGTGGAGACGGCTTTCGATTCCCAGTCCTTCTCACCCCTGTCACGCCAGATATCATACGTGAGTGCTTTCCCTTCGACAAGGACGTCACCAATGGCCTTTTCAAGTTTCTCTGCGTATTCGTCGAGGCGGAGATAGTAGAGCATCATGGCCGCGGTGATCAGAAGGCCGCATGGGTTGATCTTGTACTGGTGGGCGTACTTGGGCACCGAGCCATGGCTCGGTTCGAAGAGTGCCGTGTTTTCCCCGATGTTGCCGCTGGGTGAGAAGCCCATGCCACCGATAAGCTGCGAGGCTTCGTCGGACAGGATGTCGCCGAACACGTTGGAGGTAACGATGACCTGATAGTTCTGCGGATTCTTCAGAAGCCACATGGCCGTCGCATCAGCGTTCTCCTCGCGGGCCTCGATTTCGGGATATTCCTTGGCGATTTCGAGGAAGCGTTCTTTCATCATGCCGTCGGTGGCCCGAATGACGTTGGCCTTGTTGCAGCTCACGACGCTGGTCAAACCGTTGGCCTTGGCGTACTCGAAGGCGGCCCGGATGATGCGGTCGCAGCCTTCCTTCGAAAAGACCCTCCAGGAAACGGCGACTTCTTCCTTGTCCTTGTATCGTTCCATGCCGGGATGAAGGTCGAACATCTCCTTGGGGAGCGGACGCCATTCAACGGCGGAGTAGAGGTCCTCCGTGTTTTCCCTGAAGACGGCGATGTCGATGTTGGGATCGCCCTTCAGCGGCGTGGTGAGGCCGGGATAGAGCTTTGCCGGGCGGAAATTGATAAACAGATCAAATGCCTGCCGCATCTGCAGTATCGCAGACTTGAATCCCTTGACCCCGGATTTTGACGTTATGGCCGCCATGAGAGTCGCATCGGTGTTTTTGACTTTCTCGAAGGTTTCGGGCGGGACGGTATTCCGCCGCGGGTCGCCTTCGGGATATTCCTTGCAGGCTTTTTCCCACATGCACCATCCCATGTCGGCGCGAACCCATTCAATCGGCGGATTCAGGGCCTGCATGACGATCATCGCTGCTTCCATGACGTCGAAGCCAGAATCGTCTCCAGGGATGTAGGAAACCTGATAGCGGTCTTTCTTGTCTTTAACCTGCATGACATTTCTTTTTGCCATGGATAATGACCTCCTTGAAAAAATTTGTATTCCGGCGGCCGACGTTGTGCGGCCGCCGGGAACACCTCGTGTGGTCGCTACTTGAGACCCAGGGACTTTTTCACGTGAGGAATCAAACCTCCGTCCTCAATGAGTCCCCTGACAAAATCAGGGTATTTCGGGAAAGAGAAGGACCCCTTCGGCGTGGTGATCTCACCCTTGTCGAAGTCGATCGAGATTTCATCACCGGCTTCGATCGCATCCACGGCTTCGGGAGCCACAACGATAGGGAGTCCCTCGTTGAGGGCGTTGCGATAATAGATTCTGGCGAAGCCCTTGGCGACGATGGCCGCGATGCCGCGTTCCTTGAGGCAGGTCACCGCTTGCTCGCGGGAGGATCCACATCCCCAGTTTTTCCCGGCGACGATAATGTCTCCCGGTTCGGCGTTTTTGGTGAATTCGGGGTCCAGGTCCTCCAGGGCGTACTGACCCATTTCAGACCGTTCCGAAACGGTATAGGTGTATTTCCCCGGGAAAATGACGTCAGTGTTGACGTCATCGCCGTATTTCCAGACTTTTCCTGTGACTTTCATCGCTACAGCACCTCCCTCGGATCGGTGATGGCGCCCTTGAGGGCGGAAGCGACCACCGTCAGGGGGCTTGCGAGGTAGATGAAGCTTTCCTTGTTGCCCATTCGGCCCTTGAAGTTCCTGTTTGCCGTGGAGATACAGGTTTCTCCGGGGGCCAGGATCCCTTCGTGGTTCCCCATGCAGGGTCCGCATCCCGGATTGTTGAGGATGCAGCCGGCATCAAGGAACACGTCCATCAGGCCTTCCTTCATGGCCTGCCTGTAGACTTCCCATGAAGCTGGAATGACGATGGTCCTGACGGCCACTTCCTTGCCCTTCAGAATCTCCGCCGCCGCCCGCAGGTCCTCGATCCTCGCGTTGGTGCAGCTTCCGAGAAATGCCTGGTGGATTTCCGTGCCGGCGACTTCCGAAACGGGGGCATAGTTGTCCACCGTGTGGGGTTTCGCGACGCCGGGTTCAAGATTATCCAGGTCATATTCGAGTTCCTTGACGTATTCCGCGTCATCGTCCGCCCAGATGGCTTCCCACTTGTCGGTTTTGGCGTTTTTCGCGATGGCGTCAAGAACCTTCTGGTCCGGTGGGCATACGGCGTTTTTCGCGCCCATTTCAATTCCCATGTTGCAGAGGGTCATGCGCTCTGCCAGAGACATGTCGGCGATGCCCTGTCCATGGAATTCAACGGACATGTAATCGGCCCCGTCAGCCTTGATGTCTCCGATGATCTTGAGGATCAGATCCTTGGCGGCCACGCCTTTTTTGAAGGACCCCGTGACGGTAATCTTCATCGATTCCGGAACACGGAACCAGATCTGCCCCGTCGCCCAGGTGGCGGCCATTTCGCTTCTGCCGATGCCGGTGGAAAAGGCACCATAGGCACCGTAGGTGCAGGTATGACTGTCGCTTCCCACAATGACGAGTCCGGGCAGAGCGAATCCGTCCTGACACATGATCTGATGGCAGACACCGCCCTTGCTGTTGACATCATAGAAATGCTTGATGCCCTGTTCCTTCACGAATTCCCTGATGATCTTGTGGTTTTCGGCGTGTTTGTCGGTTGGTGCGGGGACGGCATGGTCCAGGATGAAGACCAGATGATCCGGATCCCACACCTTTTCGACGCCGATTTTTTTGAAGATTTTTGAAATCGGTGCGGCATTGTCGTGGCTCATGCAGAAATGGGGCTCCACGGTGACGACCTGGCCGGTTGTGACCTCCTCACCGGCGGCTTTTCCGAGAACTATTTCCGCAAAGGTCTTACCCATCTGCTCTCACCTCCTACTGCTGTTTCTCGGCTTGTGCCTTGAGATACTGGATCAGCCCGCCGTGGGCCATGATCTCTTTCTCGAGGTCCGTCACGGCATCACCATGCATCTTTTCACCGGTTGTGAGATTCTTGATCTCGCCGGTGTCCATGTTGACCTCGAGTTCGTCCCCGTCGCTGACCTTGTCAGTGATGTCCGGTACGACAAGCACGGGGTAGCCGTTATTCACGGCGTTTCGATAATAGATGCGTGCATAGGATTCCGCCAGGATCACGGGAATTCCAAGCTCCTTGAGGCAATAGACGGCATGTTCCCTCGAAGAGCCGCAGCCGAAATTTTCGCCCGCAACGACGATGTCGCCGGGTTTTGCTTCCTTGGCGAAATTCTCCTTGCCCGGATAGTATTCGAACGAGTACTGGGCCATTTCCTTGGTATCGGTGACTCCCAGGTACTTGTTGTGATAAATCAGGTCCGTATCCACGTCGTCACCGAAAACCCAGGCCCTGCCACGCAGGATATTCTCTGCCATCTGTGATTCCTCCTTACCCGAGAATCTCGCGGGGATCGGTGATCACGCCGCGGACGGCCGATGCCATTGCGGTCATCGGGCTGGCAAGATAGGTGTGACTGCCTTTGCCCACCTTGCCGAGGAAGTTCCTGTTCGTGGTGGACATGCCCACATCGCCGCTGGGCAGGGCCCCGTAGTGTTTCGCCGTGCACAACGCGCATGTGGGATTGGTGAAGACCACTCCCGCATCGAGGAACTTGTCGATGAACCCGGCCTGGGCGCATTGTTTCATGACTTCCCTCGTGCTTGGCGTTACGATCGCCCTCATGCCCGGAGCAATTTTGAAATCCGCGGCCTTGAGCACTTCGAAGGCCGCCGCGATGTCTTCAAATCTGCCGTTGGAACAGGATCCTATATGAACCTGGTCGAGATGTTCGCCGGAGACTTCCCTGACGGTCTTGACGTTGTCAGGGGCATCTGGGGCGGAAACCATGGGTTCGAGCTGATCAACGTCGAATTCGTATTCCTCGGAATAGACGGCATCCGAGTCGGCGCGGATCGCATCGGCCATCTCGCGGACCTCTTCGCCGGCGCGGCCGGCAAGCCAGTCAAGAACCTCGCCGTTCGGCTGGATCAGGCCTATTTTACCGCTCATTTCCGTCACCATGGAGCAGAGGGTGATCCGTTCGGCGAGATTGGATTCTTCGACAGGTTTTCCGTAGAATTCCACGGCCTTGTAGATGAGGCCGCCCGCGCCGAGGGTGCCGACGATTTTCGTCAGCAGATCCCGCATGCAGACACCCTTCTTGAAGGAGCCCTTGGCCGTGATCTTGACCGTTTCGGGGACGCGGTACCAGAGCTTGCCGAGGATCCATGACGCGACGATGTCCGTGTTCCCGACGCCCGTCGCGAAAGCACCAACGGAACCCAGAAGGTTCATGTGGCTGTCCGTGCCCAGAATCACCCAGCCGGGTTTCACGAGGCCATGCTCGAGCAGGACGTGCTGGCCGATCCCCCAGTTGACATCAAAGACCTTTTCGATCCCCTGGCGTTTCGCGAAATCGCGGATGATCTTCTGGTTGTTCGCGACCTGTTCCGTTCGGGACGGGGCTTCCAGGTCAAAGGTGAAGGCGATCTTGTCAGGGTCCCATACCTTCCCCTTGTTCTCCGTTTCCTTGTCGAACTGAAGCACGCAGTTGGGGCCGGCGAAGTCCCTTGCCGTGGACAGGTCGATATCGCACCAGACCCGGTCCCCAGGCTTGACTTCCTGCCCAGATGCACGCTTGATGATCTTTTCGATCATTGTCTTGCCCATACTGGTCACCTCCATGACTTCAGGCAGGGTCCTTTAGATAAGACCCAAAAAGGATTTCAGGGTTTCGAAATTGAGGAAATCCGCCTTGTTGATGACAACCGCTTCCGGAGAACGATGTCGGCCGTCGCCTTCGCCGGCGTGGACGGCGATGCAATGGCAGATCGGCGTGGGGATGTCGTTTTTCATGGCGATCCCCACTCCCGAGAAAGGATGGCGGAGGTCCTTGCCGAGCGCGGATTTCACTGCCTTGCCGTTTTCATCG
The DNA here is from genome assembly GCA_964515395.1 of uncultured Synergistaceae bacterium. Lineage (GTDB taxonomy): Bacteria > Synergistota > Synergistia > Synergistales > Thermovirgaceae > UBA1876. Next base: position 18,076 of record CAZERC010000005.1, on the reverse strand, counting down.
CGGGTATATTCCACGAGCTTGCCGACATCGTGGAGCACGGCGCCGGCGATCACGGTATCGTTGTCCAGCTTGTAGTCATAGAGGCTGTTGAATTCATCCATGGCCTGCTTCGCGATCCGTACGACACCCCGGAAATGAGTCAGAAGCGACGCCGGGCAGTCGGGAATGAGCAATGTGAATGGCAGTTTTTCCATGTCCTCAGGTTCCCACCCACCCATTTTCAGGCCGTCCTCGAGAGTGGCGACGACTTTTTCCTTCAGCTTCGGGTCCTGGATCCAGTCGATTTCCGGAAACAGCTTCATGATGCGTTCCTTCATTAGAAACATCCCCCCATTAGATGTTGTTGCTTTTTCTCTATTGACTCTTCCTGACCTCGAGGGCCAGAGATTCCTGGAGAGTCCTGTAGATCCTTTCAATGTGGCGGGCTGAGAGTTCAGAAGCCTTCGCCACGTCATGATCTATTATGGCGTCATAAATCGCACGGTGTTCGTTGAGGAAGGCCTCCCTGTCGGTGAGCAACGTGTAGATTCTTTCATGAGTGGCCATGATCAGGTTAAACATCATCTTGACGATGTTTATGAATATGAAATTGTGAGTCCCTTCGGCGAGGAGGAGGTGGAAATCGAAATCGGATTGTGCCCGTATGTGGAGAGCGTCGAGGTGCTGTTCCGTATGGGAGAGGATCCGCCGGAGACGGGTAAGGTCCGACGGAAGGGCGTGCATGGCTGCGGCGCCTGCGATGGCAGGGTCAAGAACTCGCCGGGCTTCCATGAGTTCCAGGATGGCCTCGTCTTCGAGAGGCATATCCCGGCCGTCACCTGCGTCCGAACGGGGTTTCCTGACGAATCGCCCCTTTCCGGGAATACTTTCGATCAGCCCCATGAGTTCCAGGACCCTGAAAGCTTCTCGAAGCGAGCTGCGGCTGACGCCCATTTCATCCATCAGCTGGCGTTCCGGAGGGAGCGGATCTCCCTGCCCGAGTTCCCCTGAGGATATAAGCTCTTTGACTTCTTCTACGACCTGCTCGTAAATCCTCGTATGCTTGAACCTTCTGCCGGTCATTGAAGTCCCTCCCTGCGGACCACCCAGTACACCTTATATACCAAGCAAACCTTTTGTGCAAGGGATGGCAAAGTAATCAGAATTTTTCAACACCTTTTGAAGGGGATTGCTTCGCGTGTCTGAATTTGACAAAAGGACTGCATGTCTTTAATATCAATACACGTGTTGCGAAATTGACGCATTTTTTGAGTACTTTGCGTGTTTTTGCCTGCTGCACTTCGGATTCTGCCCATTTTACCCATTTCGAATCCCGAAACAGAAAACTACCGAGAAACACTGAGGTATCGCCCCTTCAGCAGCTGCCCTTGGGATGGCTCGTAGTGCATGCACGTATATTGACAAGGAAAAGTCCTGTTTTTTTAGAATTTAAACACCTGTAGTGCAAAAGGAGAGTTTGGGAGCAAAGCCCCTGAAGGGTGGAGGTGAAACCAGCACAAGATGCAGGAGAAACAGAGGACAAAGCGCGAAAAGCCTTCCCTTGTGGAGGCGGTGGACAGGGCAATAGAGGAAATGACGGAGGCGAAAGAAGAGGTCGATTTCCTGTCTGTGGCAAGGAAAATCGGTGTTGCCAGGTCCACTCTTTACCGGAACACCATGGCCCGTGAACATATCGCCGCGGCGAGGGAATACCAGAGGCTTTCCTTTAATACGCAGTGGGACCTTCTGAATGAGGTAGAAACGCTGAAAAAGCGCGTTGACGCCCTCGAACAGAAGATCAAAATTCTGGAGAAGAATGAGAACAGGGATGTTTCATCGCAATCACGTGTCTGAAAATGGGGGTTTTGAAGTCCTCATGGCAAGAGAAACGGGAGCGTGATGAAGTGGTACGAAAATCTAAAGGAGGCGATCATACGTGAGGAAGACTCTTGGGATTGTCGCAGCGCTGTTGGTTGCAGTGCTCTGCCTGACCGGAGGGGCTTTTGCGCAGGACAAAACGGTGACATTTGTCGACTTCAGCTGGAACAGCGTCCAGATGCACAACCGGATTGCCGGTTTCATCCTGGAGCACGGGTACGGATACACCCCTGAATATCTTTTCGCCGAATCCATCCCGGGCCTGACGGGGCTTGCCCAGGGTGATGTGGACATCGCCATGGAATTGTGGGTTGATAACGTCCTTGAGTGGTACAACGAGGCCGTAGGGGAAAAAAGAACGGTTATAGATCTTGGCCCCGTCTTTCCGGATTCGCCGCAGGGGTGGTACGTACCGACATATGTCATAGAAGGCGACGAGGAGCGCGGTATCGAACCCATGGCGCCGGAGCTCAAGTCGGTTTTTGATCTTCCAAAATACCGGGAGATCTTCAAGGATCCCGAGAATCCGAAGAAGGGGCGGTTTTACAACGCCGTCCCCGGTTGGGTCGTATATGACATCAATATGAAAAAGATAGAGGCCTACGGGCTGTCCGATACCTACCAGGTCTTTGATCCAGGCTCCCAGACCGCCCTGGCGACAGCCATCGTATCAAACTACAACAGGGGCAAACCGGTACTCGCATATTACTGGGAACCCGAATGGATCATGGGCATGCTTGACATGACAAGGCTTGAAGAACCTCCCCATGACCCAGCGAAGTGGGGTGAAGGCAAGAGTTACGCTTGTGCCTTCCCGGCGGCTCGTGTCCATATCGGCGTCAATACCGAATTCGCCAAAGAAAATCCCGAGATCCTGACGTTTTTGGCAAACTATGAAACGAGTCTCGAGCAGAACAACGCTGCCCTTGCCTACATGCAACAGGAGGAAGCTACCGTTGAGGAGGCAGCAAGCTGGTTTTTGAGGGAATACGAAGATGTATGGACGAAATGGATACCTGACAGTGAAACCCGGAACAAGGTTCTGGAGGCACTGAAGTAGTAGCAGGATGACGTGTGATCGGAAGGGCTGTCAGAACGCCGATATCGCATTCGCTGCAGATAATTTGAAGCTCATCTATACTCGTCTATACCGTTGAAAATCCTTAAAAAAAGAGGGGGTTACAAGTAGCTATGAAAAAGATTTCTGGAATCGTCGCGGCGCTGTTGGTTGCAGTGCTCTGCCTGACCGGAGGGGCTTTTGCGCAGGACAAAACGGTGACATTTGTCGACTTCAGCTGGAACAGTGCCCAACTGCACAACCGGATTGCCGGTTTCATTCTTGAGCATGGATACGGGTACGATCCGGAATACCTTTTTGCCGAATCCATCCCGGGCCTGACGGGGCTTGCCCAGCGTGATGTGGACATTGCCATGGAGATGTGGATTGACAATTACCTTGGATGGTATAGCGATGCCGTCGGCAAGAACAAGACCGTCATAGATCTCGGTCCGACGTTCCCGAATTCGCCGCAGGGGTGGTACGTGCCGACATATGTCATAGAAGGCGACGAGGAGCGCGGTATCGAACCCATGGCGCCGG
>CAZERC010000005.1:0-14519 GCA_964515395.1 uncultured Synergistaceae bacterium | reverse complement strand
CCGACATATGTCATAGAAGGCGACGAGGAGCGCGGTATCGAACCCATGGCGCCGGAGCTCAAGTCGGTTTTTGATCTTCCAAAATACCGGGAGATCTTCAAGGATCCCGAGAATCCGAAGAAGGGGCGGTTTTACAACGCCGTCCCCGGTTGGGTCGTATATGACATCAATATGAAAAAGATAGAGGCCTACGGGCTGTCCGATACCTACCAGGTCTTTGATCCAGGCTCCCAGACCGCCCTGGCGACAGCCATCGTATCAAACTACAACAGGGGCAAACCGGTACTCGCATATTACTGGGAACCCGAATGGATCATGGGCATGCTTGACATGACAAGGCTTGAAGAACCTCCCCATGACCCAGCGAAGTGGGGTGAAGGCAAGAGTTACGCTTGTGCCTTCCCGGCGGCTCGTGTCCATATCGGCGTCAATACCGAATTCGCCAAAGAAAATCCCGAGATCCTGACGTTTTTGGCAAACTATGAAACGAGTCTCGAGCAGAACAACGCAGCCCTGGCCTATATGCAGCAGGAAGAGGCCTCGGTGAAGGAGACCGCACACTGGTTCCTGAAGGAGTATGAAGACGTATGGACGAAATGGATACCCGACAGCAAAACCCGGAACAAAGTGCAGGAAGCACTGAAACAGTAGCGCACCAGGCAGCCCCGGAAAGCCAGACGCAGCAGGCCATTGAGATCCGTGAGCTTTGGAAAGTTTACTCGAGCTCTGATGTCGATCTTGACGTGGAGGACGAAGATCTTGTCGATTCCCTCGAGGAGTCCGATGAATCCGTTGTCGCCGTCAAGGATGTAAGCCTCGATGTGAACCCGGGAGAGGTGTTTATCATCATGGGTCTTTCCGGGAGCGGAAAATCGACCTTGATCCGTTGTCTGCTGCGACTTGTCGAACCGAGCAATGGAATCGTCCGGATCAATGGCCAGGACGTGACGGCCATGAACAAGAAAGAGCTGACCGAATTCCGGCGCCATCAAGTGGCCATGGTGTTTCAGCACTACGGGCTGCTCCCTCACAAGAGCGTCGAGGAAAACGTGGCCTTTGGACTCAAGCTTCAAGGCATCCCGAAGAAAGAACGCATCGAGCGTGCCCGTGAGGCACTCAAAACGGTGGGACTGGAGAAGTGGGGACACTATTTACCTGCCGCACTGAGTGGAGGAATGCGACAGCGTGTTGGCATCGCGAGGGCCCTGGTGGTGGAATCTCCTGTACTCTTGATGGATGAACCTTTCAGCGGACTTGACCCGTTGATCCGCCGAGAAATGCAGGACGAACTTGTGCGATTGCAGGAAGAAATGCACAAGACGATTTTCTTTGTTACCCACGATCTTGACGAGGCTATGCGTCTTGGCGACCGGATGGCGGTCATGCGGAGCGGGAGTATCGTACAGATAGGGAAACCGGCAGAGATCTTCGCCAACCCGGCAGACGATTATGTGGCCCGGTTCGTGCAGGACAAACGGGACGAAATCAGAAAGGCCGATGAACAGATGGCGGAACTTGCCAAAGCGCAGGCCGCCTCGGAGAAGGTGGTGGACTGACATGTTTCCGTCAGCTTGGGAATACCATATAGCGTCCCAGATAAATGGTGCCGTGCGGTGGCTGCTCCAGGAATATGGTGCGGCATTCGATACATTCTCCGACGGATTGCTGAAGCTGCTTTTGTCCATTCAGGGCATGCTCCAGGCCGTCCCCTGGTGGGGGTACGTACTGATTATTGCCGTTCTTTCGTGGGTGGCGATGAAGAAACTCGTGCCCGTCGTGGTCCTGTCTCTGATGCCCGTCATCATCGGTGTATTCGGACTTTGGGGGCTGGCTGTCGAGACTCTCGCTATCGTCATCACCTCCGTGGTTCTCGCACTGCTCATCGGGATTCCGCTGGGAATTTTCATGGCGGAAGTGAAGGTTTTCGACATGGTTTTCAGGCCCGTTCTTGATGCCATGCAGACCATGCCCAGTTTTGTCTATCTGATCCCGGCTATGATGCTCTTCGGCCTCGGGAAGGTCCCTGCCATAATTGCCACGTTGATATACGCGGCCCCGCCGGTCATGCGCCTCACAAGCCTTGGAATCCAGCTGGTCCCCAAGCCTGCCCAGGAGGCCGCGCGTGCCTATGGCGCCACGCGGTGGCAGCTTTTGACGGAAGTGCGAATCCCCCTGGCGATGCCGTCGATACTCGCCGGTGTGAACCAGACGACCATGATGGCCCTGGCCATGGTGGTCATCGCTTCCATGATCGGTGCCCGAGGGCTTGGGCAGGAAGTGCTGCTTGCCATCAACAGGATTGACGTAGGCCGTGGATTCGAAGCCGGGCTCGGCATCGTCATCATGGCGATCATCATCGACCGGATCACCCAGGGCATGGCCAGGCGCTGGGATCCGCAGAAACGGGCGTAAACGCCGACGGTACAAAAGACCTGAAACCGGTGGAAATACCCATGGTTTTTGCAGGCCCCTCCGGGTACAATTGTTATGCTCCGGAGGGGCTTCTCAATATCAGGGAGAGGATGATGAACTTGCAAAGAAAAACACTCTTGGTCTGCCTTGTTTGTGCTGCTGCCTTTTTCGGGATTCTTTCACCCCTTTATGCCGGGGAGACTGGTAAGGATTCCCTTTACGTCAGCCCGGAGTGGCTAAAGGAAAACAGGGACAAGGTAGTCTTGATAGACGCCAGGCCAAAGTCACTGTATGACAAAGGTCACATTCCGGGCGCCGTCAACGCTGAATGGACCTATTTCGCCAACATGAAAGGCCAACCGGGGACGCCGGGTTGGGGTGATATCTATCCCAGGAAGACACTGGCGAAACGGATTGGTGCGCTGGGAGTGAACGGGAAAAAACCGGTGGTTGTCTATTGCGATCCCGGCGGCTGGGGACAAGATGGCTGGATAGTGTGGATTCTGAGACTCTCCGGCATTACCGACGCACGCATGCTTGAAGGTGGATTTTCAGCCTGGCGTGCGGCGGGAGGCGAGGTTTCCACAACACCGAAAAAACCGAAAGCCGTTGCTTTCAGTATTCAGTCCTTTCAGGGAGGATACAATGTCACCACTCCCTGGCTCAGGGAAAAACTTGACGAAGTTGTCGTCATCGACGCCCGGACTCCTTTCGAATATCAGGGGGCACGGATTTTCCAGGAAAAGCGGGGTGGGCACATCCCGGGCGCCATCAACATCCCCTTTGATTCGGTGTTTCTGGAAGACCAGACTCTCAAGGAACCTGAGGAGTTGCGGAAATTTTTCGGACGGTACGGACTTTCAGTGAATGACGAAATTATCGTTTACGATACCGCCGGAGTCCGCTCGGCTTACCTCGTCATGGTTCTCCGGATGGCCGGGTTCGAAAAGGCCAGAAACTATGATTCGGCCTTTCAGGAATGGGCAGGCAACATGGAGCTCAATGTCATCGAAGGTGACAAACCCGGAAAGCCTGCACCCAAAGCTGTTGAACCCCCTGACGATACCGGTGGAACTTCCGGCGGGAAGACTGCTCCGGAAAGCTCCGGAGAATCGACTTCCTGATCTGAATGTGGGAAAACGGCGGTTTGAATCAAAAAGAGGCTGTCCAATGGGTTTTTCTGTCAGGGTGAATGGTCAAAAACGTCTGACATTTGACGAGGCCTTGCCCGGTAAGGAGATTCTCAAACGAATGGGATCATCCCGAAATCGCAGGATTGTGGCATGGCACGTCAATCACTACCTCAGACCCCTGGGCTGGGTTGTTGAAGACGACGCCGAAGTCGATTTCGTCGATACGTCCGGTTTCGAAGGGATGGCTGTCTACAGGAGCACCCTGAGTTTTTTGCTTGTCATTGCAGCCAGGCAAACCCTGGATACGGATGTTTTCATCAGGCACTCCATCAGCGACGGCTATTTTTGCGAATTTGCCGACGGAGTCACAAACGAGGAAAGAATTGCACAACTCAGGCATGCACTCGGCGACCTCGTCAATCGGGATGTCCCCATCGAAACGGTGACTCTTCCATTGGACAAGGCGCGAAAAGTTTTTGAGGCCCAGGGGAATGCCTCCAAGGCGAATCTGCTTCATTGGACAGGGATAGATCCGGTTATGGCGTACAAGTGTGAGGGGCAGTACGGATATTTTTATGTGCCTCTCGCGCCGTCTTCCGGGTATGTAGATTCCTTTGAAATCGTTCCCTTCAGGGACGGGTTTGTCATGAGATTCCCGACAGTTTCCTCGCCGAGGGAACTGCCGCCATTCCGCCCCCCGCAGAAATTGGCGGAGGTCTTTCAGGAATATTCCCAGTGGCTGGACATTCTTGGTGTCGGAACCATGGAAAGTTTGCACCGCCATGTAACGGCGGGACGGGCCAGGGATTTGATCCTGGTTTCCGAGGCACTGCACAACCAGCGACTCAACCATCTGGCCGAAAAGATTTCCGGGAATGAAAATGTCCGGCTGGTTTGCATTGCCGGACCTTCGGGCTCGGGGAAGACGACAAGCGCCAAACGGCTGGCCGTTCACCTGACGGTGTGCGGGATGCACCCTCTCATCATCTCCCTTGATGATTATTTTCTCAACAGGGAGGAGACCCCGAGGGATGAAGAGGGAAATTACGATTTCGAGTCCATCGAAGCCCTTGATATCGACCTTGTCAATGAACATCTCGAGCGGTTGCTCGACGGAGAATCCGTCAATCCGCCGAAGTTCAATTTCGTTACCGGCAGAAGGGAGAAGGGGCCTGAAAAGACCCTTGGACCGAAGGGTATCATCATTGTTGAAGGCATTCATGGATTGAATGATCGGCTCTTCCGCAATGTTGCCCGGTCGTCGGTCTTCAAGATATATGTCTCTCCGCTGACTGGAATCAGCCTGGATACGCATAATCGGACGAGCACAACCGATAACCGGTTGCTACGGCGACTTGTCAGGGATTACCGGCTTCGGGCAAAGGATGCGGAAACCACGTTGAGACAATGGCCTTCGGTCATCCGTGGGGCACAGCAGTACATTTTCCCTTATCAGGAAGGAGCCGATGAAATGTTCAACTCGGCTCTCGTTTACGAACTCTCCGTTCTCAAAGGATATGTGGAACCCCTTCTGAGGACCATTGGAGAGACATCACCGGTTTATGGCGACGCCCAGAGACTTCTGTGCATATTGAGGTTCATCCCGTTCATCCCTTCGGATACGGTGCCCAATGATTCGATACTCCGGGAATTCATAGGCAAGAGCGGGTTCGACGTATGAGAGCCCCGGCCTGAGAGACACTTTTGGCCTTGCAGTCCCGCCCTCTGGTGCCGGTTGCCAAAATTTGTGCAACCGGTATCATTTTTTTGGAGGTGTGACCATGAAGGTAACCATGGCCGATGTGGCCGCCGCTGCAGGGGTCAACAAGGCAACGGTGAGCCGTGTTCTCAGAGGGGACGCCAGGATCAGCCAGGGCACCTGCGAAAAGGTCTGGGCTGCGGTGAAACGGCTTGGGTACCGGCCGGATGCCGTAGCCAAAGGGCTCTCGAGCCGGACAAACGACCTTGTCGGTGTGGTCTTCAGGGACCTGGCCTCCCCCTGGGCGGGATCCTTTCTTTTCGGAATGGAACGTGTACTTGGTCGCCTTGGAATGGATTGTATCGTCAAGGAAACCGGCGAGCAGGGGGGAAGAAGAAGCCACGCCGTGCATCGTCTGATTTCACGACGCGTCGATGGTCTCGTCTTTCTGGAGGACACGCCGCAGGAAACCGGGGGCCTGCCGGTTGTTTCCGTCGGTTTGCGGAATCCCTCCGGAGTCTCCGTTTCGATCGACCTCGAAGGTGCAGCGGCCATCCTGAAAGCCTTTGCGGGCGAACGGGGCATCCGGTACAGGGCCGGAGAAAGAGCGCTTTTTTCCGGACTCGGGAAAATCCTGCAACAGGAAGGGAAAGAATCCAAAGGAACCTTGTGGGTATACGATGAAGCCTGTCCAAAAGAAGAACAAACCCCCCCGCTGGGTCCAGGAGATGACATTGTCATCTGTGGCTCCCGCAGGGAGGCTTTCTATTCGGGGTTCTGGGTGCTCGAATTTCCGGCTTTCGAGATGGGAGTCCTTGCTGCCAGAATCCTGGTCAACAGCCTGCGCAACCGGGGAGTCCGACCCCAGGCCGTGTCCGTTGTCCCCTCCTTGTTTTCACCGGAAGGCGAGCTGTTTCACCTGTCCTGAAAGCTTCTGTCATCCCCTCTTCCTGTGGATCGAAAGGATGTCCGTCAGAAGGGCCTGTCCGGTTTCAACGCGACCCGCTCCAGGACCGATGACGGTAACATCTCCGAGATGGTCCGTTGTGAACGTCAATGCATTGACGGCATCCATGATGCCGGCCAGAGGATGCGACATGGAGAGCTCCATCGGAGCGACCCTTGCGATCATTCCGGAATCTGACGAGGCGACTTCCGCAACAAGCTTGATCCGTTGTCCTCGAGATTTCGCGGATTCGATATCCTCCGGAGTTATACCGGTAATCCCGGTCCTGTCGATGTCACCGATCCGAAGAGCTTTCCCCAGGAGGACATTGGCGAGGACCTGGACCTTGACCGCCGCATCCCAGCCTTCGACGTCCCCGGTGGGGTCCGCTTCGGCATATCCGAGTTCCTGGGCTTTGGCGAGGGCTTCCTCGTAGGCCATTCCTTCTTCCATTCGTGTAAGAATATAGTTTGTCGTCCCGTTCACGATGCCCAGAACACGGGAGATATCGCAGCCCGCGAGGGAATCCCTCACGAGGTTGATCGCCGGCGTTCCACTCAGTACCACGCCTTCGAAAAGATATTCCACGCCATGTTCCTGTGCTGTGCGCAGGAGTTCCGGCAGTGATGCGGAAACAGGGCCCTTGTTTGTGGAAACCACATGCTTTCCGTCTTCGAGGGCCGTGCGAATATGCGATACGCCTGGTTCTCCGGTCTCGAGATTGGTAATAGTGGCTTCCACGATGATGTCAGCGTCGCTTTGGCGTATGATCTCCAGCGTTTCCAGAGCCGTCGCTTTCGGGTGGTCCTTCAGGCTGCCGGTACGATCGAACTCGGCGAGGAGACTTCCCACATCGAGGCCGGAAGGGTTCAAGACCGATCCCTTCACAGGGTCGGCGACAGCTGTGAGTGTATATTCGAAAGCATACCGTTTTTTCAGGGAATCGGCTTTCTTCTCGAAAATCCGCAAAAGCCCCTGGGATACGTTGCCAAAACCCACAATGCCAATTTTCCACATGTTTTCGGGGGCACCTCCGTATTTTAGTTTTCCAGATCCAGTTCTTTCAGGAGTTCTGGAGTGGGGATCCCGTTTTTGTCCCATTTCCTGAGCTCGTAATATTCGTCAAGCATGGCGTCAAAGGCTTCCTTCGTCAAGCGGACGACCTCTTCGCCTCGTGGGGGCATCGGCAAGGTTTCGTTGAACATCCTTGGGGGGAGCGTGTCGTCCTTTCTCGAGATGCCGGCCTCCCGGATGTTGAAAAGACGGATGTGGTTCCAAATCCTTTCACCGGCGGCCATGTAGGCTTTCTCGTCCATGTCAATCCCGGCTGCGTCAGCCAGAGAAGGATAGACGGCTTCGGGGTCATAAGGCGTAAAATCACAGACTACCAGGGAATAGGCAGCCGCCCGTTCGTCCTGGGTGGTCTTGACTTTCAGCGCCATTCCTTCGGTCTTGAAGCGTGGAAGAACCCCGTCGAGCTCTCCGAGAACCGTCCATGCCCGCTGATGGCATGCGCCCCTGTCGGATGTCGCATAGGCCAGTGCCATACCCCATGCAGCCCTGGGCTCGTATCCGGGAAGTTCCAGGCCCTTTACGGCAATGGCAAATTCTTCCGTGCCCTTGCCGATTTTCTCTGCCGCCCGGCGAACGCCGTCTGAAAGCAGTTCTCCAAGCCCCCTTTTGACAGCCATGTCCTTGAGAAGGGAGATTTGACCCTCGGAATCGCCGAAGCGGGGTGCATCCGGCAGGATGCCGCGTTCACGACACTCCATCGCAAAAGCGACGATTCCGCCGGCGGAGATGGAGTCCATGCCCAGTTCATTGCAAACTCTCACGGCTTTTGTGACGTCCATCATGGATCCTATCCCGTTGTTGCTTCCGAGGAGTGCAATGGATTCATATTCGACCTTCGTATCATGGCCGTCGTCCTGGAGGACCTTTCCACAGACGATGGGACAGTTGAAACAGGCAACGTCCCGTTTCGTGTGGTATCGTAGATTTGTCGAGGTCAGTCCGTAAATGGGAGTGAAGTACCCCTGCCGGAAATTGTTCGTCGGCAGGATCCCTGTCCTGCTCATTGCTTCCACCAGTGCGGAGGTCCCCACCACGCGTCTCGTGTGAATCTGCGGGTTTGAGGTGATCGCCTTGACCAGATTCAGGGAGCGTTCCTTCAGGGATTTTTCGTCTTTCATGGGGATGGCACCGGTGCCTTTTACTGCCACAGCCTTGAGATTCTTGCTCCCCATGACAGCACCGCTTCCGCCTCTTCCGGCAATACCGGCTCTCCACGGGTCACTGTCCTTGTCGACGGTGATGGAGGCTATGGTTACCTTGTTTTCACCCGCCGGTCCGATGACCGCCACATGAGCCTTGGGGTCTGTATCGTCTCTCACGGCATCGACGGTCTCATCCACGGTCTTGCCCCAGATTCTCCCTGCATCACGGATTTCGGCCTTGCCATCCTCGATCCAGAGGTAGACCGGCGATGATGCTGCACCTGTTACCGCGATGACGTCAAAGCCAGCCTTCCTGAGGGTGTGTCCGAAGTGGCCTCCGAGGTGACTGTCCACGAAGATTCCGGTATGGGGAGATTTGGTCACAATGGTAAACCGACCGGAAGTGGGGAAAGGCGTACCGGTGAAAGGCCCAGTCAGAAAAAGCAAAGGGTTATCATCGGCAAGGGGATCGGCTCCTTCTTTCCCAAGCTCGTCAAGAAGATAGATACCAAGACCTTTGCCTCCGAGATAGCGCGAAACGATACCGGCTTCGATGGTTTTCTCCTGCGTGGAGCCCTTGGAGAGATTGACCAGCAGCATTCTTCCGAACATATGTTTTCCCTCCTTGCATTTCTTCGTTTCCCTTTATTATGGCGACATCTATCTGGATCTCCTCTGATTCACGGGAAGCCCATGCGGTTAAGGGGCCTGATGCCGCCTGCTTTCTATTGTAGCGTAAAAATTTCCTGGACAGCGAGCAAGGAAACACGGCGGGAGAAAAATGTGAACTTACCGCTGGATAAGCCGGGAAAGAAACCGGAAAAAGCAAGCAGTTCACTAAAATATATAAAAATGAACTGTAGTTGACATTTCTGCGAGTGCCTGGTATAAATACTTTTAAGCTTGCCCTTATGGGGGAGGAAAAAGAATGTCCATGACAAAGGCTACGCAGGCGAAACGCCCTGAACCAGGACGATTGAGACGGCTCTCCCGGCCGGAGCGAAAAAGGAAAGATTCTGATGTGGAAAGTCTCGCAAATTCGACGGGAGGGTCCGGAATGTGGATGAAAGACAGCAACGGTAACTGGTTTATGGCCGGTCAGGAAATCATTATGACCTGTAATACCCCGAAAGGGTGCTGGATAAAGGATTCTGCGGGGAGCTGGGTGTTCTCCGCCGAGACTCCTGCCAGCAAAACAAACCTGCCTGAGGTGAAACAGTCTGAGGCAGAAAGAATACTCGCCGGGAAGACTGTTTGAGAACATTCTTGATGGATTCACCCGATAGAGTTGATATTCGGAAGGGGGATGCAGGAGCATCCCCCTTTTTTTGGTGAAACATGGTGCCCTGTAAAGCCTTTCTGTATACTAGCCGGGGACGTTAACAGCAAAGAAGGGGCGAAAAATTGATGATTTGTGGCTATTTTGACGGCGCTTCCCGTGGCAATCCCGGAGAGGCCGGCGCCGGTGCCTGCCTGGTCAATGAAAGCGGCGGGCTTGTTTGGGAATGTGCCGAATACCTCGGCCAAAAGACCAACAATGAAGCCGAGTATGAGGCTCTGATTATGCTGCTGGAGGAAATGAGACGGCGTGGACTCCGTGAAGTGCCCGTTCGGGGAGACAGCAGACTGGTCATCAATCAGGTTCTGGGAACCTGGAAGGTGAAAGAACCCAGGCTGAAACCTCTTGCATCGAGAGCCAGGGAACTGGCGGCAACCGTGAAGGCCAAACCAGAATGGGTCCCGCGGGCGGAAAACACCGAGGCCGACAGGTTGTCCAACAAGGCTATCGATGAATCGGCCGCGGCGGAAAGTGATGGTGGAAAGCAAAAGTGCAGGACCAGAAAGGTCGAAAAGGACATATTCCTTGTTTACGAGGGGAACGAACTGTATGCCGTGGACCTGGCCCACGGAAGGTGCACCTGTGCGGAATTTTTCGAGAATGGGACCTGTCGGCATTTCGACAGGATCGCCCATAAAACGGGGAAACGATAATCTCTCGCGTCGAAAGTTTTTTTGAAAGGAGTTGATCGTCATCCCGGGATCTCGAGGCAGGACGAACCCGCTGGCAGGATACCTGGTACTCTGCGTCGGGCTGGTTGGAGGTGTGCTCCTGGCATTGTCGACAGGGGAAGCCGATATCGGCCTTTCCGATATCGCCCTGCATCTTGGGAAATGGATCACCCGTTCAGGGGGAAGCCCGGAAACGGAATACACCATTGTGACACAGGTCAGGTTTCCCAGGGCGATGGCGGCGATGTTCGTGGGGGGGTGCCTTGCGACGAGCGGTGTCTTGTACCAGGGACTCCTGCTGAACCCCCTGGCTGAACCCTACACTCTGGGAGTGGCCACTGGTGCCGCTTTCGGGGCTTCTCTGGCGATAAGTTTCTCGCTTCGGCCCGTGGCGTTGTTTGCCTTTGCGGGCGGGATGGTGACCCTTGCCGTCGTCATGGCCCTGGGTACGGAAAGGTCCGGCACGCTTGGACAGACGAGGCTCGTTTTGGCCGGCGTCGTCGTCAGCAGCATCCTTGGCGCCGGCGTGACGCTGCTCAAGGTTTTGGCGGGCGACAGGATGGCGGCCATAGTTTTCTGGCTTTTGGGCAGTTTCTCCGTCTCCACCTGGAACAATGTGCTTTGGGCGGCTTTGTCCGCTGCCTGTGTCCTGGGACTCGGCATCATTTCACATCGGGATCTCGACGTCATTTCCTCCGGAGCCGCGCCCGGCTCCCTCGGGGTTGATGAAAAACGATCCCGCGCACTTCTTCTTGCCGGAAGTTCCCTGGCGACGTCGATAGCCGTTTCGATAAGCGGGGTTATAGGTTTTGTGGGCCTTGTCGTTCCACATCTTCTTCGGCTCGTTTTCGGACCTGCTCATTCCCGGCTTGTTCCAATGGCATTTCTCGGGGGCGGTTTTTTGCTTTTGCTTGCCGACACTGCGGCGCGCAGTATGGGCGAAATGCCGGTGGGAGTCATTACGGCCCTCGTCGGCGGCCCCGTCTTCTGCGTCCTTTTGTGGAGAGGGAGATGAACATGACAGGGCCTGATGCAGGAAGGCTTGTCGTGCGTGACCTCTATGTTTCCTTTGGCGAGAGGAAAGTGCTTGAAGGGATCTCTTTCGATTTGCTAGAAGGCGAGATTTGCGGTCTTCTTGGCCCGAACGGCAGCGGAAAGAGCACACTCCTCGGGGCCGTTGCCGGAATAGGCAGAAAAGATAAAGGGGAAATCCTGGCGGAAGGCCGCAACATTATCGACATGTCCAGGCGGGACATAGCAAAAAAAATAGCCGTTGTGCCCCAGCAAACGGTTTTTACCATGCCCTTTACAGTTCGTGAGATGGTTCTTATGGGTCGCTATCCGTCGGTGGGACGCTTCGGCAGGATCTCCGACGAGGACAGAAAGGCGGTCGAAAGGGCTCTCGACATGGTGGATCTTCCCGGATTTGAGGATCGGTTGACCACCGAGCTGTCCGGCGGAGAAGCGCAGAGAGTGGCCGTTGCAAGGGCCCTTGCGCAGGAAACGAAGATCCTGCTTCTTGATGAGCCGACCAGTGCTCTGGACCCGAAGCATGCCATTTCCGTCTTCTCCTTGATGCGAAGAAAGCGGGATCAGGGCTCTGCCATCTTTATGGCCCTTCACGACATCAACTCGGCTCTCCAGTGGTGCGATCGCATCCTTTTTTTGAAAAAGGGACGTCTCATCGACGTCCGCAAGCCTGAAAGGGTGGATGCTCCTCTTCTTGCAGCAGTTTTTGAAGTGGGTTGGGACATGCACGCCCTTTCAGGCGGAGGGACGGTCGCCTTTCCAAAAACTTGAGGGCTCCGAAAAGCCCTCAAGCCCTTCCAATGAATTCCGGCATCACGCAAGGAGCAGAAACAGGCCGTTCAGAATGGCTCCAGCGGTGAGGGCCGATATGATCATTACGCCGACGCTGGCGAGCATCCTTATGAGGCCGAGTTCCTTCCACAGCACGATGAACGTGGCAATGCAGGGGAACGTCATGGCCAGCACAACTACGGCAACGACCATTTGGGAAGGTGTCAGCCCCAGGGGCAAAAGCATTCCCACAGCAACATCCTTTCGGAGCAGGCCCAGCAAGACAGGGCCGACAGCCGAAGAGGGAAGGCCGAGAACAGTCCTGAAAAAGGGATCCAGGAATCCCGTCAAGGCGTCCATGACGCCGGAAATATACAGGCCGTTGACGATCAGGACTCCCAGGAGCACCAAGGGGATGGCCTCGAAGATGAAACCCTTTATTCGAAACCACAATTTCAGGCCGAGCCCCTGGAATGAAGGCATCCTGTACGGCGGAATCTCGACGACGAGCTCAGGGCTGTAGCCTGGAAGGAAAGCGTGCAGTATCTTCCCCAGGATAATCCACGTCACCAGGAGCGCCCCGTAAACCATGAGGACATATTTCCCTCCGAGATTGCCGAGAGCCCCGAAAATCATGGCCTGGAGGCCTGCACAGGGAATCGCCACTGATATGAGAGTTGCCGCAATGAAGCGTTCTCTTGGCGATTCCAGAACACGCGTGGCCAGGACCCCGGGAACGTTGCATCCCAGGCCGAGAAGATTGGGGACTATGGCGAAGCCGTGAAGTCCGACCCTGTGCATGAGCGAATCGAAAAGGACAGCGAGGCGAGGAAGATAGCCTGAATCCTCGAGGAGGCTCAAAACCGCGTAAAAGGCAACGACATAGGGCAGAACCATGACGATGGGGACATAAAGGCCAGTGGTCAGCAAACCGAAGCTTTGCTCGAAATCCAGTCCACCATCAATGAGCGAGCCGAGTATCAGGGAATGTGCCAGGCTTCCTGGTCCCAGGACATCCGATAACCTGTTCAGAAGCGGGAGCCACAGGGATTCGAACAAGGGGTCCAGAATCAGGCCGATGGTCCCTTCTCCCAGCTGGCGAATTACCAGGAAACCGGCGACGATGATGAAAGCGCCGAGCACTGCTCCCCAGAAGGGATGGACGCTGGCGTCCTCGAAACGGTCTTTCAGGGTGTGGTGATGGTGTGAAACGGTCTGGACCTTTCCGATGATTTCCCCGATCTTCTTCCAGCGGTTTTCTGGGTTCATTCCCGTAAAACGGCCCGGCCCGGCTTCGTGCAACCTGCTCACAAGGTCACTGATACCACGGCCCGATACGGCGACGGTGGGTACGACGGGAACACCCAACTCTTTTTCAAGGGCTTCCACGTCGATATGGATCCCTTCGTGCCTGGCTTCATCGACCATGTTCAAGGCAACGACGACGTTGGCGCCCGTTTCGATGACCTGGAGGGCCAGATAGAGATTTCTTTCAAGGACGCAGGCATCGAGCGTAACGACAACGATGTCCCCACCTTCGTCGATGATCCGTTTGGCCACCGCTTCGGCTTCATTTGTGGGATCGAGGGTGTAGGCACCAGGGACATCTATCAATTGGTAGCAATCATCTCCATGGCGGAAACGTCCCTGGGTGAAACCTACAGTCGTCCCCGGATAGTTGGACGAAATGGCGTGCACGCCCGTCAGGCGGCTGAAGAGTGCGCTTTTCCCCACGTTGGGGTTTCCGACGAGGAGGATTTTCTTGTTGCACTCTTCGGAGAGCGGGATGTATTTGGATCCGCCTTTCAGGGGACAGGAATCACAATTCCCCTGTCCCGCCGAACAGAGGGAGCAGTGGTTTTTCATTCCCGGTCGCCTGTCTCCAGGGTTTCCACGAGAATTTTCCCTGCGGCGCCGTGGCCTATGGCTATCTGGCGCCCATCTATGTCAAGGGTGATCGGGCCGCGGAAGGGCATGCCCGATACCTTTTCGACGATTTTCCCGGTGCGGAGCCCGACAGCCTCGAGACGCCTTCCGCACATTCCCGGCGGCATCGCCATGATTTTTGCCTTTTCGCCATTTTTGAGCATGTAGATTGACGTTTTCACAGTAAAAGCCTCCTCGTCAGCGACGATCAGAAAAATTAAAAGTTAGCCTTTCCAAACTTTTAACACCATACCTGTGGAGCCATGACCTTGTCAAGACCTTTTATCAATAACAGGCGTCTTCATGATCGAAATATTTCTACGGACATGTGTTTTCCCCGTGATGGATGAATCAACAACGTGCAAGGAGATTTTTCT
>CAZERC010000004.1:36885-70355 GCA_964515395.1 uncultured Synergistaceae bacterium | reverse complement strand
TCATGAGGACGGCGATTCCCGCAACGGTATGGAAAACCATGATCGGAAGATCGATCACTGCCTCAATGGTGGCCTTCCAGCGGAAAGTATGTCTGGCGAGAACATAGGCAAGGGGGGTACCAAAGAATGCGATGAAACCTGTGGCAGCGGCGGCTGTCCAGAGGCTTCTCCACAAGGCGTCGAGAACGGCGGGGTCTTTTGCCGTTTTTACGACGAGATTCCAGTCGGCACCCAGGAACATGGTCAGCAAAGGAAGCAGGACGTAGACAATAATGAAAGCACCAATCCCGGCAAGAAACCGTTTTTCACGACGTGATTGAGTCCACACGAAAATCCCTCACAGTTCCCGAACAGACCTGGTAAAGGGGGGGCGGGAAAGACGGAATCTTTCCCGCCAAGGGAAACAGAAGATGGAGACAAGAAAAAACGCCACCTCCCGCGGGAAGTGGCGTTATCGGCCTGCCTGGAACCTCCTTTCCAATCGCGGGAGGCATCCCCGTTTCCGGGCGATACCCTGTCGGCCTCAGACCATGGCGATCGATGTGCTTTAGGTCTTGTCGGCTCGGAGGTGATATTCTGTTGTTACCAACGATACTAGCACATGGCACCGTGGGAGACAAGCATTTCCGGTCGAAACGAGAGGGGAAGGGATGGTTCACATACATATACGAATCGCACCTGAAATCCTGCAGAAATATCCCGGAGCCCACGTCGGGTGGCTCTGTGCAGACGTTATTGTCAGAGACGAGAGCTCTCACGTGGAGAACCTGAAAGCGGAAATGGCCCGTGCCGTCGCCGAACGTGGGCTTGAGGCCGCTACCCTGTCGAAACACCCCAGGATCGACTCGTGGCGGAAAATTTACAGTGCCATGGGTGTCAAGCCCAGCAGCTACAAATGCTCCCTGGAGGCCCTTTTGCGGCGTGTCCTCAAGGGTCAGGGCCTGTGGAATGTTTCGAGCGTGGTGGATTGCTACAATTGCATTTCTGTCATGTCCATGATGCCTATGGGAGCCCACGATATGGAAAGCCTTGAAGGTGACCTGGAACTCAGGTTCGGGAGAAATGGAGATGTTTTTTTTCCTCTTGGATCCGGGGAAAAGGTCGTTCAGGTCAAGGAACACCACATCGTGTACGCTGATAATACAAAGATCTGTTGCTGGCTGTGGAACCACCGTGATAACAGGCAATGTGCTGTTACCCCTTCGACGCGCAGGGCGATCTTCATCGTTGATGCGGCGGAAGAGAAGGATGCACACGATATCGGGAAAGCCCTTGACATGCTTGCGGAAAATCTTGAACACATCGGGTGCACGATCCGGTTGCGGGGGCTTCTTCGCGGGGTGGCACCAGAGGCGGATCTTGGCGAATAGGAAGGGGTATCTTATGGAAAGAAAACCGGACAGAAAACGAATTACAGAGTGGATTGCCGAATATGTTCTGGAGTCGCCACAAAACAGCCTTCACGACCCTGAAGGGTTACCCGCCTGGGATGCCCCGATCATCGGGATAGCGGCAGGAGAGGACACAATTTTTACAGACTACAAGGAACATATCGGACCGCATCACTGGACTCCCGCCGAGGCTTTCAGAAAACATTTTCCTGAATGGGGTCAAGCAGCCGAAGATTTGTCCGTCATTGTCTGGATCCTTCCCCAGACGGAAAGAACAAAAAAGGAGAACGGTCGTGCAACGAACTTTCCATCAGAGAGCTGGATCCGCTCGAGGATTTTCGGAGAACAGATGAATGAAAGCCTCAGGCGTGATTTTGCGGAATGGCTGGAAAGTTTCGGGGTCCGGGCCATGGCGCCCATGTTGTCGGCCCATTGGAAACGTTTCGGATGGGAGACATCCACCTGGTCCGAAAGGCACGCCGCCTATGCCGCAGGACTGGGGACCTTCGGCTTGTGCGACGGGCTTATTACCCCACTTGGGAAGGCTGTCCGCATCGGGTCGGTCATCGCAGAAATATCCCTTGAGCCGGACATGCGTTCCTACAAGGATCATCATGAATATTGCCTGCATTTTCGTGACGGCTCATGTACTGCCTGCATAGACCGTTGTCCTGCGGGAGCCATATCCGGGAAGGGACATGACAAGTCGCTATGTAATGCCTACTGCCATGGCGTCATCGAGGAATATTCCATGAGAGAGTTCAGCCTCCCCGGGTACGGCTGCGGGTTATGCCAGACCAATGTGCCCTGCGAGTCGGAAATCCCCGGCAGGGACTCCCACGCAAGCGGGTGAGCCGATGAAAGACTCAGTGGTGCCCTGAATGCGCGTCGCCGTGACCTTCACCCATGGTCATGCCGTGTATGCCTTCGACATAATGAACGTAATCCACATAGGCCTTGACGTATT
This sequence comes from uncultured Synergistaceae bacterium, assembly GCA_964515395.1. GTDB lineage: Bacteria > Synergistota > Synergistia > Synergistales > Thermovirgaceae > UBA1876. Next base: position 67,997 of record CAZERC010000004.1, on the reverse strand, counting down.
TTCTCCCGGCTTCAGGCGATCGGCATGCTTCGGTTTTCAGTGACAGGGCGCGTTCGAAACGCTCGATGACTGAATCTTTCACATGGGCGGAAATCCTTTCTGCGATTTCCCTGACATCGCCCTTTTCAAGTGCTTCGTCGGCCAGTATGACCACCGGTGGGACCGACTCCGAAGGCTGCAGCCCTTCGTAGGGTGCGCCTTCCCCGGCACGGTGAATCCGGACGAGGGTTTCAAAAAACCACATCCTGGCCATTTCCCGGGGCTCTTCTCCGAAATCGGACACCTTCAAGGCTTTCTCGAAGGCTTCGCGTATTTCGTCTTCATCTTCCTGGCGGACCCATTTGAGAACGAGATCCGGGGACCTCGTTTCGAAAGCCTTGGCGGCATCTGAAATTACAGGCCCTCCAAGGGTGTCGCAGTGAGCCTCGGATCTGCGCGCGGAAAGGAAAAGCAGAACGACCGAGGAGGCGAGAATGAAAATAAGCAAGTTCGCCATGTCGGAACCCTCCTTAAGATATAGTGTATATAAAATACCAGAATAATCAAAAAATGTCAACTTCTTCCTCTACTGTTACTGTTTGAGGCCTGCGGTTTTTGTCTCCAAGCGGGGACACTCTTTTAGGGCACGGATTTTGCAAGGACTTCTTTATTTGCTACATTGGGAACATAAAATACAGGGAGGAAAACGAATGTCCAGCCTCGGAAAAGCATTACGCATTCTGAAAGCCCTTGCGGAACCCCCCTTCGAATACAGTCTGACGGAGCTCTCGGAGCACATGAACATCGGAAAGAGCGGGCTCTACAAGCTGCTGCAGGAATTACGGAACGAGCATTTTGTCGTTCAGAACAGATCCACGAAAAAATATCATCTTGGCCCCATCAGCCTCCGGCTGGGCAAGGTTTACAGCCGGTACATCGGGTATGAGGAAATCGCCGGCCCCATACTGGATCATCTTCTCAAGGCCATCAACGAGACAGTCTACGTTGCTGTCTGGGAAGGGGACAGGGTTGTCGTCGTGTGCAAGCGGACTCGTCCAGGGGCCCTTTACGAGATGAACGACTTTATCGGCCAGAGCCTCCCCGTCAATGGCGGGTCCTCTGGACGCTTGCTGACGGCGTTTCAGGATCCTGAGGTCATCAGTGAAGTTCTGGACAAGACGGAGCTTGAAAAGCGAACGCCCCATACCATCACGGACCGCGAGGAACTCCTGGAGGATTACCAAAAGATACGGCAACAAGGCTATTGTGTGGAAGACCAGACTTTCAGCCTCGGGGTCATGGGAATTTCGGTACCCATCACCGACAAGAGCGGATCTGTCTCGGCCTGCCTCGCCATGAACGCCGCGAGGACCGAGGAGAACATGGAGAAGGTCCCCGTCTGGGTTCAGTTGCTCAAGGACGCGGCCCAGGAGTTTACCTACAAGCTCCAGTTCCGGCACTAGTCTTTTGTGTTCATGTCCCCAAGCCGGATCCTGAAATAATCGTGCTGTCCGAGATCGCACCAGAGCAAATCACGCAGGGGTTTCCCCACGCCGGCGAGGAAGCGGATGGCTTCGGAGGCTTCAATGGAGGCGATGAAAGCCGGCGTGAAGGGTGGGTTTCCGAGGCTGGTTTCCACGCCCCTTTCGGCTCCGCCCGTTGCTTCCCAGGGAGCATTGTCTTCGGGATACAGAACCGTCGCCTGCCCCCAGAATCCTCCGATCGCCCCGTGGACCATCGGGATTTTAAGATCCCTGCAGGTCCGCCGCAGAATCTTCCGGGAAGAGTTGTTGTCCAGACCATCGACGGCGATGTCGCAACCGGAGAGTATGGACCGGGCGTTTTTGTCAGTAAGGCGTTCGGCAACCGGGACCGTTTCGACGGCCCCATTGACGGAGGCGACATGTGCGGCCGCGGCATCCACCTTTCGAGATCCAATGAGACCTTCTTCTGAAAGCAGCTGCCGGTTCAGGTTGTTGTCAGTAAAAACATCATCGTCGACGAGGACAAGTTTTCCCACGCCGGAGCGGGCCAGAAGGTCCACGATGAGCCCACCCAGTCCGCCGCAGCCCACGACAGCTGCTGCGGAATCAAGAAGCCTTGCCTGGCCGTCCAGGCCCAGAGTCCCGATGGATCGTTCATAGCGGGAAGGGCAAATCCCCTGACGGCAAGCCCAGGCTTCGACTTTACGTGGAAGCACCTCACGGCGCCTTGCGAGTTCCCGGCATGTCTTCCAGGAGACGGTTTTCCCACCCTTTCCATTTTCGGCTGCCGCATCCAGCAGGTCCCTCATCCACTTTTCAAGCATCAATACGACCCCCTACGGCAAAACAGGATCTGAGGTGAGTTCAATTCCTTCAGACAGCATAACAGATTGATACGGGCTGATGGAAACTTTTTGCCTTTGTTGTACGGGGGATCTCTCATGTATGATGTTTCAGGAAGACCAAGAAATGAACGGGGGAGTTTCATGAAACGTGAAATGTGTCCTGCCGATGAAACTCTTTTCTATTCCCGCGGTGATTCTTCGGATCCGCGTATGGGAGAGATCGTGAGACGTCTTGAAACCGCGCCGACAGGCCTGCTTTCAGGGGGAGCGGATATCGTCTTTTTGGGGGTCCCTGAAGACCGGGGTATCGCCAAAAACTTCGGCAGGACGGGAGCTGCGGGGGGGCCAGATGCGGTAAGGTCAAGATTTTACCGCCTGACACCCGGTTTCAACCCGGATATTATGAAACTGAAAATAGCCGATGCAGGAAATCTCGAAACGGAAGGCCTCGCCCTCGAAAAGGTCCATCAGGCACTTGAACGAATCGTAGAGGACATAATCAAGGAAGGTGCCCTTCCCGTTGTCCTGGGCGGCGGGCATGATCTTTCCTTCCCGGGAATCGCAGGGCTGGTGGAAGGACTGGAGCTTGCCGAAGGAGAACTCGGCCTCGTGAACATTGACAGTCACCTCGATGTCCGAAGTTCCGAGGGGGGGATCAACAGCGGCACGGCCTTTTTTCGCTGCCTCGAGGAAATGCCGCGGAGCGCTCTCAACGGGAGGAATTTTGTCGAATACGGGGTCCAGGAACCCTACAATTCGCCTTTCGCCTATAACTGGGTCCGCGACCGCGGGGCAACTGTCATGACTTTTCGCGATGTGGCCGGACGTCCCATGGAACGCTTTCTGCAGGCGTTGAGAGTTGCTGGTGAGGGAACGAAGGCCGTTGCAGTTTCGGTGGATATAGACGCGGCCAGGCAAAACGAAGCACCGGGGGCCTCGGCCAGCAATCCAAGTGGTCTTTCAGCCCTGGATCTTGAAAAGATCGCGTACCTTGCGGGACGGACGGAACGCGTACGGTATGTTGATATCATGGAGATGTCGCCGCCTCTGGACGAGGACAACAGAACCGCGGCGCTCTGTGCGTCGGTGATGTTCTGGTTTCTCAAGGGGTTCTGTGAAAGGCGGTAATCTGGTTCTTTTCGTTTGCCGGGTTTTTCAACGGAAAGGGGGACGCAAACATGACGAGGGTTTTTGTTGCAGGTGCCACCGGGAATGTCGGGAGCCAGCTGGTCAAGGCCCTGGTACAAAGCGGGGATCTTGACCTGGCGGGCGGGTTTTGCACCGAGGAGGGGGCGGAACTCGGTCGAAATAAAAACGGCGATGTAATCTATGGAACGAGCGACCTCGCAAAGGGGCTCGATGGGTCCGGGGCAGACGTGGTGGTGGATTTCACGTCCACCCGAATCATTATGGAAAACCTCAGGGTCTATGCGGCGGCAAAAGTCGACGCCGTTATCGGAACCACGGGGTTCACCGAACAGATGCTCGATGAAGCAAGGGAATTGGCGAGCGGCAGCGGTGCACGTTGGGCCGTTATCTCCAACTTTGGTCTGGCAATCAACCTTCTTATGGATTTTCTGACCACGGCGAGAAAACACTATCCTCACGTCAGTGTCATCGACAGGCATCCTGCCCAGATGGCCAACGCTCCAAGCGGGACGGCAGTGACAATAGCAAGGGCCCTTTCGGATGGATCTGAGGTGAGCATGCAGAGTCAGGAAGTAATTCCAGGTGTTTTAGGAGGGAAGGAACAGGGTATCCGGATCTTTTCACAGAGATTGCCCTACCCCGGCCCTTACTCGGAACATGAGGTGGTCCTCGGGCGCCAGGACGAGATCATCCGGATTACTGTGCAGGATTTCTCAAGCGCCGTTTACGTGGACGGTGTTTTTCTGGCGCTTCGAAAGATCGGAGATTTTCCGCCGGGGACGCTTGTCACGGAATTCTCGGCCTTCGGCGGGTAGCACGGTATGTTTCGGGTATGTGTCCGTGTCAAAAAGGGGATGGAACCGGAATGAAAAGGTTCGCGCTTGTTGTGCTGGGATTGTTTTTGGCCGTTTTTTGTGGATATAGTGGTTTGAAAGCTTCAGGTGAAGGAGGTGAGAGGGCTGTGAACATTCCCAGAATTGATATGGTGGAATACGAGAACCTGGAGACGGCAACCTTTGCAATGGGCTGATTCTGGGGTCCAGACGCCCTGTTCGGGAGTCTTGAAGGAGTCATATCCACCGAGGTCGGGTATTCCGGCGGAGACGCGGAGGATCCTTCCTATCACCGGATCGGCGACCATAGCGAAACGGTCCGCCTGCGCTATGATCCCTCCGTCATAACTTATCCGGAACTGCTCGAATATTTCTGGAACAATCACGATCCTTACGCAAGATCGTTTTCCCGACAGTACAGGGCCGTATTGTTCTATCATGACGAAACACAGCGACTGGCGGCCGAGGAAAGCCGTCGGAAGCTGGAAAAAAGAGAGGGCAGGACGGTGCAAACAGCCCTCGAACCGGCAAAAGCCTTTTATCCTGCCGAGGACTATCACCAGAAATATTACCTTCAGGGAGATCGCGGGATTTTCGAGGAGTTTCGCAGGATGTATCCGCAATTCGCGGACCTGGTGCCATCCACTGCCGCGGCCAAAGTCAACGGCTACCTTGGAGGCTGGGGCAGCGAGGCAACCATTCGGAAAAACCTGCCCTTTCTCGGCCTTTCCGAAGGTGCCGGTCAAAAGGTTCTCAAAAGAGCCAAAAGGTTCCGGTAAGAGCGAACTTCGACGGACGGAAGCGGTACAACGAGGAGGGTGATGGGGTGACCGGGCTGTTTCACATGTTCCTGTTCATTGTCGGTCTTTTTTCGGCGTTCCTTGTCTATGCGTATGTGGATCACAAGCGGCTCCGGAGCAAGGCGCGCCGCTATATCCAGTCGAGACTCGGTCTTTACGGAATCGACTTCAAATTGACGCGTTTCGTCCGGATGGCCCGGGTCAATCGGCCCGACTCGGGGGAATTCCTGGCTGTTTTCCCGGCTCACGACCGCCATCTGGTCATCAGGGATTTTTCACCCGGGACGCTTTTTGACGTGCCCCCTGACGGCGTCATCCTGTCGGACAGGGAAAGAAACCTCTCATGGCTTTTCCTGGAACAGAAGAAACAGGTCTTTTTCTCGAAACTCCGGGGATTCGTTCCTGAAAGCGCCTGCTACATCAGACGCGGAGCCGGTACGGTCGTCTTTGATGCCGAAGAGATACCAGGCAACATCAGGGACTGGTTTCTGGTCGACAAAAAGAACGGGAAAACGGGGTGGCTGTTGCAGGATGCCGACGCACCAAGGCATTACAGAGGGTTTTCCCTCGTGGAAGGCCTAGCTCCCGAGGAAGGGGTATTGCAAGATGAAGGCGGGAGGGTGATCCTCCTGGACCGGGCAAGGGGCACCTTTGCCCTCAGGGACGACTCAAGTCATCCTTTCCGGGTTCATCGTCTGGCGGATATCATTTCCTGCATTACATCGTCTGAGGCCGGAAGCGACGAGCTGGAAGTGCTTGAACTCAAGGTAAAGGGAGAAAGGGATCCCTGGAGATTTGACTTCGGTGATGTCGGCGAGGCGGCAGAATGGCGCGACAAGATTCTCGGAGCCCCGGCCGGAGAGGTTCCCTCCGTCCGGAAGGAATCCGGAAAGCTTGCACCGGTGCCTCAGGGGGGCGAGGTGCTCTAGTCTTTTTTCTTCGTCGTTTTCACTGTCCGTTTCCGCCGCGCCGGCTGTTTCGTCTGGCGTTTCCGGATGTATATGGCCTTGTTGCCCGATTCGTCGATGTCCCTGGCCTCCACATCGAACAAGTCCATGGCTTTCACGAGGGTGCTCAGTTTTTTATAGCCATAGTTTCGCGAATCAAAGGACGGGGACTGGTTGGAGATATGCTGTCCCACACTTCCTAGGGCAGCCCAGCCGTCTTCGTTCGCAACGGCGTCGACGCTGTTTTCGAGAAGAGCGACAAGCCTTGCGTCCTTCTTGAGTTCCTTCGAATTCAGCGGACGGGTCTGTGGTCGCGACGAGTCGGCCTGAGGTTCTTCGGTGGCTTCTTTCATGAGGATTTCCGTGTAGATGAATTTGTCGCAGGCACTCACAAAGGCGTTCGGGGTCTTTGTGCTTCCAAACCCGTAAACGGTGATTCCGCCTTCCCTGATCCTGGTGGCGAGCCGCGTGAAGTCGCTGTCGCTTGAAACAAGGCAGAACCCGTCAAAACGGTTTGAGTAGAGCAAGTCCATGGCGTCGATGATCATGGCGCTGTCCGTTGCGTTCTTGCCGACGGTGTAGTGAAATTGTTGTATGGGATGGATGGCATAGCTCAGAAGCACTTCCTTCCATCCTTTCAAATAGGGAGAGGTCCAGTCTCCGTAGATCCTTTTGACGCTGGAGATCCCGTATTTTGCGATTTCCGCGAAAAGGTTCTCCACAACTACCGGCGATGTGTTATCCGCATCGATGAGAACCGCCAGGTTCTGTTGCGCCCTGCTTTCTTCATTCATGGGCGTTTCCACCTTTCTTTCCGGATGTTTCTTAGCCAAGAGTCTTTTCCAGCTGCTCCAGTATCGCGTCGGCCAGAAGCGCCAAAAGTGACGTAGCGACGGCGCCCTCGAGAATAATTGCCGGGTTGTGTGCGATGAGTCCTGACACGATCGGGGCACCGAGCCCTCCGGCGCCAATTGTGGCCGCAATCGTGGCCGTTCCGATATTGATGACCGTCGTTATTCTGACACCGCCCATGATAACACGGAGTGCAAGTGGCAATTCCACCTGCACGAGAAGCTGCCATGGACGCATTCCCATTCCCAGTGCGGCGTCTTTTGCTTCTTCCGGTACCGATTCAAGTCCAGTGATGGTGTTGCGCAAAACGGGCATGATGCCGTAGAGAAAAAGGGCAAGCGCAGCGGGCTTGAAGCCGAAGCCCGTTATCGGGACCGCAAGGGCCAGTACGGCTACAGGGGGAAAAGTTTGTCCCATGGAGGACAGATCGTCGGCGGCAGGGCGGAAGGGTCGTCCCGCATCGCGGGTGACGAGGATACCTGCAGCCACACCAACCATCGTGGCCAGGCCTGAAGCCACGAGTACGAGAAGAATATGTTCAGCCACAAGCCGGATGAGGCTCGAACGGGCATACAGATGGACGGATTCCTCGGGGAAAAGGTGTTGTAACACCGCTTTCCATCCTGGTTCCCATGCAACGAGAGCGGCGTAGACGGCGACGAGGCCGGCGAGAATGAACCATCCGCGACGGATGGTCCCTTTCATGGTTTCGTCCCTTCCTGCCGAAACCCGCCGGGTCGGGATATTTTTGCAAGGGTTCCAAAAAGACCATCGGCGGCGAGGGCAAGGGCAACAGTCGAGATGGCTCCAAGGAGGATGAGATCCGGGGCGGCCTCTCCGAGTCCCTGGAAAATGAATTGTCCGAGCCCGCCTGCTCCGATCAAGGCAGCGACGGCGGTATTGCCGACTGTCTGCACGCCTGCGATGCGTATGCCGCCCAGAATGACCGGAAGCGCAACGGGAAGTTCGACGGTGAAAAACAGCTGACGCCTGTTCATACCCATCCCTTTCCCGGCGTCTATGACTGCGGCATCGATGATCCTGAAGGCCGTATAGGTGTTTCGTACCACGGGAAGAAGGGCATACATGCTCAGGGCAATCAGTGCTGGAGTCCATCCAATGCCCTGGATACCAAGGCGTGCAAGAAGGGGTGACGTTCTCGATAACCAGGCCAGCGGCGAGATGAGTAGGCCGAAAAGGGCCAGACTGGGAATGGTTTGTATGGAATTGGTTATTCCGAAGATCACTTTTTCGAACCTTCTTCGAGAAAAAGCCACGAATCCCAGGGGAACGCCGACAAGAACGGCCGTGCCGACGGCCAGGCCGGATAGAGCGACATGAGTGAACGTTTCCCGCCAGAAACGGTCTGACCTGTTGGCATACTCACGCATTACGGACAGGTTTTCGAGCTGTCCCGTCACTATCATTGCCGCCACAGCCAACAAAAGCATCCAGATCAAGGCTGAGCGAAATGCTTTGCCCTGCATGGCCGCGCTTTCAGAGGAAAACACCAGGGCTGAACCGAGGATGCCGAGCCATGCTCCGGAAGCAAGGAAGACTCTGGCCGTGGGGAGCTCACCGGCTACTCTTGCGGCCCCCCTGGCACCGAAAAGGACAAACATGAAGAGCCCGACACAGGCGAGAAAAGCCATCAGGAGATGCCTTTTCGGAGGTTTCATGAGTGTTCCAAAAAGCATGAAGAGAAAAACCGCGAAGAGGGAAGCTGACTCGACAATGGAAAGGACTTCAAAAACATGGATACCCGAGGTCCCGGAAATTCTCGTTGCCCGCAGGGACAGAAAATCCAGGACAAGAAGGCCCCCTATCGCCAGAGTTGTTCCTGTGAGAATAGGGAAGATCCCGTGAAGGACCTTCCCTTCAGGTCGACGGATCATCTTCTCTCGGCTTTCAGGGGGCACGCCGTCAGTCGACGAGGCCCTGTTCCTGTAAATACGTTCTGGCTACAGATGCCGGGGCCAGGCCCTCAACGGCGATCTTGCCGTTAAGTTCCTGGAGTGTTTTCATCCCCAGGTTCCTGAAAACCGGCGCAAGAATTTCGGCGATTTCGGGATACCTTTCGAGAATGTCTTCCCGGATGATCGGCGCAGGTTCATAGACGGGCTGGACTCCCTTTGAATCTTCCAGAACCACCAGGTCGAGGACGGATATTCCGCCGTCAGTACCGTAGGCCATGGCAAAATTGACGCCATCGGTACCCATGGATGCCGCCTGTTCCGTTTGTGCGGTATTGCCGCCGGAAAGGATGAGCAGCTGATCTTTTTCGAGGCGGAAACCATAGGCTTTTTCAAAGGCCGGCAAAACGTCAGGACGGCTTGCGAATTCTTCCGAACAGGCCAGTCTGACTTTCCCGCCGCTATTGACGTAATCCGCGAAATCCTCCAGCGTCTTCAGGCCTTCCCTTTCAGCCAGATCCCTTCTGGAAGCGATGGCCCATGTGTTGTTGGCCGGCGCGGGCTCAAGCCAGACGATGCCGTTTTGTTCAAGGTCGAGCCGTGAGACCGTTTCATAGGCCTTTTGGGCGTTTTTCCAGGTTTTGGGGTCCGTTCCCTCGAAAAAGTAGTAGCCGTTACCGGTATATTCCGGATATATGTCGACTTCTCCGGCGATTATGGCCTGTCTGACGACATTGGTTGCACCGAGCGCCGTCTTGTCCTCAACGGGGATGTCATGGCTTTCAAGCAGAATCACGATGACTTGTCCAAGAAGGCCCCCTTCAGTGTCGATTTTGGAGGCGACCCGGACGGGACTTTCAGCCAAACCGGACGAGGGAATACTCATGACCGCCGATGCCGTCAGCAGCACCAGCGCAAGAAATACAGCGACACAGTGTCGAGCAGAGGTCTTGTCCATTCCTTTTTTCACTCCTTCCGGCAAATCGAGCAGCCTTGATTCGTATTCGTTGTCCACGGCATGGACCTGTTTAATGTGTTGCTATCATAGGGTTTCGGAAGGATCCCGTCAAATGCCTGGTAGAGGGGGTAAGGGAAACGCGGCGAATGCGATGGAAACGCTTGTGACGAGAGAAGGCCGGTCCGGGGGTTTGATTGGGGTCGTTTTAGTGCGTATACTATTCATTTGTGCCGGGAAGGGGGGACGTCATGGACATTGGTGCCCTGATCGCCATTGTTGTTTTCATCGCGACAATTATTGCCGTTGCAACGGGTGTCAGGCACAGAAGCGTGGTGGCGTTGCTCGGCGCGGTACTCCTCATGGTAACCGGAACACTGCCGGCGGAAGAGGCGGTGCTTTTCATCGATTTCAACACCATCGGGTTGCTGATGGGGATGATGATTATCGTCGGCGTCCTGTCGCGTACCGGAGTCTTTCAGTTCATAGCCATCAAGTCGGTGAAATTGACCCGGGGCAGCGTTCCGCTCACTTTCGTCGCCATTGCGACCGTTACTGCCGTCCTGTCGGCCTTCCTCGACAATGTCACTACCGTTCTTCTGGTCAGTCCCATCGTCATTTCCCTTGTGGATCTCATGGACGTGAATCCCCTGCCTTTTCTCATAACCGAAGCCTTTGCTTCCAACATCGGAGGCACGGCTACTCTCGTCGGAGATCCCCCAAACATCATCATCGGATCCTTTGCAAATTTATCCTTCGCGGATTTTCTTATTCATCTCGCGCCTGCTGCAACATTGATTTTCTTCGTCGTCATCGCCTACCTCATGTATCGGTACAAGGGAGTGCTATTCAAAGTCAGAGGGGATAGCGAGAAGATTTCCAGGGTTGATGAAAGTCGTGTCATAAAAGACAAAGCACTTCTCGTCAAGACTGCTGTCGCCCTTGCAGCGGTGTTTTTCGGCTTTCTGGTACATCATCTCCTTCATCTTGATGCAGCCGTCATCGCCCTTTTCGGTGCGGCTCTCCTCCTTATGGTTATCCCCGTGAGCGGGGAAAAAATCTTGCAGGATGACATCGAATGGGCCACCCTCGTCTTTTTCGCCGCACTTTTCATTGTCGTGGGCGGCTTGAAACATACAGGAGTGATCAGCGCGGCGACGGGATGGATGGCTCCTTTTCTTCAGGGACATCCCGTTTTGGCGCTGCTGGCGGTATTATGGATATCAGGATTGACGTGTTGTTTCATCAATAACGTCGCCTTCACGGCAACTTTCGTCTTTATCGTCGATGAGATGGCTTTTACCCTGGGGATGGAGTCGGAACCCTTGTTTTGGGCCCTGGCCCTGGGAGCGTGTCTCGGCGGAAACGGCACCTATCTTGGAGCTGCGGCGAACATCATTGTTGCCGACATGGCTGAACGGGAGGGAACCAAAATCACCTTTTCCGCCTTCATGCAAGCGGGGATACGGGTGGTGCTGATTTCTCTGGCGGTCAGCAGTATGTATCTTGTAGTTCGTTACGGCGGCATATTTTGAGGCCGGACTTGCACCGGAGGACCTGCTTTGATCCTGTCGCCGTAGTTGTGATGTAACGGAGGTGAGTCCATGCGTATAGGAGATCTTATGGACCTGGATCTGACAGCCATAACTCCGGAGACGACCGTGGCTGAAGCCGTAGAGGTCCTTTCGGTGCACCGGATTTCCGGTGTTCCGGTGTTGAACGGGGACGGAGCGATCAAGGGTTTCATCAGCGAGAAAGATATTGTCAAAGCCGCCTTGCCGGGATATTTTGACCTCCTTCAGGATCCTTCTTTCCTTCCTGATTTCGATCAATTCAGCAAGCGTCTTCGCAAGGTCAGTCTGGACCCTGTGGAAAAGTTCATGGTCCGGGATGTGGTCACTTTCGACGTTGATGACAGTGATTTCCAGGTCGCCATGATCATGATGAGGGAAAACCTCAAGAGGGCGCCCGTCGTTTCCGAAAAGGTTTTTATCGGAATGGTCAGCAGGGCGGATCTGCTGGATCACCTGCTCAGAAGTTCGGGAACGTTGAAGGACTAGAAATTTCGCGTGGTGAGGATTTCACTGTGAAAGTCCGTGTCAGGTATCATGGACCGTACAGGGCGGCGGCCAAAAAGGATGAGGAGACTCTTCTTCTTGATGAGACTGCCGTCATCGGTGATGCCCTGGATGAACTCCGGCGGAAGTACGGAGCTTCTTTCATCGAGAGACAGGATGGACTTGTCTGCATGATGGAAGGAGGCGCCCCAAGGGCCGTAGCCCGGGAGGATCCCCTCTACGACGGTGCTCTCCTCCTTTTTGTCGGAACCATGGAAAGTGGTTGAATTGTATTTCGAAGAGACAGCCTGGATGTATATCAGGGGGGGAACAGAATGTTTGGATACCACGGCAGGATTGCCTTGATTGATGTAACGAACCGTACCGCCGGAACGATAGAGTTTGACGAGAATTTTGCGAGATCCTATATCGGTGGTTCAGGCATGGGCACCTTTTTTCTGCTCAAGTATTGCACTCCAGGGACGGAACCGTTGGCCCCGGAGAATCCGCTGATTTACATGACGGGTCCCTATCAAGGTACAGGGGTTCCGACATCGGGCAGACATCAGGTCGTCACGAGGTCTCCGCTGACGGGGGCGTTTCTTGAATCCGACGCCGGAGGAAGCTTCGGTTTTCACTTGAAACGTGCCGGATTCGACGGGCTTGTCATTCTGGGGCGGTCCGAAAACCCCTTGTGCCTGACCGTTTTTGACGGAGTGATAGGCTTCAGGGACGCTGAAGACCTGTGGGGTCTTGACACCATGGAGACAGCTGGGAAAGTATCGGAACTTTTCGGCAAAAACCTGGGGGTTTCCTGCATCGGTCCGGCAGGTGAGAATCAGGTTTTGCTGGCCGGGATCTTTCATGACGGTCCTGACGCCCGGGCATCAGGAAGAGGCGGTGCAGGAGCGGTCATGGGCTCGAAAAACATCAAGGCCATTGTTACCGGAGGAGACAACACGACGGAGATCAGGGATCGCTCCTCCTTGACGGCATCGATCCGTGAGAAAAACGCCTTGCTCAAGGAGAAAGCCGCAGGCCTGACTTTATACGGAACGGCTGGAGGAACGGCAGCTGCGGAAGAGTTTGGCGACCTTCCCATCAAGAACTGGAGCGAGGGCACCTTCCCGGCGGTAGAATCCATCACGGGACAGAAAATGGCTGACACCATTCTTGCATCGAACTACGGCTGCATGGCCTGCCCGATCAGGTGCGGGAGAGTTGTGGAGCTGGACGGCAGAAAATGCGGGGGGCCCGAGTACGAAACGGTCGCCATGCTTGGAAGCTGTTGTCTTGTGGAAGATCTTGAAATGGTTGCCCGAACAAACGACATGTGCAACCGCATGGGTCTTGACACCATTTCCACAGGATCGGTCATAGCCTTTTCCATGGAATTGTACGAAAGAGGTCTTTTAACGGAAAAGAACAGTGAAAAGCCCATACGGTGGGGCGATGGCCGGATGGTCCTTGAACTGACAGAAAAGATTGCCCTCCAAAGAGGCATCGGTGTCCTTTTGGGACAGGGAACGAAAAAAGTCGCCAAAAAGATCGGGAAAGGCTCTGAAGACTTCGCCATCCAGTCGAAAGGTCTTGAGTTTCCGGCCCATGATCCCAGGTGTTTCAAAAGTCTCGCGTCTGGGTATGCGACATCTGTCCGCGGTGCGTGTCATCTCAACAGTTACACCTATCCCTGGGAGCGCTCAGCGACTTTCCAGGAGTTAGGGTACCCTGAAAAGCTGGACCGTACAAAAGATGAGGGTAAAGGAGTCATGACGGCAAAGTTTCAGAATCTGTCGAGCATGCTTGACTCACTGAAAATCTGCAAGTTTGCCGTTCTCTCCGGTATCGACATCGCTACCATGCGCCAGTGGCTCAAGGATATAGCCGGATGGGACATGAGCCAGGAGGAGTTCCTCAAAACAGGTGAAAGGATCTACAACATGAAACGTCTCTTCAATGCCGGAATGGGATTCAGGCGCTCCGATGATACCCTTCCGGAAAGGATCCTTAAGGAAACGAGGGGGTCAGGTGGTTCGGCGGACCTGCTGCCGGACCTTGAGTTGCAGCTTGAGGAGTATTATCGTTTCCGCAAATGGGACGATGAAGGGATTCCGGAACCACCTTTGCTCCGTCGGCTCGGCCTCGAGGAGTTTCTCAACTGGCTTCCGAGAGAACGATAACGGATCGTTCATGGAGCCCTTCTAAAGCTTCGGGAATCTGAAGACTTGATGTAAAGTGGCTCATCGAGGTATACTTGGCGTTGTGTAACCACAATAAAGCGCTGGTCTTTTCAATGAGATGACCGAACGCGAAGACGGAGTGCAAGGGGAGGGCGATTTTTCCATGGAAGTGCTTAAGGTCTCTGCAAACTCTCAACCCAAGTCTGTTGCAGGAGCGATTGCAGCCGTATTGCGAGAAAAAGGTTCTGTCGAGGTACAGGCAGTCGGGGCGGGTGCTGTCAACCAGTCCATCAAATCCATTGCCATCGCTCGCGGATATGTCGCACCAAACGGGATCGACCTGATTTGCATTCCCGCCTTTGCCAAAATAGAGATAGATGGAGAGGAAAGGACAGCCATCAAGTTTCAGCTCGAGAGTCGTTAGCCCTGTAGAGGCCAAATGCTGAAACAGCGTTTACCCGAAAATCGTTCAGGGAATGCCGAAGGGCCTGTCGCAAAGGCAGGCCCTTTTCCTGTCTGGAACCTCGTTGCAGAGCATTTCCTGAATGGTACAATTTAACGATATCGAGAAAGGTGTAGTTTTTCCGGTCGGAAGTCCGGGTGCTGAATCCGGGCGCCGGTTCCATACAAAGGCAAGGAGGATGTGGCATCATGTCAGCTATCAAGGCCCCAAGAGGTGTGCGTGACATACTTCCCGGAGAATCATGGAAATGGGCCCATGTCTTCAAGATCAGCAGTGAAGTGGCCCGTGATTTTGGATACAGGGAAATACATTTGCCCGTTTTCGAGCACACGGAACTTTTTTCCAGAGGCGTGGGCGAAACCACCGACGTGGTGGAAAAAGAAATGTACACATTTACCGACAGGGGAGGCAGAAGCATTACCCTCCGGCCGGAACTTTCGGCATCCATGGTGCGTTCCTACCTTGAAAACGGCATGTCCGGGCAGCAACAACCGGTGAAGCTCTGGAACGCTGGCCCCATGTTTCGCTATGAGCGACCGCAGAAAGGCCGTTATCGTCAGTTCTGGCAGCTTGATTTTGAAGCCATTGGTGCGCAGAATCCCCTCGTCGATGCGGAAGTGATTGATCTGTCCCTTGAAATATTCCGACGCCTCGGATTACGGGGTCTTGAAGTCAAAATCAACTCCGTGGGCTGTCCGGCATGTCGTCCCGCCTACAAGGATGCGCTCAGGGATTTCCTCAAGCCGCATTTCGAGAAACTCTGTCCTTCCTGTCGAGACAGGTACGACAGGAACCCTTTGAGGATACTGGATTGCAAGAATCCCGAGTGCAAGGCCATTACGGAAGATGCCCCGCAGACTTTGGATCATCTTTGTAATGAATGCAGGGAACACTTCGAAGGCGTCGAGAGCGGCCTTCGTGCCATTGGGGTGGAGTTCGGCATCGACAAACGACTCGTACGTGGACTGGACTATTACACGAAAACCGCGTATGAAGTGCTTTCAGGGGACCTGGGTGCGCAGAATGCGGTATGTGGCGGAGGACGGTACGATAACCTCGCCGAGGCCATAGGCGGCGACCCTACGCCCGGCGTGGGCTTCGCCGCCGGCGTGGAACGAATCGTCCTGTCCATGGAACAGCAAGGATGTGACTTCGGGCCTCAGCCGCGCACCGACGTGTATGTGGCGTCCGCCGGTGAAGAATCCAGAACGATGGCCTTTGAAGTCATGCACAAGCTGCGCAACGCCGGTATTTCTTCGGACATGGATTTCCTGAACCGGAGCCTGAAGGCTCAATTCAAGACAGCCAATACCTCCGGGGTAAGATACGTTTGCGTTATCGGCGAGGATGAGCTTCGCTCAGGGAAGGTGACGCTGAAAGACATGGGAACCGGAGAGCAGCAGACCCTCACGATGAACGAGGGCCTTGAATATCTGGAACGTGCCGGTATAGCCAGAGCGCGCCGGTAAAGCCTGGAGGAAAAGAACACCATGGTGACGGATTTTTTTGATGAACATTGGAAACGAACGACAAACTGCGGATTCGTAGGTGAGAATCACGAGGACCAGGATGTGGTCCTCAACGGATGGGTCCGACGCAGGCGGGACCTTGGGGGAATTGTTTTCATCGAGCTTTGGGATCATTCCGGTATCGTACAGACCGTTTTCAGCCCTGAACTTGGGGAAACACTTTATGAAAGGGCAAAAACGCTTCGGAACGAATTTGTCCTGGCCCTGAAAGGAACGGTCAGGAAACGCCCTGAAGGAACTGAAAACCCTTCCGTGGATACGGGAAACTGGGAAGTGGTGGTGAAAGATTTCGTTATCCTGGCCGAGGCACAGCAGCCCCCCTTTGAAATGGTTGAGGGCGGCAGGGTTGATGAAAACATACGCCTGAAATACCGTTATCTCGATCTGAGGAGAACGGGGGCACAGACCAATCTGCGGATCAGAAGTGCAGCGGCGAATTTTACGAGGAATTTTCTGACCGCCAGGGGGTTCGTGGAGGTGGAAACCCCGACGTTGACAAAATCCACGCCTGAAGGCGCCCGGGACTATCTCGTCCCGAGCCGCGTGATCCCGGGACGGTTTTTCGCCTTGCCGCAGTCACCGCAGATATTCAAGCAGATTCTCATGATCGGGGGACTCGACAGGTATTTCCAGATCGTCAAGTGTTTCCGCGACGAGGACCTTCGGGCCGACAGGCAGCCCGAATTCACCCAGATCGACATAGAGATGAGTTTCATCACCGAAAAGGATATCCTGAATCTCATAGAAGAATATATGAAGGGCATTTTTGAAGCCGTCATTGGCGTGGTCCTCGAAGAAAACATTCCGCGGATACCCTGGAAGGAGGCCATGGAAAGATTCGGTTCGGACAAGCCCGATCTGAGAATACCCTTTGAGATAAAAGATCTCTCTGAGGGCTTGTGGGAAACCTCTTTCGAGCCTTTCATGAAAGTCCTCGAGTCCGGAGGCGCCATCAAGGGACTCTGTGTTCCCGGTGGCGCTTCGCTTTCTCGAAAAGAACAGGCTGACGTTGAATCCCGGACAAAAGAACTGGGTGCTTCCGGAGCGGCGCCGTTCAGGCTCAAGGAAGGCGCGCTCAAAGGGCCATTGGCAAAACGCCTTTCAGCAAAGGAAACGGAGTTCCTTATCCGGGAGACGGACATGCAGGAAGAAGATCTTTTACTTGTCCTTGCTGATGCTGACAGGATGAAAGCAAACACCGTACTGGGACAATTGCGCATAGAACTGGCACGTCAACTGGGCCAGGTGGAGGAAAATACCTGGAGGTTTGCCTGGATAACGGAATTCCCGCTGCTCGAATGGGATGAAGAGGAAAAGCGCTGGACAGCCCTGCATCATCCCTTTACTGCACCCAAACCAGAGGACCTTCCCCTTCTCGAAGAACAGCCCGGTGCCGTTCGATCAAGGGCGTACGATCTTGTCCTCAACGGCTACGAAATCGGCGGCGGGTCGATCAGGATTCATGATACGTCGGTTCAGGAGCGACTCTTCAAAGTCCTGGCCTTTTCCCCGGAAAGAGCCCGGGAACGTTTCGGTTTTCTTCTGGATGCCCTGTCATCGGGGACGCCGCCTCATGGTGGCATTGCACTGGGGTTTGACCGGCTTGTGATGCTTTTGTGCAGAAGGCGGTCCATACGTGACGTGATTGCCTTTCCGAAGACCCAGAAAGCGCAATGCCTCATGTCTGGGGCTCCATCGCCGGTAGATGAGACCCAGTTGGATGAACTTCACCTTTCGCTCCAGCACCTGGATGGAGGTGAGGATCCGTGGAACGGAGAGGACGAGGTGTAACGCTCGGGAAATCGCTGTTCCCTGAATGGAGATACAGCATCGCTGGAGACGTATCCACGGTCCCCGGTGGAGTCATAGTCGCTGAAGGCTGGGAGTCAAGCCATGCGCTGGCCCGCTGGTTCGAAGCGAACAAGGGGAAAACCGTGCCCTGCAGGTTTTCCGATGGAACGGTTTTGGCAGTTTGCGCCAGAGGCGTTTCCGTTCACGAATCAGGGCACTGGAGTGAGGCGGTCATGGAGGTGGAAACCCGCGCATCTTGATGAGTGACCGGGGGAAAGCCCGTGGGCTGGAGGAAAACTGCTGTCCTTGCACAGGGGCAGAGCTTGCAATACGATAAAGAAGGAAAAAAGGAGGGATACTTATGGTTTCAATCCGGTTTCTTGGTCATTCCGCCTTTTCTATTGAAGGGGAGGGGCTCAAATCCCTTATAGACCCCTTCCTGAGCGGCAGCGGCGTGGCCCCGGTCAAGACTTCCGATTTCAACGACAGGAACTATATCTTTGTGACCCATGGACACGTTGACCACATCGGGGACACCGTGGAAATAGCGAAAGCCAGCGGAGCCACGGTGATCACGAATGTGGAGATCTGTCACTATCTTGCTTCGAAAGGTGTCAACTGCCATCGCATGCAGGTCGGAGGTGTTTTCCGTTTCCCCTTCGGCAAGGTCAGGATGACACCGGCCTGGCATGGCTCCGGAATCCAGGAAGGCGACCAGATGATCTGTGGTGGCACTCCCGGTGGTTTTGTGATCGAGGTAGAAGGCAAGAAAATCTACCATGCAGGCGACACGGGGTTGACCATGGAGATGAAGCTTCTCGAGGACGAGGACATCGATCTCGCATTGCTCCCGATCGGAGGAAATTTCACCATGGACATCGACGATGCCGTAAGGGCAGTGGGTTTCATCCGGCCCGGGATCGTCGTTCCCATGCATTATGACACTTTTGATGTGATTCAGGCTGATCCTGAGGAATTTGCCGCGAAAGTTCCGGAAACGACGGAAGTCAGGATTCTGAAAATAGGCGATTCCACGGAAGTTTGAACGATCCTGGAACGTCATGGAGCAAAAGGAGGAAGAAGCGAAGGCTTCTTCCTCCTTTTTGTATCCAGCGGGTGCGTTCTGCGCCTATGTATATTTCAGTCCAAAGACGGGATGGAAAATTCGTTCGTCGTGGAGGAATTCGGCCTGCCTTTCCATGGCTTCCCTTGTCCTGTCACCCATGTTGACGGCCAGAACCGAGGAAAGAACATGTACAAGAAAGAGCGGTCCAATGATACTGCTCCCGAACATGGGGCTTGCGGCGCTCACGAAGAAGGAAAGATCGGCATACCGGCATATTGGGGCGGCCGGACTGTCGGTGATGGTGATGATCCTGGCGCCCAGCTCGGATGCCTGGGCGACCGATTCAGTCACTTCGATTGCGAAACTCGGCAGCTCGCACACGACAACCGCATCTTCGGTTCCGATGGCCCGCGCCTGTTCCTGAATCGTCATGCTGGAACGCTTCAAAAGGACCGAAGGCATCCCCATGACACGAAGTCTCATATAGAGCGATTCCGCAACGAGGGAAGAAATGCCCCAACCAAGGCAATAGGTGATTCTTGCATCCCGTAGTATCGAGCAAAAGGAGCTGACCCCTTCGGGTGTGATTTGCGTCCAGGTGTCATCGAGGTTTGCATGTTCCATCTCGTGTATGGTCTGGGGAAGGTCCTGCCGGCTGTTCATGACACGAGCGAGCATGGCTGCTGGGTTGACTTGCTCCAGTATTGCTTCCTGAAGGGCACCCTTCAGTTCGGAATACCCCTCGAAACCGAGCATCCTTGCGACCCTGACGAGCTGAGCCTTGGAGACATCCAGTTCATTTGCGACATCTCCTATAGATTTGAAGGCCGCTTCCCGCATGTTGGACAAGAGATAGCTGACGACACGGCGGGCCTTGTTTGGCATCCCTTCGAGGTTGTCCTGAAGCCGTTTTTGCAGTTCCGCTGAATCCAACGGGGTCACTTCCAATCCGGTGAAATAAACTACTGGCTGATATCTGTTGACTCAAGTTTAGATTCCCCTGTTGCATTCGTCAACGGTGTTGTCGACAGGTCAGTGGTCTGCTTGTTCGAAGAATCACCGGTTACGGAGTTCTTCCTTTTTGCAGACGTTTCCTTGTGAATCCTTCGCATGACGAAGGAGAGGAAAAACAGGGACAAAAGGCCCGAGGCCGCCGTTGACACCGGCTGACACCACCAGACGCCGCCCAGGCCGAAAAAGGTTGCCAGGACAAGGGCCGAGGGGATCCTCACGGCAAGGGAACGGGCAAATTGGCTGACCATTCCATAGACAGGATAGCCGCTTCCCTGAAAGAGGCCCCAGAGCGAGATATCCACGGCGGCGAAGAGATATCCCGTGGCCGAAGCTCTGATCGAGGCCGTCGCCATGGATGCCACTTCCTCCGAAGGTTTGAAAAAGGCAAGAACCGGATGAGGCCAGATGAAAATCACAGTCCCGATGGAGAGCATCATGATCGACGAACCGATGACGGCGGTCAGAAGAGCTGATTTGACCCTTTCGTAATCGCCCTTGCCGATGTTGTAGCCTACAAAGGGGATCAGGGCCCCGTTCAGACCGAAGACGGGCAGAAATGCAAGGCTTTCCACACGGTTGCCGAGCATCCATGCACCAATGGCTGCTGCTCCGTATCGGGAGAGGATCCTGTTTATCGCCGCCGATCCGATCGCCATGCTTCCCTGTGAGAGAAAAACGGGAATGCCGATGGCGACGATCCGTCTCCAGCGGGAAAGCATCTTTTGAGGAATCCTGAAAGAAGGTCTGAGCTCGCTGTCGGCTTTCAAACGGTTGATGATGTAGACCAGGGAGATCAACCTTCCGAGGACAGTGGCGAAGGATGCTCCTGCTATGCCCCAGCCGAAGGTGAAGATAAAAAGAGGGTCCAGAAGGATGTTGATGCCGTTTCCGAGAATCATTGCCTTCATGGGAGTCAGCGTATCCCCCTGGCTCCTGAACAGGGAGTCCCCAAGAAGGGAGAAGGCCATGGGCGGTATGCCGATGACCATCCAGAAGGAATACCGGTAGATTTCGGAAAGAACAGGCCCCTGCCCTCCAAGGATCCCGAAAAAGCCGTCGGAAACGCCCGGAAAGAGAAGCGGCAGCGGGATGAGTGACAGGCAAAGCAAAAGGAGCAGCGAGGCGTCGCAGAAATCACGGGCCTCTCCCTCATTCCCTGATCCGAGCTGGTTGCTGATGGTGGTCGTCGTCCCGACGGATATGCCATTGATGAGAGCGAAAATAATGAACAAGACCGGGAAGGTCAACGACATTGCGGCCAGCGAGTATTCGCCGAGCCAGGAAACGAAGACCGTATCGGCGAGATGAAAGAGTGTATGAAAAAACATCGAAAAAATAGAAGGAAGCGCAAGCTTCCACAATGCCCTGGAAACGCTCCCGCTCCCCATATCAACGGATCTTTTCATTCGTGAAGACACTTTTGTTCCTCCCGGAAAAAAGACGTCCTTGCATTGTAAGTACTCATTTATGAAAGCGCAACGTTCTGGAGAGGATGGAAGGTTCCTAGATCCAGAGGACCTTCTTCCGGGTTGTTTCGACGGGCATTCCTGTAATCCTGGAGAGGGCTTTGTATCCGTATCCGCCGTGGCCGCACAAAAGGGACCGCTGTCGGGCCGGCACCTGCCATGGGCCTGAAAGGGATATGCGAGCGAGGGAAATTGCGAGCGCTTCCGCCCTGGCGAGTTCCCCGAGGGCGGGATGCGCAGGTCCAGCCAGAACGGAATCTCGAAGGGAAAGGGTATCGTGAAGACCCACGCGGAGTATTTCGAAACCGAGTCGTTGGGCCAGGTCGACGAGCTGTCCCGTTTGCCTTGCGCATTCTTCCGTTGACATTGGAGCGTATTGACCCTGTTCGTAAAGTGTGGCCAGAGGGGTGTTGGGAAAGACCAGGCACGGATAGAGGCGGATCTGCATTGCTGAAGAACCCTTGAGCCGCGCCAGGGTCTCCAGGTCTTTCATTGAGCTGTTCAGGTCCTGGCCGGGAAGGCCGGTCATCAATTGTGCTCCCGGGGTCATTCCTTCGGAGAGGATCATTTCAAGACGCTCCAGAACGGTACGGGCCTCGTATCCTCTGTGGCATGCCTGCAGTACGGCATTGTCCAGGGATGTGACGCCGAGTTCCACGACGTTGACGTTGAAAAAGCCCAGTTCCTCAAGTATTTCAGGGGTAATGCACAAAGGATGAGTCGAAAGCCTTACGCGGCTGCCCTCGGGAGCGGTTCTGGCCGCCTTCAGAAAAGACCTCCTGAGATTCGGCGGAAGGCAGGTGAAACTTCCTCCGAAAAAACAAACCTCCACAGGCTCCGGCGAAGCTCCGGCAGAGGCCTGGACATCTTTGGGCGACAACCCCTGACCTTCTCCGGTTATGGCTTGCTGGTCACAATATATGCAACGTCCTGGGCATGCCTGCATGGGGAGAAAAAAAGGAAGCCGTTTCACTGTGCCTGCTCACCGAACCAATCGGGGCGAATGGCGGCCCAGGCAAACATGTCGGCCTGGAACTCGAAACTCGAAAGGGGCGTTGCTGTGGAGGACCAGAAGGCTTCTCCGCGTTTATGATGAAGCAGGTGATAAAGTTCGTGGAAAAGCGTAAAGCGCTTCCACAGGGCGGGCAATTTCCTGTTCAGATAGATACGCGCCCGCTGCCCCCTGGCGACGTGAAGGCCCCAGAGGGTCGGTGGAAGGATCGCCTCCCGCACCTCCAGAGTCCGTTGCGTTTTCGTCTCCGCCTTGACGAGAATGTCGAATTCATCGAGCCCAGTCCAGGGTTCCGCTTCTTTCAGCGCCCAGGCGGGAATGTGTTCCGGCGGATTCGGAAACTCGAATTCCCTTTCCGTTTCAGTCCGCTCCATTGTCCTGTTCCCTGTCCCATTCGCTCAGCGCGGCGTCCACAAGTTTCTGGACGAGCTGGATTTCCCTGTTCGAAAGTTTCCTGCTCCTGTACCAGATTTCGGCGTCTTCCGCGTTTTCCAGTACTTCCTCGAGCTGGAGCCGTCCTGTTCCTTCGACATCTTCGTTCTGGACGATATCGGCGACCCTGACGTCTAGGGCGCCGGCAAGGCGTCGCAGCAGTTTCATGGAGGGGAGTCGGCGATTGCTCTCGAGCGCCTGTATGTAGATTCTGCTGACATCGACAAGGTCCGCAAGCTGCTGCTGTGTCAGTGATTTGGCTTTCCGCAGGGTCTTGATACGCAGCCCCAGACTCATGTCTCCACCTCCTCAGAAAAGTTACAAATATTATACTCTGACGTCCTGATGTTGACAAACTGATTCGGGTACTCGTCCACCCAGTGCAAAAACAGGGTGCACGTCAAGAGATCCGCAGCACCTCCCGGGCTTATCCCCTCGGTGCTGAAAAGAAGGTCCCTTTCGACGATGACAGCCCAGTCCTCTTCCGAAAAGGGTGGTTCCAGCCTCAGCAAGGGGGAAAGCCTTTTCCGGTAGCATTCCTTCCAGAAGGGATACCCCTTTCTGGCCACGATATTGGTATCTTCGCAGGTTTCCATGATATGGAAAAGGGAATAAAGAGCACTCTCGTTCAAGCTGGCACCGGAAGCGAGGGCTTTTCGGAGACGGGGGATTCCCACGTTCACAACCGTGGCAAAGCCCGATTCGGCTTCCCCACGGATCCCCCTGAGCCCATGGAGGAGAAATATTTTTTCCCCGCTTGTCAATTCCCTTTGGGGCGGGGTTTTCCTGAGCGTCTCGAGTTCCTTCTCACAGCACCCCCTTATGGCGGCCGCCGCGTATTTTGCTGTGTCCTTCGGATTCAACCTCTTTCCGGAAGAAAGCAGAAAGCCGGCTCCATACAAGAGAAGGGACATGGCGAATATGAGGCCCTTGTGCGTGTTGATTCCCCTGGTAGCGGTGAACATGTCGCGGTCCATCAGCCGTCCGCGTTTTCTCAAAAGCGGCAGGGCTTTGCCCGGAGGCAATCCGGAAAGACCGACGCCGGCCTGGAAGGCCCAGTGCGGAGCAAGGGCCATGGAACTCGCCAGGAATGTGGAGTAGTCCATGTCCGTGTGAGCACCCGGGCCTCTCCGGTCCACCAGACCTGGTTTTGGTGCCGCATGGACTTCGGCAAGACACGCCGCCGTAGCCGTCGCGGCCAGGATTATTGCATGATTCACGAAAGAACCTCCTTGACGGGGGACAGTGTGAGCATCATACTGAAGCAAGGAAAACGAACAAAGCTAGGGGAGGCTAACATGTCGGAACTCACCGCCCGCAATGAGGATTATTTGAAAACGATATACAAGCTTGAAGCTGAAAACAAGGTCGTCAGGGTAAAGGATCTGGCGGCGGGACTCGGTGTCAGATCCCCGACTGTTGTCGGAAGCATAGCGCCCCTGAAGGACGCCGATCTCGTGGAGCAGGAGTATTACGGTTACATTTCCCTCACCGGGAAGGGGAGGAATCTTGCGCAATCCCTTGTGGAACGTGAGCGTCTCCTGAAGACCTTTTTCATCAAGATTCTCGGCCTCGAAGAAGAAGAGGCCGGCCTCAATGCCTGTAGTATAGAACATTACATCACACCTTTGTGCAGGGAGCGGCTTGTCGGGTTTATCCGGTTTCTCGACCAGTGTTCAGACGGAACGCCCAAATGGTTGGAGCATTTTCGTTATTTTCTCCAGACGGGAGAAAAACCGCCTTGCGACAGATGCGGGGAAACCATGGGAGGTCCACAGGAACAATGAGGGCCAGAACGGCAAAGATCATTGCGGGTACGATCGTTTCCCTTCTTTTTGCCTGGCCGGTTGCCGCGGCCTCGATACCGGGCGGGATCCCCGGGGGCTTGCAGGAAGATTTTCTAAAAAGACAGTGGGACACACTTGATGCTGTCGCGAACACGGAAGGTGCGACACTGTCAGTGAAGGACCAGGTTCTGTACGGGAATGCACTCTGGTTCAGGGGAGACTATCGGAAAGGCCTGGAGATTTTCAGGGCCGTTGAGGACGACGTGCCTGCAGGAATACTCCCTTATCTGCGGATGAGGATTGTCCTCGGCCTCGAGCGCACCGGTCGGCCGGAAGAAGCTCTTCAGGAGGCCACGGCGCTGGGTGAGAGAAAAGACTGGATTCTTGCTCCCTATGTTCAGTACGCCATTGGCAGGCTTGCACGGGAAACGGGGAAAACGGAACTTGCCGTGGATGCCTTCAAGTCGATGATACATCTGGCCCGTGATGCAAAACAGCGGAGAACGGCACTGGAGGCTCTTTTCGACCTTTCCGCGGCCGGCATCGAAGATGCCAGGAAGCTCCTCGAGATAGAGCCTGGCAACATGGAGGCATTGATGTTGCTGGAAGGAACGGGTCCTCCCTTCACCCCCGGAGATGCCCTTTACCTGGCGGAAGCCGCACTCTCCGAACAACGTCCTGAAAGGGCCCTTGAGTTTCTGGAAAACGCCCGATTTGAAAGGCCTGAGCAAAAGGACAGGGCAACGTTTTTGACGGCAAAAGCGCGCATGTTTTTAGGCAAAAAAGAAGAAGCTGCCGACATGCTGTACCACCTCGCCATGTCGGCGAAAGCCGATCCTGATGAAGCGGCCGGAGCCGTTTCACTGTTGAAGGAAATGGCGAAAGAATCAAAAGGTGAATATGAAAAGGGGTTGCTTGCAGCCATTGCCGATTCCGGTCCATCCCATGCAGCCGCCCTGTCCATGAATGCACTGGCCGGGATAAACAGACGCAACGGCAATCAAAAGAGACAGCGTTATTGGGAAAACAGGTTGCTCGATACATATCCCGCCAGCGCTCTTGTCGTCCCGATTTGCTGGGAGAGGGGCTGGGAAGCCTGGAAGGATGACAGTCCAGAAACGGCGGCACGACACTGGGAGGCTGCCTTTCAGGCCAGGCTTGAAGAAAGAGACGAGGCAAAATTCCTTTTTTGGCTTCGCCGGGCCTTGAAAGAAATTGGAAAGGAGACGGAGAAGCTGTCCAGGCAGCTCCGTGACAAACATCCACTTGACTTTTACACCTTTGCGGCGTTTTCCAACCGGGCTTTGCCCGTCTCGGAGGACAAGACGTCTCTTCTGGAACATGGATGTCATGAACTGGAAACCTGGGGATTCATGATTTACGCAAGGATGCATCTTCTCGAGGAGAACACTCCCGCTGCACTCTACAGGGCGGCGCTGATTACGCAATGGCTTGGTGACCCTCACGGCTCCTATCTGTACGGACATGCGATTTTCCGGGCAATTCCCAGGACCGGGGGGCTGCCTCCCGAACTGGTCGAAATACTTTTCCCCCGCCCCTACGAGGAGGAGGTGCGGAAAGTTGCGGAGCGTGTTGCTGTGCCCGTTTATGATATCTGGGCCCTTATGAGGCGTGAAAGTGCTTTCAATCCCACGGCGGTGAGTCACGCGGGAGCCGTGGGCCTCATGCAGCTTATGCCCCCGACCGCCAGGGAAAATGCCCGGATGCTCGGTCTTGAGGAAGAGGAAACGGGCGGTTTTTTCAAACCCGACATCAATATACTCCTTGGCGCCCATCATTTCGGGAGAATGCGAAACATGTTCGACAGGGTGGAACAGGCTGTCGCCGCGTACAATGCAGGCCAGGGCAGGGTGAAGTCATGGCTCAAAAACAAGAATGACGGAACGGACTGGGTAGAGTGGGTGGAGGATATCCCCTACGATGAAACACGAGAGTTCGTCAGGCAGGTGATGGCGAACAGGAACGTTTACATACGTCTGGAAGAGAAGCAGGCTGAACACTGAGGGAAATTACTTTCAATTCAGAGGGCGGAAAGCCTGAGAATATGTTTCGGGAGTGATCTGAATGCCGGAGATCAGTCAGGAAGAAAAGGCCATTGCCAAAGTACAGGCGTTCCTCAGCAAAAACGGGTTGGGTGACGTGATTCGTGAAGCCCATGAAACGATACGCACCGTTGATGATGCGGCCAGGGCCGTAGGAGTTCCAGAAGGAGAAATCCTGAAGTCCATTCTCCTTCTGGCCGACGAAAAGCCTGTGTTGGCATTGATGTCCGGGCCAAATCGTGTCGATATGCGCAAGGTCAAATCGTTTTTGGAGGCGAAGAAGGTCTCCATGGCTCGACCTGACTGGGTATACCGGTTTTCGGGCTACAAGGTGGGTGGTGTCCCGCCGGTAGGGTATCAAAAACAACCATTAACGCTTCTGGATGAGAGCCTTTTTCAGTACCAAACTGTATGGGCCGCCGCCGGAACGGACCATGCCTTTTTTCCGGTCAAGCCGGATGAACTCAAGGGCTTGACCGGCGGCATCATCTGTGACATTAAAAAAGACTCGACACCTGGCTAGCGTTTTCGAGGCACTATGGCCTCAAACCACCCGTCATCCTCCCTGGCGAGATGGATGGAGCGCATCGGCAGGAGTGCAATTTCCAGATTATGATCACAGCAGGCTTTGAGGATGTGGCCGCTCAGTGCTGCGTGGTCTCTCCCGTTGAAGACGGCGTGCAGGTGAGGATAGAGTGAATTGCCCCTGTAGCTGATGTTCCCTGAAAGGGCCGTAAGTTCAAAGGGACCGGAAGCGGTTTCCCGTAGATATTCATTCCCTGTAAACCAACCAAAAGTGACATCCCTGATCATCCCGAGTCCACTGAGCACGACAGCGGAATCGACGGAGTATTCCTCACAGGCCCTGGCAAGGGATGTGTGCAGGTCTTCGCCATCGGAAAGCCGAAGGAAAAGCATTTCGTCGCTTACTGCGTATCGCATGATCAGCCCTCCCTGAAATTCTTCAGACAACCGGATATCATTGTAACATGTCACAGAATCGTCCTGTGGTAAAATTCTCTGGTTGTGATCCCTATGCGACAAGGAGGAACGCCCTTCATGCCCCTGTATTTGATAATCGCCACATTCGCCATTGGAATTTGTGCCGGATTCATTAACACCATTGCAGGAGGCGGCAGCCTTCTGGCATTGCCTTTTTTGATTTTCCTCGGCCTTGACGCTTCGGTGGCAAATGCGACAAACAGGATTGCCATCCTCTTTCAGAATATTGTTGCGACGGGACGCTTCAGAAAACGACAGGTCCTTTCATTCAGGGAAGCCACTGTTTTGGCAATTCCGGCGACGGCGGGAGCGATCTGCGGAACCCTTCTCGCTGTCCAACTCGACGAACAATTCCTGAAAGTCATTATAGCCATCATTATCGTAACCATGGCGATTTTGCTGGTGACGAAGCCAGATATGTGGGAATCCCAGAAGGAAAACACCTGGCCGAGATGGTTGACAATGACCATTTTCTTTTTCATCGGTGTATACGGAGGGTTTATCCAGGCAGGTGTCGGCTTCATCCTGATCTGGGCCCTTGTGGGTGTTATCGGAAAAGACCTGGTACGTGCCAATGCTCTCAAAGTGGCCATTGTGATGACCTACACCGCCGTGAGTCTTGCACTTTTTATGTCCTACGGCATGGTCAACTTCGGTATTGGCTTCGCCCTTGCGGCCGGGAACATGACCGGAGCGTGGATCGGCACATGGTTTGCCGTCGAAAAGGGGAATCGGTGGATCCGGTATGTTCTTGCAGCTGTTGTCACGGCAAGCGCCGCCAGGATGATTCTGGAGGCACTGGGGATATAAGCCTCAGTACGTGAGCAAGGAAAACATGAAGGCTGCACCAGGAGGGCGCAGCCTTCATGTTATTCTCCGCCGAGAAGATATTCCTGGAGTCTCTCTCCCTTGTACCCTGCTCCCAGTCCCACGGCAAGCCTGAGGCGTGCCTGTTCCGGCCGGAGCATTCCTCCGTCAAGGATCCCCAGTTCAAGCAGTTTTCTTGTGCTGCCCTCGAAACCGTAACCCGTTATGGTATATCCTCGGGGGCATCTCGAGGTGACGACAATCCTGGTACCTGTTTTCAGGAGGGCTTTCAGGTACTGGATCCATGAAGGCGGTGCGTTGCCACCCCCGAAACCGGCGAGAACGAGGCCCTCCAGACCGGGTCCCGATGACAGACATGTCAGTATCCGTTCTCCGCCCCCAAGTGAAGCCCAGAGGATCTCCACATCTTTGGAAGGCATTACGCCCCGGTCCACCGCCGGTGGCCTTTTGGGTTTCCTGTTGATCCGTATACGTCCTCCCACGAACTCCCCGATGGGACCCTTTCCGGGAGAGGCAAAAGCGTCGCGCCTGTGACTCACTTCTTTCGTGATTTCGGAAGCCGCAAAAATCTGGTCCTGAAAGCACGCGACGACACCCATTCCCCAAAGAGCCTCCGAGGACGCGGCAGTGATGGCCTGTTCAAGGTTGACGGCAGCGTCAGAGCTTGGTTGAGATATCGGTCTGAGTGCGCCCGTGAAGATGACGGGCTGCGGGTAGGGCCAAAGGAGGTCGGTCAGGTAAGCCATTTCCTCCAGTGCATCGGTCCCGCTTGAAACGACGATCCCCTTGCATCCGTCCTGCACCAGCTGTCCCAGAAGTTCAACGAGATCGGTGGTCATGCGTATGGTATAGTGACTGCTGGGCTGGTGGCTCCAGTCGACGGGTTCTATTTCACCGCCGATTCCTTCGGGGAGGAGATCAAGCAACGCTTCAGCGGGCCTGGTCGGGACGAATCCGTTCTGACGTTCGTTGTACGTCATGCTGATGGTACCGCCTGTTCCCACAAAGGCGATCTTTCCGCGTCGCGGCATACAGCCACCCCCTGTTCCGGACAAGTGTATCATCTTTCCCGAAGTATGCGGAACGTGTATGCCGGTCTTTTCGTAAAGGTGTTGATGCTTCGTGCGTGTTGTCGTTGTTGGAGCAGGAGAAGTCGGTTTTAACGTCGCCAACAACCTGTCCGACCTGGGGCACGACGTCATTGTCCTTGAAAATGACGATATGCGGGCTGCCAAGGTCGAGAACGATCTTGACGTAATGCTTGTACGCGGCAACGGCGCCCGCCCTCCTGTTTTGGAGGAAGCGGGTATCGTGACGAAAAGCAACGTGGATATCCTTGATAGTCTGCACAAGCCATGATGAAGTCAATATTCTGGCCTGCTGGATTGCCAAACGGGCTGGTGTCAAAAGGGTCATTTCCAGGGCGAGAGGTCTTGAATACACTGACAGCCCGACCTGGGCGGGAGAGCTTGGCATAGATGTCATGATTTCACCCGAGCGCTCTGTGCCCAGGGAGATAGAGGAGCTGCTTGCCGTCAGCTCGGCCGTGCACACAGCCGAATTTTTCGGAGGTCGAGCGGGGTTGTATGCCTTCGGGGTTTCAGAGGGTTCTCCCATGGTCGGCGATACACTCCGGCGGGTGAACCAACGGTACCCGAAACTCACCGCATTGATCGCCTTCGTCGAACGGGAAGGAGGGGGCTTCGTCCCCTTCGGCGAAACGGAGCTCAAGGTTGGAGACCTTTGTTTCATTGTCGTTCTCAGGGGGCAAGTGCATCAGCTCGAGGAACTTTTCCGGAAGGGACGCAGCAAGGGTCTGAAGCGTGTGATTATCGTGGGTGGCGGGAAGATCGGTTTTCAGGTGGCAAAAAGGCTGGAAATGCGGTATCGCAACCTCGATGTGAGGCTCATCGACCAGGACCGGGAAAAATGTGACAGGCTGGCCAGAGAACTTGACAGGACCATTGTCCTGTCCGGTGACGGAGCGGACGAGGAACTGCTTCATTACGAGGGAGTGGAGGGTGCGGACGGATTTGTTACCACCACTGCAAGCGACGAGCGCAATCTCCTGATCGGGGTGATCGGAAGGCCCTGGGCGCCAGAAAGAGCATCGCCGTGGTCAGGAGAAAGCTTTTGATGAAACTGGACGATTACATTTCTGTCGATGCCCTTGTGAATCCGAATCAGGCGCTTGCTTCGTTGATCATGCGCCAGGTCCGGTATCCCTTCAGTTCCGGCGCTTTGTCCACCATAGAGAAAATCGACGCTGAAATGTTTGAAGTGACGGTGAATGAAGATAGCCGGATCGTCGGCAAACGGGTCATGGACATGGGCCTTCCCAAGGGGATTCTTTTGGCCCTTGTCTGCAGGAACGAGGAGGTCTTCGTCCCATGGGGGGATACGGTCCTCCAGCCATACGACCAGATCGTCCTCTTTGCCTCGTCGGAACAGATGCCCAAGGCTGTGGAGCTACTGGGAGTCCAGTAAGCGTGCGGGGACGAGTTCTTTTCAAGGTACTTGCCCTGCTGGCGGCAATTGTCTCGTTATTCATGATATGGCCCCTTGTATGGGCCTTCATGGACGGTTCTCACGATGTAAAGGCCTTTCTTGTCAGCATTGGCTGCGGCCTGTCCGTTGCCGGGATCCTTTTCCTGCTTGGCCGGCG
>CAZERC010000004.1:0-36785 GCA_964515395.1 uncultured Synergistaceae bacterium | reverse complement strand
TTGGCCGGCGCGAATTTTGCGCTTCATTACCTGATGCTTACGGGCAAGCTTTCGGCCTGGTGGAGGGATGAAGAGTTCCGGTTTTACGTCAAGATTCTCGTCTTTTCAATAGGGACGGCTTCCGCACTGCTTTATTTCAGCGGGACCTATGAAACAGTCATGGATTCCCTGCGGTACGGGGCTTTCCAGGTGGTCAGCATCCTGACCACGACAGGATACGTCACGGCCGATTACGAAAAATGGCCCTTCTACATCCAGTACCTTCTGCTGTTTCTCATGT
The DNA here is from genome assembly GCA_964515395.1 of uncultured Synergistaceae bacterium. Classification (GTDB taxonomy): domain Bacteria; phylum Synergistota; class Synergistia; order Synergistales; family Thermovirgaceae; genus UBA1876. The sequence goes on along the minus strand of CAZERC010000004.1, from coordinate 36,505 downwards.
TCCTGGGAGGTTGTGCCGGATCCACGGGCGGCGGAATGAAAAACATCAGGCTCATGTTGCTCGTCAAGCAGGTGAAGGGGGAATTGCACAGGCTTCTCCATCCCAGGGGCGTTATTCCGATCCGAGTGGGCAAAAAAGCGATCAGCGCTGATGTGATGGGATCCGTTACAGCCTTTTTCGTACTCTATATGGGCCTTTTCGCCCTGGCGGCCCTTATCATGGCGGCTTTGGGTGTCGATGTGCTGACGGCCATTGCAAGCGTGGCGGCGACAATCGGAAATATCGGACCTGGCCTCGGAAGCGTCGGGCCCGCGGAAAACTATGCCCACATTCCGATTACAGGAAAATGGGTTCTCTCCTTGTGCATGCTCTTGGGCAGGCTCGAGATCTATACCGTCATGATTCTCTTTCTGCCCGCCACGTGGAGGAGATAGGAGATGAGAAAAGCGAGGCCCTGAGGTTCGGGCCTCGCCGAGGGAAAATCAGTACCCCAGAGGTTCGCCTACGACAAAGACGTGAACCTTGCGACCCAGGGGTGGCCGTTCAAGAATGAGTGTGGCGCGGCAGACCCTGTTGGCACTGTTGCAGTCGACGCAGTACCCGGTTTTTGTACAAGGGACGTCTATATTCAGTCTCAGGGCGTTGGGCGGTGTCGCACAGTCACGTACGCGCCGGACGGCACTATCGAGGTCGCTGCAGATTTTGTTGATGCCGATGACGAAAACCAGGGTGTTCGTTCCCCATGCCATTCCGGCGACGCGGTTGCCCGTACCGTCGATGTTGACCAGCATTCCGTCTCGGGTGACCGCGTTGGAGCTGGTGAGATAGTAATCACTCGAAAGCTCTTCCTGAAGGCGTTTTTGTTTCTGTTCGGCGGTCAGATCAGGATCCCAATGATGGAAAACCTTACAACCTTTCTTTTCGAGAAGCTCGAGAAGGTTCAGCTCGCGAATCGTCGAAGTCCCGGGCACACCGACACTTGAATCTGCGGGAATGAGGTCACAGACAGCCTTGGCGGCTTCCTCGGCGGTCGGGACGTAGGACGCGGCATAGCCCTTTTCATTGAGAGCCTTGACAACGGTTTGCCCGATGTTTGAATGATGAGACTGCCAGACGGCGGCATTTTTTTCCTGCATGGCGTTCATGGACATCTCTCCTTTCAGTCCGGTATATTACCCTATTTTGGCAGAAAGCAAAGACGGGCACAATGAAAGATCTTCGAATGTATGACAGACGGGGGGAATCATGTTAATCTCTCAAGTTGAAGGAAAACAAGGAGGCGTTTGACCATGTGTCAGGTAATTACACCCGATTCGTCAGGAATGCACAGTCATGTCGAAGACCCTCTTTCGATCGCGGAACTCCTCCGGGAGACGTTGTCGGAAGAACTTCAGGCCATGAACAACCTCTCGGCAAGGTGGCACATGATTGAAGATGACGGAACAGCACATGCCCTTGAGCATCTCATCGCGAAAAAACGTGAAATGCTCCGGGACCTTTGGGATTTGCTGAGAGATGTGGAAGCCCGGGCCTTTTCTCAGGGCGGGCATTCACACGGGCATGGTCATGCCCACACTCACGTCCACGACGAAGCCTAGATGACGGGAATTTGAGGGCAGGCTGGGGCTGATGACAGCGGCGAAGAACGCTTTCGCCGCTGTCAAGTTTATTACCTTGACAGCATTTTTTATAATCCCTATAATCACTCTGCCTGATGCGAGGAGGCAAGGCCATGGATGACCGGCTGTCCCAAAAAATACGTCTGGACCGACTCTACGATGTTTACAGTCCTCTTTTGACGGAAAAACAGCGGCAGGTCTTCAGGTTGCACCACGATCGCGACTGGTCTCTTGCGGAGATCGCCGAGACCATCGGGATGAGCCGACAAGGTGTCCACGATCTCTTCCAGAGAGCCAGGGAACGTCTCGAGGAACTCGAAGATCTCCTCGGCTGCCTGGAAAGGGAAAGCCGGATGACAGAAATCCTGGAGGACCTCAGTCGTTTCTGTGCCGACAAGGGATTGCTGTTACCTGCTGATCTTTCCGAAGATCTCAGACGGATTATCGAGGCCGAAGAAACGGAGGGGACGGACAAGCTGCATGTTTGATTCTTTGAGGAACAGGCTTGAGAATGTTTTCGGAAAACTCCGTGACAGGGGAAAACTTACCGAACAGGATGTAACGGAAGCCACGCGTGAAGTCAGACGGGCTTTGCTCGAGGGTGATGTCAACTACAAGGTTGTCAAGGATCTTGTCGCTCGCATCCGCGAGAGGGCCCTGGGAAAATCCGTTCTGGAATCCATTACACCCGCCCAGCAGGTACAGGCCATCGTTTTCGAAGAGATGACGGAACTGATGGGTGGAAAGAAAACGGGTGGACTGGATTATGCTCCGAAACCCCCAACCTGCTGTCTTCTTGTGGGCCTTCAGGGAGCGGGTAAAACGACGAGCTGCGTCAAGATCGCCAAAAACATCTCCCGTAGACATAAGCCGCTTGTTGTTGCCTGCGATTTGAAGCGACCCGCTGCAGTTGAACAGCTTTCCATATTGGCAGAGCGGGCGGGTATCGGCTTTTTCGGTCCAGAACCGGGCGAAACTGATGTTGTTTCCCTGGTGAACCGGGCCTCCGAATATGCACGAGAAAGATTGTACGATGTCCTGCTTTTCGACACGGCAGGCCGCCTCCACATGGATGAAGATCTCATGACGGAGCTTGAGGACCTGAAAAAAGCGCTTGAACCACGGGAAGTTCTCCTGGTCCTCGATGCCATGACCGGCCAGGAAGCCGTCGATGTGGCAACAGCTTTTCACGATAGATTGGGTTTGACGGGACTTGTCATGACCAAGTTAGACGGTGACGCCAGGGGCGGTGCCCTTTTGAGCGCCAGAGCCGTCGCGGACGTACCGGTGAAGTTCGTCGGGACAGGTGAGCGGATAGAGGACCTTGAAGCCTTCGACGCAGGCCGGATGGCCCAGAGGATTTTGGGAATGGGCGATGTCGCCGGCCTTGCCGAGAAGGTTCGGGAAGCAAGTGAAGGTGCCGACGTTGAAGAGATGGCCAAGTCGCTCCGCAAGGGACGTTTCACCATGGAGGACTTGCTCCAGCAGATCAGGCAGCTCAGAAAAATGGGTCCACTGGACAAGGTTATAGAAATGCTTCCCGGGGCAAACAGGCTGAAAGGCCTGGCGGATGCAGAAGTCGACCAAAATCGGATCAAGCGGATAGAGGCCGTCATCCTGTCCATGACCCCTGAAGAACGCCGGAATCCCAAAATCATCAAGGGAAGCCGGAGAAGAAGGATAGCAAAAGGATCGGGAACGACGGTGCAGACCGTCAACCAGGTTCTGGCCCAACACAAGCAGATGCAGGAACTCATGAAGCGTTTTGGCAAGGGCGGCAAAAACAAGAAGATGAAGCTTCCGGGCGGGCTCCCCTTTTGAATTCAGGAGTGGAAGAGTTGGCCCTGGAGATTTGAAAAATCGGAGGTGCATTGCATATGGCGGTACGGATCAGACTTGCAAGGTTCGGACGAAAGAAAAAACCCTTTTACAGGCTGGTGGTGGCAGATCACAGGGCACCCAGGGACGGATCCTACATCGAACAGATCGGGACCTATGATCCCATGAAGGATCCTTCGGAGATCAAGATCGAGGAGGAACGTGCGCTGTACTGGCTCGGAAACGGCGCCCTTCCTTCGGAAACGGCCAGGTCCCTGCTCGCGAAGTGCGGTGTCTGGGAAAAATTCACGGCCGGCAAAAAACAGTAGGCGAGGGCCATGCCAGACTATGAGGCACTTGTTGGTTTCGTGGTGAGGCACATCGTCACGAAGCCTGAGGAAGTACAGATTGCTGCTCAGAGTTCGGAGTCTGGGGTTGTAAAGCTCTCGGTCAAGACTGCCCCAGAGGACATCGGACGGGTCATCGGAAAGCATGGAGCCACCATCAACGCCATCAGGTTGATCGCCAAAGCTGCTGCGGTCAAGCCGGGCGACAAGATAGACGTGGACATTCTCGAAGATTGAGGTGTTGAACGTGTCCGCAACGGAATTGGTCACGATCGGCAGGGTCGCCGGAGCGCATGGTGTAGGCGGAGAATTCAGAATCGTGCCTTTGACGGATTTTCCTGACCGATTCGAAGGCATGAACCGGTTGGAACTGTACAGTCGCGACGGCGGGCACAAGATGAGCCTGGAAATTGTCTCAACAAGGTTTCAGGAAGGGAAGGGCCAGTATCTGGTGAGGGCTGTCGGTATTGTCGACAGGGACAAGGCGGAGTCGATAAAAGGGCTTTTCGTGAGGGTCCCCGCGGAAGAACGAGTCACGCTTCCAGAAGGCCGTTTCTGGATTGACGATATCATCGGTCTCTCCGTCGAAGACGAGGAAAACGGCGAAAATCTCGGCGCAGTCATTGAAGTCTTCCCCACGGGAGGCAGCGATATTTACGTGGTGGAAACACCGGAAGGTTCGACCAAGATGCTACCCGCCGTGAAAGAGATCGTCAGGTTGGTAGATCTCGATAGAGGAGTCATCTCGGTGAAATTGCCCGAGGGATTGTGGGATTTATGAAATTTTCGGTGATCAGTGCCTTCCCGGAGTTTTTTGAAACATTTTTCAGTACCAGCATTATCGGCAGAGCTGCAGAAAAAGGCCTGATCAGCTACGAATTGTTGAACCCGAGGAATTTTGCCGAAAAACCTCATCACCAGATCGACGATTACGCCTACGGTGGTGGAGGAATGGTCATGATGGCCGAGCCTCTTGCAAAGGCAGTCGAAGCGGCCGAAGGTGATGAAGCGAAGGTAGTCTTTCTGAGCCCCCAGGGCCGGAGACTGGACCAGGGCCTTGTTGAGGAGCTGGCAGCGGAAAAACATCTCGTTCTTTTATGTGGACACTACGAAGGGGTCGACGAAAGATTTGTGGAAGCCTTCGTGGACATGGAAGTTTCCATCGGGGATTTCGTCCTGACCGGTGGAGAGATTCCGGCAATGGCCCTGATGGACGCCCTTTCGAGGCGCATCCCGGGCGTTGTAGGACGGGCAGAGGCAGTCGAGGAGGATTCCTTTTTCCGGGGCATGCTTGATACACCTCACTATACGAGGCCTGCAGAGTGGCGGGGGAAGACGGTTCCAGAAGTCCTTTTGAGCGGAAATCATGGTGTTGTCGATCACTGGAGAAGGGAAAAGGCCCTTCGGCGGACCCTCGAAAGGAGGCCGGATCTCCTGGAGAGTGCGAACATAAGACCATACCTTCAAAAAGGGGTTTATGTCCTTTTCGCAATGGATCTGAATAAAGCCGAACAGGTGGACCCCGTCATCTGCGCCATGGTGAAGGATGCAGCTGCCCTGGGCTGTGAGAAAGCTTTCCTGGTGGATGATGTACCGAAAAGCGGGAACGCGCGAAATTGTATCAAACGCCTGAAAGAAAAGTTGCCTGAAAACCTGAGTTCCGGTTTTCTGAAACCTGCAAGGGGAATCCAGGCAGTATCGGAATGGGTCAAAAGAAGAGAGAAAAATGAACCGTACATGGTTCACGTGGGCTTTTTCCGAAACGGGACAGTTGGGAATCTGAGGCGACTCAAGCGGGAAGTTCTCGAAAAAGGGGAACCCGTGGTTTTCTGTTTCGGGTCCGTAAAAGATGATATAAAACGGTGGACTCTGGATTTTCAGGACATAAAGACCGATGGACAGGCCGAGGAACCGAACCTGTCCTTGCCCGGGAGCCTCGCGGTTACACTGGACCTGTTTTTTGGGTTTACCCGCTGCTGAATAGAATGAATGTTCCTACTGGGAGGGATACAGGATGGACCAGAAGATAGCTCTGGTAGAAAACAAGTTTGTGCGCAAGGATGTACCTGAATTCCGGGCCGGCGATACTGTCAAGGTGCACGTACGTGTCACCGAGGGAAACAGGGAACGCATCCAGGTGTTCGAAGGTGTCGTTATTGCGAGGAAACACGGGGGTTCCCGGGAATCTTTCACTGTCAGAAAGGTTTCGGGAGGGATCGGGGTCGAGAGAATTTTCCCGATTCATTGCCCGTCAATCGATCGCATCGAAGTCGCCAGACACGGCCGGGTCAGGAGAGCGAAATTGTACTACCTGAGGAAACGGAGCGGAAAGGCCGCGCGGATCAGGGAGCGCCGCTTCTAGTCGGGGCCTGAAATTGAGACCAAAAGAGGGTCTCAACCACGTTGACCGACGTGGTCGGGCCCTCTTTTCGTATCCCGTTTCACAGCACGGTTTCAGAAACAATTCCTGGAGGTCTCCATGCAAGGTATCTCCATGGTTTTTCCACTGTTTTTCGTCATCGCTCTGGGCTTTGTCATCCGCAAGGTCGGCCTCCTCTCCAGGAAATCCGCCGGCCAGCTGACGGGCGTGCTGTATTGGACCGTCCTGCCCGTGCTTCTTTTTCGGACGACACTGCGGGTAGGTTCGGGGGTTTTCGAAAATCCCAATTTTTTCTTGGCCATTCACGTGTCCTTTCTCATCGTGCCCGCCATTGCTTGGGCAGGGGTTTGTTTCCTGAGAAAGGAAGCACCTCGTGCGCGAAAAGCGGTGACGGTTCTCGTTTCCATCAGGTCCAACAACATTTTCATGGGGATTCCTGCAGTGACACTGGCCTTCGGGGAACCCGGCCTTGAAAGCGTGACCCTTTTCCTGGCTGTCGGGCTTCTCGGGTACAATTTGATCTCCCTGACATGGGCGCAGATCGCCCTTTCGGGTGGATTGTCCTTGAGGGCTCTCGGGAAAACGGTACGTGAGCTTGTGAGAAATCCTCTGGTCTGGGGATGTTTCCTCGGAGTTGCAGGGTCGTCGATGGGTTTGAAAGAGCTACCGCAGACTCTTGATGCCTCTTTCAAGATCATCGGGGACACGGCCAGCGGGGTAGCGCTTTTGGCGCTCGGGGCAAGCCTCGAGTTCAGCCATTTGCTCAAGGCAGTGCGCAACACCTGGTTTGACACATTGTTCAAGCTTTTTTTCCATCCCGCCTTTGTGTTGCTGGCATTCTACATCTGGCCCGTCGACGCGGGGCTTCAGAACGCGGTGGTTCTCGTCTCGGCCATGCCGGCGGCGGTGAACAACTTTGTCGTCGCGAAAGGCATGGGGATGGACGCAGAGTATGCGGGTCAGGTTGTGGCTGCGTCGACACTCCTGTCTGTGGCAAGTCTGCCGCTTTGGCTGTACCTTCTTTCGGGATAAACGTAAAGCCTTTGGGCAGAGGGAAAAGACAAGGTTGACGCCCGGGGTGATCTCTCATATAATGACTTTCGCGTCGGAAAATGAGCGGGGGTGGCGGAATAGGTAGACGCGCCAGGTTGAGGGCCTGGTGGCCTCCGGGCTGTGGGAGTTCGAGTCTCCCCCTCCGCACCACAAATTCAGGGCACCCTTAAAAAAGGGCGCCCTTTTTGTATTTTCTTTCCGGGATCAGGTCGTTCGGTCAATGAGCAGATCGGGAATTCACAAGGCGATTTGCAGGAAGGCCACCAGAAGGATCAGAACGAGGACCATTGAGGCATACAGCGGCATCAGGAACCTGAAACTTGAAACTCTCGTACCGGACGCCCGCAAATCCAAATAATCTTTTAGGTGATAACAGCACATGAAGTATTATGGAACCCGGGAATTCGGAATTCGTGTGTTTCGAATTTCTCAGGGATTTCCCAGCCAAGCTCGTTGCAGACCTTCCGAAAGTCCGGTCCGGGAGGGTCTGTGATCGTGAAGGGAATTCCAGTGTGGGGGTGAAGTATGGTGATGCTGCAGGCGTGAAGGAGCAGGCGCCTGATGCCGAAGTGACTCCTGAAGAACCGGTTGTGCCTTCCGTCACCGTATTCGACGTCGCCGACAACGGGATGGGAAATGCGTCGCAGGTGCCTCCTGATCTGATGTCTTCGACCCGTCAGGGGATGTACTTTCACCAGGGAATACCGGCTTGTCGGGTGTCTTGATACGGCATACGGAATGTCAGTCTTCGCAAGACGGATGTAATTTGTCAGGGCCTCTTTCTTCGCAACTTGCCCGGAATCTGGTTTTCCGATGTTTCCGTCGGCGGGTTTGTCCAGGGGAGAATCGATTTGCCCCTTTTCATCAACCCAACCCCTCACGACGGCAAGGTAGGTTTTCCGGACGGCATGATTCCTGAAACTTTCCGAAAGAGTTCTCGCTGATTCCAGTGCGGCGGCGAAAATCACAATCCCGGAGGTAGGTTTGTCCAGTCGATGGACGGGATAAAGGTACCTTCCGGTCATATCACGGACCTGCTGCAGTAGAAAAGGCCCCTTGTCGGAGGCGATACGTGTTCGGTGGACGAGAAGTCCTTCCGGTTTCGATACGGCTACGATATGTCCATCTTCGAAAATGATGTGTGGGGTTCCCACGGCATCCCCTCCTGTTTCTTCGGTATTTGCAGCGGCATACGATTGTACCTTTCATTTATTGTCCCTACAATGGTCAATGTTTTGTTTGATGTAGATACCATATATAGGTATAATATCATCAAAATGTTCGATTTTCAGTTTAAGGAGGCAGCTTCAGTGAAAACTCTCGCTCTTTCAGTAAGCGGCAAGGCACGCGATATCCTTGAATCCATGGGAAATACCGGGCATATCGTTCGTGCAACCATGGGCAGCGGCTGATGCAGGATTCCCGTCGCCCTCGTCGAGGGTGGAGAACCCGAGGACAAGACCGGACATGATGTTGTGGAAGCTGAAGGGATGAAACTGTGGATCCCCGAGGGCATGTCCTTTTCTGCCGACACAATCAAGGTTCAAGCCGAAAAAAGCTGGAACGGCTGGATCCTTTTCGTTCCCGGTGCGCTGTTGGGGTAAGCCCCGTTTATGTAAATACAAAAGGTGCAAACCGGTGACCATCAAGGTCGGCTTGCCCCTTTGTATGTACATGGGGTAAACTCGACGCTGTTCAGATACTGTATTGAGAAGGAGAGAAACCGACATTGAATCGACGAAAGCGAAACACCGCCCTTATTTCGGGTCTGTGTATGTTGTTGACGGTTTTCGCCGGAACAGGATTCGCCGAAGGAGATGTCTACGACAGAATCATGACGGAAGAACCTTCCGAAAAGCAGGAGAAACCAGCCCCGGTGGAAACGAGAGACGGGAAAATAGCTGTGATCATGGACAGGTTCATGAAGGTTAATCCCGAACTTGATGAATATGCTGCCGGAAAATTTGCGGAGTATATTTTGGAAGCTTCCGACGAGTTTGGGGTCCATCCATTTCTTATCGCGGCGATAATCATCAAGGAATCTACAGTTCGTTACAAGGCGCGATCACGATATGCCTATGGCCTTATGCAGATCAACTGGAGTGCCCACAGAAGGGGTTTGAGATCCTCATTCGGTGAAATACGAACCCTGAATGACCTCATCCAGCCCCGCAACAATATCCTCGCCGGAACCTACATCTTTTCCTGTTACCTTGATTCCAGTGATGGCAACGTTTCCGAGGCTTTGGCCATGTACCTGGGCAGCAGCGGAACGCGATATATAAATGGGGTCATGAAGCATTACAAGATTATGCTTGCCAAATATGAAGAAAAACAGGAACAAAGAATGACGAGCCTGCCCTGGTTGAGCCTGGATGCTCAAACAGCGGCCTGATGATAATGGAGGTTTTGTCGTGAAAGAGGCTTCCCGCAACTGGCCGAAATTGAAACTCGGGAAACATGAACCGAGGTATCCCCTGATTCAGGGAGGTATGGGGGTCAGGATATCCGGACCGCAGCTTGCAGGTGCCGTGGCCAAAGCCGGCGGCGTAGGAACCATCGCCAGCGTAGGGCTGGCAGTGTGCTCTCCGCTGTATGACGGAACGAATTATTTCGAGGTCAACAAGGAAGTCATACGAAACGACATTGCCCTGGCGAAAAGTATCGCGCCCGACGGGGTCATCGCCGTCAACGCCATGGTTGCCTTGACGGATTACGAGGATCATGTCAGGTCAGCCTGCGAAGGTGGAGTAGATGTCATCATTTCCGGTGCAGGCCTGCCTCTGAGACTTCCGGCGATGACAGCCGATTACCCTGATGTGGCCTTGGTCCCGATCGTGAGTTCCACAAAGGCCGCACGGCCCATAAATCGCCGTTGGGAAAAGCACTACGGCAGGCTCCCGGACGGTTTCGTGGTCGAGACACCTCTTTATGCAGGGGGGCACCTCGGCGTCATGAAGCCGGAACAGGTTGATGATCCTGCTTACTCTCTTGAACACGTCATTCCGGAACTTGTAGCCTATCTTGAGGATGAAGCCGGAGTGGACATCCCGGTCATTGCCGCCGGAGGAATCTGGGACAGGGAAGACATGAATCGCATGTTTGAGCTGGGGGCCAAAGGCGTCCAGATGGGCACCCGCTTTGCCGCCACCGTTGAAGGCGACGCGAGCCAGGGCTTCAAAGATGTGCTTGTTAACGCGAAGGCCGAGGACGTAGTTGTCATAAAGAGCCCCGTGGGCATTCCCGGAAGGGTGGTACGGACTCCCTTCGTGGAAGAATACCTTGAAGGTCGCGTCAAGAGCAAACCCTGTTTCGCAAACTGTCTCGCCCATTGCGCCTACAGAAATGAACGGAAGGCTTTCTGCATAGCTCAAGCATTGGTGGACGCTTTTCGAGGGAACTATGATGAAGGGCTTTTCTTTTGCGGTTCCAACGTTGGTCGGATCAACCGCATGGAAAAGGTGGACGAGATTTTCGAGGAGCTTATCGGGGAGGAATCCTGAGCGCCAGTTCTTTTCAGCCTGACAGTCGAAGGTAAAAAAAAACGGTTCCCGAATCGATTCGGGAACCGTTTTTTCGTTCATGTCAGGCTTCATTCTCAGTCATACCTGCCGTCCAGCATTTTCTCCAGCTCTTGGAGTGTTGCTTCGAAGAGGGTTGCTACAGCCTCTACGGGCTCAGGTGAAGTCATATCCACGCCGGCACGCTTGAGCAGTGTGACGGGATAATCTGATTTGCCGCTTTCCAGAAAGTCGATAAATCTGGCGACCGCCGGGGGCCCTTCTTCAGAAATACCCTTTGAGAGAGTTGTCGCCGCTGCGTATCCGGTGGCGTACTGATAGACGTAGAAGGGGGAATAGAAGTGGGGGATTCGCGCCCACTCAAATTCCAGCTCCCTGTCGATGAACAGTTCGGGTCCGTAATATTTTTCATTCAACTCCCGCCAGAGAGAGCAAAAGGTGTCCGCTGTGGGAGCCCCGCCATCGGCGATCATGTTATGGACGGCCAGTTCAAACTCGGCGAAGAGTGTCTGGCGGAAAAAGGTGGTGCGGATCTGCTCGAGGAGAGTATGGGCAAAATAGAGTCTTTCCTGTGGGGATCCGGCTTTTTCACGGAGCGCTTTGTGCAGCATGATTTCGTTTGTCGTGGAAGCCACCTCTGCCGTGAAAATGCTGTGTCCGGAATAGACGTAAGGCTGTTTCCGGTCGGTGTAGTCCTTGTGCAGCGCATGTCCCATCTCGTGAGCTATGGTGAAAACGTCCTTGAAAGTGCCGTTGTAGTTGAGGAGTACGTAAGGGTGGATGCCGTAAGAACCCCACGAGAAGGCTCCGCTACGTTTCCCCTTGTTTTCGCGGACATCGATCCAGCGTGAACCGAAACCTTTCTGCAGCCGCGACACATATTCACTCCCCAGTGGTTCAAGTGCCTCGGTAACCATATTGCACGCATCTTCGTACGGAATATCCCGCCTGGGCTCTGGTACGAGGGGAACATACATGTCGTACATGTGGAGCGAGTCCAGCTCAAGGGAGCGCTTTTTTACCGATACGTACCGGTGGAGGAGATTCAGATATTTCCCGACCCTCTCAATGAGACCGTGGTAAACCTCTGTTGGAATTGCATCGGGAGACAGGGCTGCCTCCAGTGTCGATTCATATCTTCTGCTGCGGGCAAAGTATGCAGCGCTTCTGAGGGCGGTGTTCAGAGTCCCCGAGAGGGTGTTTCTGAAGGCGCCGAATTGCTCGTGAAAGGACCTGAAAGCGTTTTCGCGGAGCGTCCTGTCCGGTGAGACCAGGTAGGTCCCGTAACGCTCCTGAGAGAGTGTGTGTTTTTTCCCATTGCTGTCGGCAACTTTCGGAAAGGTCATGTCCGCGTTTGTGAGCATGCTGAATACGTTTTCAGAAGCGTGGGCGATTTCACCGGCACCTGACAAGAGCGTTTCCTCTTCGGTTGAAAGGCGATGTGCGCTTTGTCTGAAAATGTCCTCCAGGAGGAAACGATAGTGCTCAAGCTCCTGCCGCTCTTTCATGAACTTGAGTATGCGGTCCTTTCCGGCCTCAAGGATTTCCGGCACCACGAAGGAAGTCCTCTCACCGGTCTTGACGGCAATGGAAAGAGACCGTGCGGCCATTGACTGGGCATGGGAATTCCTCGTGTCCTGGTGACTGAGCAAATGGGCATAGACGACGATGTGGTCGACCAGTTCTTCCAGTGCGTCGGCAAGACGCAACCCCTCAAGGAGGCCTGCTGCGCTTTCCTTCAGGCTTCCTTTGAGGGAGGCGAGGTCTTTCCCCATGGTCTCTGATTTTTGCAAAGCTTCTTCCCAGGCTTCTGGACTTTCAAACAGATCTTCAAGCCGCCAGGTTTCCTCTTCGGGGATCTCCGATCTCTCAGGTATGGAGGAAGTCCCGGTTTTTCCCATGTCTTCGGTGGTCACAAATCAACATCCTTTCTGTCCTTCTCTGGCCGTGGTGTCCCGCCTCCGGGGAAAAGGAAGGGAACGGGTCTTCCATTCCTTATCTGTTGGCGAAATAGAAAAAGAACATCGCGCCCACGCCAATACCAGCAATGACGGCCCTTTTGAGGCGTATCTGCCTGCGGGTTGGACCAGCCCTCCCTGGATCGTAAAATCCTTTCGGCGCAGCTGTTTTGCCCTTCCCTTTCCTGTCACGGCGTCCCCAGATCTTGTCCCCATAGGCATAGGCGAGAAACCCTGCGCCCATTCCCATAAAGATTCCACCCAAAACCGGCTGGAACAACGATTCCATTGTTTGGCACTCCTTTCCGTCTGTCGCGCGCCATTCGATCTTGACCGCTACCACTTCTCGGGCGGCACAAAAGTGAAACCTCAAAATTTTTCTTCAGAGTGAAAACGAGGGATTTGCTGCATCAAGAATGTGGACTTTGGTTGTGGCGCTGCAGTATTCTTCGACAACCTCCGCCAGTTCTGCCGCAAGGTGACGAATTTCGGCGGACGTTACGGGAGGCAGGCCGTCCACGTTCAAGGCGACTTTCATTGTTGACTCCGTGATTTTCGTGGTATCGCTGTTTCGCCAGCACCAGGCCCGGCACAGGACGTTTCTGCTGGATTCGTCCTGGTAAATAATTTCTCCCGGTTTTGGATTTTCAACGGCTTCGGGCTTTCCCAGGGGCCTGTATGTCTCACCGCCCGCGGCAGGTGAGAGCCTGAGATTGCCTGAAACGGCTTCCAGGTCGTCGCCTCCGCAGGGAACGAGGTGTTTCAGGCTCGTCCTGTTTATCAGGGAGACCACGGTGTTGATATAGGGAATGGTGGTTCCCTTTCGGATCCGCTTGACGAGATTGATTATCGATGGCGGACATGCATTGGGGTTGACTCCGAATGCACGGAAAGCCTCCATCCAGGGGGCAAGTCTCGGGTGTTCCTTGAATTTTTCAAGTGATTCATCCGTTCTTATTGCCTCCTCGAGAACGCGGAGTTCCTCTTCGAGTTTTGGGTTTTTGCCGGAATTGTCGAGACCTTTCGCTATGACGACTCCACGGGTGAAGTCAGGGAACAATTCGAAAACCGCTTCGTGAATTCCTATCTCCATAACGTATTCCTGCCTCCTTTTTTCGTGTTCATTGTAGCGCGGCGGCACGACCTTTTTCGATATCCACTTTCGCAAGAAGCAGGAATCCTCCAATGAAGAAAAGTAAAAGGACGCCGATACCAATTAACGGGGATCCCGTGTACTGGGTGATAAGCCCGAAAAGTAAAGGTCCCGCCACTCCGGAAAATTTGCCTGACATATCATAGAAGCCGAAAAATTCGGCACTTTTCCCCTTTGGGATCATTCCGCCGAAGGTGCTTCTGCTGATAGCCTGGACGCCGCCCTGAACCATCCCGACAGCTACAGCCAGGATCCAGAAATGCCAGGATGCGGACATGAACATGGCGGTTACGGTAATCAGGCAATACCAGATCAGACCTATGCTGATAGCCGTCTTTCCACCGGTTTTACGGGCAAGTTTGCCGTAAAGAATCGCAAAGGGCGCTGCCACAAACTGGGTCAAAAGGAGCGCCCCGATTATAGAAAGCGGGCTGAACAACAGTCCCGCCGCATAGATTGCAGCAAGTTTCATGATGGTTCCGACACCGTCATTGTACAACCAGAAGGCGAGGAGAAAGAGGAAAAGCTCCCGGTGTTGCCTGATATTCCTGAAAGTTCTCACGATGCGTTTGGCGCCATGTCTGATGGCATGTGCTGTTTCTTCGCCGCCGGGACCTGTGACGGGAGGTTCGGGAACATACCTGAATACTGGTATCGAAAAAAGCAGCCACCACAAGGCAACGGACAGAAAGGCCAGGCGGAATCCCAGGGTTCCCGGCAGCAGGATGATGCCCAGGACATTTATCGCCAGGAGCGTGCCGCCTCCGATGTAGCCAAAGGCAAATCCACGGGTTGATATTTCGTCGATATTGTTTTCCTTCTCGGCCAACTGGGGCAGGAGAGAGTCGTAGAAGATCATGGAGGACGAAAAACCGACACTCCCAGCAGCATAAAAAAAGAGCCCTTTGAGCCAGTTTCCGTGATCGACAGTGAACAGAAGCCCCGTCGACAGGATTCCCAGGGCGGTAAAAAAGGCAAGGAAAGGTTTTCTCGTTCCGGAAACATCGGAAATGCTTCCCAAAATCGGGGCAAGGGAGGCCGACAAAAGCATGGCTCCTGACGAGGCATATCCCAAAAAGGCTGAGGATTGACCTTCTTTCAGTGTGACTGCGACGATGTTGAAATAGACAGGAAAGACCGCCGCGATGATGGTTGTCGCGAAAGCCGAATTCCCCACGTCATAGAGGCACCAGGCGTTGACGGACCGGTGATGTCCCGACGATGAAACGAAAAATTTCATACTCCGGCGCAGTCCCTTCAAAGGTTTTCCGCATATCCTTTTCAGTGTTTCAGTATACATGCAGGTTCCTGGCAGGTTGCGGGTCCTCGGCATGAGATTGTATTATTTGGTATCCTTTTTCAATAGGCATTTTTTCTTTTGGTTGTAGGTACAAGGAGTTCGTACCCTGCCGCAAAGGCCTTTTCATGAAACTTTCTTATTTCAACGGAAGACCTGATGCCGTTTTTGTCTTGTAATGACTGCCTTGGTGCTGAAACGCCTGGAGGAGGGAAAGGGATGTCCGAGAAACCGGATGCACCCGAACGAAGCGAAACTTCGCTGGGAAAAAGCATATCCGACATTCTGGAAGATCATCGTTGCTACGAGTTTGTGGAAATGATGAGCAGTCCCTGGAGACTTTTTTGGCGCAATTTCCTCGTGGGAGTTGCCAGGGGGCTCGGGTTCGCCATCGGTTTGACGATTCTGACCGTCATTGTCGGGTACATAATCGTGGGGGTGCTCAAGCCCCTGCTTTCGCTGCAGCTTCCGGTCATCGGCGGTCTTATCGCCGACATCATCCAGTCTGTCCAGGGCCAGATGAATGGAGGCATACGATGAAGGGAAAAGGGTTTTTTCTCGGTGCGCTGGTCTGTTTCTTCGTCCTTACGGGCATTTTGGCCCCCGCAGCGGTCCCGGCAGCCCGCAGGATCCCGGCCGAAATCCCGCAACCCTTCCTCCTGGAGGATTTCGTCGACACGTGGAATCTGGCTGATTCCCGGTGGATCCTCATCGAGAAATCCCGTTTCACCCTGGTCCTGTACTCGGGGAGCCGTGAACTTGCCCGTTTCGGCGTGGCCCTTGGGAAAAATCCAGGCGACAAGCAGCGTGTCGGGGACATGAGGACACCGGAAGGGGTGTTCAGGGTTGTCAGTATCCATGACTCGAAACATTGGGTCCATGACTTTGGAGACGGCGAGGGACCCGTCGCCGGAGCCTATGGTCCATGGTTTATCCGTCTCGAGACGGGCTGGAAAGGGATAGGAATTCACGGGACTCATGATCCCGGATCTATAGGCACACGTGCGAGTGAAGGCTGCATCCGGATGAAAAACGAGGAACTTCTCCAGATTGTTGAGGAAACGGCTCCAGGAACTGTCGTGGTCATTCGACCCTGACGACTTCACACTTGTGCAAAAGTGAACTAAACTGGAAACCGGTACGTGCCGCATACGGCATGGCTTGAGTCGAGGACTATAACTACCGGAAAGGAGTGATGGAACATGGGCCTGCAGGTATGGGAAAAACTATATTCCGACGTGGCGAAGGCACTCAAGCCTTCCCCCATAAGAGAGCTCATGAAATATACGAAAAAGCCGGGCATGATATCTCTCGCCGGCGGGAATCCCGATCCAAGGATTTTTCCTGTCGAGGAATTCCAGGAAGCTTCGGCCATCATAGGCGAACGTGGCAGGGATGTTCTCCAGTACGGGACGACAGGAGGATATGAACCCCTGAAAGAGTTCATCTCCGAATGGATGGCTCCACGGATGGGGCGGAAGGTGAGCTCCGACGAGTTGCTGGTAACCACTGGATCCCAACAGGTCATGGACCTGCTCGCGGCAGTGCTTCTGAATCCGGGTGATGCGGTGATCGTTGAGGAACCCACCTACCCTGGAGCGACCCATGTCTTGCGGAATCGCCGGGCCTCCTTCATTACCGTACCCTGTGACAAGGACGGCATGAGGGTTGACCTTCTGGAGGAAAAACTCGAACGTGCCCGTGCCGGGGGAAAAGAAGTGAAACTGATATATTCCATCGTCAATTTCCAGAACCCTTCGGGGTCCACCCTGACGGCCGCACGAAGAAAAGAACTCCTTGAAGTGGCGTCGCGCCATGGAATACCCATTCTCGAAGATGACCCTTATGGTCACCTCAGGTTCGATGGAGAGCATGAGCCGACGCTGTTTTCCATGGATGCCGAGGGAATTGTTTTATACGCCTGCTCCTTCTCGAAGATCCTGGCGCCGGGTACACGTGTTGCCTGGGTTGTCGGTCCCGAGGAGGTTATCAGAAAGATGATCATGGTGAAACAGGGGAGTGACCTCTGTACGAGCACGGTTTCGCAGGCACTGGTGTACGAGTATTGCCGCCGTGGGCACATGGACGAGTTCCTTCCGAAAATCATAGACCACTACAGGAAAAAACGTGATGCCATGGAGGCGGCTTTCAGGAAACATTTGCCACAAGACGCTTCGTATGAGACTCCCCAAGGAGGATTTTTCTACTGGCTGACGCTGCCTGGAATGGACTCGAGGGCGCTTTTCGACAAGGCCATCGACGAAGGGGTGGCCTTTGTTGTGGGGGATGCCTTTTTCCCAAACGGTGGCGGTGCCGAGAACGTGCGGGCCTGTTTTACCTTCGCCGGAGCGGACGAACTGGACGAAGCGGCCAGGCGCCTTTCACGGGCGATACAAAAGATGAAAGATTGACCCGCCGGAAGTGCGAGGGATGTGAAAGACGGGGCGATCCTTTAAGGGATCGCCCCGTCCTCTTTTGCGTGGGCTGCTATCGATTATTTCAGGAGATTTTGATCTCCCTGGAATTTTCCCAGAAGCCGTGAATATTGCAGCAAGCGGTGGCGTAGAGGGTCCCCGGTTTTTTCGTAGACATTTCCGCCGTTACGGAGTGATGCGTGTGCACAGCCCCTTCATTTGCGCCTTCCACCGATTCCCCATGGGCGGTGAATTCGAAGTTCCCGATCTGAACGGCGAATTTTTCGCCTTCAGGCTTGAAGAAAAGCTGTATCCATCTGATGTGATGTTCTGTCGTATTGGGGTGGGCGATCTCTTTCCCGAGAGAGACTTTGACATGGAATGTTTCCCCGGCGGAGACGGTCTCGGGACATTCGATAACGGGAACGTGTTTTTCAGATTTCCAGTCCGCGCTCTGGTACAGTTCTGCAATCTTTCCCATGAATCGGACCTCCCTTTTCTGTAATCTGGGAGTATTTTACATGATTTCTCTTTTTCAGGCAAAACGGAAACGTGGTATCTCCATGACGTGTGTTTCGAAAAAACGTCTTGTCTTCCCGCGGGCATTTGCCCTGGAGCTTCTTTCGGTTATGCTGAAGTCGTTCGGGACAAATACTAACGTCGAATGACGATGCCTGCAGGTCGACACTTGCCGAAAATGCTGTCAGGAAGGGGATTTTTATGAGTGACCCGCTTTTTACGTTCTCGACGCCGGGACGAGTGATATTTGGAGAAGATTCATCCAGATGTATTGTCGATGTTTTATCTTTTCTCGAGGTGAGAAAACCGGGAATCATGATGGGCCGGACGCTGTCGAAGACGTCCATACGAGAAACAATGATCGATATCCTTGAAAAGAAAGGATACACCCCCGTCGTTTTCGACGGCATCCCGCCTGAGCCTCCTGTGGATCTCCTTGAAAGTGCAGCAGCAGAGATAAGGGAAGCAGGTGTGGATGTGCTTGTCGGGCTTGGCGGCGGCAGCACCATGGATTTCACCAAGGTCGTCGCCGTCCTTGCAAAAGGAGGTATGGACGTCATGTCGCTGGTCGGAAGGGACCGTGTGCCCGAAAAAGGCCTTCCCACGGTCATGATGCCAACCACCTCGGGAAGTGGCTCCGAGGTGTCTCCAGTCGCCATATTCACTTTCCCGGAGGAGCAGGTGAAAAAGGGCGTCGTAAGCCCTTACCTGATACCCGACGCTGCCTTGGTTGACCCTTCGCTAACCTTGAATCTTCCTGTTGAAGTGACTGCGAACACCGGGGTGGATGCCTTCATCCATGCTGTCGAATCTTTTCTGTCAGTCAATGCCAACCCCTTCAGCAGGGAGTTGTCACTTTCTGCGGTTCGTAAAATATTCGGTTCCCTGCAATTTGCATTACGTGACGGTCACGACAGAAAGGCCCGCTACAATATGTCCCTTGGCAGCCTTCTTGCCGGAATGGCCTTTGCCATGGCCGGGACAGCCGCAGTTCATGCTCTTGCCTATCCCCTGGGAGGCGAATTCCACATCCCTCACGGGACGGCGAATGCCGCCATGCTCCGTTCCGTCATGACGGCGAATCTGGAAGGCAACGAAGACCTGTTTGCAAAGCTTTCCGATACCATGAGGGAAGCTTCAGAGCAAAGAAGACTTCAGGGAGACGTCCGCGAGAGGGCTGAAGACGCCCTGGTCTTGATGTCGGACTTTGCCAGAGAAGCCGGAATCCCATCCAGATTAAGGGACATTGGAATACCCCGCAGTGCAATACGGAGAATGGCCCTCGCCGCTTCTGGAGAAAAGCGGCTGCTTGGCAACAATCCAAAGACATTTACCATTGACGACATAGAGGGCATCTACCTGAATGCCTGGTAAAACGGAGTGAAAGGGTGAAAACCGATGAAAATAGCACGATACGTTTTGAAATCCGACGAAAGAAGGATTGCCCGATGGGCGACCATCAAGGACGGAGTTCTTTACCCTGAGGAAAGTCCTGAAGGTATGGCAACCGGTGATGTTGTCGCCCTGGAAGATGCCAGGCTTCTTGCGCCGGCGTTCCCGACGAAAATTGTCTGTGTCGGTCTGAACTACCTGAAACACATAGAAGAATCCGGGTACGACAAGGGATCACTGCCGGCGGAACCGGGGCTTTTCCTCAAAGGACCAAATTCTTTGGCCGACCCGGACAGTATCATTCCCTATCCTTCCTTTACAGAGGAATTCGATTATGAGGGAGAACTTGCCGTTGTCATTGGGAAGCGAATGACGCCGGGTTTCGAGAATCCAGCGGAGGGTGTGCTCGGCTACACGGCAGGCCTTGACATGACCGCCAGGGACAGGCAGCGGAATGATCTCCAGTGGACCATTGCGAAGTCCGCTGATCTCTTTTGCCCCCTTGGACCCTGGATAGAAACTGATCTCGATGCGGGAAACGTGGCCGTGAGAACGAAGGTAAACGGGGAAACCAGACAGGACGGGCGGACTGACGACCTGCTCTTCCCGGTTGAGGCGATTCTGAGCCACATTCTTACTTTCATGACCCTCGAACCGGGAGATGTGGTCCTGACTGGAACTCCCTCCGGTGTTGGCCCGGTATTTCCAGGTGACGAGGTCGAAGTCGAGGTGGAAGGCATCGGGCGGAACCTTGCCGTAACGATAGGCCCCAAACGGGAGTGAGAAGGAGGAAAAGGCGCCATGACCGTTTTCTCGGATCTTGCGAAACTGTTGAGACCTGAATCCGTTGCCATAGTCGGTGCTTCACAAAATCTTGAAAGCATTTCCGGAAGACCTTTGAAACTGCTTCGACGCTTCGGCTTCAAAGGCAGGTTATATCCGGTGAATCCGAAATATGACGAGATCGGCGGCCTGGCATGTTATCGGGATCTGACCAGTCTGCCGGAAGTCCCCGACGTCGTTCTGATCGGGGTCAGAGCAGGCATCGTCCCCGAGATCGTCGAGCAATGCAACGCCCTTGGTGTGCCTTTTGCCGTTATCTTTTCTTCCGGTTTTGCCGAGAGCGAAGATTTCGAGGGACAGGACAAGCTCATGACGGCCGTTCGGAGAGGCCCCACCAGAGTCCTTGGCCCGAACTGTCAGGGCCTCGTCAACTTTGTTGCCGGTATCCCCCTGAGTTTTTCAGCATCCCTCGATACCGGAAAACGGCCGGAAGGTCATGTCGCCTACGTTTCGCAAAGCGGAGCCTTTGGGTTCGCTTCATTTGCCATGGCCGCGGAGCGGGGAGTGGGATTCCGGTACGTGGTGACCACGGGGAACCAGTCCGACCTCGATGTGGTGGACTTCGGAGAGGCTTTCCTTGATGATCCGCAGGTGAGACTGCTGGTTTTGTATCTTGAAGGGATAAAGAAGGGGAGCCGTTTGATCGGGCTTCTCAAAAAGGCGAAGGCAAAAGGCATCCCTGTTGCTGTGCTCAAAGTTGGAGGCAGCCCAACCGGACAGGAGGCAGCGAAAAGCCACACCGCCGCCGTAGCCGGCGACAAGACCGTCTGGGAAACGGTACTCAGGCAGTATGGCGCCATTGAGATCGACGATGTGGAAGATATCGTCGATCTCGGGAAGGTTTTCGGCGTGCTGCCCCGTGCAAGGGGGAAAAGGCTCGGAGTTCTCACGACCTCTGGCGGTGCGGGAATCATCATGGCGGACAGGGCGTGGGAATACGGACTCGAGGTTCCCGAACTCTCTGCAGGGGTGAGGCGGAAAATCGAGAGGTTCATCCCTTCCTTCGGTTCTTCGAGAAACCCCGTGGATTTAACGGCTCAGGTCATAAATGAACCCGAAGGTTTTTCCGAATGCGTCAGGACCGTTCTCGAATCCCCGGAAACGGACATGACCGTAGTGGTGCTCTCGATGATAACCGGTGCTTCGGGAGAAAAACTCGCGAAGGACCTCATCAGGCTCTCGGCCGCGGCGGCGAAACCGCTGGCTGTATGCTGGCTCATCGACACGGAACACGGTGGGGCTTTGCTCTCACGACTTCGGGATGCAGGAATAGCCCTTTTCCAGAGCCCCAGACGATGCGCCAGGGCTCTATCACGACTTGTAGAAGGGGAGATGTCCGCCGGCGACGAAGAATGTCTTCCCGATCGCGGGGAAAAAGAGCCTTTTCTTGACTTCCTGCCGGAAACACCCACGGAATATGATGCAAAAAGGCTTTTGGCTGAATACGGTATCTCCGTTACATCTGAAAGGCTGTGCACATCCCTTGCAGAAGCTCTGGGAGCGGCGGAAGAAATCGGTTACCCCGTCGCCCTGAAGGTTATGTCCCCCGACATCATCCACAAAACGGAGGCAGGGATCGTCTCCCTGAACCTCAAATCCGAAGAGGAACTCAGAAACGCTTACGGGAGACTTCTCGAACGGGCCCACAAGGCCGTTCCGGATGCGAACATCCAGGGCGTGCTCATCCAGGAAATGGTTTCCGATGGCGCAGAATGTATGATCGGCGTCAAACGGGACCCTTTGTTCGGGCCCGTTGTGGTGGCGGGCCTTGGGGGGATTTACGTGGAAATCCTTCAGGATCTGGCGCTCAGACATGCCCCTGTCGACCGAAAGACCGCACTGGCCATGCTTGCGGACTTGAAAGGGTATCCCCTTTTGACAGGTGCGAGAGGGCGATCCAGACTCGATATCGAGTCCCTGGCTGAAACTATTGTCAGGATTTCCGCCCTGGCCTGCAATGAGGAAAACCTCCAGGAGCTCGACGTGAACCCCATCTTTGTCTTCGAACAGGGAGAAGGGGTCAAAGCCGTCGATGCTGTTGTCATAAGGAGAAATGATACGTGAGTGCTGCATGGCTTCTCGTGATCGCCGGATATCTTTTTGGATCGATACCGGCCGGGTACCTGGCTGTCCGTTGGAAAAAGGGGATCGATATCAGGACGGTAGGATCCGGAAATATCGGCGCTACGAACGTAGGGAGAATCCTCTCTAAAAAATGGTCCATAGCCGTGGCTGTTTTCGACATGGCCAAGGGGGGTATTGTGCTGATTGTCGGTATGACGGCGGGAGTGCATGATCCTCTTGTTTTGGGTCTTTCCGGTTTTGCCGCCGTCATCGGCCATGATTACTCGCTCTGGCTTCACTTCAGTGGCGGCAAGGGAATATCGACAAGCTACGGTGTCGTTTTCGTCCTGAATCCCATCGTGGCCCTTGGTGCCGGAGCCGTCTGGTATGTCACCCTCAAGCTGAGCCGGTATGTCTCCGTGGCCTCCATGGTTTCCCTCTGGACCATGC
The DNA here is from genome assembly GCA_964515395.1 of uncultured Synergistaceae bacterium. GTDB lineage: Bacteria > Synergistota > Synergistia > Synergistales > Thermovirgaceae > UBA1876. The sequence continues at coordinate 13,677 of CAZERC010000004.1, read as the reverse complement.
CGGTTTTCATGACGCTCCTTGGCGCGCCCGGGGCGTACGTGTTTTCCTGTACTGCCCTTGCGGCCCTTGCCGTATTGAGACATACGGGGAATATAAGGAAAATTCGTGAAGGAACCGAAGACAAAATCCGTGAATGACCATTCCGGGCAGTTCTCCTGGATATGTCGCGAGATTGACTTATTCTGACCATTACCATATAATGACGAGGGTCAACTTAGGTCAAAAAGGAGGTCCCGCCGTGGCCAGCCTCACACACATCATCGAGCGGCATATTCAGGAGCTTCTCGAGCGGACCGATAAAGATTCGGTTTTTTTGAGCAGGAAAGATCTGGCTGAACGTTTCGGATGCGTCCCCAGCCAGATCAACTATGTCATCCGGAGTCGTTTTACACCTGAACGCGGGTATCTCGTCGAAAGCCAGCGCGGAGGACACGGGTATATCCGGATCATTCGCCTGTGCCTGGAAATGCCTGAGGAGCGGGCAAACCATATTGATGAGCTCATTGGTGACGTCATCAGCGAACAGGAAATAAAAAGGCTCCTTGCGAATCTTCAGGACAGGGAGATGCTGACTGCCCGGGAACGGCTGCTGATCGAGATAGCCGTCCGTTTTCAGGAACAGATATCCAAGGAAATATTTGACCTCTCACCCTTCAAGAGAGACGCCCTGCACGCTGAATTACTGAAAAGGCTCCTCGGAAGCCTCGTCCTTCGGTAAGGTGAAAATCCATGCTTTGTGGGCGATGCCATAAAAGAGAGGCGCAGGTGCATATCAAGCACATGAAGAACGGCACTGTCGTCGAGTATCATCTTTGCCAGCAGTGCGCGCAGGCGATGAGTCAGCAGGGCATGTTGCCTGAAGTGCCCCTGGATTTCCCCTTCGAAAACTTCCTGGGAAACCTGTTTCCGGCCAAGACCCAGAAACAGGCCGGGTCGGTAACACAGGATCCAAACCACGGGATATCATGTCCCCGGTGTGGCCTTGATTCCGGAGAGTTCGCCAAAACGGGGAAGTTCGGGTGCCCGTCTTGTTATGATGCCTTCAGGCCAAGCGTGCGCCAACTGCTTCGCCGGATTCACGGCAACGAGATCCACAGGGGGTCAAGACCTTCCGGGAAGACGGCGACGCAGCCTGTGGATGACCTTGAAACACTCAGGAAGCTTCTCAAAGAGGCTGTTGAAAATGAAGAGTATGAGAGGGCGGCAGTGCTCAGGGACCGAATAAGGCTCAGAGAGGAAAGAATGGACTCATGAGTTGTGCGAATTTTGCCTCTTTGCCCCTGGCATGGCTTGAAGGAGGAAAGGAACAGGGCGACATTGTCCTGTCCAGCAGGATTCGGCTCGCCAGAAACCTTGGAGAGTATCCCTTTCCCGGGAGATGCGATGACGAAAAGCGGCGGGAAATATCGGGAAAGATCCTGAAAAGGCTTTCTGAAACTCCTGTCATCAATGTTTCCGGAACGTGGGAAATGGATGACCTGAATGACCTGAAGCGGGAAGTTCTTGTGGAACGTCATCTGATCAGTCCGGATTTTTCTCGTCAGAGCGGCGGCGGGAAGGTCGCCGTCCTGGATGAGAAAGGGATCGTTTCTCTCATGATCAATGAGGAAGACCACCTTCGGATTCAGATTTTTCTCGGTGGACTCGAACTCCATGAATGTTGGCGGATAGCGGGACAGGTTGATTCCGCCCTGGAAGAACTTGGATATGCATTCGACGAGGAATTCGGTTACCTGACGGCATGTCCAACCAACACCGGGACCGGGCTCAGGGCATCGGTGATGATCCATATTCCAGGACTGGAGATCATGAGAAGGCTCGGGAAAATCATCAAGGAATGCAACCGTGTGGGGTTGACAGTCCGGGGTATGTATGGGGAAGGTAGTGAGTCCGTAGGCGCTCTTTTTCAGGTTTCGAACCAGGTCACGCTGGGACAGCGGGAAGAGGAACTCATCGAGAAGGTTTCCGGAGTCATCTCCAGCGTGGTGCAGCAGGAGCACGCTGCAAGGACAGCCATCAGGGAAAGTGATGAAGAGAAACTCGAGGACAAGATGTGGAGGGCATGGGGCATTGCCAAATATGCCAGAAGCATAGATATCCATGAAGCAATGCAAATGCTCTCCTGGATGAGAATGGGTTCCGAAATGGGAATTTTGCCGAAGATTTCTCCTGGAGACTGGAACAGCCTTGTTCTCGACATTCAACAGGCCCATCTCCAGTGCTTCGAAGGGAAAAAACTTGCGGAGCATGAGATATCACGCAAAAGAGCCGACCTTTTGAGGGAGCGCCTCGGAACCTGAAAACCGGTTTTAGCCGAAACACTGGAGGGAAAATGGCATGTGGCAGTTTTTCACTGAAAGAGGAAAGAAAGTCATCCAGCTGGCCCATAAGGAGGCACTCCGGCTGGGACATGACGTTATAGGCACGGAACACATTCTGCTGGGTCTCGTTGCTGAAGGAGAGGGCGTTGCAGCGCAGGTTCTGGCGGCTTTTGGAGTCGGTGCCGAGGAAGTTACACAGCGCGTCGAACAGATCGTTGGCAGGGGGGAACCGAAAAGCAAACCCGTAGACCTTCCCCTCAGTCCCAGAGCGAAACGCGTTTTGGATCTCGCCATGCGGGAAGCCAGGAACATGGGCGTCAACTACGTCGGGACGGAGCACATACTTCTCGGGCTCATATCTGAAGGCGAAGGCATAGCCGCCCAGGTGCTCCTCTCTATGGATCTTGATCTCCAGAAAGTTCGGACCGAGATACAGTCTGTGCTGTCCGGCGGAGAACACGGGAGCGAGGCGGATCGTGAAGCCGGCGAAACCGCCGGCAAAGGCGGAGGACGGTCAAGAACGCCGACATTGGACCAGCTTGGGATCGTGCTCACCGACATGGCCTCCTCTGGCGAGCTGGATCCCGTCATCGGCAGGAACAAGGAGATCCAGAGGGTTATCCAGGTCCTGTCGAGGAGGAAGAAGAACAACCCCGTGCTCATTGGCGACCCGGGCGTCGGGAAAACATCAATCGTCGAGGGCCTGGCCCAGAAGGTTATTTCAGGCGACGTCCCCGAGGTTCTCAAGGGCAAGCGCGTCGTGCAGCTCAACGTGGGCAACCTTGTGGCCGGGACCAAGTACCGCGGCGAATTTGAGGAACGGATGCGGAAACTTGTCAAGGAGCTTCGGGATTGCCGCGATGTGATCCTCTTTATCGATGAGATCCATACCATTGTCGGTGCGGGTGGAGCGGAAGGCGCAGTTGATGCCGCGAACATCCTCAAACCGAGTCTCGCACGTGGAGAGTTCCAGGTCATCGGGGCAACGACCCTCGAAGAGTACCGGAAACATATCGAAAAGGACGCGGCACTGGAACGGCGATTCCAGCCTGTCATGGTCGACGAACCCAGTGTGGAGGATTCCGTCAGGATTCTCGAAGGCTTGAGGGATCGTTATGAAGCCCATCACAGGGCGAAGATCACCGACGGAGCGTTGTCCGCGGCGGCACGTCTCTCGGAACGCTACATCACTGAGCGTTTCCTTCCCGACAAGGCTATCGACCTCATTGATGAGGCAGCTGCCAGGGCGAGACTCAAGACCATGGAATTGCCTGAAGACATCAAGGCCAGGGAAAAGGAGCTGGAATCGCTCAGGAAAGAAAAGGAAGCGGCCGTAACGGCCCAGGAGTTCGAGAAGGCCGCGAGCTTCAGGGACAAGGAGCGGCGGCTTTCCGAGGAAATCGAAAAAAGCAGGAACGAATGGCAAAAGCGCCGGCATAATGAGGAGCCCGTCGTCGACTCCGAGCAGATAGCCCAGATAGTTGGTGAATGGACCGGCATTCCCGTTGTGCAGTTGACCGAAGAGGAATCGAGCCGGCTTCTCCGCATGGAAGAAGAAATCCACAAGCGTATGGTCGACCAGGTGGAGGCTGTCAATGCCGTGGCGAGGTCCATCAGGCGGGCCCGCAGCGGGCTCAAGGATCCCAAACGACCCATTGGAAGTTTCCTCTTTCTTGGCCCCACGGGGGTGGGAAAGACCGAACTTGCCCGCTCTCTGGCTGAGTTCCTTTTCGGCAGCGAAAATTCCATGGTCCGTTTCGACATGAGCGAATACATGGAACGCCACGAAGTGGCGAAACTGATCGGAGCACCTCCGGGGTATGTCGGTTACGAGGAGGGTGGGAAGCTTACGGAGGCCCTCAGGAGACGGCCCTATTCGGTTATCCTTTTCGATGAAATCGAGAAGGCTCATCCTGATGTGTTCAACATCCTTTTGCAGATACTTGAAGACGGGCGACTTACCGACGGCCAGGGCCATACCGTGGATTTCAGGAATAGCGTAGTCATCATGACGAGCAACATCGGCGCCCAGGACCTCATGAAAGGCCGAGCACTGGGATTTACCACTGCAGAAGGCCCTGACGTGGACCTCGACAAGATGAAATCCGGCATCATGGAAGCCGTTCGGAAGACCTTCAGGCCGGAATTCATCAACAGGGTGGATGACATCATCATCTTCAAGCCTCTTGGTCGGGAAGAACTCCTCAAGATTCTCGATATCATGCTTGAGGAAGTCAGCCACAGGCTTGAAGAACAGGGGATAACCATCGACGTCCCGAAAAAAACCCGGGAAAAGCTTCTCGAGATCGGTTACGACCCGAAGTTCGGCGCAAGACCGCTGCGGAGGACGCTTCAGAAATCCGTCGAGGACCCCCTTTCGGATCTTCTGCTCGAAGGCCGCGTCGAAAGAAACAGCGTTGTCCGGGTTTCCGTGGAAAAAGGTGAATTCTCCTTCAAAACCGTTGAAAAGAAAAAGGCGCCACGAAAGAAAGAGTCCACCAAGGACTGAATAGCGGACAGAACAGGAACAAAACCGGGACGGGAATGACGCCCGTCCCGGTTTCTGTTAATCTGTGAGTTCAGACAAGCGGAAACCCGCAAGGAGAGGGAGAGGGGGAAGGGGCATTGGATTTCAACTTTTTCTGGATCTTGATGATTTTCTTTTTCGTTTATCCTTCGATGAAGCAGTGGTATCGGGAAAAATCGAGGGTAAACGCCATCAGGGGGCTTGAGAAAAAACGGGGAAGCAGGGTGATCACCCTTATCCACAGGCAGGAAAGCATCGGTTTCTTCGGGATGTTTTCGAGAAACTACATCAATATCGAGGATTCCGAAGAAGTCTTGAGGGCCATACGATTGACCTCTGTGGATACACCCATAGATTTGATCGTCCACACTCCTGGTGGTCTGCTGCTTGCTGCGGAACAGATCGCGGCAGCCCTGAACAAGCACCCGGCCAAGGTGACCGTTTTTGTCCCCCATTACGCCATGTCCGGCGGAACCCTCGTCGCTCTTGCCGCCGACGAGATTGTCATGGACGAGCACGCCGTTTTGGGGCCTGTTGATCCACAGATAGGCCAATATCCGGCGGTTTCGATCATCAAGACGGTGGAACAGAAACCAGTAGCAGAACTCGATGACGAGACACTGATTCTGGCAGACGTTTCAAGAAAGGCCATCGTCCAGACGAGCCGTTTTGTAAAGGATCTCCTTGTGGACAACGTGTCGGAAGAAGAGGCTGAGCGACTGGCAACGATTCTGACCGAAGGTCGATGGACCCATGACTACCCGATATCGAGCGTCGAAGCAAAACGCATTGGCATGTTCGTCAACACTGAAATGCCCGACGACATATGCGATATCATGTCCCTCTATCCACAGTCGGGACAACGACGGCCTTCAGTGCAGTACGTGCCTCTTCCGTATCATGGATCACCGAAAAATGGCAAAAAAACGCCGGTAAATTAGACTAAACAGGAGGTATTTGATGAACTTGTCGCAGAAGAAAAGCAGGAAGCTGGTTTTGACGGTAATTACGGTTGTCTTCGTTGCAGTGACAGCCGGTGCCGCGATGGCGGAAGACGAGAACCCCATCGTCTCGGTGGCGGGAGAAAAAGTGGGAGAGCAGGAGTTGCTCAACCTGGTTGTCAGCCAGTCCGGTATCCAGAAACAGATGATGCCCTTTGTCCTCGCACAGATGTCCCTTGAACAGAGAGAGGAACTCGTCGATCAGGTCGTGACGGCGTTGCTCTTGAGTCAGGCTGCCATGATGGAAGGGCTTCACCTTGACGAGGACGTCGCCATGACTCTCAGGTGGAACAGGGCGAACACGCTGGCTCAGGCCTACATCAATAAAGTCGCCCAGAACTGGAGCTTCAAGCAGGAAGATCTTCGGGAATATTACGATGAACACAAGGAAGATTATGTTGTCCCGAAGCAGGCGCATGTACGGCACATCCTTGCCGAAACCGAGCAGGAGGCGTTAAATATCCTGCTCGAGGTTCTCGCCGATGAAGGGGCTTTCACCGAAGTGGCCAGGGAGAAAAGCATTGATACGGGCAGCGCCCAAAAGGGCGGCGACCTGGGGTGGATCTCTCCGGGACAGACCGTTCCTGCTTTTGACGAGTTTGTCTTCTCAATGAAAGAGAATTCCATCAAGGGCCCCGTCGAAAGCCGTTTCGGCTGGCATGTCGTCCAGGTGCTCGAAAAGAAGCCGAGTCACCAGAAGACCTTCGAAGAAGCGCTTCCACAGATTCGGGAAGACATCCAGCAATGGTATCTTGCCGGTGAAGTGGAGAAGCTGAAAGGTCGCTTTGATGTCGAGATAGACACTGAAGCCCTGTCCAATCTGGGCGGTTTCCCGGCCAGGAAGCAGGAATAGCGACAACAAATTCAACCGGTCAACAAGAAGAAAAGGGCGGGCCCGAAATCAGGGTCCGCCCTTTTCTTCGTCTCTCTGGTCAGGGGTAGAGATTCCCTTTGAAAACCGTCCTTGCTTCACCGATGATGTCGAGACGGTTCTCGTCGACAATACGGAGTGTCAATTCGCCACCGCGGCCAGATGCCTGGAATGCGTGGAACTGCTTCTTCTTGATCTTTTCGGACCAGTATGGTGCAAGGACGGTATGAGCCGAGCCGGTGACTGGGTCCTCGTCGATTCCTTCCCAGGGGCCGAAATAGCGGGATATGAAGTCATAATCTTTTGATAGAGAAGTGACGATAACACCTTCGAAAGGCATTCCTTTCCTGTCACTCGCACGGAGTGCTCCCATGTCGGGAGAGATGTCCTTGAGTAGTGTTTCGTCGTCAATTTCAATGAGGAGCATCTCGGCTTTTTCGGAAAGGGCGGTATTGCGAAAATCAGTGATGCCCAGGGCCTGGAGGATGTCTTTCGGGCAGTTCGCGGGTTTCGGCGGGTTAAGCGGGAAGTCGAGAATGATCCGGCCTCCTTCGCTCCTTGCCGAGAGAAGGCCGCTTTTGCTTTCATATTTTATGACATCCCTGGCTTGGCAGGTCTCGTTGAACAGGACGTGGGAAGCAGCAAGCGTAGCATGGCCGCAAAGCGGAACTTCCACTGTGGGTGTAAACCAGCGGATCTCGAACCGGGTTTTAGAGGGTCGGTGTGCAACGAAAGCCGTCTCCGACAGGTTCATCTCCGCAGCAATGTCCCTGAGCAGCCCGTCTTCGGGAAACTCGTCAAGAAGACAGACGGCGGCGGGGTTGCCGCAAAAGGGTTTCGAGGAAAAAGCGTCGACCTGAAAGAGTGGAAGAGGGTTTTTGGTTGTTTTCGGCATGATACATACCTCCTTTTTGATACACGGCGAAAAGACTAGTCCCGAATAAAAGGGTACCACGAAGGGGGTCCGAAACGGGTCCATCGAAAGGCGGGGAATCTGGCATAATAAAACCGTTCCGTGAAAAGGATTTGGAAAGGAAGGGCTCACATGAAGAATAGCAGGGCACGTGAAGAGATCGCCCGGTATGGACTGAAGATGCTTCAAAAAGGACTTACGCGGGGTACAGGGGGCAACCTCAGCTGCAGAGGCGAAAAGGGATGTATTGCAGTTTCTCCAAGCGGCATGGATTATGACAGGATCACGCCTGATGATGTTGTCATCCTGTCTGAAAAAGGCGATGTTCTTTCAGGCAGAAAACACCCCTCCAGTGAAGTACCCCTTCATCTTGAATTCTACGAAAACCGTCCGGAAACGGAAGCAGTTGTGCACACCCATTCACTACATGTTTCCGTGCTGGCTTGCCTCGGGTGGGAAATTCCCTCCTTCCACTATCTCATGGCTTCTTTTGGAGGGGAAATCCCCGTTGCACATTATGCACCCTTTGGTTCCAGAGAACTTGCCCTGACTGCTGTACATGCCATCGGAGAGGGCAATGCGGTCATACTTGCAAACCACGGTCTCGTGACTGTCGGGCACAATCTCCGGGAAGCCTTCTCATTTGCCGAAACAGCGGAATTTCTGGCGGAAATTTATTTCAAGACAAAATGCGTCGGGGAGCCTCAATGCCTCGATGACGAACAGGTTGCCGAGCTTGCAAAGCTTTTCGAGAATTACAGTCAAAATCAGATGGCGAACATGACTGAAAGAGCCGGTGACATGGAAAATCAGACAAAACTGGAGGAAAGATTCAATGACTGACTGGAAATTGGCCCGGGAGATCGAAAGATACATTACCACCAGTGAAGCCGGCAAGGTCGGATTTGCCGACATTCGTGGGACAGGTGAACCTTTGGCAAAAGAATGGCCGCTGGCGGTTTCGATCATTTTTCCACTGCATGTGAAGCCTCTGCGGGAAATCAGTGAAGGACCGACGAAAAACTACCGTGATGAATATGTTCGTGCAAACAGGATCCTTAAGGGCCTTGGCGAGAATGTGAAGGATCTGGTGGAAAAAAACGGATACCGCGTGCGGCTTGTGGGGCCGACGACGGAAAACTGGGACAAGAAGACCCTCTCGGCGGAATTCCCCCACAAGACTGCTGCGACTCGGGCGGGTCTCGGCTGGATAGGCAAGTGCGCGTTGCTGGTGACGAGGGAGTATGGTTCAGCTTTGAGGATGTGCACTGTCCTGACCGATGCGCCACTGCCTGTGGGCGAACCCGTGGAGCAATCTTTCTGCGGGACCTGTGTTGAATGCAGGAGAGCCTGTCCTGTCTCGGCCCCGACGGGAAAGGAATGGGCCCCCGGGATATCGAGGGAAGACCTCATTGACATCGGCGCTTGTCATGATAAGGCAAAAACATTTTCAGATGCGGCTGAGCTGGGGCATACCATATGCGGGATCTGCATGGTGGCATGTCCCTGGACAAGGGCGTATATAAGCCGGCAACAGGGGTAAGATGTTGGCCTATACGGGCTTCTTGCCTGGGAGGATCCGCGACAGGTCGTTGCTGACGGAATCGAGAAAGCGGTTGGCTGCACCTGGAGGAGACGTTACCAGACTGACTGTGACGAAAACGAGCGAGGTCAGAAGGAGACCCCACACCGGAGGCCACTGGTCGAGGGGTTTTACCCCGGTCACATACAAGACCCCTGTGAGAACACCACCTGAGGTGATGCTCCAGAAAGCGCCCTGAGCGGTTGCACGTTTCCAGAAAAATGCGCCTATAACCGCCGGCAATTGCACCAAAAGGCCGCCGGATGCCATTGATGAAAGAATGGCGATCAGGTCGAACCTGTATTGTGCAAAAACAAGACATACTACCGTGATGACAGGAATGAATGCCTTGCTCAGAGCCATTTCCCTGTTTTCGTCCAAAGAGGGGAAGGCCGCCTTGAGGATGTCCCTTCCGAACATGGAGCTCAAAGTCAGAATAATGGAGTTCATTGTTGATACCGCAGCGGCCATGATGCTGAGTGTCACCACGAGGGCGAGTGAGTAAGGTACCAGAGAAAGCAACGCGGCCATCGCGTTGTCGGCGGCCTCGATGCCTGGTGCCAGTTCTGCGGCGGAAAAACCGAGGTAGACGCACAGAATGGTGTAAACAAAGCCGAAGAAGGAAAAACCGAGGACCATTTTCCGGATGCTTCCGATGCTCCGGGGGCTGTAAAGGCGCTGGACCACCTGGGGATTGGTGACGGCGAAAAAGAACCAGGGAAGTGTAAGGCCGATGAACATGGGAAGCGGCCAGGAAACCTCGAGGAGGTCAGGGCTTGTTTGTGCGAAAGGGAAAGGGCCTTCGGGAAGAAGCACGAATCCGACGAAACCGGCGAGAACGATGCCGGCGACGAGCATGACAGCCGACTGGAGTGCATCAGTGATTGCAACGGAGCGCAGACCGGCCCACCAGGAAAAGATGAAAGACATGGCTGCTGCGATGATCGTGGCTGTCCGGAACGAAATGTCTCCTCCGGAAAGGGTTTCGAGGAGATATCCCGTGCCCATGAGCTGGACTGCAGCGTAGGGAACGAGCATGATGATGCACAGGAAGGCCGCTGCCATTCCGACGGCAGGGCTCTCGTAGCGGAAGGAGAGCATTTCCGACGGTGTGAGAAGATTGAAACGCCGTCCTGCCGCCCAGTACCTTGGCGCGAAAAGGCCGAGAAGAACGACGGTGCCCAGCAGATAGGTGAGCTCGAAGCCCAGGCTGACGACGCCTGTCTTGTAGGCGAGCCCTACGAGTCCCACCATCATGAAAGCGCTATAGGTCGTGGCGCTGTAGGTCAAAGCCGACAGGAAGCCTCCGACGTTTCGGTTTGCGAGAAAATATTCGACCATTCCCTTGCCCAGTTTTTTTCTGGCCGTCCACGAAAGAGCCGATCCGGCAGCGAACCACATGAGTATACCCAGGAGAAGGACTCTACCGCTCATGAGGCGTTCCCCCGGCCGGAACCAGTGGTTCTGTCTTTCCAGGAAGAGGTGTAGGCGACGCCTCCTGCAAGAACAAGGGCGGTGATGATGATCCAGAAGGTCCAGGCTCCCTCTTGTCTGAAGACGGTATAGGGAAGGATGACATCAACTGCAACAAGAATGGCGGCGACCAGTATCCATGTCTTTTCTCGGACGTGCACGGCGCAGCCTCCTCAGGAATATTCCCTAATTTACGAGGAATCCTTTTTCTTCAAGAATATTTTCGACATCGTCCAGCACCTTTTGGTTATCCGCTTCGACGGTATGAAGGTGAAATCCCCTGGACAAGGAGAGCAGCGGGCTTTGGCCGGTACTGTTCAGGAGGTTCACGAACCGGGTCACGTCGTCACGGGTTTTGACATGAATGTTTCCACGGATTTCACCATAAACTGGATGATCCACAATAACGTCCAGAACGCGCCCGCCGGCGCTGATGATGGCCCCCAGTTCTTCGGCAATATCTTCCGGTTTGTGTCTGACGGCGAAAACCCTTCGGAAGCGGTCGGGCCCTTTTTGCAGCACGTAACCCTGTGGTGTCGCCGCTATGGGAACTCCACGTTTACGCAACTGGGCAATATCCTGTACGACGGCCTGTCTGCTGACGGAGAACGCTTGTGCCAAAGCTGATCCGCTTACAGGGTCTTCTGTCCTTTGGAGAAGTTTTACCAGTTCCCCAAGACGCTCGGCTCGCTCCAACCTTGCACCTCCAGAATTACTGCTACTAGCAGATAGTAGCAGTCACGGCAGGCAATGTCCATATTTCGTCTCATCTTTGATTCATGCTCACGAGGGAGGTGAAAGATTGTAGGGTCTATTCTTTCGCCTTTTGTGAGAATCCTGTCCGGGCAGGATTCTTCGCTTTTTGGGCTGAATGGACTGAGCTTCCGTTCGTGTCCGGATAAGTGGCTTTGTTCGCTCCCTGTTGAGGGGCTTGAAACGTCGTCCGAAGATTTCCGATGCTTCGTATAATACGACGAAAGCTCGGGGATCTGTTTCGCGCAGGAATTTCTTCAGATCGGCAACCTGCCTGGGGAAAAGCATGGCCAGGAGAACTCGCATCTCCTTTCCCGTGTATCCACCCTGACCGTAAAGCATTGTGACGCCTTGCCTGAGCTTTTTCATGATGTACCACTTCACTTCATCTTGTTTGCTGGAAACCACCAGGACCTGCTTCCTCCTGTCGAAAGACTGGGTAGTGCTGTCAAAAACAAGACAGCTCAAATAGAGCAGGGCGGCACCATACAGCAGATTCTCGAAACCGACGACAGGAAGGGCCGCGATAACCGTCACCACGTGAATGGCAAAGCTGAACCGTCCGATTTCCATTCCCGTCTTCCTGTAAATCGCCGAGGCAAGGATGTCAGTGCCTCCCAGGGAACCGCCACCGCTTATGACGATAGCCCAGGCTATGCCCCTCAAAGCCGCTGCGGCAACAACCACGAGGAATCTGTCGGTGACATGAGGCGCGGGAAATGGTTCCAGAATCTGCAAGGTAAAGGAAAAGACCGTAACGGACCAGAGTGTCCAGAAGAGGAACCTTTTGGGAAGGATTTTCCAGCCATATATGAACAAAACGAGATTGAGGGCAAAAATCACCGGTGCCGGAGGAATGTCCCAAAGGTACTTCAACAGCACGGCGGCTCCGGCGACACCGGAATCGGGAAATTTTGCAGGCAAGACGAAAAACGCCAGTGACGAAGCATACATGGCGCTTCCCAGCGTCGTCCTCCAGAATGTGGGCCAATCCCGTTGCATTTTCTTGAATCGTCTCAAAAGACCGAACTTCGTCATGGTACGCCACTCCAAAAAAGAAAATCGGGACCACAGCGCACCATATTAGCCGATTACGGGTCCTTTGGAAATGGTTGTAAAAAAGGGGTTCCTGAAGTTTATTCCGGGTTTCGCAGAAAGGCTTCGTAGGCGGCTTCGCGGAGGTCCGTCAGGCATAGGTCCCTAACGGTCTCGAAAACCCGTGCAACCTGTTCGCGGTATTGTTCTATGGTCTCAGGGTTTTCAGCGAGGAGCTTTTTGCCCTTTTCTCCACACACGATGCGGTATCCATTTGGTGTTTCGCGAAACCTTAAAAGACTGTTGAAACGCATGTCTTCAAGGAAAAGCTGCAATTCGGGAGAAACAGGCCGCTCTCGCTCCAGCCTGAAGGGGAAATCAAGAGGCACATCCTCTTCTTTCTGAAGGAGAAGAACGGACTTGCGGAGGCGTGCATACCCCCAGAGATTGGGATTGTCACCTTGCATCTCGACAAGCATGAGAATCACGACCTGTTTTTGGCGGTCCGTCATGTGAAAGGCCCCTTTTCCCCTGTTTACGGTCCAAAAACCAAAATAAATAATATCATTTTATATTAACATGAGGCAAGGTAAAATCTTTCCAGTTTTGCCTGCAGTTTCTTTGGATCTCTTTGGATGCACAAGATCAGGCCCCGGTAACGTTCAAATGATGTATAATTCATTCTAAAGATTGAAATACCGCTTCCTGTTTTGAGAGCGCGTCCAATTTTGCATCTTCCTGGAGGAAGAGATTGTGAAATCACAGAGGCATTTTTCAGGTAGCCTTTCAGGGACAGTGTGAACCAAAATGGGAAAAATCCTGTTTCTCCCTTACCGGATCGTTTCTTTTTCTTACAAAATTCATCAAGAGACTTCGGCCTTGGCGTGGGACCATTTCTCGGCAGGCGGCGTTCCGTAGAATGTACCAGCCGGGAAAAAAGGCTGGTTTGACCGATGTGAGCGAATTATCGCGCAGTTTTTTTGCAAGAGAGAGCTTGAGAACGTGGCCAGTCGACGTATTGTGAAACGCCGGTGCCGGATATTGCAGGAAATTTCAAAAATCAATAGAAAGGGGGAAGAGAGGCAACAGGGAGAACGTGAGAAGACAAGAGAAGAATTATCACGTTGAACAAGGAGGAGGAGACAAATGGCTGACAAAGAGCAGGTTCAACCGGGTCTTGGTTTATCCCTCGGCGTTTTCG
>CAZERC010000003.1:0-116284 GCA_964515395.1 uncultured Synergistaceae bacterium | reverse complement strand
AGGTGTCTGTTGACACACAAAGCGAACCCGGAAAGGGATGTCCCTTTCCGGGTTCCCCCGATCGCGTTCACCTTTTCCAATGCCTGGATATTCTCGAAAACAAATGGAAACAGGAAAGCGAACCGGCAATGCGTTTTGATGATGAGCCTCTCGACAGTCTTGTCCGGACAGTTCTTTCACAAAACACAAACGATGTGAACAGGGACAGGGCATACGAAAATCTCCGCAAAAATTATCCGGACTGGAAAGATGTCCTGAATGCTGAAACGCAGGATATTGCCAAAGCAATCAAGAGCGCCGGGCTGTCAAACACCAAGGCCGGACGCATCCGGCAAATCCTCGGAACTGTAAAGGAAACTTTCGGTGATCTCAGTCTTGAAAAAATGAAAAAATGGGAAAATTCCGAAGCTCGACGTTTTCTGCAAAACTTGCCGGGTGTAGGGCCAAAGACGGCCGCATGTGTTCTCCTGTTTGACCTTCACAGGCCTGCTTTTCCTGTGGATACCCACGTTGCCAGGGTCAGTCGCCGGATAGGGTGGGTCTCTTCCAGGGCAACACCGGAAGACATCCAAACCTGCCTGGAAGCATGGATTCCGCCAGACCGCTATCTTGGTGCGCATTTGAACCTGATTTTCCACGGCAGGAACATCTGCAGGGCCCGCAAACCGGAATGTTTGCAATGTCCGTTAAAGGAACTGTGCCTCACCGGAAAGGAGAAGCTGAAATCCTGAAAAAGTCCTTTACCGTTGCCTGCGCTTTCTGCAAAGACTACTCACCGGAAACCGTTGGCAAGGCCCTTGTCGAAATCATTGCAAATTCCGGCGGGATGCCCTCAACAGGGAAACATGTCCTGTTGAAACCGAACCTTCTTTCTCCCAGGCCACCTGAAGATGCCGTCACCACTCATCCTGCGGTCGTCAGAATGACCGCAGGTCTAGTGAAGGACATGGTGCCACAGGCACGCATTCGAATTGCCGACAATCCAGGATATATCTATACCGACCAGCAGGACGACCTTTTTCGCAGGACAGGTATGACCGCCATGCAGGAGGAAGGGCTTGCTGAAGTCAAGCTGTTGTCCGCTGATGGATACACAGCAGTCAAACCGCCACATGCCGCAGCTCTTGAATCTGCCCGGGTTGCTTCTTCATGGCTTTCCGCCGATTCCATCATCAACATCGCCAAGCTCAAGACCCATGTGGAAACCGAAATAACGGCGTCTATCAAGAACACCTTCGGAATCGCAGACAGGACAACGCGCATGTCCGCCCATGGAGCAAGGAAAATGGGGCACCTCCAACGCGCGGTGGTGGATCTGTTCAACATCAGGCAACCGGATCTGAATATCCTCGATGCCGTCATCTGCATGGAAGGGAACGGTCCATCCAGAGGCACTCCCCGTTTCGCAGGATGGCTTCTTGCCTCACGGAACGCCCTTGCCCTCGACGTCGTGGCAGCCTGCATGATGGGATATGACAAGCCCTTTTCGGTGCCTTTGCTGAGAGAAGCCTCGAACAGAGGATACGGTCCGCAGAGTCTGGAGGACATCAGAATCATCGGAGCGCATCTTGAGGACCTGCGGGTCCCGTCATTCAGGAGAGCGACCTCCGCCATCGTGAACATTCCGGAACAACTGAGAGGGCTAGGCCACAGGATGTTGTCTCTGTATCCGGAACTGGTCCCGGAAAAGTGCACTTCTTGTGGAATATGCAGGGAGGTTTGCCCCGTTCAGGCCATCACGATCGTCCAGATACCCGAAATAGACAGGAAGCGGTGCGTCAAATGCCTGTGTTGCCATGAAATGTGTCCTGAAGGAGCAATGACCGTCAGGGAAAATACGCTCTTGAAAATATTCCGGAAAATGCAGTGTCCCAGATAACGGACAGCCTTGCGGACCTTTCATGTTAAAAAAGGGAGATCTTCGTTCCCTGACGACGGTGAAGAAGATCTCCCGGTTTATGCAGCACCCGTCAAAAAGGTCTTATTCCTTCTCCTTGATGTTTTCAAGAACCAGTTTATACCCGTCGGCTCCGTACTCGAGAAATTTCTTGACGCGACTTATCGTCGCTGTGCTTGCCCCGGTCTGCTGGGCTATCTGCGGGTAGGTATACCCCTCGCTCAAAAGGCGTGCAACTTCCAGGCGTTGGGCCAATGCCCGGATTTCTCCGATCGTCGCAATGTCTTCGAGAAAACAATAAACATCTTCAACTGTTTCTAGGGAAAGAATCGCCTTGCAAAGCTGATCGGTGAGTCTGTCTTTCCATTTTTCCGCCATGCCTATTCTCCTCCTTATAACATAAATTACTTTAGCATATTCTAGCACTGCTGTTACTGAAGAACAAGCCTTTTTTCAAAGGTATTTTACCCGAAATCACCACATCCAAAATCCAGCTTGACGGCGTTCTGGACGGTGCATATAATAATGTCCGCTGGCCGGGCTGGCGGAAGCGGTAGACGCACGGGACTTAAAATCCTGTGGACGGAAGTCCATGCGGGTTCGATTCCCGCGCCCGGCACCAATCCAGGTCGGTAAGAAACAGGACGTCGCGGGGTGGAGCAGTCAGGAAGCTCGTCGGGCTCATAACCCGAAGGTCGCAGGTTCAAATCCTGCCCCCGCAA
The DNA here is from genome assembly GCA_964515395.1 of uncultured Synergistaceae bacterium. Taxonomy (GTDB): domain Bacteria; phylum Synergistota; class Synergistia; order Synergistales; family Thermovirgaceae; genus UBA1876. The sequence goes on along the minus strand of CAZERC010000003.1, from coordinate 113,665 downwards.
CCAAAATGGCGGTGTAGCTCAGTTGGCGAGAGCATGCGGTTCATACCCGCAGTGTCAGTGGTTCGACTCCACTCACCGCCACCAATTTTCCCGGACAAACACACATGGAACGGAAGGTTGGTGCCTTCCGTTCTTTCATGATTGAAATGCTTTTGACGAGGATCCCGTTGGAAATCACCTGGAGGAGTTCATTATTCGATAAAGTTCTGTTACAATACGCTACCGGGACGTCGAACAGGAAAATTGCACCGACATCGCGGGGTGGAGCAGTCAGGAAGCTCGTCGGGCTCATAACCCGAAGGTCGCAGGTTCAAATCCTGCCCCCGCAACCAGAAAAACCCGGGGTGCACCGCCGGATGGAAGGCGGGACACCCGAAAGTCCATAAAGGGAACGCTTGTCGTACAATGGAGGCGGGAGCATCGCTCCCGCCGTTTTATTCGTCGAGAGGCATATTTCTCGAAGACGGAGATGCTTCTGGTGGAAGAAAGACAATTACTGGCAGCTTTTAAAGAGGCCGGGAAACGACAGGGATGGTTCGGTACAGAGGGAAAGATGATCGTGGCCGTTTCAGGCGGAAGTGATTCAGTGGCCCTGTTGTGGCTCCTTTTGCTGTTCAGGGCTCCCGAAGACCTCGTCGTCGTCCATGTCAATCACGGCATCAGAGAAGGAAATGCAGAGCGGGACGCCTGGTTTGTCGAAGATCTCGCCAGGACATGGAATCTGAGTCACAAGAGTGTGACTTTTGACGTTCCCGGTCTGAAAAAAACTGGTGAAAGCCTGGAAGAGGCGGGGAGAAGACTCCGCTATGGTTTTCTTGAAAATTGCGCTGACAGCGTCGGTGCAAAATGGATAGCCGTCGGACACACTGCAGATGACCAGGTCGAAACAGTGTTACATAATATCCTTCGGGGATGCGGTATTCATGGACTCGCCGGAATACCCGAAAGGCGCGGAAGAATTGTCAGGCCCCTTATGGAAATATCACGCTGTGATCTCATGACACTATTGAGTTCCCGAGGTCTTTCCTGGGTAACCGACGACACAAACGAAGATACAAACTACATGAGGAACCGGATCAGACACGAGCTGATACCCTATCTCGAGACTTCCTACAATCCGAAAACCCGGGAACACATTCTGGGACTTGCCGGGGATGCACGTAAAATCTCCCGCGAACGGCGAGTATGGGCCCGGAAAATGGCGGCTCGAATACGCACGGCGGTCCCCTGCACAATCCGCGCCTGGGACAGAAAAAAGCTGACCAGACAGGGCACAGACAAAGCAGTGGATTTTCTGGTGGAAGAATGCAACGAGCTCGGAATGAGAAGAATTGAAAGAAGACGGCTGAAGAACCTTTCCGACCTTCTCGAAAAGAAAGAACCATGGCGTTTTCAATGGCAGGACCGTATAGAAATGTGTGGTACCGCCGAAAAACTGTTGCTTCTTGAAAGGCACTGGCTTTCAGGAAGGAAACCTCCGACACGGCCGGTCTCCTTTGAAGATCCCCAGGGGAATTTGTCATGGGGGTTCTGGATTTTTTCTTGGAGACATGTATCATGTTGTCGGCCGGATTCATTGGGATCCTGGACGGTTTTTCTTCCTGCAGAAGGGAAACGGGATTACCTTTTGACGGAAGTTGCAACGTTTCAGAAAGAATATCGCCTGAGAACACCTGTCCCATGGTGTTTCCGCAGGCAATGGCCTGTAATCATAAGCCCTTCCGGGAAATGGTGGATACCGGCTTATAACGGCGGCAAGGCAAAAGGAAACGAAGACCGGGGCAAAGAAGGGTATTCAGGAATCGTCATCGAAGCGAAACCGGCCACCGGGGAGGCTCTGAATACATGAACTCCTACAGCCTTGGCGAGATACTCTTGCCGAAAGAAAAAATATTGAACCGGGTCAAGGAAATGGCTCAGGAAATACAGAAAAACAACAAGGGGACTCCGCTTCTTTTCATCGGGGTCTTGAAGGGATCGATTGTTTTTCTTTCCGACCTCATTCGGTGCATGAACTCTTCGATCCCGATGGAGCTTGATTTTCTGGCTGTTTCTTCTTATGGTTCTTCCACACAGTCAAGCGGAATAGTGAAAATTACCAAGGACCTGGATGAAGAAATTACCGGCAGAAAGGTCCTTGTCGTCGAAGACATCGTAGATACCGGACTTACCTTGCATTACCTGATGAACATTCTGCAAGAACGTTCTCCGGAAACTATCGAGATCTGCACTTTGCTCGACAAGCCTGACCGCCGACGCGTCGACATTGACATCACTTACAGGGGCTTTGAAATACCCGACGAATTTGTCGTTGGATATGGGCTGGATTATTCCGGTCGCTGGAGAAACCTCCCCGACATTCACGTACTCAGAGTCACTGCCTGAGCGACAGGGGAAGCCGAACGAGAGGTGGGAATCTTTTGGGACGAATGATGAAAAACCTTGGACTGTACCTTGTTCTGATCGTTCTGGTCGTCAGTCTTGTCAACGTGTTCCTTTCCCCGGTCCAGGGGCCTGCAGAATACGAACCCCTTGCTTACAGCGAATTCCTCTCCGCCTTTAACAGCGGGAGGATATCCACAGCCACGATAGAAGGCGAAACGATCACCGGTACGATGGCTGACGGAACACAATATTCCACAACAGCCATCGGAGTAGGTGATCTGGCCAGGGAACTAGCGGAGAAAGGCGTCGATGTCACTGTCAAACCACCACCGCAGGCGCCGTGGTGGGCGACGATGATGTCGTCTCTGTTCCCGACCCTCCTTTTGATCGGGGCCTGGATTTTCATCCTCTATCACATGCAGGGCGGAGGAAACCGTGTCATGAGCTTTGCCAAGAACAAGGCAAAGCTGTTCCTCGACAATCGACCGAAGGTGACCTTCGCCGATGTCGCCGGTTGCGACGAATCGAAAGAGGAACTCGAGGAAGTGGTGGAATTCCTGAAGGAACCAGGCAAATTCTCGTCGCTGGGAGCTCGCATTCCCAAAGGCGTGTTGCTCCTTGGCCCTCCGGGGGCCGGAAAGACCTTGCTCGCCCGGGCCTGCTCCGGTGAGGCTGATGTCCCTTTCTTCAGCATCAGTGGATCCGATTTTGTGGAGATGTTCGTCGGCGTCGGAGCCGCAAGGGTGCGGGACATGTTCGAACAGGCGAAAAAATATAACCCCTGCATCGTCTTTATCGACGAAATCGACGCCGTCGGCCGACAGAGGGGAGCAGGTCTCGGCGGAGGTCACGATGAGCGTGAACAGACCTTGAACCAGCTGCTTGTCGAGATGGACGGTTTCGATGAGACAACAGGCATTATCCTCATCGCCGCTACCAACAGACCCGATATTCTTGACCCGGCATTGCTGCGCCCCGGACGTTTCGACAGGCAAATCGTCGTCGACCGGCCCGACCTGAAAGGCCGGGAAGCCATTCTGCAAGTTCACGTCAAGAAGGTCAAGCTTGCCGATGACGTTAATCTTGAGGTTATTGCCCGGAGAACACCGGGTTTTGTTGGAGCCGACCTGGCGAACCTCGTTAATGAAGCGGCGCTTCTTGCAGCCAGGCAGAATCGCAAAACTATCAGCATGGGCGAGTTTGAGGAAGCCATCGACCGGGTGCTCGCAGGACCCGAACGACGAAGTCGACTCATATCAGATCATGAAAAGAAAATCATTGCATATCACGAGGTCGGACACGCTCTCGTAGCAAAACTGCTTCCAGGTTGCGATCCGGTCCACAAGATTTCCATCATACCGAGAGGACGAGCAGCTTTGGGATATACGCTGCAACTTCCCGAGGAAGACCGTTTCCTCATGTCGAAAAAGGAACTCGTCAACAGGATTTCCGTTCTCCTTGGAGGACGTGTCGCCGAGGAACTTCACTTTGACGACATCACCACCGGGGCCCAGAATGACCTTGAACGTGCAACGCAGATAGCACGACAGATGGTGACGGAATTCGGAATGAGCGACAGGCTGGGACCGGTGACCCTCGGGAAAAAACATCACGAGGTCTTTCTTGGAAGGGACCTCATGGAAGACAGAAACTACAGTGACGAAGTGGCATACGCCATTGACCAGGAAATCCGCAGAATCGTTGATGATTGCTACGATACAGTCCGAGGTATTTTGCTTGAGCACTCCGATTCTCACAAGCGGATCTCTAAAATCCTTCTTGAGGAAGAAGTGATCGAGGGATCCCGACTTGATGAACTGCTGCAGAAAGGACTCGAGGAAGAAGACACCGCAGACCTTGAAGAAAAGGGACCCTCGCTGGAGCAGGACGAGCCTCAGGACGGGCCAGAGAGTGGTCCTGATTCAGCGGATGAGAAGGCCTGAAACGGATCTCCCGGATCATCCCGTTTCCAGAAGATGCATTGACTGTTTCGAACGTTCGGGGGAGGATGATTTCCCCGGACGTTCTTTTTTCAGATCCGAATGAAGAAGGTGAAGGAGATCATGCAGACACACCCTTTTAGACTGGCGGCTCCATGGCCGCCGGCGGGAGACCAGCCGGAAGCCATTGAGTCACTTGTTGAAGGGTTCAGTAAGGGGCAGAACAGACAATGTCTTCTCGGAGTCACGGGAAGCGGCAAGACCTTTACCATGGCCCATGTCGTCCAGAATCTCCAGATTCCAACGCTTGTTCTGGCCCACAACAAGACTCTGGCTGCACAATTGTATAGTGAATTCAAGAGTTTCTTTCCAGAGAACGCCGTTGAATATTTCGTCAGTTACTACGACTATTACCAACCGGAAGCCTATGTTCCATCAAGCGACATTTACATCGAAAAGGATGCATCTATCAACGAAAGAATAGAAAGACTCAGGTTATCCACGACAAAGGCACTGTTGGAACGTCGCGATGTCATTGTCGTCGCCAGTGTCTCCTGCATTTACGGGATAGGAAAAAGGAAAAATTATGAGGAAGTCGTTTTCCGCTTTTCAGTAGGCGAAACATATCCGCGAAGGGAGTTTCTCAAACAGCTCGACAGAAACCATTACGTTCGGAATGATACCGCCCTCGAGCCGGGGAATTTCCGGGTCAAAGGAGAAGTCCTCGAAATATTTCCCGCATACAGCGACAGGGCTGTCAGGGTCGTTTTCTTTGATGAAACCATTGAAAAGATTGACGAAATAGACCCTCTCACAGGCAAAAGTGTCCTGTCAAAAGAGAGCGCTGCCGTTTTTCCGGCTCAACACTATATTACTTCCGATGAAGCTGTCATGAAGGCGCTCGAACAAATCGAGACCGAGCTCGAACAGCAGGTGAACGCCTTTCGTTCCCGGGGGAAACTGCTCGAAGCGCAAAGGCTTGAAATGAGGACAAAATACGACATGGAAATGCTTTCCGAAGTCGGTTACTGCTCGGGTATCGAGAATTATTCAAGGTACCTGGACGGTCGCAGTCCCGGTGAACCACCGGGCACGCTCCTGGATTTTTTCCCGGAAGAGTTTCTTTTCATCATCGATGAATCCCATATCACCATACCCCAGGTCCAGGGGATGTTTAACGGAGACAGGGCAAGGAAGCAAACTCTTGTCGAACATGGTTTCCGGCTTCCGTCCTGCCTCGACAACAGGCCCTTGAAATGGAACGAGTTCAGGGAATACCTGAACAGGGTCTGTTTCGTCTCCGCCACTCCCGGAGACTGGGAAATGGATGTCTCGGACCAGGTGGTGGAGCAGGTGGTGAGGCCGACCGGGGTTGTCGATCCCAAACTTGAACTCTCCCCGGCACAGGGGCAGGTTGATGATCTCGTGGAGCGTCTTCGAAACGTTGTGAAAAGCGGCGAAAGGGCTCTCGTCACAACACTCACGAAACGTTCTTCGGAAGATCTGGCCGAGTATCTTTCCGAACTTGGTTTTGCCGTCAGGTACATTCATTCAGAACTAGACGCCTTTGAAAGGGTTGAATTGCTCCGAGAGCTCCGCCGCGGAGATATCTCGATCCTGGTGGGGGTGAACCTTCTTCGTGAGGGACTCGATCTCCCGGAGGTTTCCCTTGTGGCAATCGTAGATGCCGATCGAGAAGGCTTTTTGAGATCCCACAGATCTCTCGTCCAGATGATCGGTCGCGCGGCAAGAAACGCTGCGGGGACCGTCGTCCTGTACGCCGACAGGGAAACAGGAAGCATCAAGCGTGCCAGGGAGGAAACTTCCCGTCGGCGGGCAATACAACTGGATTTCAACAAAAGGCTCGGAATCGAACCGAAAACCATAAAAAAGGACATCGTCCATATTCTCCCGGAAGATCTTCAGGCTTCCGGGGTCACGGAACGTCTCGCCGAATCAGGTGCCCTGGACCTCCCAAGGCAGGAACTTGAACGGATGATGTGGGAGGCTGTGGAGAAACTCGACTTTGAAAAAGCAGCATCCATCCGGGACCTTTTGCAGGGCGAGTCCGGAGGTGAACAGGCACATGCCAAAATGGATAGAGGTACAAGGCGCAAGAGAGCACAATCTCAAAAACATAAACGTTCGGATTCCTAAAAACCGTCTTGTGGTCATTACGGGCCCCTCAGGTTCCGGAAAGTCTTCTCTGGCCTTCGATACGATTTACGCCGAGGGCCAAAGACGATACGTGGAATCGCTATCCGCCTATGCACGACAATTTCTTGGAATACAGGACAAACCGGATGTGGATGATATTTCGGGATTGTCTCCGGCCATATCCATCGAGCAGAAGGGAGTCTCTCATAACCCGAGGTCTACCGTCGGAACCGCCACGGAGGTTTACGACTTCCTGAGGCTGCTCTTCGGGCGGGCAGGTACGCCCTATTGTCCTGTATGCGGAAAACAATTGCGCAGCTACAGTCTCGATGAAATTGTCGATTTCATCCTCAGAAACTTCGACGATGAACCTGTCGAAATCCTGTCCCCAGTCGTGCGCAGCAAAAAGGGTGAATTCCGGAATCTTTTCATCGACTTTCTGAAGCAGGGATTTTTGCGGGTCAAGGTGGATGGAACACTGTATTGGCTGGAAGAAGACATCACACTGGAGAAAAACAAAAAACACGACATCGAGATCCTGATCGACCGGATGACGGTATCAGCGAAAAACAGGGGACGCCTCGCAGAAGCCGTCGAAAACGCCTTGCAGTCGAGCGGGGGATTTATACGGATCAGTGGAGACGAAAAAATCGAAACGCTTTCCGAACATGCCGCCTGCCCTGATTGCGACATTTCCTTCCCTGAAATCGACCCAAGACTCTTTTCCTTCAATAATCCCTACGGTGCCTGCCCTGATTGCAACGGACTCGGAAGCCATGAGTACTTTGCCCCCGAAGGGGTGGTGGACAAGGACCTTCCACCACTGAAGGGCGCATTGCTGCCATGGAAGAAAAAGCACTACATGCTCCGCAAGCTTTCCGCACTTGCAAAACATCTGTCTCTTGATCTTGAAGAAAGGCCCTTCAGGGAACTTTCTGAAGAAATCCAGAATATAATCCTTTACGGTTGCCGGGAGAAACTCCCCCTTTCCTTCAGGGACAGGAAACGTGGGAAAACCGTTTCATACACCGGTCGATACGAGGGCCTCATGCCGTGGCTGGAAACCCGCTGGCGGGAGACTGATTCGGAAGCCGTAAAAAACGAACTTGCCGGATATAGAAATGAAGATATATGCAAGACATGCAAGGGCATGAGACTCCGCCCCGAAGCTCTTTCAGTTCGTGTGGGCGGCCTGGGAATCGGTGACATGGTAACCACTCCTGTCGAAGAATTGCCAACGGTCTTCGAAAACCTTGAACTGCCGGGAGGACAAAAGGATATATGCGTCCCTGTCGTAAGGGAGATCTCCAAAAGGCTCTCTTTCATGGTTGACGTCGGAGTGGGATACCTCACCCTGTCACGGAGAGCCGACACGCTGAGCGCCGGCGAAAGCCAGCGCATACGGCTGGCCACCCAGCTTGGTTCCAAGCTCACTGGAGTCCTTTATGTCCTTGACGAACCAACCATCGGCTTGCATGCCAGAGACACGTCCAGGCTGTTAAGCACTCTCGAGACAATCCGCGACCTTGAAAACACCGTTGTCGTGGTCGAACATGACAGGGAAACAATGATGAAAGCCGATCACATTATTGAACTCGGGCCCGGTGCAGGAGAATTGGGAGGAGAGGTCGTGGCTTCGGTTCCTCCTTCCAGGCTTTCGGTCACATCGACCCTTTCAGGGCCCCATCTACAGGGCAAAATGTCAGGAATCACGCGCGCCGTCACCGCGCGCCATCCTTCCGGATATATCGGAATCCGAGGTGCATCGGAAAACAACCTGAAAAATATCGACGTCAACATCCCTATGGGGCTTTTGGTCTGCATCAGTGGCGTTTCCGGCTCGGGAAAGAGCACGCTTATGCACGAAATCCTCTACAAGGGACTCCGTCGAGGCATGGACAAGAATTTCCGGGAGCGTGCCGGAAAACACAGGGAGATTACCATTCAGGGTCAGCAAAACCGTCTGAACGTGGTCATGATAGACCAAAGTCCCATCGGCAGGACACCGAGGTCAAACCCCGCCACTTATACCGGCGTCTTCACGCCGATTCGGGAACTTTATTCGAGGCTGCCCGAGTCACGGATGCGGGGGTACAGTCCCGGAAGGTTCAGTTTCAATGTCAGGGGCGGCCGTTGCGAAGCGTGCAAGGGTGAAGGGGAAGTAAAAATCTCCATGCTTTTCATGCCTGACGTGTATGTAAAATGTGACGTCTGTGGCGGTTCCCGATACAATCAGGAAACACTTGATATCCGTTTCAAGGGAAAAACCATAGCCGACGTCCTGCAAATGACCGTCAATGAAGCCGAGGAATTTTTCTCCGACCAGCCAAAGATCGCCAGGAAACTCCGCGTCATCAAGGAAGCTGGACTCGGTTACATCAGGTTGGGACAACCGGCGCCCACCTTGAGCGGAGGCGAAGCCCAGAGAGTGAAGCTGTCCACAGAACTGTCGAAGAAATACCACGGAAACAGCTTGTACCTTCTGGACGAGCCGACCACCGGCCTTCATTATACGGACGTCAGCAAACTGATTGCCCTTTTGCAAAAGCTCGTGGATCAGGGGAACACCGTCGTTGTGATAGAACACAACCTCGATGTCCTGGCATCCTGCGACCACATCATCGACCTTGGACCCGAAGGCGGCGAGCGGGGCGGATCTCTCGTCACGTCAGGACCTCCGAATGCCCTTGTCTCTCATAATGAATCGTACACCGGTGCATACCTGAGGCAATATCTCGAGGAAATGGGGGAACTTCATGAACTCGAGAAGGAACAAAGCGCATCAAGATAATGGAAACGCAGGCACCAAAGGGAGAGGGGAAAAGGATCTGTGCTACGGGAAACACGCAGTCACGGCTCTTCTGGAAGATTCCCCGCGAAGATGCCTCGCCGTCTACATCGCGGAAGGAAGAAGAAGCGAAGCTATTTCGGAGATTCTGGCAACCTGCAGAAGGGAAAAAATCCCTTTCAAATCGGTCCCGCGGGCCTTTCTGGACAAGGAGTGCGCGGGTCGCAGCCACCAGGGTATCGCTGCACGGGTTGCGCCGGTCCAGCTTTTGCAAATCGACGACCTCCAAAGGGTTGCCCGGGACGATCAGGGCCCGGCCTTGTATGTGCTGCTCGACAGAATCAAGGACCCGGGGAACCTCGGGGCCGTTATCCGCTCAGCCGAAGTATTCGGGGCCTCCGGAGTCCTTTTTCCAAAATGGCGTTCCGCCATGCCCACAGGTACAGTGTTGAAGACAAGTGCCGGTGCGGCCGAGCGCATGCCTCTTTACGGAATCAACAGTGTGACCGATACAATCAGCCGTCTTAAGGCTTCCCGCTTATGGGTTTTTGGTCTCGATCACAAGGCAGCGGTACGTCTTGATGGTGCGCGTCTGCCAGAGCGTCTCGTTCTTGTCGCGGGAAGCGAAGGAAGGGGCCTGACGGCTCCGGTCAGGAAAGCCTGTGATGAAACCGTCAAGATTCCGATGCGCGGGACCACGGGCTCCCTGAATGTCGCGACGGCAACAGCCATCGGCATGTATGAATGGCTTCGCGCTGTTGACAAGCAAACCTGAGGCAGGTAAAATGCGTTCCGCACGGGTGGTTAGTTCAGAGGAAGAACGCTTCCTTGACGCGGAAGAGGTCGCAGGTTCGAGTCCTGCACCACCCACCATATAGCCGGCACAGGCGCCCCGCACAGGGGCGCTTTTTTTGTCCTTTTTCCCAGGGAAAACAGTTTTTCCTTCTTATCCCGTCATGTATAATGTTTTCGGCTTTTTTTCTTTGGCCGGGGAGGTTCAAATGATCAAGGGGATCGGAATCGACCTCTGCAGCGTTTCCCGAATCAGCGCCTGCCTCGCGCGTCCCGGATTCAAGGAACGCGTTTTTACCGATCAGGAATTGACCTATGCAAAAGGACGTAAAAACGCGCCACAACACTTCGCTGCGGCCTTTGCAGCGAAAGAAGCTTTTGCGAAGGCAGGTGGATGGGGCATTGGCAAAATCGGACTGAAAAACGTCTGGATAGAACGGACCTCAAATGGCCCTGTCCTGTTCTGGAAAAAACGGGCGGACATGTTTCTGAAAGAGCTTGGGGCCGACAAGGCCCACGTTTCTCTAAGTCACGAAGGCAACCACGCCATCGCCCTGGTTATTTTGGAGGGAGAATAGGATGTATCTGTATGATGCCCAGGAGGTGCGTGAAGCCGATCGTAAAGCCATGGAGGACCTGTCCGTTCCCGGTTGTCTCCTGATGGAAAACGCGGCACGCTCCGCAGTGGAACACATCCTGAGATTTTACGACAACCCTTCATGCATCGTCATTGCCTGTGGCGGAGGCAATAACGGAGGAGATGGACTGGCTTTGGCCAGACAGCTTTTACTCAACGACATGAAACCACATGTTCTTTTGGCCGCGGAACCGGACAAAATGACATCATCCACGACAGAACAACTGGCTGTCATCCGTCAATTGGGAACAGGGGTCGAAAAAACGAAAGGACTCACCGACGTGAAATTGCTGGAACTGCTGGAATCGGCGGACCTTCTCGTCGACGGACTCCTCGGCACAGGAGCCAGGGGTGCTCCAAGAGGGGAAATTGAACGTGTTATTTCATTGTTCAACAGATCCCGGACCCCTGTAACGGCTCTTGACATCCCCAGCGGCGTCAATGCATCCACGGGAGAAGTTCCGGGAGCAGCCGTCAGGGCTCTTTCCACTGTCACATTTCTTGCGCCAAAAACAGGACTTTTCGTCATGCCTGGTCGAGCCTGCTCGGGATATATTGAAACAGGTCACATCGGCGTTCCTCCGTGGAAAGTCCTTCCACGGACAAGCAATACGACTCTTGCTGACGTTGATTCCTTGATATCACTGCTTCCTGACAGAGACCTCTTCACTCACAAGGGGAGACGGGGCACAGTCCTTGTTTTTGGTGGATCCAGTCTCTATGGTGGGGCACCTTTTCTTGCAGCCAGGGGTGCCCTTCGTGCCGGGGCGGGTATCGTGGTTCTCGTAATACCCGAAAACGCACAGTTGGCAAACGCCTGTCTGCTGCCGGAAACGATCATTTTCAGGGCACCTTCCAGGGATGGTTTCCTTGCTCCCCAGGCCTACGACCGCGCCATGGAGCAATGGGGGCACAAGGTCTCCTCAGTTGTCGTCGGCCCTGGAATCGGCAGGTCGGAGTCGACCCGCGAGCTTGTCAGGAAAATATGGGAATCAGGTACCCCGGCAGCCTGCCTGGACGCCGATGCCCTTCATTGTCTTTCGGATATGGCCGAGACGTTGCAAAGACGTCAGGATGCAATCCTGACACCTCATGAAGGTGAAGCCGCGACCCTTGCAGGGAAGCGTCCCGGCGAAGTCGCCTCGCATAGGCTTTCAGCCGCAAGGAACCTGTCGAAACGATGGGGAACGGTCCTGCTGAAAGGGGCAGGGTCCATCATAGACTCCGGGAATCACAGGTTCATCATCGGGAATGATCACCCATGCCTGTCTGTTCCAGGCTCTGGTGATGTCCTCAGCGGTGTTGTCGGCGCAATGCTTGCCTCGGGCATGAATTCCTTCGATGCGGCAGTACTGGCGGCCTTTATCCACTCGAAAACCGGTGTAATACTGGGAAACGAAAAAGGCATCGACGGCGTTCTGGCAACCGAAATTGCGGACGGAATCCCCAGGTGCATCAAGGAATTGAGAGATTCCCGCAAAGACCATCTTCAGGACGGATTGAAATGATAGAAGACGCTTCTGCTATCAGCCCTCCGGTATTCAAGGTCAAATCACAAGGCGAGGAAGATACCTTCAATCTTGGAAGGGATGTAGCTTTTTTCGCCTTCGAAGGCCTGTGTATCCTTCTTTCCGGTGAACTGGGAACCGGCAAAACGGTTTTTACAAGAGGATTCGTATCGCGCTTCAGCACATCCCAGGTCAGAAGCCCCTCGTTTACCCTGGTCAACGAATATGAAGGACACGTTCCCGTTGCTCATGCAGACCTTTACAGGCTTCCCGAAACTGACGGTTACGATATTGGGCTTTTCGACTACCAAAAGGCGGGGTACATTACCATCATCGAATGGGGGGAACGCTGGAACCAGCCTCCCCACAACGACTTGTGGCGAATCGATTTCGACCGCCTGAACGATGACTCCTGCAGCACTCGCGACCCATCCACAGATGCATTTCTTTTACTTTCATTCCGATGTCTCGGTGAACGGGCCTGCAATCGCCAGCACAAATGCCGTGAGTCCCTGAAAACACACTGGAGTGTCCTCTGATGACTTTGATTTTGGGTCTTGACTGCAGTACGGGGTGGACATCAATGGGTCTTGTTGAAAACCGGCAAGCCGTCGGGGAATGCACCTTCAACCTTGGGCGCAGGCAATCCTCGCGTCTTCCCGGTCTTTTGAAAAATCTGCTCGCTGAATGTCACAAGGACCTTCGGAATATCGACATTTTCGCCATAACGACGGGTCCGGGCTTTTTCACAGGCATACGCGTCGGCCTTTCCTACGCAGCAGGTTTAGCATATGCTCTTGGCAAACCTGTTTTGGGAGTTTCGACGCTTTTTGCAATGGCTTACCCCTTCCTGCTGGAGGGGGTGACGACCATTCCGGTTCTTCGTGCCCGATCCGACGGCGTGTTCGTCGCAAAATACCGTCATCGCAAAGGTCAAATTGACAGGATTCTCGAAAACGCATTCTTGTCGCCTGCCGAACTTGTGTCCATGGTGGATCGCAACGACATAAAATCGACAATTTTTGTCGGAGAGGACATTGCTGCCTTTCCAGACATTTCTGAAATGGCCGAAAAGTCGTTATCCTGGGAAACACGTCCCGTATCAGGTCTTTCCATTGCCATGCTCGGCGATTCCCGGAAAGGGGACGCGACCTCACCTCTTGTTGTCGGAGCCCGTTATTTTCGGGGTCCTGACATCGGATACCCGCGAAAGACAAAGCCTCAGTCCCAAAAACAGTAAAAGGCAACGGATTTCCTGGAAAATGGAAAATGCGATGACTGTTCAGGGAGTGTAGTATAATACGTACTGTTGTTCAAAAAACCGACAACCAAAATAGTGAAATTAAAAACATGCGGTGGAACGCGTAAATATCTTACCTGGAAAGGGGGAAGACGGAAATTTCGCTTTTTCGGATGACCTTTCATCCGACATTTTTCATCAGGGAGGGAAGCGGTGAATGAAGCTCATCGAAGAGCATCCGATACTTGATTTCAAGCATGGACGTCGTGTGACCTTTTCCTTCGACGGGAAGCAGCTTGAGGGCTACGAGGGAGAACCCATAGCCGCGGCGCTTCACGCGAACGGGGTGAAGGTGTACCGCGAGACGCCGATCCGGCACCAGCCGCGCGGCTTTTTCTGTGCCATCGGCAAGTGTTCCTCCTGTTTCATGGTCGTTGACGGGGTGCCCAATGTCAGGACCTGCGTGACGCCGCTGGAAGCGGGCATGCACGTCGAGACGCAGCGAGGCAAGGGAGTCGTCCCGCTGGACCCGGAAGAGGAAGGGCGGTGAAGGCATTGCGCGAAACGGAAGTCATGGTCATCGGCGGCGGTCCCGCCGGCCTGAGCGCGGCCGTGGAAGCGGCATCCTTCGGCTGTGACGTGACCCTGGTCGACAGCGACCTTGCCCTTGGCGGGCAGCTGATCAAGCAGACCCACAAGTTTTTCGGCTCCAGGGACGAGCGGGCCGGGACCCGCGGCTTCAAGATCTCGGAGCTTCTCATGGACGAGCTCTCCGAACGCAGGGACTCGGTGACAGCCTACACGAACTGCACGGCCACGGGCTACTATCCCGAAGACGGAGTCCTGTCCTGCGTGAAGGGCGAAGACGAGTACTTCAAGGTCAAGCCGCACAAGATCGTCATGGCCACCGGTGCGCAGGAACGGCTCATCCCCTTCCCGAACAACCACCTGCCCGGCGTCTACGGGGCCGGAGCGGTCCAGACGCTCATGAACGTCTACGGCGTCAAGCCCGGCGACCGTGTCCTGATGGTCGGCGCCGGCAATATCGGCCTTATCGTCAGTTACCAGCTGCTCCAGGCTGGAGTCGAAGTCGCGGGAATCGTGGAAGCCCTGGACAAAGTCGGGGGCTACTGGGTGCACGCGGCGAAAGTCAGGCGCCTGGGTGTTCCCATCTACCTGCGCCACACCGTCGTGGAAGCCCTGGGCGAACAGTACGTGACCGGCGCCGTGATCCAGGAGATCGACGAGAGGTTCCAGCCTGTGGGCGAAGGGAAGGCCCTTGACGTGGACATCATCTGCATGGCCGTCGGGCTGACCCCCACCTGCGAACTCCTCTGGCAGGCCGGCTGCGAAATGATCTTCGTCCCCGAGCTTTGCGGGTACGTGGCGCAGCGAGACAAAAACATGCGGACCAGCCACCCCGACATCTGGGTGGCCGGCGACGCGGCGGGGATCGAGGAAGCCTCCTCGGCGATGGTGGAAGGCCGGATCGCGGGAGTCAACGTGGCGAAATCCCTCGGCCACGGCAGTTCCGCGGAGCACGAGAAGCGCCTGGCGGAATACCGCCGGCGCCTCGACGACCTCAGGGGCGGAGAAGTGGGCGAAAAGATCTGCAAGGGCATCGCCTGCTGCACCGTGGACCGCTGGGAGGTGTAATGACATGACGGACAAGCAGCGACTTTTCAACAGCGGGGTCCTGACGGAAGAGCGTCCCGGCGCGGTGAAACCGCCGCAGGAACTGTGGGAAAGCAAGAAAAACGGCCTCGTCATCATCGAGTGCCCCCAGCGCATTCCCTGCAATCCCTGCCACACGAGCTGCCCGACCGGGGCGGTGATGCCCTTCAAGGATATCAACGACCAGCCGCAGATCGACTACTCCAAATGCACGGGATGTGCGCGGTGCGTCGCCGTGTGTCCCGGCCTTGCCTGCCTGGTGGTGGACCTGACCTGGGGCGAGGCGGACCGGGCGCTCATGAAGCTGCCCTGCGAAATGCTGCCCGAGCCGGAAGAAGGCCGCCAGGTGGACTGCCTGAACCGCGAGGGCGAGGCTGTTGCGAAGGGCACCGTGGTCAAGGTCACCGAACCCATGCACGACAAGACCCGTGTGGTGCATGTGGACGTGCCGAAAGACCTCGTCATGGACATACGGGCGATAAGGGTGGTGTAGGGCGAATGGCCAACACGCGTGACGAAATCATCATCTGCCGTTGTGAAGAAGTGACCCTCGGCGAGATCCGCGAATGGATCGCCAAGGGGTACGATACCTTTGATGAACTGAAACGGGTCTTGCGCGTCGGAATGGGCCCCTGCCAGGGCCGGGGCTGCCGTGACCTGATCCTCAGGGAGATCTCCAAAATGACGGGCAAGCGTGTAGACGAAATTCCGCCCGGGCGTTTCCGCCCGCCATCGAAACCCGTCAAGCTGGGCGTCCTCGCCAAAGGGGGAAACGACGAATGACTCTGCCGAAAACAGCAAATGCCGTCATCATAGGCGGTGGAATACAGGGGTGCTCGATTGCCTATCATCTTGCCAAACTGGGCATGAAAGACGTGGTCGTACTCGAGCAGAATACGATGTGTTCCGGTTCCTCCGGAAGATGTGGTGCCGGAATAAGGGCTCAATGGGGCACCGAAATGAACTGCCGCTTCGGATTGGCATGCGTCGAAATGTTCGAACATCTCGAAGAAGAACTCGGTATGGATTGCGGCCTTCATCAGGGAGGCTATCTGCTTGTCGCCTACCAGGAAGCCGAGTTCGAACAGCTGAAAAAGAACATGAAGCTCCAAAACAGCCTCGGAGTGGACACAAAAGTCATATCCTACGATGAAGCCCGGGAGATCTGCCCAGGCCTTTCCGCCGATGATGCCGTCGGTTTTACCTACCATGCACGGGACGGTCATGCTGATCCCATGCTGACAACCTTCGCGTACCAGGAGGCCGCAAAGAGGCTGGGAGTCCAGTTTTATAAATTTACCAGATGTACCGACGTGAAAACCCTGAACGGGAAAGTGGCCGGCGTCACCACGAATCACGGGGACATCGACACTCCTGTTGTCGTCAATGCCGCCGGCGGCTATTCGCAGCAGGTTGCCAAAATGGCCGGAATTGAGCTCCCGTGTTTTTCTGAACGCCATGAGATCATCATTACAGAGCCCGTGGAACAAGGGGTCTGCCCCCCTATGCTGATGAGCTTTTCCGGAAATTACTACATTCAGCAGCGGCCACACGGATCGATCATCGGAGGATGCAGCCCAGAGGGCCATCCGGAAGATTATGAAAACGGAAACAGCTGGGGATTTCTTGAAAAGATGTCCCAAACCATCACAAGCCTTTTGCCTCGAACCAGGGGTGTCCGTGTCGTTCGGCAATGGTCGGGGCTTTACAACATGACACCGGACCGCCAGCCCATCATGTGCGAGGCCGATACAGTCAAAGGATTCTTCCTGTCTGTGGGATATTCAGGCCACGGATTCATGTTCGGACCGGTTTCGGGTGAACTCCTGGCACAAAAGATCCTTGGCAGGGAGCCGTGGATCAGTATAGAACAACTGCACTACAATCGATTTGAAAAAGGTGAGTTGATTATAGAACCTGCCGTCGTGTGAATATTGGCTGAATCGAAACGCACAGCGAAGTGAGGGCAAAAGTGCTCCATTTGGAAAGGGGGATAGAGGGACCTGCATCTGCCCCCCTTTTCTTTTTGTTGTCCATTCACTTTTGTAGAGTTCTCGTAAATGTGCAGAGAGTAATATAATTTTCTATTTTTATCAGCATTTATGCTTGTCCATTTGATAACAAAATGGCATAATGGCCTTCGGGTTGAAACGATCGTTTCTATAAAGTTATCGGATCCTTCGAAAGGAAGGTGAGTGTGTTGTCGTCAAAATTCAAGGTCATAATCAACAAGACCTGGTGCAAAGGCTGCGGACTCTGCGTGGCCGTTTGCCCGAAAAATGTTCTCGAACTGGACGAAAACCTCAAATCCGATCCCATGCGGATGGGGGATTGCATCGGGTGCAGGCAGTGCGAGAACATGTGCCCCGACTTGGCAATCACCATTGGAGAGGGTGATCAGGAATGAAAAAAGATGTCAAGTTCTGGCAGGGAAATGCAGCTATTGCCGAGGGAGCCCTCGCTGCGGGATGCAGTTTCTTCGGCGGATACCCCATCACGCCATCATCTGAAATCGCTGAGGTCATGGCCGGGGAATTGCCGAAGAGAAACGGCCGATTCATCCAAATGGAGGATGAGATAGGCGGGATTGCTGCCGCCATCGGCGCGTCGCTGACAGGGAAAAAATCCATGACGGCAACTTCCGGACCGGGATTTTCGCTCAAACAGGAAAACCTCGGACTGGCATACATGGCCGAAATCCCTCTAGTCGTTGTAGACGTCATGCGGGGAGGTCCCTCTACGGGACTGCCTACATCAATCTCACAACAGGACGTCATGCAGGCCAGATGGGGAACCCACGGGGATCATGCGACCATTGCCTATGCGCCTTCATCGGTTCAGGAATGTTATGAAATCGCCATCAAGGCGTTCAACATGTCGGAACGATTCCGTCAACCGGTACTGATCATGAGCGACGAAGTCCTTGGCCACATGAGGGAACGTGTTGCGTTGGACGAAGGGAAAAAACCCGAACTCGTCGACAGGAAAAAACCGACGGCGGACCCTGAAGAATTCAGGCCCTACAAACCGGATCCCGAGGACAATCTTCCACCCATGGCCTCCTATGGAGACGGTTACCGCTGGCACGTCACCGGGCTTACCCATAACGAATGGGGTTTTCCGACAAGCTGCCCCGAGGAAATCGAAAAGAAGACACGACGCCTCATGGACAAGGTCAATGCCCACAGGGACGAAATCGTGGAATACGAAACCGAGAATGCGGACGATGCGGAAATTCTCGTCGTATCCTATGGCAGCGTCGCGAGAACAGCGCTCAGCGCCGTGCGCATGGCCCGCCAAAAGGGAATCAAAGCCGGATCTTTCAGAATGGTGACTCTTTGGCCCTTCCCGGACAAAGAGATCGAAAAAATCGTCGAGAAGGCCAAAACTGTCCTTGTTCCGGAACTGAATTACGGCCAAATGGTTCTCGAAGTAGAGCGCGCCGTTCACGGGAAAGCCCGCGTTGTGCCCTACAACCTCGTCAACGGAGAACTGTTCAAACCCGATGAGATCCTTGAAAAAATCGAGGAGGTGGCCTAAGCATGCCACGCCCAGAAGTAATGGATTGGCTCAGAAAACAGTTCTTTCCGCATCTGTGGTGCCCGGGCTGCGGCCACGGAGTTATCCTCCACGCCATACTCAGGGCCCTCAACGACTGCGGAAAAAAGCGGGAAGAAACAGTCATCGCCTCTGGCATCGGTTGCTCGAGCCGGATGCCCGGATACATTGATGCATGTACCGTCCATACCACCCATGGCAGGTCGCTCGCCTTCGCGACTGGTATCAAGCTTTCCAACCCGGAGCTGACCATCGTTGATGTCATGGGGGACGGAGACTGTACAGCCATCGGAGGCAATCACTTTATACATGCCTGCAGGAGAAACATTGACATCACAGCAGTCGTCATGAACAACAACATATACGGCATGACCGGCGGGCAGGCGTCACCGACCACACCTATCGGTGCAAAGGCAACGACGGCGCCCTACGGCGCGATCGATCCGCCTTTCGACATCTGCCAACTCGCGCAGGGTTCCGGAGCAAGTTACGTCGCACGCGCAACGATAGCCAACCCCGTGCTTTGCGAGAAATACATCAAAAACGGAGTCGAGCACAAAGGGTTCTCGGTAGTGGAAATCATCTCGAGCTGTCATACCCAGTTTGGCAGAAGAAACAAGCGGAGAACCCCTATCGACAATCTGAACTACCTCAAATCGGCGTCGGTCCCGCTGACAAAGGCTTCCTCCATGTCCGGGGAGGAACTGGAAGGGAAAATCATCGTCGGTGAGTTTGTCAAGAAGGATTTGCCTGAATACACGGAAGGCTACGAGAAGCTCATCGACAGCCTCGGGGGGAAAAAGGCATGAGCGAGCGTTATGAAATCCGTTTTGCCGGTTCGGGCGGGCAGGGGATCATCCTCGCCGCCGTTATCACCGGGGAGGCTGC
Source organism: uncultured Synergistaceae bacterium (assembly GCA_964515395.1). Classification (GTDB taxonomy): domain Bacteria; phylum Synergistota; class Synergistia; order Synergistales; family Thermovirgaceae; genus UBA1876. The sequence goes on along the minus strand of CAZERC010000003.1, from coordinate 94,098 downwards.
AGTACTTTACGCTGACCTGAATGCTGTTCAGACACAATCCTACGGACCCGAAGCGCGTGGCGGTAAATCCAAGTCGGAAGTGGTTATTTCAAGGGGCGAGATTGATTATCCCAAGACATCGAAACCAAATCTCCAGGTTATTCTGAACCAGAATGCCTGTGATGAATTCGTCAACGATACCGCGCCCGGCGGAACGGTCATCCTTGACGACACCTATGTGACGGAGAAACCGGACATGGACGCCCAAATTTACGCGCTGCCCATTGTCAAGACAGCTCGGGAAAAAGTCGGGCGGGAACTGGTAACGAACATGGTCGCTCTCGGCGCCACCGCCCATGTTCTGGAAAAAGAGGGCCTGCTGCAGCCGGAACATCTGAAAAAGGCCATTCTTGCACGAGTCCCCCGTGGGACAGAGGAAATGAACGAACTTGCCTTCGATGAAGGCTACGCACTGATGAGCTGAGCGCAACGCCGGCAAACCGGGACAGCGCACGAACACCAGGAACGCAGCAGATTGGGAACTGCTGCGTTCCTGGTGTATGCCCGTCAAGACGGTGAAGGAGTTGCGGCCAAAAAACGATGAAACGGGAGACAGGTAAAACGTTAACCGTAGAGATCTCTTCAGTAAACAGCCGCGGAGAAGGCGTAGCAAGACACGGGGAAGAACATTTCGTGTTCTTCGTCCCCGGAGCCCTCCCGGGAGAGACGGTGCTGGGACGCATTTCATCTCTCAAAAAAACCTATGGAATACTGGATATCCAGGACATACTGGAGACAAGCCCGCACAGGCGTGTTCCTAAATGCCGCTGGTTTGATCTTTGCGGGGGATGTTCCCTTCAGCATGCAAATTACGGATTCCAGTGTTTACTGAAGAAGCGCAGAGTTCAGGATGCGCTCATGAAAGAATTGGGCAACGAGTATTCCTCCATGGTCGAGGACTGCATAGAAAGCCCGGGGGAATGGCATTACAGGAACAAGGCGATCTTTCCTGTCGTGAAACATGGCAAATCAGCAAGATTCGGTTTTTTCAGACGAAACAGTCATCATCTTGTCCCGGTCGACACCTGCCCGGTCCTTCAGGAACCCTTGGAAGCGATGATGCAGGACATTCCAGCCATGATGGATCTTCTCGGGTGGCGTGGGTACGATGAAAAGAGGCATTCAGGTTTTCTCCGGCATGTCTCGTTGCGTGCGACAAAAGATAGAGAAACGTCACTTATCCTCGTGGTACGTGAACGATTGCGGAACCATGAAAGGATAGACCTTGAAAGGCTTTGTAATTTCCTGAAAAACAGATCCGACTACGCGTCACCGTCTGTGTTTGTCAACATCAACAGAAAACGTGGGAACAGGGTTTTTGGCACGCACACGGAACACATTGCGGGAACTGAATACATCGAGGAAAACTTCGGCGGCTACAGGCTCAGATTCGGGGCCAGCTCCTTTTTTCAGGTCAACTCACTTCTCACTGAAACGCTTGTCGAAGAAGCTCTGAACGGATTTGACAACGGGCAAAACATTGTCGAACTGTATAGCGGTGCCGGCACAATGACGCTTGGTCTTGCCGAGAAAGCATCCTTTCTTCATGCTGCGGAATCATGGCCGGAAGCCGCAGGCTATCTCAAGGAGAACCTCGCCAGAAACGGGTTTCGCAATGTCAGAGTCCTCAAAGATACCGCGGAAAAAGCTCTTGATCACATAACCCGTGATTCCTGCGACGCCTTGTTGCTTGACCCCCCGCGTGCCGGTTGCAGCGTTGAGGTACGGCAAAAAATTCTTTCTTTGAAACCTGAACGGATCGTGTACGTTTCATGCAACCCCGCAACCCTCGCCCGGGATCTCAATTCCTTCATTTCGGACGGTTACAGGATTCTTCGCATCGTCCCCCTGGACATGTTTCCCCAGACGCCCCATGTCGAGACCGTCGCTTTCCTGACTCTGTAGCGGGTGCAACCTGTTGCGAAAGACCATGAGCGAGCCTCTGCAAAGAAATGATCCACATTTGTCCTTGCCAAAACGTCCGGGGCCGAATATAATGTTCGATCGAAGAGCGGACATAGCTCAGCCGGTAGAGCATCGGCTTCCCAAGCCGAGGGTCGCGGGTTCGAATCCCGTTGTCCGCTCCATTTTTTCTCCATTTCTGTTATCCTGTGATGAGGGGTCAACTCCTTTATGTTTTTTTGCCCGATCATTCAGCGAATCTGCAGGTTTGTTCCCTGAATTTGTGTGAATGGAACATGTATTCGGAAATATTGTTAAAATTGACACAATGATATGCCGGTATTAGAATTTTTCAGGGTTTGACCGAAACCGGGCTCCTGCCCGAAAACATATGGAGTACCTATATTTCCCCAAACGACCTGCATCGAAAGGAGGTGCCATCGGTGGCAAAGGACCTTGCCGAAGAAATACGGCAATCTGAAGACAAGGCAGAATCAGCGGTTCAGGATGCCAAGTCCCAGGCTTCCCGAATGATCGCGGAAGCACGGTCGGAAGCAGAAAAAAAACTGAAAGAATCGAAACAGACGATGCACAGGGAATACCGTGAAACTCTGAAGAAAACCGAGAAAGAAGCCGAACAGGAGGCAGAAAAGATTGTTGCCCAGGGGAAAAAAGAAGCCGAAGATCTGGTGCATCGCCATCAGAAAAAGATAGAAAATGTAGCTGCCTGGGTCGCAAAAGAGGTGGTTGACAGGTATGGCGGTCCTAAAGGTTAAGAAGGCAACGGTTTATGCGCACCAGAGTGTGGCGGAGGACATCGTTGCAGAGCTCCAGAAGCTCTCGGCGTGCGAAATTCTGCCTCTCGAAGAAAGCGAAACCGACAAAAGGAAGGAACTCGTCACACGCAAGCTCAGGGAGACCGAAGAAAGCTCCTCTGACGCCCGTTTCATCCTCCGGTTCCTTGAACCCTATTACGAGGATGAACAGGGGACGCTTGACAAGCTGCTTTCTGACAAACCCCCCGTTACGATCGAGGAACTCGAGAAACTTGTCCAGGGAACCAATCTTGAGGAAATCTCGGAAAAGGCAAGGAAGGTAGAGCGAAGGCTCGTCGAACTGCGCAGCGCGGTGTCGAACCTTGACTCCAGGCAGGCGGTTCTGGAGACACTCGAGGACTTTCCCTATGATCTCTCTCTGATTTCAGCGGGAACGAAAAACGTGACCTCCATGTATGGCACCATTCCTTCAGACCAGAAGGAAAAGCTGAAAACATCTTTCGAGAAAGCCGCAGGAAATCAAGGCGAGCTCTTTTTCGGCTCCGCAGGCGAAAAAGCCCTCCAGATTCCCGTCATCATGCTTTATGCAAGGTCCGTCGCTGATTCCGTTTCGGAAGCAAGCGCACAAGTAACCTTCTCACGGATAGATTTCCCGAAGGATCTTCAGGGTACGGTCACCCAGGCCATGAAACAGACTGCAGACGAGCGAAAACGTCTTCTGGCGGAAGAGCAGGAACTCAAAGACAGTTCAAAAAAGATGGCAAGTGAACACGTTCCTTCTGTTCGCAAACTTTCCGATTATCATGCCATCCTTCGCAAACGCTACGAAGCACTTCTGCAAGGAGAAAGAACCAGCGACGTCAGCATCATCAGGCTCTGGGTTCCGGAAAACGCTCTTGATGACTTCCACAAGACGCTTGCACCCTATGAATCCCAGACGGAAGTGGTTCTGGAGGATCCGGATCCTTCTGCGGGTGACGATCCGCCTACAATGCTGGCAAACCCGAAGTGGGCACTTCCTTTCGAACCGTTGACACGACTTTACGGTCTTCCCGTTTACGGCAGGATGGATCCGACGGTACCAATGGCCCCGTTCATGTTCATTTTCCTCGGGATGTGTCTCGGAGACGGGGGATACGGGATTTTTCTCGCCGGACTGATTCTGTGGTCCTTCTCACGTTACAGGATCACTGGAGAAAAGAGAAATTTCTTCAACCTTCTCCTCCTCGGAGCTGCTTCCACCATCTTTTTCGGTGCGATAACGGGCAGCTGGCTGGGCGATATGATCGACGCCTTCGCGCCCTTGAGTTTCCTCAGTGGGATCAAAAACAGCGTCGTCCTTCTGCAGCCCATGGAGAACCCGATCAATTTTCTGGGTATATCCCTGGCCCTGGGGGTCATACAGGTTCTTTTCGGCCTTTTCCTGGCAATGTGGGAAAACCTTCAGAAGGAAGACTACATTGCGGCCTTTGGTGATCAGGGAGGCTGGATTGCACTCATATCCGGACTTCTCGTATATGGAGGCTCCGTATCAGGAATCATGGGACACACTGCCGGTCTCCTGGGAAAAATTCTGGCCTTTGCCGGTGTGGCCCTCTTGGTCACGACACAAGGCAGGGAAAAATCCGGTTTTGTGAGCAAGGCCCTTTCAGGCCTCCTGAGCCTGTACAATATTACCTCCTACCTCGGTGATGTTCTGAGCTACAGCAGGCTACTCGCCCTCGGCCTCGCTACGTCGGCGGTTGCCATGATCATCAATACCTTGACAGGCCTGGTCATCGACATACCTTTTGTCGGTATGATCCTGGCGGTAATTTTATTTATCGGCGGCCACCTTTTTAGTGTGACGGTCAACACCCTCGGTGCATTCATCCACGCCCTTCGTCTTCAGTACGTGGAATTTTTCAGCAAGTTTTACAGCGGAGGCGGAAGGGCATTCGAACCCCTTGCCTACGACACGAAATACGTCAAGGTGCAGCCGGTGGAAGCAGAAAAGGCGCAATAACCGTTTGACAAGTTCATCACACTTGTTTGATTCAGTATGTATTGAGAGGAGTGTCATCTGACATGGAACTTCTTGGAATTATGTTGGCGGTTCTTGGTGCGGCTCTCGCCGTAGGTTTCGCGGGCTCCGGCTCGGCAATCGGTATCGGAATTGCAGGTGAAGCGGGAGCTGGAATCATGACGGAAGATCCTGGCAAATTCGGACTCGTCCTTCTTCTCCAGGCACTCCCCGGGACACAGGGGATTTACGGACTCCTGACGGCCTTCTTCGCCATTCTCAAGGTGGGCCTCATTGGTGGCGAAGCCGTCACAGTCAACGTCTGGCAAGGACTTGGAGTCATGTTCGCCTGTCTCCCGATAGCCATTGCAGGATACTATTCAGGCATTGCACAGGGGAAGACCTCGGCCGCCTGTATCCAGCTCATTTCGAAGCGGCCTGAAGAAACCGGCAAAGCCGTCATTCTTCCCGCCATGGTCGAAACCTATGCTGTTTTCGCACTTCTCATGAGCATCATTCTGTTGAACAGCATCCAGTTTTAGGCCGGGCGTCAAGGGGTGACCGGTATGGCTTTGGATGACATCAAGAAACGCATAGAGGCGGATGCAAAAAAAGAGTCCGAAGAAATTCTCGACAAGGCAAAAAAACAGGTCGAGGAAATCAGGAAAAACACTGCGGATGAGACAAGAAAACTCAAGGAAGAATATGACAGGAAACTTGAAAAGGAAAAACCTGAAATATTCGAAAGGCGGAAAATAGTCGCCAGACTCGATGTCCAGAAGATGAAACTTGGAGCCCGAAGAAAACTCATCGATCAGGTTTTCGACAAGGCACTGGAAAGACTGCAGCAGATGGACACCTCTGAATACGAGAAATTTATCAAATCCCTTCTTCAACAGGCTTCAGAAGAGGGTGAAGGTGTGGTCGTACCAGGCAGGGAAGAAAAGGTTCTGACAACTGACTGGCTCAAGAAATTCAACGATGAAAACGGGACCCGGATTGAACTGTCCGAAGACCGTCTACAGACTCGAGGCGGTTTCGTCTACCGAAAGGGAAACATCGATATCAACTGTTCTTTCACAATGCTTCTCGATAGTCTTCGGGAAGACCTTGAGGCGGGAATCGTCAAAAGCCTCTTTTCCGAGTAGGGAACTGGAGGGCTTTGGTCAATGACCCAGGTAACTGGATATGGCTATGCTGTTTCAAGATTGCGTGCAATGGAAAAGCGTCTGCTCGACAATGCGTATTTCCAAAGGTTGCTTGACAGCGAGAAAGTTGACGACGCGCTGAAAGCTCTTGGGGAAACCCATTATGCCAAGTGGCTCTCTGACGAGAAGGGAACGCAGGATTTTGAGCACGCCATCTTTTCCGAATTACAGGAAGCCTATGATGAAGTGACGCGTTTCTCTCCCGACCCGGAGCTTCCGCAACTTTGCCGGCTTCCTTATGATATCCACAACATCAAGGTTCTTCTCAAGGGACAGATACAAAAGCAGCGGGGTTCGAAAAAACGGACGGATCTCCTTACGAAACTCGGAAATGTTCCCGTCGATGATCTCGTCATTGCTGTGGAAAGTGAAGACTATCGGCTTCTGCCCTTCGGATTTCACCGCATCGTGCCCGAATGCATCATGCAATGGGAACAGACCCATGACATTCTCGCCGTCGAGACGACCCTGGATTCCCATCTTTTTTCAACGATGCGGCAAATCGCAGAACGGGTGGGTCATAATGGGGTCGATGCCTGGGTTCGTGCAAAAATCGACGCGGAAAACGTGAGAAATATTTTCCGTCTCAGAAGAATCGAAATGGATGTTGGACAAGCCGCTCCTTTCATTCACGACGGAGGATGGATTTCACGGGACAGAATCCTCTCGCTCATTGCGGAACCCGTTGAGGGATGGGGTCGCATCCTCAATTTTGCCGACGTTTCCACAGCCTTTGGGGAAATGCCCGAATCCGGGAATACCGACGACCTCGTAGTCGATCTCGAAAAGGCTCTCGACGATTACATTACGGACGTTCTCAAACCGTATCGATACAGCACCTTTGCGCCTGAAAACATTTTGACCTACCTGTGGGCCAAAGAGAGCGAGAGCAAAAACGTGCGTGTCATCCTCGTCGGGGTGTCCAGCGGCGTCGACAGGGAATCACTGAGGAGGTTGCTCAGAAATGTCCAGTAACCCCGGAAATCTGAAAATGGCCGCTGTGGGAGATTATGAAAGCATTCTCCCTTTCCAGGCTGTAGGAATCGACCCCTACGTGGCAGGTCAGGATGACGCGACCGAAGACCTTGAGACGCTTCTGAGACAGCTTCTGAGGGAACAGTACGCCGTCGTGTTTCTCGTCGACAACCTGTTTACGGCAAACCAGGAATTTATTCGGGAGTTGAATGAAGGCTACCCGATCAGCATCCTTCCTGTCCCGGGCGTACACGGCTCAACAGGTATCGGAGTGGAAGCGATTCGTGAAAGCGTGGAACGGGCTGTCGGAATGGACATTTTTTCAGTGGAATGAAAAAACACAGGAGATAGGATTTTAAAAATTCAGGAACACAACAGGTGGTGGCCATGGCAAAAAACATTCAGGGTACCATTTCCAAAATTTCGGGCCCTCTCGTTGTCGCAAGCGGGATGGGCGGAGCTTCAATGTACGACGTCGTGCGTGTGGGCGAGATCGGCCTCGTGGGAGAGATCATCGAGCTCAAAGGCGATACGGCATCGATACAGGTTTATGAGGAAACTTCCGGACTCCTTCCAGGGGAAAAGGTTATCAGTACCGGCGCTCCCCTGAGCGTCGAACTGGGCCCAGGGTTGATCGAGCAGTTTTTCGACGGAGTTCAGCGGCCCTTGAATCTCATCGAAAAAGCCGCTGACAGTCCCTTTATCTCAAGAGGTATCGACGTCCCTGCCCTTGACAGGAAGAAAAAGTGGACCTTTGAGCCGAAGCTCGAGAAGGGAACGGAAGTCGCCGGAGGCGACATCCTCGGCATTGTTCAGGAAACAGTCCTCGTCGAGCACCGGATCATGGTTCCACCGGGCGTCAAGGGGACCCTGAAGGAAATAAAGTCCGGAGATTTCACTGTGGAGGAAACCATCGCCGTGATCGAAAGCGGCGAAAAGGAACATGAAATCAACATGATCCAGAATTGGCCTGTCAGGATGTCGAGGCCTGTATCCAGAAGGCTCCCGCCGAACGTACCGCTGACGACAGGACAAAGAGTGGTTGATACCTTTTTCCCGATGACACGAGGCGGCGCCGCTTGTGTGCCGGGCCCCTTCGGATCCGGGAAAACGGTCATCCAGCATCAGCTTGCCAAGTGGGCCGATGCGGAAATCGTCGTCTACGTGGGATGCGGCGAACGAGGAAATGAAATGACCGACGTCCTTCTCGAATTCCCCGAGCTTGAAGACCCTCGCTCGGGACACCCGCTCATGAAAAGGACCGTTTTGATCGCCAATACTTCCAACATGCCTGTTGCTGCAAGGGAAGCCAGTATTTATACGGGCATCACGATGGCCGAATATTACCGGGACATGGGGTATTCCGTCGCCCTGATGGCCGACTCGACAAGCCGCTGGGCCGAGGCCTTGCGAGAGATATCAGGCCGTCTTGAGGAAATGCCCGGTGAAGAAGGATACCCGGCCTATCTGGGTACGCGGCTTGCATCCTTCTATGAGCGCGCCGGAAGGGCGATCTGCCTGGGAAGTGACGAACGCCAGGGGTCCGTCAGCGCCATCGGCGCCGTTTCCCCTCCCGGCGGGGACCTTTCCGAACCGGTCAGCCAAAACACTCTCCGGGTAACCAAGGTCTTTTGGGGCCTTGATGCAAATCTTGCCTATCAACGGCATTTCCCTGCAATCGACTGGCTTCAGAGCTACTCCCTTTATACCGCTAATCTCGATGAATACTGGGATAATCAATACGACGGCGAATGGAGCACCATGCGTACCCGAGCTATGAGTGTTCTGGAAGAAGAAGATCGTCTCCGTGAGATCGTAAGGCTCGTGGGTATTGACGCTCTCTCAAAAGATGAGCGGATGATCCTGGAAACAGCAAAGTCGATCAGGGAAGACTTCCTTCACCAGAACGCTTTCCACGAGATCGATACCTATGCCTCCATGGACAAGCAGACGAAGATGCTGCGAACAATCATGACCTTCCACGACCTCTGCATGGATGCTCTCAAGCGGGGAGCATTGCTGAACGACATACTCGGACTCGAGGTTCGCGAAAAGATTGCGCGAATGCGCTACCTGAGCGAGGATGACCTCGGAAGCATCGACGAGCTTGAGCCCGAAATGAAACAGCAGGTAAACAAATTACTGCCGGAGGGGAGCATCGGCGATGTTGCCTAAAGAGTACCGAACCATTTCCGACCTGTCGGGCCCGCTGATCGTGGTCGAAAAAGTCGAAGATGTCAGATACGATGAACTCGTGGAAATCGAGCTTCCCGACGGCGAAAGACGTCGGGGCCGTGTGCTTGAGATTTCGACCGACAGGGCTCTTGTACAGATTTTTGAGGGGACTTCGGGAATTGACGTCAGTGAAACTAAAGTCCGCTTTACGGGCAAGGTACTGAGACTTCCAGTCAGCAAGGAAATTCTCGGACGCATCTTCAACGGAAGGGGAGACCCCATTGACGGTGGAACACCCATCATCCCCGAGGAGATGCTGGACATCAACGGATATCCCATAAACCCGTATTCCAGGGACTATCCGTCGGAGTTCATTCAAACAGGCATTTCCACGATCGACGGAATGAATCCAATGGTCAGGGGGCAAAAGCTGCCGATTTTCTCCGGAAGCGGCATGCCTCACAACCGGATTGCCGCTCAGGTGGCAAGACAGTCGACGGTTCTCGGAGGACACGAGGATTTCGCCGTCGTATTTGCCGCCATGGGGATCACCTTTGAGGAAGCCTCTTTCTTCATGGATGATTTCAGGAAAACGGGAGCGATCGAAAGAACCGTCATGTTCGTCAATCTTGCCGATGACCCGGCCATTGAACGGATCACGACGCCGAGACTTGCTTTGACCTGTGCCGAATACCTTGCCTTCGAGAATGACTACCAGGTGCTTGTCATTCTGACGGACCTTACGAACTATTGCGAAGCCCTCAGGGAAATATCCGCCGCCAGAAAAGAAGTGCCTGGACGTCGCGGGTACCCGGGCTACCTGTACACTGACCTTGCGACCATGTACGAACGTGCAGGCCGTCTTAAAGGCAGGAAGGGCTCCATCACGCAGTTTCCCATACTGACCATGCCTGAAGACGACAAGACGCACCCGATTCCGGACCTGACAGGCTACATCACGGAAGGACAGATCATACTCAGCAGGACGTTGCATCGAAAGGGCATTTACCCGCCTGTGGACGTACTGCCATCACTGTCACGCCTCAAGGACAAGGGAATCGGAAAGGGGAAAACCCGTGAAGACCATGCCGATCTGATGAACCAGCTCTTTGCCGCCTACGCAAGGGGCAAGGAAGCGAAAGAGCTCGCCACCATCCTCGGCGAAGGCGCCTTGACCGAAGAGGACAAGGCCTTTGCGAAGTTTTCCGATGAATTCGAGGACAGCTATGTCCGTCAAGGCGAATATGAAAACCGTACCATTGAAGACACGCTTGAAAAGGGCTGGGAGCTTCTGAAAGGAATGCCGCTGTCAGAGCTGAAACGTGTCAGGGATGAATACATCGAAAAATATCTCAAGCCACTCATGTCTGAAGACAAAGAACAGGAAGACAAAGAACAGGAAAACGAAGACAAAACAAAGGAAACGACTAAACAAGGGAAAAATTCCTGAACCACAGCGACGGTATTGAGGTCCAAAGCCAGGGAGGGTATTCATGGCAAAAAAGATGAACGTGAACCCCAACAGAATGGAGCTGAACCGGCTCAAGAAGCGCCATGCCGTCGCGAAGCGCGGTCACAAACTGCTCAAGGATAAACAGGACGCCCTGATAAAGGCTTTCCTTTCCCGTGCCAAGGCAGTGAAGAAAGAAAGGGAAGAGATCGAGGCGGAGTTGGCGGAATGCTACAAGAGCTTCCTTCTCGCGAGGGCACAAACGCTTCCCGCAATGCTGGAACAGGCATTGATGATCAGCGGGACTTCAATGAAGCTTGATGTTTCCTACAAAAACGTCATGAGCGTCCTGGTCCCGGAATATACCGCCACCCAGGAAGGCCGCGCGCTGAATTACGGTCTGGCAAATTCACCAGGCAGCCTTGACGTGGCACTGGAACGTTTTTCGCGGCTCATCCCGAGGCTCATTTCACTCTCCGCCGAGGAAAAGGGCCTTCGACTGATGGCAGTGGAAATCGAACGAACACGACGACGCGTCAACGCCCTGGAACATGTCCTGATTCCTTCCTTCAAGGAAACCATCGGATACATAACGATGAAGCTGGACGAGCAGGAACGTTCAAATCTCAGCCGGCTCATGCGGATCAAGGAAATCGTCAGATCTCATTAAAGCTCCTGAAACATTGAGCCCGATAACATTCCGGCACCACAAGGCTGCCCGTGGTATTTCACGCGGGCAGCCTTGTTTTTGAAGATACCCCCTGCGCAGATTTGATAGACTTCCTCGACGTTCCAGCAAAAGTGTTATAATCTCCCTTCGGAAGAGAGTATCCCTTGCGGCCGCTGTTTTGTACTGAAACAGAGGAAAGTCCGGGCTCCACAGGGCAGGGCGCTGGAGAAACTCCAGTGGGTGCAAACCCAAGGAAAGTGCCACAGAAACAAACCGCCCGGCACTCACTCGCCGAGTGGGATACCATTTCAGCAGGGAAACAGCCATGACTATTGACGAAGGTATCCCGTTCCACCGGTGAGTGCCGGGCAAGGGTGAAAAGGTGAGGTAAGAGCTCACCAGCCGCTGGGTGACCAGCGGGCTCGGTAAACCCCGCCCGGAGCAAGACCGAATAGGAGGGGATGAGGTGGCCCGCCGACCCTCGGGTACGGTCGCTTGAAATCAGGCGCGAGCCTGATTCCAGAGAAATGGCCGCATGACACAGAACCCGGCTTACGGGATGCTCTCTTCCAGCCCACAACGAAACAACCTTCCAGTGTCTCTTTTCTACTTCTACGTTTTATCCACAAAAAGAAACAAGGACTATTAGCCTATGGACTCAGAGAACAAATAGGCTATTAGTCCCTTATGTGTTGATTAAATGGTGCTAGAGTGGAGAAAAGTGGCAGAAGATGGCATGAAATGGGAGGAAAATCCCATGCTGGTGGGAACCTATGAACACAAGATGGACACGAAAGGCCGAGTCGTTCTTCCTTCCCGCTTCCGGGATGAATTGGGAGAAGGCGCCATTGCGACTATTGGAATTGACCGTTGCGTTGCCATCTATTCTGCAGAAGACTGGAGCACCATTCTCGAGAAGCTGCAGCAGCTCCCCTTTTCAAAAGGAAAAACCCGCGATTTTACAAGGCTGCTTCTCGCAATGGCTCATGAGATTCAGTTCGATTCATCGGGACGCGCCCTTATCCCGCCTCATCTGAGAAGCCACGGAAAACTCTCTCAGGATATAAGCGTCGTCGGTGTCGGAGACCACGTGGAGCTCTGGAACAAGGAAACGTGGGATTCCTATGTGGAGGATGTCCAGAGCGATCTTCCGGAAATCGCAGAGGAGGTCGAGGGCTTGTGATCGAACATATCCCGGTTCTGGTTGAAGAAGTGTGTGACGCGCTGGAGCAGGCCCCTCGGCTTGAGAGAATCGTCGATGCGACCCTGGGACTCGGTGGATACTCCGAGGCCTTTTTGAGTCGGTGGCAAAACGTGTGCGTGTTAGGAATAGACAGGGACAGGCAGGCCCTAGATGAGGCCCAAAAAAGGCTATCAGTCTTCGGCTCGCGCGTTCTTTTCAGACAGGGCAATTTTCGGTACCTTGACCAAATTCTTGACGAAGAAGACTGGCAAGGTCCTGATGGAATCGTTTTCGACCTCGGCGTTTCCAACCTCCAGCTGTCCGTTGCTGAAAGAGGTTTTTCCTTTGACCTGGACGGACCTCTCGACATGCGGATGGGAAACGGAACAAACGGTTTGTCGCCCTCGGTTACCGCCGAAGAAATTGTGAATACGCGTCCTGTGGAAGATCTGGCGAAAATATTCAGGAACTACGGGGAAGAGCGATTCTCACTGAAAATCGCACGAGGTATCGTGAAGCACCGTGAAAAAAGCGGTCCAATAACCAGCACACAGGAACTTGTCAGCGTCATCCGCCGGACGATTCCCGCACCGGTGCAACGCAAGATGGGCAGAAATCCGGCAAGAAAGGTGTTTCAGGCACTGCGGATAGCCGTCAATGATGAACTGCAGGCACTTGAAGAGGCGATCGGTAATTGTGCGAAAACCGCCAAACCCGGGATGGTAATTGCTTTCGTCAGTTATCACTCCCTGGAGGACCGTATTGTAAAGCACAGTCTTCGTGACCTGTACTCCAAAGGTCTTGGCGGTTTTATTCACCGGGGCGGGGTCAAACCTTCGGAAGAAGAAGTCTATGCAAACAAGAAGGCCCGCAGTGCCCGGTTACGGGCTTTCCTGTTCCAGGAGACACAAAGCAAGAGGTGAGTGAGGTACATGCCGTCAGAAATGATTCTTCAGACAGTTCAACACCGCAGAAACAAAAGGAGTGTTCCGATCTATCTGGTTGCCTGTATACTACTGACAGTGCTTCTGACGGGTCTCGTCGGGCTGAGGCTTTACTCCCTTTCCCTTGAATATCGGCTTGCCCACCTTCAACAGCAGCTCGTCTCAAAAGAAGACACTCAGGACAGCCTCGAGAAGGAACTTGCACGACTTGTGAGTCCCTCACGCGTCTTCGCCAAGGCAACGAATGATCTTGGTATGAAAAGTGCTCCCGGGGTGGCCGTTGTTCGGGTCACGTCAAAGAGCGAACCGATGCTTGCCAGGGGGGGAAATGATACAAAAGGGGAGGGAGCTTCAAAAAATGAGGCCTCCATGGTCGGAAGAATCATGAATCTTCTGACCCGAAAAGCCTTAGCGCGACAATAGGCTCAAAACTTTCCGAGAGAGGACTTGCGGTGTCTCATGCGACGATTTCCGGGGCTTTACTGGATTCTTCTCCTTCTCTGTTTTTTCGTTTTCTTCTATCGTTTGTACAATCTGCACTTCCATCCCGACCCGAGAGTGATGTCGCAAGCCAAGTCGCAATATTGGGCACGCATAACTCTCAGCACGACAAGAGGCCTCATCGAGGATACCAACGGGATACCTCTTGCTCTTTCCGCTCCCGCCACAAGTTTTTTCATTGATCCGGTCATCTGGGATCCGTCCAATGCAGAGGTCCTGAAACCCTTTGTGTCAAAGGCCACCTACGAGAAAATCAAAACCGACCTCCCGGGAAGGTACTTTTCAGTGGCCCGAAAGGTTGATTCCGAAAAAGCCGCGAAAATCCTGAGCCTTGACGTACCCGGCCTGTTTCACGTCAGGGAAACGCGCCGAATCTACCCCCAGGGGCGGACGCTTTCTCACGTTCTCGGGTTTTGCGACATCGATGACAACGGACTTGCCGGACTTGAACTCTTTTGGAATCATCTGCTTTATTCTCCTCCCCAAAGCAGGGTTTTCGCCAAGGATGCCGGCGGGAACATCGTCGCTGTCTCCCCTGGAGACAGCCTCGGCACAATGCCAAAAACGGGGATGTTGCGGCTCACCATCGATTCCCGTTTCCAGCATATCGTGGAAAAGTACATGAAGGAGGCCGTGACCAGGCATAAAGCGGAATGGGGTGCCGCTGTGATGGTAAATCCCGAAAGCGGAGCAGTCCAGGCCATGTGCAGCATCCCGGATTTCAACCCGAACAAGAGAGAAACATTTTCTACCGGAAATGTCCTTCTGAACAATGCCATAGGGAGAGTTTATGAACCAGGTTCGACGCTCAAGCCTGTCATTGCCGGAATAGCTCTTTCAAACGCAATCACAAACCGCAATGAACGTTTCGTATGTCATGGGAAAATCAGGATAGCCGACGTCGTGATCCACGACATCACCACTCACGGGAAGCTTCAATTCCCCGAGCTCCTCATTGAATCATGCAATGTGGGCATGGCCACCATCGGCAACAGGATGGATCCGCACATGACCTACGGCTCGTTGACACAATGGGGATTCGGTTCACAAACCGGTATCGGACTACCTGGAGAAGAGAAAGGGCTCCTGAACACGCCGGACAGATGGAGGGGATCAGTCCCGGCAAACATCGCCATCGGGCAAGGGCTGGGAGTCACACCATTGCAAATGGCCATGGCTCTTTCCGCCGTCGTCAACGGAGGCCGTCTTCTCAAACCCTTTGTTGTGAAGGAAGCCTTGTTACCCGACGGCACGCCTCTTTACCAGGGAAAGCCTGAGGCGCGTTTTACAGTACTTTCCAACGAGATCGCCGGATATCTCAAGGGAGTCCTCGAAAAAGTCGTTTCCGAAGGCACGGGCAGGGCGGCATTCGTGGGGACTCCACGGGTGGGAGGAAAAACGGGAACGGCTCAGGTTGCGAAGGGCGGCATCTACCTTGAAAAAACCTATGTCTCTTCTTTCGTCGGATTCTGGCCGGTGGAGCAGCCCAGCCATCTTCTTTTCGTGACCGTAGGACACCCCCGAAGTGGCGAGTACCTGGGAGGGCGGGTGGCCGTCCCGGTCTTTAGGAAGATTCTCGAAAATGTGTTAAAAATAACCTCGTGAGTAAAACCGGTCGGTTCCACAGGCATGACTTCATGCCACGAAAGCGTGGGAAAGGACAAAACGATGACATGGAGGCCTTTTTGAGATGAAGCTGGGTCTGATCATCTCGATGCTTGAAAAAGAACATGATGCGTCAAGGCTCCTTCCTCCTGCAGGCACGGCCGCTGTCGATTGCATGGAAGTCGACGTGCTCGACTGCACCCATGATACCCGAAGGGTCACGGAAAATTGTCTTTTTGCCTGCGTCCCGGGAAGCCGTTTCGACGGACATGATTTCGCCGACGAAGCCTTCCAAAAAGGCGCCGTCGCCCTGTTGTGTGAAAGGGAACTTCCTGAAAGCGATATTCCCCAGATTATTGTGAAAGATGTGAGGTCAGTCCTCGGCAAGGTTGCGGCCTCAATCCATGGCAACCCCTCTGATTCGATGATGATGATCGCCGTCACCGGGACAAACGGGAAAACCACCACGGCCCACATGATTCGCGGGATACTCCAGGAGGGCGGATACAAGACCGGCATGATCGGCACGATTTTCTACGATACGGGGAAAGGCCCCCGGGAAGCTGACAGGACGACACCGGAATCGACGAACATCCAGAGGATGCTCGGGGCAATGCTCAAAAACGGATGCAGGGCCTGCGTAATGGAAGCTTCCTCCCATGGTCTCGCTCAGGGACGATTGTCAGGCTGCCGGTTCGACGCCAGTGTGTTCACCAACCTGACTGAAGAACACCTTGACTTTCACGGAAACATGGAGCGCTATTTTTCGGCGAAATCGCTGTTGTTCTCGCATTATGCGAAAAATGAAGAGTCACTGGCCGTGATCAACGCAGATGATAACTACGGAGCTCGGCTTGGTGACAACGCAGCCGGCAAAATCGTCTTTTACGGAATCGAGAGTATCCTCCACCCGGGCCACGGAATGTATATCCATGGGTCCATCCGATCCATGAACCTTTCAGGCTCGTCAGTGCAAATCCGTTATCCCGAAGGTTCGACTCACAACAAATTCGAACTCCGATTCCCGCTGATTGGTCGCTACAATGTCTACAACGCTCTTGCGTCAACTGCATTTTCGCTTGCGTCCGGAATCGATCCGGAAACGGTCAAAAAAGGTCTTTCTTCAATGGAAACTGTTCCCGGCCGGCTTGAAAGGTGGCAATTCGAAGAGGGCCCTTCAGCTCTGGTCGATTATGCCCACACGCCTGATGCGCTCATGAATGTCCTCAATGCCGTCAGGGAAACCTGCAGAGGACGGGTCTGGCTCGTTTTCGGCCTCGGTGGTGAGCGATATGAAGAAAACCGGCCCGTGATGGGCAAAATTGCTGCGCAATTTGCGGATGAACTGATCATCACCATGGACAACCCGAGGAGCGAGGACCCACTCAAGATCGCTCAGGCTATAAGGCAGGGGGCCATTGAGGGTGGTTGCAGTACTCCAAGAATAGTTATCGATCGCAAGGAAGCAGTATGGAAGGCTCTTGACAACGCTGACGAGAAAGACGTCGTCCTCGTCACCGGAAAAGGCCCTGAACGCCATATAATCTTTGGAGAACGCCGTATTCCATATAATGATGCAGAAGCGATAGCTGAATGGGGCCGGACAAGGGGGAAGGTGCTGTGCTGAATTCCGGCCATACCCGATACCTGACCCTTGACGAGGCAGCAGGAATTACCGGCGGCAAACTCCGGGGAACCGACATGCCCTTGGGGCCGGCTCTCAGGACCGACAGCCGGAAGGTGCAAAACGGGGATGGGTTTATCGCTCTTTCGGGCACAAATACCGACGGGCACGCCTTTATCGATGACGCCATTTCCAGGGGCGCCTCGTATATTGTAGTGGAGGAGAACAAGGCAGGCTCCCTCCTCATTGAATCTGCAAGGGACATATCTTTTCTCCTCGTGGAGGATACGCCCGCGGCGCTGAGAAAATTGGCAGCCCATGTGTTCCGGCGGAAATCCTCCCTGCGGGAAGTCATCGCGGTAACGGGCACTGTGGGAAAAACAACCACACGAGAGTGTATTTCCGCTGTTTTGAAAAAGCGTTTCCGGGTCCATTCGGCGAGGGAAAGCTATAACACCTGGATCGGTTGCGCTCTAACGATCCTCGAAATGCCTTTGGATACAGAGATCCTGATTCTCGAAATGGGAACGAATCACCCTGGTGAAATTGCGGACATGACTGCCAGTTACCCTCCGACGACGGCGGTGATCACGGCCATCGGGCCAGGCCACCTGGAAGGGCTCGAGAATGTCCGTGGTGTTCTGGAAGAAAAAATACGGGTCCTCGATTCACCAAGATTGAAGCGACTGCTGTACAACGGGGATTCTGAAATTCTCGAAAAAGGACTCGATGCAACGGAGAAAGTTTTCGACCGCATTTCGGCCGGCTTTCGAAAAGGAACGTATCGTCTGAAAGATATGGGTTTTTCCCTCACAGGAGACACCATCAAGACTCATGTCGGGATAATCGCCAATGGAAAATCACGTCGTTTCACATCCCTGATTTTCGGACCACAACACGCCTACGCATTTGCATATGCCGTTGCAATGGGAGATCTTTTCAAAATCGAAGACGCACAGATGCAGGACGCTTTGGAAATGCTCAGGGCCATTTCCGGAAGGGGTACCGTAAGAAAAACCTCCACGGGAGTCTGGTGCATCGACGAAACATACAACGCCAATCCGCTTTCCATGAAGCAGGCTCTCGAAAACCTTGCAAGACTTCCCGTCACAGGGAAGAAATACGCCGTGCTCGGGGGTATGAAAGAGCTAGGGCGAAATTCCACCTTCTGGCATCAGGACATTCTCCGGACTGTCAGGAACCTCGACCTCGAGGGTGTCTTCCTCGTCGGCGAGGAGTGGAAGGGAACAGGCAAACAGAAAAAAACAGTCGCTCCTTTCCTTCATTATTGCAGTCCCGACGAAGTGTCGAGAGCGCTCGATGCGGAGCTCTCCAAAGATGATGCCCTGTTGCTGAAGGGTTCGCGCGCCTACGGGCTCGAAAAGATTCTGACGGAAGCCGGGTGCCTGAAATGACACGCGTCGGCCTGGAATTTGTCGTTCTTGGTCTGGTGGTCTTCGCTGCAAGCATAACATTGCAGAACATGTGGATCCGGTACTGTCGATCCAAAGAGCTTTCACAGATACTGAAACTTTACGGGCCGTCCCGTCATATTGCGGAAAAGAGCGGAACACCCTCCATGGGGGGGATCGTTTTCATAACGATGGCACTGCTGCTTTCCGCCTTCTGGGGTCTCACGGGGAAATACGAACCGGCCCGCCTCCTGATCGTATGGGGATTCCCCCTGACCGCCGCAGCCATAGGGTTGCTGGATGACTTTCTCAAACACGGCAGGCGATCCAGCGAGGGACTTTCGAGTCTTCAAAAACTCGGACTCCAGATATTACTTTCATTGCCGTGGGTAGCGACTTTTTCCAGTATTTCCGGTCTGACGCTCTGGCCAGGTTTCGGCATCAGTGGCCCCGTCGCATGGTTTTTTCTCTTTTTTTTCCTTGTCGGCGGAATGAATGCAGTGAATATCACCGACGGGCTTGATGGTCTCGCCGCAGGCAGTTGCGCTCTATCTTTCAGCGGCATGCTTGTTTTACTGCATCCTGTCGGAGTTTTCGGGGCGGCATGCGTTACAGGCCTTGCCCTGGTCACAGGTTTTCTCTGGCATAATGCACATCCGGCCCGTGTTTTCATGGGTGATGTGGGCTCCCATTTCCTCGGGGGCTTGCTTGTAACCCTCTGCATCATCTCCGATCATGCCCTGCTGGTCATCCCTTTCGGTTTCATCATGGGTGTTGAATCCATCTCTGTGCTTATTCAAATTTTTGCAATCCGATGCCTCGGGAAAAGGGTTTTCAAAATGAGCCCGATACATCACCATTTTGAACTGGCCGGATGGAGTGAAACACAAGTGGTAACACGTTTCTGGCTCGCCCACGCAATGGGAATGCTCGTCATTTCGAGCATCCTGTACCATTGCTGCAAAACATTGGATTGAGGTGCCTGAGAGATGTCAGCAGACAGAAACCTTTCGATGAATACGAAATTCACGATCATTGGTGCCGGGGTCAGCGGAAGGGCCCTGGCTTCCCTCGCCGAGGCTTTGGGGGCACGGACTTTCGTTACTGAAAAAAACCTTGTAAATGAAGACGCCCGCCGCTTTTTCACAAGACGTGGCATTGCCTTCGAGGAAGGGGGACACACTCTCAAAGCCCTTGACTGTGATGCGCTTGTCCTCAGTTCAGGAGTTCCTCCTTCGGCAAAACCCGTCGTCGAGGCGCTGGAAAGGGGCATTCCCGTCATGGGGGAGCTCGACTTCGTAGCCGCCAGGTTAAAGGGGCGTATCATAGGCGTCACTGGAAGCAACGGGAAAACCACAACAACTGCCATTGCTGGTCACATCCTCTCCCATTCAGGTTTCAAAACGGCCGTCGCCGGAAATATCGGCAGGCCGCTGGCAGAATGTGCGTTTGGCGAATACGACTGGATTGTTGCTGAACTCAGCAGTTTTCAGCTCTACTGGGCACGAGAATTCCCGATTGATCTTGCTGTTTTGACGAACATTGCGCCGGACCATCTCGACTGGCATGGCTCTCTCCATGACTACATCGCCGCAAAAATGAAAATTTTCACCCTGTCTCGACCGGAAAGCCCGGCGATCTGCCAGGAAACCGACATTCCCGATGCAAAAAGTGCTTCAGGCGCCCGCGGCCTAGACTTTATCCCCCTCTGCAAAAACCACAAAAACGAAGAGGCCCGTCAAAAGGACGGAATACTGCTCCTGGACAATGAATGCCACTTTCTTCGAAAGGGACATTCAGATTTCCTCTTTTCCTTCAAAGACGTACCACTCGTCGGTTCACATAACATCGAAAACGCCGCCATGGCTTCGGCGGCGGCGGTTCTTGCCGGAGCACCGAGCACCGGAATAGCCGGATCAATTGCAACTTTTGCCCCCCTCCCGCACAGATGCGAGAAGATCGCACTCATTGATGGCATAACCTATGTCGATGATTCGAAAGGCACCAATGTGGCAGCGACGTCAACGGCCCTTGATTCCATTCAAAAGCCGATTGTGGTCATACTGGGCGGAAAAGGCAAGGGTGAAGAATATGGCCCCCTTGCAGAAGCCGTTGTCAGGAACGCGAGCGGGGTAGTCCTGATCGGCGAAGAAAAAGACCGAATCGCATCGGCCTTGCAAGCTTCAGGATACAGCACATTTACCATGGCGGCGAACATGAAAGAAGCCGTTTCGGCGGCAATGAAGATGGCCTCTCCGGGCACGACGGTCATTCTTTCGCCGGCATGCACGAGCTGGGACATGTATGAAAATTACAAGGTCCGAGGTGAACATTTCAAGACCATCGTCAGGGCCATTCCCGGAGGAGTTTCATGATGCATCAGGAAAACGGGCAGCGTTCGGAGGACCTGACTGAACAGAAAGTCAATTCCGGTGTCGGTTCGGGTTCCATTTTCTTCCTGTGGGCCATACCACTTCTTTTGAGTGCCTTCGGTGTCGTCATGATCACTTCTGTAACGGCAAACCTTTCGGTTTCTCGATGGGATTCCCCCTTTGTTTATGGAACCAGACAAATCAAATGGCTCCTTCTGGGAATCGCAGCCATGATTGCATGCTCCTGCGTCCCCCTCAGGTTTTGGAAGAGGCTCTCGGGTTTTGTCTGGATCATCAGTGTAGGTCTGATGGTCATGACCCTGATACCTGGTTTTTCCAGCTCCGGAGGAGGGTCTTCAAGATGGATCCAGCTTGGCCCGCTTTCATTTCAGGCATCGGAAGTCCTCTTCGTAACCGTGATTATGCACGGCACAAAAAAACTGCACACGCCAGACTTGACGCCGCCACATGCTTTCTTCCAGATTCTCCTGATCTTTTTTGTCTCCGCCTGGCCATTTGCACTTCAACCCGATTTCGGAGGAATAATACTTCTTTTTGCACTCCTCATGGGCCTTTACATCGAGCGTTTCGGCTGGAAATATCCTCTCTTTTTCGGAGCAGCCATCACAGTTGCTGTCTTTCTTCCTCTTCTCGTAACAAGCTCATACCGTATGGCGCGGATTACGGCCTTTCTCGACCCATGGAAGGAGCCCCTTGGAAGCGGATTCCAGATCATTCAGGGATTCATTGCTTTCGCCAATGGCGGCTGCTGGGGTCTTGGGTTTGGACAGGGCCTCCAAAAGCTGAAATACTTGCCTGCAGTACACACCGATTTTATTTTTGCCGCCATTGGAGAAGAACTTGGTTTCGTCGGGACAGCAACGATCCTTGGTGTGTTTTTTCTGTGGTTCTTTATCCTCATGCTGGCATACAGAAAACTGCGTGGCACTTTTGCAGGCACACTCCTGTGGGGAGTGGCTCTTTCAATCGCCCTTGCATTGTTCATCAATCTTGGCGGGGTCATGAAGCTGCTGCCGCTTACGGGAATCCCGCTTCCCTTTTTAAGTTACGGCGGAAGTGCTCTCTTCACACTCTGGGCGAGAATCGGCATTATTTTGAGGAGCGTCATGGATGGGACTCGAGAAATCACTTCGTGAAAAGACGGAACACAGGAAACTGGCCATCGCGGCCGGCGGAACGGGAGGACATATCGTTCCCGCCGTGGCATTCGCCCAGTGGGTGAACCTGTATCACGACAACACACGAATCCACTTTTATTGCGGATCCCGCCCCCTTGAAAAAGAAATTTTCTCCTCTGAAAACATTTTACCCAAGGTGCTTCCTATTGACGGCTCACCCCTTTCAGGTACCATGTTTCGCCGGGTTATGCGTTTTTCCGGACTGTCCGTTTCCACGCTTATCTGCCTGACGGATTTTTTATCATGGAAGCCGGATGCAGTCCTTCTTTTTGGAGGATACTCGTCGTTGCCGGCGCTTTTCGCGGCAAGGGCACTGAAAATTCCGGTATACGTGCACGAACAGAATGCAGTGGCAGGGAAAGTGACCCGGCTTGCGGCATCCCGGGGAGCACCGGTTTTTTCCGGCTGGAGCAAATGCGCGGGACTTGATTCGGGAAAGTTCACGCATACGGGAATTCCTACGAGGCTTTTCAAACGTTTGCCCCCGGAGGACGCATGGCTTAAACTCAATTGTGAAGGGAGTCTCCCCGAAGGCCGGAAGGTCCTGGTTCTCGGCGGCTCCCTTGCAAGCAGTACAATCAGCAAACTGGCTCAACAACTGGCTGAAATGCCGCCATTCCGTAGCTGGCTGTTTTTTGTTCTTGGTTCCGAAGGAGCTACGAAAAGAATCAAAAATGTCATCTATGTTTCAAGAACCTGGGACATGAGTCCGTTGTATTCTCTGGCGGACTGTGCAATATCGAGAGGGGGAGCTTCGACACTTGCCGAACTGGTCTCGTTCGAAATCCCTTCAATTGTCGTGCCTTGGAAAAAGGCTGCCGACGACCACCAGAGCGAAAACGCGAAAATTTTTTCCGAAATGGGTTACGGATACACGTGGGAAGAGGATTCCGACAACCTGGAAACCCTGGCCGATCGGCTTTATGAACTGCCCTCCCTTGAAGCGCGGGCATCGTCCGGTCATCTTGCACAAGGTCCTTCGTGCGTCGGCAAAGCCATTTGGAACGGGGTGTTCCCTGAAGGGAGATGTTGCCGTTGAATCAACCGGCTTATGATTTCGAGAAATTCAAGAAGATACACCTGATGGGCATCGGAGGAGCTGGAATGAGCGGCCTTGCGCTCCTTCTCAGGCAAATGGGGTATGAAGTCAGCGGATGTGACGTTGCCCACAGTTGCTATATAGACAAGGTCAACAGCAAGGGTATCCAGTTCCGCATGGGACACAGCCGGGAACATCTTGACGAATTCACGCCGGATGCGCTCGTCTGCAGCAGTGCCATTCCTTCGGGAAACGCCGAAATCCTCTACGCAAGAGAGAACGGCATTCCCGTATTCAAGCGGGCCGAAGTTTTGAGCTGGCTCTTTAACAGGCGCATCGGTATCGGCATTTCAGGCACTCATGGCAAGACAACGACCGCATCCATGATTGGACTGATCTTTGAACATGCGGGGCTGGAGCCGACTGTAGCCATCGGAGGGGAGCTATGCGATATCGGAGGAAACGCGAAACTCGGGAAAGGGCGTCACATGATTGCTGAACTCGATGAAAGCGACGGTTCCTTCGAGCTCTTCAATTCACATATTGCCGTCGTTACCAATGCTGACTGGGATCATGTCGATTATTACCCTTCCCTCCGGTCAGTCCTGAGCGCTTACGGGCGTTTTCTGGACAACAGATCCCGAGAGGGCAAAGCCATCATCTGCGGTGAGGACAGAGGCCTGGCAAGCCTTCTGGAAACGGGAATCAAGGGAGACGTCATTACCTACGGCTGGGGAAGCTCCTGGGACTGGGGCGCCCATGAAGTCGTCCATAAAAGTGGTGGTGGAGTGACTTTCAAAGTCCTTCAAAACGGCCGGGAAAAGGGTTCCATCACACTCCAGGTTTCAGGGGATCACAACGTTCTCAATTCCCTGGCCGCTTGTGCCGTGGCGTCCCTTTTCTCAATACCCTTCGAGAGGACAGCCCGAGCGCTGAAAACATTCCGAGGTGCGAAGCGCCGTCTTCAGCACATGGGGCGAATCTCGAATATCGACGTCTTCGACGACTACGGGCATCATCCAAAGGAAGTTTCCGCCACACTGACGGCCCTCAGGAAAATGTTTCCCGAGAGAAGGCTCATGGCGGTTTTTCAGCCGCATCGCTTTACCAGAACCGCTGCAATGTACCGTGAATTCGCCGATGTTCTGACTCTTGCCGACGAGATTTTCCTCATGCCTATCTATCCGGCTGATGAAATGCCCATTGAAGGGATCGATTCAAATCTGATAGGAGATCTCGTAAACCAGAAAGGTCATCGGATGTTCAGAATGTGTTCGGGTTCGGACGACGTGGTGACCAAGGTCTGCGAGTTTATCCAGGACGGCGATGTCGTTACGACCATTGGCGCCGGAGATGTTTTCATGGTCGGGGAAAAAGTGATTCAGCGGCTTCAGAAGACCGGTTTGCCTAACAATGAAGTGGCTCTCGAAACTTGAAAGACTTTTCCCGTCACGCCTGCAGCGTGATGTTCCACTGGCAAAAAAGACATCCCTTGGAGTGGGGGGCCCGGCACAGGTCTTCCTGCAGGCCGTCAGTCTCGACGATATCGTCAAAATAACCGATTTTGCCACGGAAGAAGACGTCCCTTTCTCGGTTATCGGTGGAGGGACCAACATTCTCGTACATGATCGGGGAATTGAAGGGATTGTCCTGTCCACTCTGGGACTGACGGAATATGACTGGAAATCGCCGCGGCATGGAGACAATTCAAGAATCATCGCCGAGAGCGGTGTCCCGCTCGCCAGAATCGTTGATCTTTCAGGTCAATTGGGATGGACGGGCCTCGAGTTCGCTACCGGCATTCCTGGAACCATCGGGGGTGCCCTTGCGGGAAACGCAGGCACCGAAGGGAAGGGCCTTTGCGACCAGCTGGAGTGGGTCGAAACGGTAGAAATCGGCCGGGGGCGCCGCACATGGCTGAAGAAGGAACTTTTTTCTTCCTACCGGCAGTCATGTCTTGGGGCCCCCGAAAAGATTGTTGTGCGGTGCGGACTCCTTTTCCGGCAAACGACGGCAAATCAGGTGAAGGCTTCAATAGAGGCTTTCCGTCAAAAGCGGAAGATGCAACCCGGGACAGCAAAAACTGCAGGTTGCGTTTTCAAAAACCCGGACACTGGTATCAGTGCCGGCAAACTTCTTGATCTTGCAGGGTGCAAGGAATTGAGATCCGGCGGAGCGCAGGTTTCACGGGTCCATGCAAATTTCCTCGAAGTCGAGCAGGATGCAAAAGCCCGGGACATTTACACTCTCATCACCGAGTGCAGACGAAGAGTGTACGAAATGTCGGGAGTGTGGCTTGAACTGGAGATACGGCTTTTCGGCGGGCCGTGGGGAAAATGGTAAAACGATGGCTGACCCTTTTTCTTCTCGCTGCTTTGATTACTGGAGGCCTTTTCCAAATTGAAGAGCGATTCCAGCTTTTCAGGTTGCGCAGTCTTGACGTCCAACCATCCGCGATTCTCCCGAATCAAATGGTATGGCAACATATTCCGGAAAAGGTTCGGCGTTTCTGGCCGCTTCTTTTGTTTCAACGTCGCAGGCTGGTCACAACAATCCTTGAGGAGATTCCCGTGAAAGCTTCCCTCTCCCTTACCGGATGGGGCGATTTCAGATTGAAAGTTGCTCCGCTCACGCCCTGGTTCATGGTATTCTGGAAAGGAAGTGAATGGTATCTTTCTGTCGATGGACGCATATGGTCGGTTCACCACAATATGAATAATGTCATTTTACAACAGGAACCACGCGAGGGACCTATTCTCGTCTGGACGAATTCCATGTATGATCTCGTATCAGCACCGTCGCGCAGGGTCTCGCTGAACAGCGTCATGAAGTCACAAGCTCCGGTGGAAAAACTGCAAACCTGGAAGGAGAAGCTGGAGGAGCTCGGGTACTACAAACGGATCGACTCCATAGCGGTATTGCAAAAGGATGAGGATCTTTTCCTGGAGCTCCTTGTCAGGAGATCTCCACGAACGGTGCGCATGCTGATTCAGGCTTCACCAGAGAAATGGGAGCAGCTCTTCCCGGCTGTGGATGAGATTCTGAAAGAAACCAGCGCCGTGCAAAGAGATCTTTACATTGACGCAACCTATTCTGGAAAGATACTCGTGAGAACGGAATCCGGACATTGAAAGTGACCTCGATTCTGATTCCTCTGTTCGAGGGGGAGAAGGAATGAAAAGGACATCGAAAGAACCTGAATTGTTTGCAGGTCTTGACATAGGGACAAAGAAAACCGCCGTTCTTGTCGCGGAGAAGACATCACAGGAAAATGAAAGGCATATCATCGGCATCGGAAAGTCCCGGACCAGGGGGATCAAGAAAGGCAAGATTTTCGAGCCCGAAGCCGTCATCGAATCGATACGCAATGCGCTGGATGATGTCGAGGAAATGATCGGCCTTCATGTCGGAAGCGCCTATCTTGCCATGGGGACGCATCCCCTGCGTGCAATGCGGTGCGAAGGATCCCTGGAACTCGGAGAAAGCGAGGACACCATAACCCTTTCAGATCTCCGTAAGGTCATCCAGACGGCCATTTCCGCGGCACATCCTGAAGAGGGCGACATGATCCTGCATGCCTTCCCCCTGCATTACAAGATTGACGGAAATCTCACGACTGCAGATCCGGTCGGTCAAAAAGGGGCACACCTGAATGTCGAAATGTTATGCCTTTGTTCTCCCGAGACAGACATCCGGCTTGCCGTTCAGTGTGCAGAAAAAGCCGGACTTCACATCAAGGGCATCGTGCACAAGGCCATAGCATCCGCCTTCGGTTCCCTTCAGGAAGAAGATTTCGACAGAGGGACCATTGCAGTTGATTCCGGAGGCGGAACCACGTCTTTCACGCTGTTCAGCGATGGGAAACCTTCCCACGCGGGAATCTTCCCCATCGGGGGGGACCATATAACCAACGATCTCACCTATGTCCTCAAGCTTCCGCCATCAAAATCAGAAATGCTGAAACGCCTGATACCGGTCAACGAACCCGACGAAAACTGGGATGATGAACTCGAATTCGACATCAAGGGAGAACCCTACGTATGTACCGTGGGAGAAATCCTCGATGTGGAACGACCGAGAATTGCCGAACTGTGGCTTGATCTTGTCAAGGCCGAAGCCGAAAAAACATCGCCCGGAAAGATGCCCTCGCAGGTTGTTTTTTCCGGAGGTGTCGGGAAGACCCAGGGATTGACTGACTTCCTGCAGGATCTTCTTGGGCTTCATGTTCGTGCGGGAGTGCCGGTGACATCTGATACCATGCCGCCCGACCGCAACGGCATAGAATTCACCACGGTAGCTGGTATTTTGCAGTACGTGCAGATGAAGGAAAAGCACCCGTTCAGGTTCATTGACCCCCAAGGAAAGGATGGGGTACCCAAGCCGCCGGACAGGGATTTTTTCCAGTCTCAAACTGCTCAGAGAATCAAAAAAATAAGGACAAGCAGGAATTATACAGCACCCGTGAAAAACCTTGTCGACGCATTCAAGAAAACTTTAAAAGAACTGTTTTAACAGGCCTGGAGGAATGAGACATGGCGGAAATGTTTGAAATAGATGGTGCCCAGAGACAGTTTCACGAAATCATCAAGGTCGTCGGTGTCGGCGGTGGAGGGGGAAATGCACTGAACCACATCGTCAGAAGCGGTGTTCGTGGCGTTGAATTCATTGCAGCCAACACGGACATCGCTCATCTGAGCCTTTCTGAAGCCGATCTCAAGGTTGTTCTGGGTAGGGAGTTAACCAAGGGTCTCGGTGCCGGAGCCGATCCTGAAGTCGGTCTTCGTGCAGCAGAAGAATCCATTGACGAGTTGCGGGAGATCCTGAACGGCGCCGACATGATCTTTCTGACGGCAGGAATGGGTGGAGGCACGGGAACCGGAGCTTCACCCGTCATTGCCGAAGCGGCCAAGGAAACTGACGCTCTCGTCGTTGCCGTGGCAACACGTCCCTTTTCCTTCGAGGGAAAACGCAGGATTGCACAGGCGGAAGAAGGGATCACCCACCTGAAAGAAAAAGTTGATGCACTGATCATCATACCGAATGACAAACTCCTGGAGATCACCGACCGCAGAACCACTTTATCGGACGCTTTCAAACTGGCGGATGAGGTTCTTCGCCAGGCAGTCCAGGGAGTTACCGACCTTATTCTCCGTCCCGGGATGGTGAATGTCGATTTCGCCGACGTCAGAACAGTCATGCAGAATTCCGGGACGGCCATTATGGGAATAGGAGAGGGAGATGGCGACGACCGGGCCGTCATTGCAGCACAAACCGCCATCAACAGTCCACTGATGGATTCTCCCATCGGCGGTGCGCAGGGAATCCTCTTCAACGTCACCGGAGGACCGAATCTCGGCATCCATGAGATCCAGGAGGCGGCGAACGTCATTACCGAAGCTGCAGATCCGGAAGCGACAATCATCTGGGGACATGTAATAGACGAAGACATGGACGAGGACAAAATACAGATTACGGTAATTGCGACAGGCTTCCCCTCCGAAGGCGTGCAGAAAAAGGCCCGGAGAAAAAAGAGTGGAGCACCTGTACGACTTGAACTGACCGAAACGGACGTCAGGATGGCTGGAGAGGAGCAAGTCCTGAACCTGAGCGACCTTCCCGAAGATGACATGGACATACCCTCGGTCCTGCGACGAAGGAAAGACCAGCAGGAATGACGAACGGAACGATCTTGCCGGAAGGAGTTTCGAAAGCGGGGAAGGTTTCAAGTGTCGTCCAGAGTCTCCTGGAATGATTTCCGCGCGCGGGAGCAACTCGTAGAACCACTGCCCTCGGGGGGTGACCCTCTCTGGGCGTTGGCGTATCCGCAAAGCTATGAAGTCGGCATGGCAAATCTCGGCGTACATTCCGTCTACAGGGCATTGCGCGAACGTGGAGTTGCCGTTGAACGCTTTTTCAGCCAGCCTTTACCGGGAATATCCGTGGAATCAGACCGTCCGGCAAGGAATTTTCGTTTGTTGACTGCTTCCGTCGCTTACGAACCAGATATGCTGACACTCGTAAACATGCTGAGGGAATGGGGAATTCCCGAAACCTGGCGGGAACGGTCCGAAAAAGATGGGCCATTGCTGGGGATCGGTGGCGGGATTTCATACATCAACCCTCTTGGACTCTCACGATATGCGGATTTCATCGCTCTCGGGGACGGAGAGGAGCTTTTCGACCACCTGGTTGAGTCGGCAAGAGCCTATTTTCACAATCACGGAAACAGGCAGCGTCTCTGGGAATCCTTGTCGGCAAGCCCGTATTTCTTTGTGCCTCCGATTCATCTTGAACCACTGCTGAAGGGGCAGGCGATTCACCGACGCAAGTCCATTTGCAGGGACATGAGGAAAGTGTACGGAAAAAGCACCTGGACAACGCCCCGAAGCGTATTTCCCGACGCTTTTCTCGTCGAAACCCAGAGAGGGTGCTGGAGGAACTGCAAATTTTGCACGATTCCGGCTTGTTTCGGGCATCCCAGAATGCGACCTCCAGAATTCGTTCTTGAGGATATTTCCTCCATGAGAAAAACCGGAGCCACGCACATTGGAATCATCGCCCCGGAATCTGGAGATTATCCCTGGATCGAAGAGGTCCTGCGGGAAATCAAAAACAACAGGTTTTCCGTCTCCTTTGCATCAATGAGGGTCGATTCCCTTTCAGACGAAATTCTTTCAGCGCTCTCCGGGAGCGGCCAGCGAACATTGACGATCGCACCGGAAACAGGGGATGAAGAACTCAGAAAAACCTGCGGCAAAAGCTTTACCAACGACATTGTCATCGAGAAGCTTCACCGTGCGAAGGAAAAAGGCATACAAAAAGTCAAAATGTATTTCATGATAGGCTTGCCTGGCGAAGCCAGTGAACATATTCTTGAGACGGCAAAGCTTATCGAAATGGTACGAAACGAAACGAACCTGAAAACAGTGGCTTCCCTGAGCATTTTTGTGCCGAAACCACAGACGGCCTGGAGAAACGTACAATTTGCGTCTTCAGGGAACATCAAGGAAAAAACCGGCATTCTGAGACGATATCTTGCGAAATCAGGAAGCCGAGGGATTGATCTCCGTCTTCCAAGCTACCGTGAAGCAGCCAGGGAACACCGTCTTGCCTGGAGCAGCGCCGACACCGAACTTGATTCGGTGCTGGAAAGAACGGGAAAAGACGTGACGATCCGTACCGCAAGGCACCTGGAATTGCTTGGGTTACAGGAGGATTTTCAGGATCGAGGTAAAGGGGTGTGAACATGCGAAGAGG
This sequence comes from uncultured Synergistaceae bacterium, assembly GCA_964515395.1. Lineage (GTDB taxonomy): Bacteria > Synergistota > Synergistia > Synergistales > Thermovirgaceae > UBA1876. Next base: position 63,765 of record CAZERC010000003.1, on the reverse strand, counting down.
ACGAAAATTCAAGGAACGCCGGTCAATCTTTTCATTCGGCCACATCATGCTGCCTCTTGTCGGGTTACTTGCACTCGGGCTTCTCATTCTCGGTGTGCGTCTTCTTTTTTTCCAGTCGCCCGAAGAGTTTTCAATGGGAGACTACGAGGCTGAAGAATCTGTGACAATACAGGAGTCATATCAGGAGGAAAACGCGCCTTCAGAAGGTTACCAGACAGAAGATAGCCAGTCGAAACCCGTAGTGGCAGTACCCGTCGAAATCACCGATGAAGAGGAAGACTATGCAGGAACGGGCCAGACACCATCGACGGAAGAGGAAGAAGCGGCTGCGACCGCGAAGAAGCAGGAAAGCAAACAAGCGGAAGAAGCCGGTTCAATGGAAGCAGAAAAAACGCAACAGCCGGCATCTGCAACCTCGACCGCCCCATCGGGATTCTGGGGAGTTCAGGTAGGCGCCTTTACAGTCCGTGAATCCGCGGAAAACCTTGCGTCCGAATTACGGCAGAAAGGTCACGAATCTTTTGTCATTCCTGCTGAGGTCGGTGGAAAGCAGTACTACCGGGTCAGGGTAAAGGCCGGCGACAACCGGAGGGCGGCGGAACAACTTGAAAAAACCCTCTCCTCTGAAGGTTACCCGACTCTGGTCACGTACCAGGATTAATGAAATGCCGATAACCTTTGTCATTTTGAAATATCGGCGGCAGCGGCAAGCCGGAGACAAGTGATGAACCGCTTTGTCACAGAAACGTTGTCCAGGGATACGGCTCTTCACCGCATCATGTCGGAACTGGAGTTTCCCTGGCCTGTGCAGTCAGAAGAAATACCACTTTTGGAGGCCGTCGGCTTGCGTATCGGAAGGGACATCGTTTCCGCCGAGGAACATCCTCCCTTTGACAGAAGCCTGCGAGACGGGTTTGCCCTTTCCGCACGAGACACCGTCGGTGCATCTTCCGGCAGTCCGACCTTTTTGAAGGTCAAGGGGACCGTCCCCATGGGGGAAAAGCCTGACTTCACCCTGTCTCCCGGCGAGGCTGCGGCAATCTCTACAGGAGGCTGCCTGCCCGAAGGTGCCGACTCGGTACTCATGATCGAGGATAGCTCTCTTCTGGCTGAAACCCTTGAAGTCCGCAGGTCACTGCAAAGCGGAGAAAACATCATGCGCAGGGCCGAAGAAGTGAAGATCGGGGATCGACTCCTCGGCAAGGGGCAACTTATTGATTTCCGTGGCATCAACTATCTTTCCTCATTCGGTTTCTCAAGCGTGCCCGTGCTCAGGATCAAAGCCGCAATCCTCGGCACCGGAGACGAACTGGTTCCTGCGGGAACAAGGCCACTGCAAAAAGGGAAGATCAGGGACACGAACTCCGGCATGATTGCCGCCGTTCTGGAGAGCCAGGGGATCACCTGGAGCTATTGGGGGATCGTTCCCGATGACCCTGAACACCTGGAATCCCGTGTTTCTGCTGCACTCGAAAACAATGACATCATCTTTTTGAGCGGCGGCTCTTCCGTCAGTGCCAGGGATTTCACGAGCGAAACCCTTGAATCTCTCGAGAACCCCGGTCTGGTCACGAGAGGACTCAACATCTCCCCCGGCAAACCCACTCTTGTAGGTGGCAACTCCCGACGGCGGAAACTGGCCATCGGGCTTCCCGGTCACCCGCTTTCCTGCGCTATTGTCATGTGGACTTTTGTGCTGCCTCTTTTAGTGGCATTGATTACCGGGAGCGAATCGGGAGAGGATGAAATTTTCCAGAAGGCGGAACTCGAGGTGGCCAAAGATATTTTCGGCAAAAGCGGCGTGGAGGAATTTTTCCCGGCACGAATCGAAACCAACCGCATCCTCCCGCTGATAGGCAAGTCCGGTTACGTGGGAACCATGGCCCGCGCAACCGGACTCGTGCGCATTCCTGTGGAAAGGGAAACGATTCGGAAAGGTGACAAGGCGGAGGTCTGGCTATGGTAAATGCCCCAAGTGAACACATCGGACTGGAAGAGATCCGTTCCTTCCTTGACAATCTGTTCGACCCACTCGAAAGGGAAGAGTCCGTCAACATCCATGAATCACATTGTCTGGGTCGGCGACTTTTTCGGGATGTGGCTTCCATGCGTAACGTGCCACATTACCAGGCATCAGCTGTGGACGGTTATGCCGTTATGGCGGAACAGACTGCCTACGCGTCACCGGCGCAACCAGCTGAAATGACACCTGAGGACATCAAGTGGGTCAATACGGGTGGATGGGTTCCGGAACCCTTTGACGCTGTCGTCATGGTCGAAGATGCATCTCTTTCCGAAGACGGGTCCATGCAGGTCTTTCGGGCCGTCAGCAAGGGAGCCAACCTCCGACCTGTGGGGGAGGATGTCTCAAAAGGACAAATCATCGTCCGAAAAGGCGAAAGAATTTCGCCCTGCCACAAGGCGCTTCTGGCGGCGGCAGGATGGAAGAATGTCCCTGTTTTTCCGCTTCCACGGACACTTTTCATCCCCACAGGCGATGAAATACGTCCACTGGATGACCCGAATCTGCCAAACGAGCTTGAACCGGGAACAGTCCCGGAAACAAATTCACTTCTTCTCTCGGGGCTCTTCGACCTCTGGGGGTATCGTCTCGACATCCATCCCGTGATTCCCGATGATCCGCAAGCCATTGAACAGGCGGTCCGAAAAGCCATCTCCGACTATGATCTCATACTTTTGGGGGCAGGAACGGCAAAAGGTGAGCGCGATCACAGCGCAAACATCATATCCAGCCTTGGGACGCTACATTTCAGATGGGTACGTATGAAGCCGGGGAGACCCGTCATGCTCGGGGAAGCTTTGGGAAAACCCCTTGTCGCCCTGCCTGGCTTTCCGATGTCAACTCTCGTAACAGCCTGGTCCGTCGTGTTCCCTCTCCTTAAACTCCTTGGAGGCGAAGGACCCGCAATCAGGCATGCAATACACGAAGCCCTGGGAGCCCGCGAAGAAGTACCAACAAGACTCCTTGTCCATCATTCTTCCCCCCAGGGAATTTCTGAATGGCTCCGGCTTCGTTGCGCCGACATCGAGGGACAGAGATACAGCTGGATCATGCCTGCCGGATCAAGCACCATGTGGTCCATGGCCGAGGCGGACGGTTTTTCGCTCCTGACGGAAACTGATCTCGAATATCCGAAAGGCAGCGGAATTCACGTATGGATCGTAAAACCCGTTGAATGGAAAAAGCGTGCCCTCTACCAGGGGTCGAACGACCCGGGTATTGAACGTCTGCCAAGCTACGTAAGTTCACGGGGCGCTGAAATGATTATCAGATCCGTTGGAAGCCTTGGCGGCGTCATGGCCCTGGCCAGGGGAGAAGGTCACATGGCCGCTTGTCATCTTCTCGATCCCGAAACAGGACGGTACAATACACCTTACATCGAATCCCTCCCGGGAGCGGAAGAATGGGAAAGAATCCACGTCTACAACAGATTGCAGGGTTTTCTGGTTCCAAAGGGCAACCCGAAAGGTCTCAGAAACGTCGAGGATCTCCTGCGGGAGGACGTCACAATCATCAATCGCCAGTCAGGAGCAGGAACCCGGGTACTCCTCGATGCGCTTCTTGCCGATGCACGTATCTCATGTCAGAATGTCAGGGGGTATGAGTCGATTGCGATTACCCACCTTGACGCCGCCGGCCGTGTCGCGGCGAATGTGGCCGATACCGCGCTGGCTATCAAGGCGGTAGCCGACGCAATGGAACTGGATTTCATTCCAATCACCGAAGAACCCTTCGAATTGTTCATCCCGGGGAAATTTCTCGACCACCCCGGAATCGCCGCTGCAATCGAAGCGTTGCAAGATCCCGCCTGGAAACAGGAGGTCGACGCCTTGGGAGGATATATATGGACAAACTGATGGACAAATATGGCCGTGTACTGAGTTACCTTCGCATTTCCGTAACAGACCGGTGCAATTTACGCTGCAGATATTGCATGCCTCCGGAAGGCGTACAGTGGATACCTCACGAAAAGATCATGACTTTCGAGGATATCGATTTTCTTGCATCCTCACTGATGCCCATGGGCATCAAGAAGGTCCGCTTTACCGGTGGAGAACCCTTCGTCAGAAAGGGCTTTGTCGACTTCTTGAGACAAATAAAGGAAAACCATCCTGATTTGCGCATCGCCGCAACGACAAACGGTTCCATGCTTTCACAATATTCCCGGGCTCTCAAGGACACCGGCATTTCGGGAATCAACGTCAGTCTTGACACTCTGGATCCTGAGAAGTTTCGTTTCATCACAAGGACTGACGCCTATGACGACGTGATCAAAGGAATCAGGGTTTTTGCCGAGACGACGGTGATACCGCTGAAAATCAACACCGTTCTTATTAACGGTTTCAACGACGATGAAATAGAATCCCTTATACGCTTTGCCGGCGAACATCGCGCCGTGATCCGTTTCATAGAGTTCATGCCTCTCGACAATGACGTTTGGGCTGAAAACCGTTTCATTCAGGCTGACGACATCTTCCAGAAACTCCCGGGTGGGACTGAAACCTGGCGCGCGCTTCCCCCGGATTCCGCGCACAACCATGACGGTCCTGCCACGTATTACCAGAACAGGGTCACCGGACAACGTATCGGTGTCATTGCTGCAGTCAGCCACCACTTTTGCGAAAAATGCAACAGGTTGCGAATAACGGCGACGGGAGAGATGCGAGCCTGTCTTTTCGCCAACCAGGGAACGGATCTGCTGCCACTCATTCGTTCAAGAGACATCGAAGCTCTCCAGAGGACAATCCGCGAGGCGGCTTTCCTGAAACCGAAAAGCTGGACTGTACTGGAGAATTCAGAGCGCCACATGTCGCAGATCGGAGGATGACGCCCATGGCGGATTTCACACACCTTGACAAAGACGGTCGACCAAGAATGGTGGATGTGGGGAACAAGCACACGACATCAAGAGAAGCCCTTGCCGAGGGGACCGTTGATCTCCCTGTCTCCGTGTTCAAAGCACTGGCTGAAGGGACGACACCGAAAGGAAACGTCCTCTCCATAGCGGAAACGGCCGGGATCATGGCCTGCAAGCAGACTGCGGCATTGATTCCCTTGTGCCATACCATCCGCCTCGACAGCGTATCGGTCACCTGTCGTCTTGAAAAAGAAACCCAAAGAATCCGGATTACCTGTCACGTGTCAGCCCGTGAGGTGACCGGTGTCGAAATGGAAGCCCTGACAGGGGTCTCCGTTGCGGCATTGACGGTGTATGACATGTGCAAGGGCATCGACAAGGGAATGAGCATAGGAAACATCCGCCTTCTGGAGAAAAGTGGCGGTAAATCCGGTATCTACCGAGCGGAGGGTGGCAAATGAAGCCGAGGGTGCTCGGGTTTTCTGAAAACGGGGCCGAAATCGGCAAAATGCCGATTGCCTTTTTTCACACCGATTCCAGGGGACGATCCTGCGTCAACGGCCATCATTGCCGAATCCTTCCTGTTTCACCCGGATCACAAGACCATTGTGCCGACAGGTCCTTTACCATCTGCCTCAGCAGCCATCTTTTCCCCCTTGGCAAACGTGGATTTCTTCATTTTTCCACCGACGGGGTCCTTCTTGATTGTAAGTCCGGCGAAGATGGCGGAATTTCCTGCGAGGTCCTCAGACAGGGCTTTGTCACGGTTTCCGAAACGGTCGAATTCTGGCCTCCCATATACACCGGCATCATGACCGTCAGTGACAAGGGCAGCCGGGGAGAAAGGGAAGATACTTCGGGACCCGCCCTGGCCAAGGCCGTCGAAAGCATCGGGGGCATTTTCTCCGAACGTACGATAGTGCCTGACGTCAAGGAGGACATCCTGTCCGCTCTGAAGGTATGGACCACCGGTGACAATGCGCTCGATCTGGTTCTGATCACCGGGGGAACCGGTCTTGCCGCCAGGGATGTTACCCCTGAGGCCCTGGCAATCCTTCCCGGCAAAGATGTCCCCGGACTCGGGGAATACATGCGCTGGAAGACATCCTCTTTCACCCTGCGATCCATCCTTTCTCGGGGGACGGCGAAAGTAATCGGACGAACACTTGTCCTGGCTCTTCCCGGGAGCAGGCGGGGCGCGATGCAGTGCTTCGAAGCCGTAAGCCCGGTTCTTCGACATGCCGTTGAAATCGCTTCCGGCAAAGGAGGAGAGTGTGGTGGACATCACTCCTGAAAACGGGATGAACCCCCTGACGACAGGACAAAAAGTTCAACGGTGCATTATTATCACCGGGATGTCCGGCGGGGGAAAATCCACGGCACTGCACATGCTGGAAGACAGGGGAATGTACGCTATTGACAACATCCCACCGGCTTTGCTGCCGCAATTGCTTTCCGTGCTTTCCCGACATGAGGGAGCAGTACAAAGCGGTGTGGCGGCTGTAGTGGATGTGCGAGGCAACCGCCTGCTGAGAGACCTGTTTTCCGTCATCGATCTCCTCAGGAAAAAGAGCATTGCAGTGACGGTTCTTTTCCTCGATGCCTCCGACAGCATCCTCCTGCAGAGGTTTGAAAAGACCAGGCGCCGTCATCCACTGGCTTCTGATGCGTCAATCCTTGAAGCCATCGGCATGGAACGGGTGGAAATGTCGCCCGTACTTGAATGGGCGGACTGCATCATCGATACCACCGACATGGATCTTGCCCAGCTGAGGGGAAAGCTCGGAGAAGAACTCGATGTTTCTCCAGGCACTCCCATGGTCCTTTTTACTTCCTTCGGCTTCAAATACGGAATCCCGCCGGACGGAGACTATGTGTTCGATGTCCGCTTCCTGCCAAATCCCTACTATGTGCCTGAACTGAGACCACTTTCGGGGAAATCGGAAAAGGTCCAGGATTTCATGGACTCCTTTACGGAAACGGGGGAGTTTTTGTTTAAAGTGATGAACCTGCTGGAATTCGTCTTTCCCCTTTATGCGAACACGGCCAAGCATCAGATGCAGATAGCCATCGGATGCACAGGGGGACGACACCGTTCTGTGGCGCTGACCGAAAAACTTGCCCGGGATTTTACCGCGGGAATGTGCATGATCCGCCACAGGGATGTCGACAAGGAACAGGTATGGTCTTCATGAGCTGGTGGTCTGCCTTTACCCTCGGTCTGCTTTCCGGTGGAGCGGTGGTGTTTCTCATCTCCCTTGTCCTGAGAGAGGAACGCGAGGAAAAACCGTCAGGAAAACAAAAATCCGATTCCAGGACCCAGAACGTCATGACCAAGGCCGTCAGGCATCGCCTGACACAAGGACCGGAAATCGTTGCAATCGGCGGCGGGACCGGCCTTTCCACGTTGCTCGCCGGCCTGAAAGCCTACACGCAGAACATCACCGCTGTCGTTACGGTGACCGATGAAGGTGGAAGCTCCGGACGACTGAAGAATGAATGGGGCGTCCTCCCTCCCGGAGACATAAGAAACTGCCTGGTTTCACTGGCGGAACACGACAGTTCCCTCAACAGCATCCTCAATTTCCGCTTTGACAGGGGAGAACTTGCTGGACACAATCTGGGGAATCTCATTCTCCTCGCCACAACAGAGCTGACCGGTGATTTTCACCTTGCCGTCGAGGAGTTGAATCATCTTCTCGCCATTCGCGGGCGCGTTCTGCCCGTCACTACGGAAGCCGTCACCATTGCAGGTAAAACGGGAAAAGGTGAAATTCTCAGGGGCGAACTGGAAATCACCGGAAGAGGGGCGGACATCCAGTCGGTGTGGATAGAACCTCGCGATGCGAGACCCGTTCCTGACGTCCTTGCGGCCTTTCGTACGGCCGATGCCATTATCCTTGGACCTGGAAGCCTCTTTACCAGCATCCTGCCCAATCTCCTCATCAAGGACGTGGCGGAAAGCCTTTCAACCATATCTGCTCCGAAAGTATATATCGTGAACCTGATGACCCAACCCGGCGAGACACCAGACATGAACATTCTGGACCATGTAGAATGGATACGACAAAGTCTCGGCTGCTATCCGGATTACGTAATCGCAAACACGGGACGGATTCCCGATCAATATCTTGAAGCCTACAAGGCAAGCGGAGCCGATGCCCTCATACTTGACGAAAGGCAAGCAGACGCCCTTGAAAAAGCCGGATGCAAAATCTTGACAGGGAATTTCATACATGTCACGGAATCCGGAACTCTTCGGCATCATACGCAAAAACTTGCGGAAACGATCGTGAAAATCGTCAGGGAGGTCAGGGAAAACCGGTAATGAAACGCCTGGAAAGCCTGCTCTGGGATGAGTGGACCGAGGGAGAGCCTGCTTTCGGGCTGGGACACCAGTCCGAAGAGGTTTCCGGAATCATCTCCGGCATGCCCGGAAAGTTCCGGGGGAAAGATGTGCTGTGCTCGAACGGCAGGCTTCACGTCTTCAAACGGCTCCGGAAGATATGGGACAACTCCGGTTGGGCATCGAAAGCTTCCTTCTCGCAGACACTTCTTATCCCCAAAAGCTATCACGGCAAAATCCTTCTCTGTTTATCGGCCAATCTGTACACGGCCATGATTGATAGAGCCGCAACATGCACGTCGGGTCCAAAGGGATGGGCCTGGCTTCGTGGGTTTTTCGGTTCCTGCGCATCCCTCTACCTCCCGCGTAGTGGCTATTATCTTGTCTTCAGGATTACCAAAGAACACGAAAGGGGAGCCCTTGACCGGGCTGCCACAATTCTCAAGCGACAGAATATCCAGGTCCGCACAAGGCAAAGGAACGGTCTCAAGGAATTGACCATCAGGGATCAGGGCAGTATCGTGAATGTCCTGACAGGGATGCACCTTTTCAGGACATCACTTGAACTGGAGGAAAAGGCCCTTCTGAGATCTGTACGGGACAGGGCAAATCGACTCGTCAACTGCGATGCCGCCAACATCAGGAAAACCCTTGAAGCCGCCCGGAAGCAGGAGATGATAGCTCTTCGGCTTGCCGAAACAGGCAGACTTGAAAAGATGCCAGCAGAGTACCGCGATCTTGCAAAAGCGAGAATCGAGAACCCGACGGCCACTATGAAAGAATTGGGGGAGCTTTTGCAAAAACCAGTGAGCAAAAGTACGATAGAATATAGATGGAGGAAAATGAAACACATTGCTGAAGAGTCGTATCCAGGCGAAGGGGGATGATTGCGATGTACCTCGGCAAAGCGGATGTAAACACCTTTGAAAAAGGTGCCGGCCGGGAGTTTCTGGTTTCGAACGGACAGGGAGGTTACGGTTTCTCAACCGTTGTCGGAGCCAACACGCGAAGGGAACATGGGCTTCTGGTGGTCAAAAAAGACCGGTCGGCGCTCCCAACGGTCCTGATAAGCAAGGTCGAGGAAACGCTTTTTACCGACAGAAAGAAATACCAGCTCTCGACCAATCGATATAAAGATGTGGTGTATCCTGACGGATACCGGTATATTCAGGAATATGAGGCCAATCCCCTTCCAAGCACGCTGTTTGTCATACACAGCACCCTGCTGAAAAAGACGATTTTCATGCCCAGGGATTCCCAGAGTACGGTAATAAAGTACGAGCTTCTGTCAAGCCCTGAAACGGTGCAGATCGAGCTCCGACCTTTGTGCGCACACCGCCCTGTTTCTTCAATCAACAGAAAGGCCACGTCGAAAGAAGCATTCAAGGCGGAAGTTTCGGAAAACACCTTGACAATAAGTGGCAACGGATTTCACAGCCACATTCATGGAACCCGGGGCGATTGGCAATACAAACCCCTCTGGTTCGAAAACATTTTCTACGCCCTTGACGAATGCGCAGAAGAACCGGACAGACTGGAAGATCTCTGGTCACCTGGTTCACTGGCCTTCGAAATGGCCGAAGGCGATGTAGTCTATGTCGTCGCCGGAGCGGAACCCGCTGCTACTGAACCTGCGACCCTCGAGCGGATGGAGAGGGAAACCATCCAATGGATACGCAACAAGACCCGGGATTCCCACATCGTCGACAAGGCGGCATTTTCTTCAGAACTTCTACAGGCGGCAATGCACTGTTTTATTGAAGATGCCGAAAACAAAGCTGCCATTTTGACAGGTTACCCTTCCGTAAAAGAAGTCGCCCGAGATACCTTTATAGCCCTGCCGGGCCTCTCCAGGGCTTCCGGGAAGTTTGATACGGCCCTTGCCATTCTCGAAAACTGGATGGAAAAGGCGAAGAACAACGGTGACATCATGCCAACGGAAATCGATCCGGCCACAGGGAAATATGTAACAACAGCTGCAGACAGCGGGCTCTGGTTTGTCTACGCCATGGACAAGTTCACCGACACCATGGAGAGCATGGAAGCCATAAAGTCCCGCTGGCAAGATCTCAAAAGGCTCGTGAACCGCTACATGGAGCCGATTCCCGAGCTTGACCTTTCCTGCGACGACGACGGCTTGCTGTTGCTTTCTTCCGACAATCCTGAAAGGCACTGGATGAATGGCGACATCAACGGGAAACCCGTGGTGAAGCGGAAAGGCAAACTCGTCGAAATCAACGCCCTCTGGTATTACGTCCTTCGGAAAATGGAACATTTTGCCGAACTTCTTGAGGACGGACAAAGCCAAAAATCCTTCGGCGAACTTGCCGAAAAGGTCAGAATCTCATTCCAGGAGACGTTCTGGTCTGAAAAGGGCTATCTCAAGGACTGGGTCGACGGAGATCACTATGACGACGCGATACGGTGCAACCAGATCCTGGCGGTTTCGCTCCCGGCGTCTCCTCTTGATCCCGAGCGCGGCCGTTCCATAACGGAAACATGCTGGAGAGAGCTCTACACGACATACGGACTCAGAACTCTCGATCCTCATCATGACAAGTACAAGGGCAGGTGCGAAGGCCGGCTCGATCAAAGGGAAAAGGCCCGGTTCCGGGGCATGGCATGGCCGTGGCTTCTGGGACAGTTCATCACGGCCTTCATCAAATTCAATCCTGACAGGCAGGATCTTGCGTGGTGTTTTATCCGCCCATTCAAGGCCCATCTTCGTCACGGATGCCTCGGAGGAATCGCGCAGAACTTTGATGGGAGCATGCCCTATCGCGCCCATGGGGACGCCCTTTCAGCCATTAGTGTCGGAGAGATTCTCAGGGTCATCGATGAAGACCTTCAGAAGGAAAGAAGCATCTGACAGACCGGAGGAGAGAAGGAGCTTCGGTTCACGAATCTTTTTTCGCGAGCGGTTTTTTTCTGCGACGGGCCGCTCAAGGACCCTGGAGCCACGATCTTGAAAAATCTCAACACTGTCGAGGAGGAAAAAGGATATGAAAAAAACACGTGTAGCCATCAATGGTTTCGGAAGGATTGGCAGACTCGTTCTTCGGGCTTTCCATGAGCAGGATTCCGGGAACCTTCTGGAGATCGTCGCCACCAACGACGTTATCACCCCCGAGCAAAGGGCTTACCTCTTCAAATATGATTCGATCCACAGGCGCTTTTCGGGCACAGTGGAATCGGGGCCGGACTCGATAACGATCAACGGAGAAGAAGTTCGCGCTCTCCAGGTCAGGGAGGCCGGGGAGCTTCCCTGGAAGGATATGGGGGTCGACATCGTCATCGAATCCTCGGGCCTCTACACGGACGGTAACAAGGCAAAACAACATATCGATGCGGGAGCGAGGAAAGTCGTGATTACGGCTCCTGCGCAAAACGAGGACGCCACGATAGTGCTCGGCGTCAACGAGAACATCTATGATCCCGGGTCCCACCAGATCGTTTCGAATGCTTCCTGCACGACCAACTGTCTTGCTCCGGTGGTAAAGGTCCTTCACGAGCGGTTTGGAATAGTCAAAGGATTGATGACCACCGCTCATTCCTACACCAACGACCAGAAAATACAGGACTCGGCCCATAAAAAGATGCATCGAGGACGCGCTGGAGCGCTTTCCATAATCCCGACGACGACGGGCGCGGCGGCGGCGATCGGAAAAGTGATTCCCGAAATGCAGGGGAAGCTCAACGGGATCGCCATGCGGGTGCCGACACCTGACGTCTCGGTGGTCGACCTCACGGCGGAACTGAAAACCCCCGTCGACGCCGAAACCGTCAACGAAGCCGTAAAAGAATACTCGAATGGCGCACTCAAGGGCATCCTTGGATACGAAACGGAAGATCTCGTCTCTATGGATTTTTTGGGCGACAGTCGTTCCTCCATATTCGCGGGGAATCACACTATGGTTGTCGAAAACATGGTAAAAACCCTTGCCTGGTACGACAATGAGTGGGGGTACGCCTGCAGGGTGCTGGACCTTGTGAACTACATGGTCAAAAAGGGGTTGTAAATGCCGATGGTGCTGAAAGATGTCTCTTCCGCCCGGCTCAGCGGCAGGAAAGTCCTTCTCAGGGTGGATTTTAACGTCCCCATGGAAAAAAGCCGTATCACCGACGATACGAGAATCCGCGCCCATCTTGAAACGATCCGGTTTCTCCGGGAAAGGGGGGCAAGGACGGCACTTGCCTCCCACCTGGGCAGACCCAGGGGAAAACCCGTGACGGAATTGTCACTGAGGCCGCTGTGCGCCAGGCTACGAGAACTTCTGGAAATCGATGTTCCTTTCATGGAAGACTGCATCGGCGCTGATCTGCCCGGTTTCCTCGAGGAACTGGAGGACGGCGGCCTTGTCCTTTTGGAAAACACCCGGTTTCACCCCGGGGAAGAAGCCAATGACCCGGATTTCTCAAAGAAGCTGGCCGCACCTTTCGACCTTTTCGTCATGGACGCCTTCAGTGCGGCTCACAGGGCCCACGCGTCCACAAGGGGTGTTGCCGACTACCTTCCGGCTTTCGCGGGATTTCTGATCGAGAAGGAGATCCGTTTCCTGAAGGCCGTGAGGGACGAACCGCAAAAGCCCCTGGTTCTTGTCTTGGGCGGAGCGAAAGTGACAGACAAGATCGGCCTCGTGGAGAACATGGCCGGGAAGGCTTCGGTCATTCTCGTAGGAGGAGCCATGGCCTTTCCATTCCTGAAGGCCGGCGGCCTTTCTGTGGGACGTTCGAAGTGCGACGGGGAAAACACTGAAAAGGCTCGTTACATTCTGAAAAAAACGGCCTCCATGAATGTCAGGCTGGTTTTGCCCCGGGATTTCGTCGCTTCCGATACCCCCGAACACGAGGACACCGTCACCACGGTCACCGCCGACTCCATACCCGAGGACATGATGGGACTCGATATCGGCCCCGCAACAAGGGATGATTTCGCAGGTTACATTGCCGAAGCGCGGTCGGTCCTCTGGAACGGTCCGATGGGAATGTTCGAACGGCCTGCCTTTGCAGAAGGCACGAAATTCATCGGAGAGGCGATATCAAGACGGACGGAAGATGGCGCCATAACGGTCCTCGGAGGAGGCGACACCGCTGCAGCCGCCTACAGCCTGGGGTTTGAGAAGGGCGTCACCCACGTGTCGACGGGCGGGGGAGCAAGCCTGGAATTTTTCGAAGGAAAGTCACTTCCCGGGCTGGAGCCTCTCTACGAAAAAGAAGGGAGTGAGTCCGTCGAATGATGGACAAACGCGAACCCGTCGTCATCGCCGGGAACTGGAAGATGAACAACGGCGTGAAGGAAACATCGGATTACTTCGGACACCTCAAAAAGCTCCTTTCTGCCAAAAACGACCTTGAACGGGCCCTTGCGACCGGTTCCGTTCAACTTGTCGTTTTTCCTCCAGCGATCTCTTTATTTAGTGCATACACTTTAGCTGCAAAGCTTCCTTGCGCCACAGGAGCCCAAAACATCCACTGGGAGAAAACCGGTGCCTTTACCGGCGAGATATCGTCTCCCATGGTCAGGGAAGCCGGCGGCAATTTCGCCCTTGTCGGGCATAGCGAAAGACGTCACATTTTCGGGGAAACCATCGACATGACGGCAAAAAAAATCGCAGCCTGCAGAAGCAACGACCTCACGCCGGTGTTGTGCATTGGTGAAACCGAAGAAGAACGTGGGAAGGACAAGACGGAGGAAGTGCTTGCCAGGCAGTTCGACGGGGCTTTCAAAGACATCTCCATAGACAGGGAGGAAAAAATCTACATCGCCTATGAACCCGTCTGGGCCATCGGGACTGGTAATACCGCAACACCGGATGATGCCGAATCCGCCTGTCGATTCATCAGGGAACGGATAACCGCAAGGTTTGGCCCGGAGGCCTCGCAAAAGGCAAGAATTCTTTACGGTGGAAGTGTCAAGCCGAAAAACGCGCGCGAACTGCTGTCACAGGAAAATGTCAACGGAGTCCTGGTCGGAGGCGCATCGCTGGATCCGGAGAGCTTTCTCGAAATCGCAGAAGCCGCACTTCCATAGTCTTCGGTAAAACGCAACATAAGATATATTATAGGACACCTTCTGAATTTCGTATACCCTCTTTAAATCGTTCTTCGACAGAAATCAGATAAGTTCGATCCCTTTTGGTCATCAAAAAGGCGGAACCCGTTCCACAGGGTTCCGCCTTCAATGTTTCTTCTGTCCCTTTGTACGGCATGGCGTCATATTTCGTCTTCGTCATCTTCGCCGCTGAAGTATTCGATCGGTGCATCGGCCCAGATGCTTTCGAGACGGTAAAACTCGCGGCCTTTTTTGCTGAATACGCTGACCACCACATCTCCCGCGTCGATCAGTATCCATTTCGGACTCTTTTCGCCTTCGACGTAAAAATCCAGGTTTTGCTCCTCAAAGTAATCGGCTACATATTCCTTGAGCGTTTTCATGTGGATATCGGATTTCCCTGTAACGAGGACAAGATGATCGGCAATGGTCGATTGACTCGTCAGGTTGATGACGGCGATCTTTTCACCATGCCTGTCTGAAAGAAGGTCAACAATTTCCTTGACATTGGCTGCTTCCGATGTCTGCATCACATCCCCCTCTCTTGACCAGATTGACGTCGGAATTCCCGAAATAGTTTCACGGATTTGTTGCTTCAAGGTGCTTCAGGACTCTTTCATAATCTTTACCAAAAATAATTGTAACATTTTCCAGGTCATTGTCAGTCCTGACGACCTCTTCGGGAAGATCACACAGCATTGCCAGCGCCTCTGCACTGTCTGAAGCGTTTGCCGGTTTTTCGGGATATCGTATCGAGGTGTACTGGTAGTCGAAATGCCTTGCGTTACCTACGTAGGCCACATCGATACCTATTCGCTGGAGTTGCCTGGAAGCGCCCCCGGCCACGCCGGATTCTCCCACTCCATTAAGCACGACTACCGGTTCAACGATTTTTTCCAGAATTTCCTGCACAGGAGCGGGAGACGACAGACCATCCAGCTGTTTTTTGTCCTTTTCATCCGCCGAAACTGGTCCTTCAGAAGGCATCGCCGTCAGCAGCTCCGAAGCTGCGCTCAAATCCGGAATCCAGTAGCTGACGTCGGCAATGTAGGCCGAACGACCGGGAAGCATGGCAATGGCCATCTGGTAGGATGGGATGTCTTTCAGGTACGCCACGAGCTGTACGGCCTGGCTCACGGACATATTCGTATCCACGAGCTCCAGGCCCTGTTGCAGGATTTCCGGAATTTTTGCCAGCATTTGCGGTCGTTTGATCTTTTCAAAAACCGCCCTGAAAAATCTCTGCTGCCTCTCAACCCGTCCGATATCTCCCAGGGCGTCATGCCTGAAACGAACATATTGCAGGGCCGTTTCTCCATCCATATGCTGTTCTCCCTTGGGAATATCGATATGAAGGTCTCCGGCACGGTCGGTGTACCTGAGTCGTTTCGAAACACTGATGTCGACCCCCCCAATGAGGTCCACAAGCCGGGGGAAACTTTCGTAATTGACAATCGCGTGATAATGCAAGGGAATACCAAGAAGATTGACGATGGTCTCTTTCAGCAGATCCACGCCACCGTATGCAAAGGCATGATTCAGTTTTTCCCAGCCCTTGTCCGGAATCTGGACACGTGTATCCCTTGGGATGGAGATGATCCTCACGACCTTCTCGTCGATGTCGATGGAGGCCACGGCAACCGTGTCCGATCTTCGGGTCTTTTCACCAGGGATATCGTCGACGCCGACAACAAGAAGATTTATTGTTCCCGTCTTTTCGTCATAGGTGACATTCTGCTTGATGGAATCCGAATCAGGGCTAAAAATCGGCATAAGCTTGATTCCAGCCCCTGCAACCATGGCAAGAACTGCAGCCAGTACCAGGAACAAGCCACCTTTTTTCAACACTTGAAAATCACCACCCGTTCCGGTAGTACATGCCATTTTTGTAAATGTAATGCTCTACGGGCCAAGGCACAAGATACCGGATGCTTCGCCCTTCCGGGACTCTATGCCTGATTTCAGTGCTGGATATGGCCAGCAACGGGATCTCCAAAGGGATGATGCTTTTCTTGATTTCATCCGGAAGCTCGCTGATTTTGCCCGTGCTGTAGCCGGGACGGCTGGCGGCCACCACCCACGCGGATTCAGCGAGGGCTTCTGCTTCTTTCCATGCCCATATGTCAAGAACCGCATCAAGTCCTGTAATGAAATAGAAACTGACACTGTTCGGAGGATACCAGTGACGCATCTCCCGAAGAGTGTCGATGGTGTGGCTCTGTTCTCCCCTGTCGATTTCGATTCGAGAAAGCTTGAAATGCGGGTTGTCCAGGGTCGCCAGCATGGTCATGGTGTATCGATGTTCCGGTGCTGAAACTTTCCTGCCCTTTTTGTGAAAGGACTGTCCTGTCGGTACAAAGATGACTTCAGAAAGGCCAAGGGCAAAATAGGCCTCTTCAGCGGCTACAAGGTGACCGAAGTGGATCGGGTCAAAGGTGCCGCCCATGATACCTATTTTCCGTTGTCTGAGTCCTTCGGTGTTGAGCGGGCTCATTTCTCCGCCCTTCCTTCTCCTTCGTCTCCAGGTGCGACATCAGGCGTGTAGGAAAACTCTATTTCGCCGATGACGACTGTATCCCCTTCTCGCGCACCCTTGTCGGCAAGAGCCTCTTCCACCCGATATTGCCTGAGAAGCTTCTGGAACCGCTGCACTGCTTCCTCCTGTTCAAAATTATACCTGTAGGACATGCGTTCGATCAGGGGCTGGTGAAGGATAAAAGTCTTTTCGCCGGTTTCCTCGAAAATTTCTTCGATTTCCAGGGGGTGCACCTTGTCGGGCACCATGGATCCGTCCGTGTATAGTTCCAGCTGGCGAGGCGTGCGATTCAGGCGCTCCCGCTTCCTGACATGCTGACATATTCCCAGGACGAGTTCATCGATCCCTGTTCCCTGCAATGCGCTGATCGCGAAAAAGGGAATACCCTGTTCGGAAAAAAACTTTTCCGCTTCGGGAAGAAGTTCCCCTGCCCCGGGCAGATCAAGCTTGTTGCCGACAGCAATGCACGGGATGTCGAGCAAGGATGCATTGTACCGCGTGAATTCCTCTCGCAGAGTCTCCCATTGACGGAAAAGATCAGCCGAGATTCCGCAGGCCAGATCTATGACATGAACGAGGAGGCCCGTTCGCTCAATATGTCTCAGAAAATCATGACCAAGCCCCTTGTTGATATGAGCTCCCTCTATCAGCCCCGGTATGTCGGCAAGGACGATCTTTCTGTCTTCCGTCGTCAAGACCCCGAGGTTGGGAGTCAGCGTCGTAAAGGGATACTGTCCGGTTTCCGGATGAGCCGCGGTTATGGCACCCAGAAGCGTCGATTTCCCCGCGTTCGGCAAACCGACAATGCCGACATCTGCAAGCAGCTTGAGTTCCAGAACAACCGTTCGCTCTTCTCCCGGCTCGCCTTGCTGGGCAAACCGGGGTGATCTTCTTCGTGAGGAGGCGAAACGGGCATTTCCTCCTCCACCACGTCCGCCTCTGGCGACAACAACCTTGTCGCCGGGAACTACGAGATCGGCAAGGATCCTGTCCGTTTCCGGATCCTTTATCAAGGTGCCGCATGGCACTTTGAGCACAAGCGATTTCCCCGCCTTCCCGTGTCGTTTTTTGCCTTGTCCATTTTCTCCGTTTCCCGCTCCGAATCGTCGTGCATACCTATAATCGGCGAGGGTAAACAGGCTCTCATCGGCTTCCAGGACGATATCGCCGCCTTTTCCTCCGTCACCGCCGTCGGGACCACCCTTGGGCACATATTTTTCGCGGCGGAAACTGACGCATCCATTTCCGCCGTTTCCGGCGGCGAAATGGATCCTGGCCGTATCAATAAATTTCATGAAAAGTACACCACCAGCTCCGTAGGAAAAGAAAGCGGGCCCACCGTATGGTCCAGGCCCGCAGTTCTACGTTTTGCACCATTAAAAGATGCTGCTTTTCGATTATTTTCCGCGTGTCGGGATATATTCATCCAGTCCTTTACACTGTCGTACCAGGCTCTACGGCCACGAACTTTCTGCCGGCCTTCGTGAGATAGCGAACTGTTCCTTCTGAAAGGGCGAAGAGTGTGTCGTCCTTGCCCCGACCGACGTTCAGTCCCGGGTGATATTTCGTGCCGCGCTGCCGGACGAGAATATTGCCGGCCTTGACGACCTGTCCGTCGGAACGCTTTATGCCAAGCCGTTTGCTGACGCTGTCACGGCCGTTTGTCGTACTCCCCTGACCTTTTTTATGGGCGAATAGCTGTAGATCAAAAAACTTCATCATTGTCCACCTCCGTAATCAAAACATGCGACGGATATGATTCGGCCATTGCCCGAAGGCTTTCTGCCGCCGTCTCCATGAGAACCCTAACGCATTCTTCATCAGGTCCGCCGATTTTCACCGACATATATCCGCCTTCTGGATTTCTCCGGATATCCACGTCGGTCCGCCCCACAATCTCCGTCAAGCCGATGACCAGGGACTGGATAACCGTCGAAAGGCCCGCGCAGACGATATCATTGCCCTTTTCGGCAAAGCCTGCATGGCCAAGTATCTCGATTCCCACGGTGCGGCCTTCTCTACGGACCAGACGGACCTTCGTCATGTGACTCGATCAGGCTTCGATTTCCTCGATGCGGAGCCGGGTGTAGGACTGTCTGTGCCCCTGTGTCCTCCGCGACTGCTTCGACTTGTTCTTGTATTTGAAAACCGTGATTTTCTTGCCCTTCCCATGCTTGTCGATCACGGCCCTGACACGTGCATTCTCCAGATAAGGGCTGCCGACAGAAACACCTTCGTCCGCGGCAACCAGGAGAACCCTGTCAAGCTCAACCTTGTCTCCAGGTTCTCCCTGGATCCTTTCGACATCAATCACGTCTCCCGAGGCGATCCTGTACTGCTTGCCGCCTGTTTCTACAACTGCATACATGCATATCCTCCTTCCGCTGGAACAGAGGGCGTCTCGTATCGAGATCTTGAAGGCCCTTTCCACGCGATTTTCCTTGCAGCTACTGGATTGTATAGGTCTCGGCCGGCCACGTCAAGGCACTCCGGCCGAAAGTGGATTATACCACAAAAAGGGCCTGTCATTTCCCGCCGTCACCAACCAGCGACCTCGCATGAACAAGGGCCTCCGGCGCCTCATGGTCACCAGCAAGCATCCGGGCAATCTCAACGACTCTTTCCTCTCCCGAGACTTCCACCACACTGGTGACATCCTTCGTCCTCTCCACCTTGAAATGCTGATCGGCGAGGGCAGCAATGGACGCTTCGTGGGTCACCAGAATCACCTGGCAATCCGCCGACAGCTCCCGCAGCTTGTAACCCGAAAGCATCGCCGCCTTGCCTCCAAGTCCCGCCTCGACCTCATCGAAAACGAGCACAGGGGGCAACAATTCCCTGGGCGACGCACACTGCAATGCAAGGAGTATCCTGCTCAGCTCGCCTCCTGAAGCCACTTTCGCAACTGCATCCTTCAGGCTCGCCCCGTCGGAAAGGTAAAATTCCACATCGTCGGCACCATGGTGTCTGACTTTTTCCGCGGAACGCACTTCCACCCCAAAGCGATACGTTTCCATGCCAAGATCACCGAGCACGCGATTCACCGATTGCTCCAGGCTTCCAGCCGCTTCCTGGCGTGCTTTCCTGAGCTCCAGAGCCAGGCGCGTCACTTCTTTCCTCAGGGATGAACACTCTTCCTTCAGAGAGTGCAACTTTTCCCTGCTGTTTTTCAACCACTCCAGGTCCCTGGTCGCCTGGCTTTCATACGCAATGAGATCGGCAACAGTTTGCGATCGAGTCAACCTTTTCAGCTTCCTCAAAAGGCCGAGACGCCGTTCAAGTCCAGCAAAAGATTCCTGCAGCTTTTGCGGATCATCGGATTGCAGGTACTTTTCGCAAAGGTCTTCAAGGCGTTTTAATCCATCTGCAAGGCCTTCCGTCAATCTTTCGACTTCTTCCTTTTCTTCCGATTCCACAATGTTTTTCAACTCGTATACCAGCGTTTCCAACCGGTTTTTGAGACCTTCGCCAGCATGGCCGCCTGTCAGTTCGTCATATATGGAACCTATTTTCCCCGACCTCGTAATTTTTTGTTGCATGTCGCGCAGCGACTCTTCCCACTGCTGTTCACACTCCTCGTCAAGATGAAGAGACCGAATTCTCGACAAGATGTCCTCCGCTCCTTCATACCGATCCTCGATCTCCTTTCGCCTTTTCACGAGGGCGACATACTCCTTTTCCTTTTTGACTGCACTGGAAACCATTTCCCGCATGTGCTCCCTGAGCCGGGTCATTTCCGGCCCACCGCGGGCATCGAGAAGGTTGAGCTGCCGCAGCGGTTCAAGCAGATCCAGCTGGGCAAACTGGCTCTGAATGCCAATATAGGGATTCATCACATTCTGAAGCGAGCTCAGGGAAACGGGCCTGTCCTGAATGTAGGTCTTCGTCCGCCCGGTTCTCGAAAGGACCCGTCGGACGACGAGGATTCCCTCCTGAACTTCAAAGTCTTCGTCCAGATTATCGAACGCGGAATCCGGTACCAGGATGGCATGCACCTCGGCTTCATCATTGCCCGCCCGGATGAGTGAAGCCTGGGCACGTTTTCCGCTGGCCAGCTCCAGTGCCCGAATCAAGCTGCTTTTTCCCGCCCCGCTCTCTCCCGTGATGGCGATGAAAGACCCATGCAGGTGAAGGTCAGCCTGCTGGATACCACCGATGTTTTTCACGTGCAGCTCTTCGAGCATGACCGATCATTCACTCCCGTAGTCATCTTCGTATCGATGACCCCATCGGAATTTTTCCTGCAAAAGGGAATAATAATCCCTTTCCGGCGTGGTTACGACACTTATTTGCCTGTCTTTGTCCAACTCCACGCTGACACTGTCTCCCGGCAGTATTTCATATCCGAGCTGGCCGTCCTGAGTCAGCATAATCTCCCTGTGCTGCCCCTCGGGCGTTATGGTAATCACATCGCTGTCGCTGAAAACCATGGGACGCGAATAGAGCGTGTGAGCACAGATGGGAACCACCAGCACACAATGAAGATGAGGTGGGATGATCGGTCCACCTGCTGAAAGGGCATATGCCGTCGACCCCGTTGGTGTCGACAGGATTATCCCGTCCGCTCTCATGACACTGAGCTGCCTGCCTCCCACCGATATCGCCAGGGAAATCAACCGTGCAAAGGGCCCTTTCGTAATAACCAGATCATTGAGAGCGTAAACTTCGTGTTTTTTCGTCTTATTCCTGCAGACGACGCCATGAAGCATCGACCTTTTTTCGATGAGGTATTCGCCTTCTGCTATCCTTCGAATGCTTTCATAAGCCTCCCCGGGGTCTCCGCAGGAGAGGAATCCGAGATGCCCCACGTTGATTCCGAAAAGGGGGATGTCGTGTCCCAAAACATACCGGGCAGCTCGCAGAAAGGTTCCGTCGCCACCAAGGATGACAGCCACCTCTACAGAGCTCTTCCATTCAATATCCGGTGTTTCCGGTTCGCCCAGCACATGAGCCTCATGAGGGGGTAAACAGAAGGAGACATCGTTCTTTCTGCCCCAATTCACCAGTTTTCCGGCAAGGTCCAGGGCTTCATGTTTTTGGGTGTTGACAAGCATCCCGATTTTTGAGGGTCTTTTCACCTTCTTCGCCCCCCTTCATCCTCTTCCGTTTCACTCTTGAAAAAAACAGGTGAATGTGACGCTTCGACCTTTTGCACAATCATTTTCTCCACTTCGCTGTCGTCAAGGATGTGGCAGGGTTCTCCCGAATCGCTTCCCGCCTTGACAAGACACAGGAAAAACTCCCTGTTTCCTTCAGGACCCATCAAGGACGAAACATCGACTCCGGCAATGAAGAAGCCCGTTTCTTCCCTGACAAAGTCACATAACCCGCGAAGCACTTCTTCGTGAACACCCCTGTCCCTGACGACTCCCTTTTTACCGATCCTGCCGCGGCCTGCTTCGAACTGGGGTTTCACCAGGGCTATGCACAACCCGTCATTATGAAGGATATCGTCGGCAACAGGCAAAATATGGCGCAAGGAAATGAAAGAAACATCTATGGTCACGAGACCGGGAGCCTCAAAAGATTCGGGGGACAGCTCTCTTGCATTCGTCCGCTCCATGACGACGACTCTCGGATCCTTGCGAAGTTTCCAGGCCAGTTGTCCATACCCGACATCGACAGCATACACTTTTTCCGCCCCTTTTTGGAGCAACACATCTGTGAATCCTCCTGTGGAAGCCCCGATATCGATGCACACGCGCCCTTCGACGGAGACATGAAAAGATTCCAACGCCCCCAGAAGCTTGCGGGCCCCTCTGCTGACCCACTGCTGCCTGTTGCCGGTCACATCGATTGAACAATCCTTCCGGACCAGGGAAGCCGGCTTTTTTACAGGAAAACCGTCAACCAAAACTGCCCCCGCCAGAATGATTTCCCGAGCCATGGATCTGCCTGAAACAAGTTCACGTTCAACAAGGATCTTGTCCAGTCGCTCCCTTTTCTGCTGCACGATACAGATTCACCACACTTTCAGCAGTCAGGCCACAAAACTCCCATTGTCTCGTTCTCGATCCATGAGGGACAAACATATCGGGAACCCCGACGGTTTTCACCGGCGCCATGGATTTCTCCGATCCCGAAAGGGACGCGATCTGTTCCCCGATACCGTCCCGAAGGCTTCCCTCTTCAAGGACGACGGCAAGGTCATGGGATTTCAGGACCCCGGTAATCTGTTTGATATCCAATGGTTTGAGAAAGCGCAGGTCGACGATGGTCGGTCTGGGCAACCCGGCATTGATTGCAGCATCACTCGTGCAAAAGGCCAGCGGCACCGTCGCACCATAAGCAAAAAGGGCCCATTTTTTCCCCTCCTGCAATGTTGCCGACTTTTGCCATCCTGGTGACCCCGCAGGCAGACGGCCCACCCGTTCCGGGGCCTTTCCCTTGGGGTACCGGATCATGCATGGTCCTGAATTGCGCAGCCCTTCGGCATACATCCATTCCATTTCGCCCACATCCCTGGGCGCCATGATGGTCAATCCGGGTATGGCCGAACACCAGGCGACATCAAAAAGTCCATGATGAGTCGCTCCATCCTCGCCGACAAGCCCCGCCCGGTCCACGGCAAAGAGAACAGGGAGTCGCTGCAAAGCCACGTCCAGAACCAGCTGATCCATGGCCCTCTGCAGGAAGGTCGAATAGATCGACACGATCGGCCTCAGCCCCCCCAGAGCCATCCCTGCGGCAAAGCTCAAAAGATGCTCTTCGGCAATACCGACATCAAAGAACCGATCAGGAAAGGTTCTGCAGAAGGACTCGAGCCTCGAACCCGACTTCATGGCCGCGGTAAGGCACACGATACGGTGATCCTTCAGCGCCATCTTCTCGATAAAATCCGCAGAATACCTGCTCCAGCCCGCCGTTGACCATTGAACGTCCCTTACCTCTATGCAGGGCTCCTCCTTTTTCGGAGAAATGCCATGGTATTTTTCCGGGTCCTTTTCTGCTTCGGCCAATCCCTTGCCCTTTTGCGTCACCACATGAAGGAGAAGAGGTTTGTCATAACTCCCGGCCAGACGGAAAATGTCCTCCATTTCCTGGAGATTGTGTCCGTCAAAGGGCCCCCAATAACTGATGCCGAGCTCTTCAAACATGTTTTCCGGTTGCAGCAGATGTTTCAGCGACTGCTTGAGGCGGGAAAGGGTTTTCTCTATGCTCTCACCTTTCGGCAGGCTTTTGCAATGCTGCTTGATTACGGCCTTCATCTTTTTATACGCCGGGTGAACGCTCAAGCGGGCGATGTGATCGGCCAGTCCGCCAATGCTCGGACTGATGGACATCCGGTTTTCATTCAGAACGATAAGGACCCTGGAATCGGTCTCTTTCACGTTGTTCAGGGCTTCCAGCGCCACGCCGTTTATCAGGGAACCGTCGCCGATGACAGCAACGACATGGTGTTTCTGTCCTTTCAAATCCCTCGCTTTTGCATACCCCAACGCTGCAGACAAGGATACGCTGCTGTGACCTCCGCAATAGTGATCGTAAGGACTCTCCAAAGGTGTCGGGAAACCGCTGATTCCACCCCATTGTCTCAGAGTATGAAACCTGTTTTTCCTTCCCGTGAGAATTTTGTAGGCATAAGCCTGGTGCCCCACATCAAAAAGGATCTTGTCGTCTCGAGGATCGAACACTCGCAGCAAGGCCACGATTAACTCGACGGTCCCCAGGGACGATCCCATGTGCCCCCCGTTTTGCATGACCGTATCGATAATTTCGCCGCGGATCTCTTCGCACAGAAGGCCAAGTCTCTCCTCGTCGAGACTTTTCAGATCCCTGTAATCATCAATTTCCTCAAGAATGGGCATGAAAGTTCCTCCTGTATCAGGCGTTTCTCGACTCCAGATAGTCCACGATCCCTTCAAGGACCGTGGTATCGCGCCGAATCCCCGAAAGAGCCACCTTTGCCCTTCTGGACTGGTCAATGGCCATTGCCTTCGCGGCTTCGAGACCCCCGAGGTGGACGAAGGAATTTTTCTTCTGCATTGCATCTTTTCCCGGCGTTTTGCCCAATTGTTCAGGCCGTCCCGAAACATCCAGGACGTCGTCGACGATCTGGAAGGCGACACCGAGATGGGAACCAAAGGACGAAAGGCACTTCATCTCTACCGCTGAAGCGCCGCCGAGATATGCTGGAGCCATGATGCATGCACGCAGCAATATCGCGGTTTTCCAGTAAGCGATACGCCATGGTGAGGATTTGTCTCGTTCTTCTTCTTCCGTATCGAGGGTCTGACCTCCACATATTCCGGAAGGTCCGGAAGCATCGAGAATGACCTGCAAAGCCGGCAAGACCCTTTCGGCCGGAACGCGCCGGCACCCTTCAAGTTTTCTCGCCGCATAACCCGGGCCCATGAGGAAAAGGGCATCCCCGGCCAGAAGGGCCATTCCCTCCCCGTAGACCATATGATTCGTCGGCTTCCCCCTCCTGAGGACATCGTCGTCCATACATGGCAGGTCGTCATGGATAAGGGACGCCGTATGGATCATCTCCACCGCTATGGCGATGGCCATGGCATCATCCTCATGGACGCCGAAAATCCGGCCGCTTTCAAGAGCAAGGAAAGGCCTTATCCGCTTCCCTCCCGCGAGCAGGGAATAGGTCATGGCATCCCAAAGACGTGCCGGTACGCCCAAAGGTTTTTGAGAGGCCAGGCTTTTCAGGGCCTGCTCCACTTTTTCCCTTGACGAGTTGAAACATCTCCGGAAAGACTGTTGGTCATTCCTCATTGGCAGAATTGCCTTCTTCACGAGGATCCCAGGTCATCCCCGTAACGTCATCGGCATCTTCCGAGAGAAGCTGTATTTTCTGTTCCGTCTCGGACAAAAACCGGCGGCACCGCTTGACAAGACCGATTCCCTCCTCGAAAAGAGAAAGCGAGTCTTCAAGGGGCATTGCTTCGGAATCGAGATTTTCAACAATTTCCTGGAGTCGTTTCATATCTTCCGTAAAGGTCACTTCAATCCCTCCGATTCAGGTCCAGTAAAACCTTGCTCAGGTCTTTCTTGCAGTTTTCGTCATGGGCATGATACAATTCAGACCGTTTTGATGCGCAAGGAACGCAACGAGGAGGAATGAATCATGTCCAAGGTTTGTGAATGCTGCGGTCGCGGCCCGACAACGGGTAACTCCGTCAGCCACTCGAACAGGCACTCCAGAAGACGCTGGTTGATCAATCTGCAAACCGTGAAGGTAGATCTCGGCGGTGAGAAGCGCAGGATGAAGGTTTGTACTCGCTGTCTCCGTTCGGGTAAAGTCAAGAGGGCTGTCTAGGACAGTCCTCTTGACTTTTTGACCAGAAGTCCAGGTACAGGCCCAACATCCCTTCACCGACAGAAACTTCTACCCTGTCTTTATTTTCCACTCCGCCACGGAGGACCTCGTTGCTGACCGCATAAGGCTCGTCAAGCAAGATTTCCTCTCCGTGAAGTTCCCACCGCACACCCTCGACAGAGACACCCCCGCACCTCTCGCTCAACGCCAGAAGCGAGAAATTGCAAGGGACTTCCCTGAATTCGAGAATTATCCTCTCCGGTCCTTGCAGAAACAGAAGGATCTCCTTTTCGTCCGCCATTCCAAGAGGGGAAATTCCCCATTTGCAGGACCAGACCATCGAAAAAACGGCACTGAAAAGGTGATCGAATCGTCCTCCCCATCCTCCCGTGACCAAAACTCCGCTTCCGGGAAACCGTTTCGCCGTTTCGAAAAGTGCCAGTTGCAAATCCGTAAGGTCCTTTTCCGAGGAAAATTCCAGAACTTCCATGCCCGCCCCAGAAACCCATTGCAGGACGTCCATACCGGCGCTGTCCTTGTCACCCACATAAAGGTACGGAACAAGGCCCGCCTTTTTGCAATACTCCGCACCCTTGTCAACCGCCAGGATCGCACAGCTGGTTTGTGCGACGCTGCGAAGCCACTGGACATCAGGGGTTCTGCCTCCCGCAACCAGAAGAACTGGACTTTCCATCGTTCGTGTCGGTTTGCATGCGTCGACCTGGGGCAATCGGAGCTTTGGTGCCATTACATTCCGCCCCGCAGATGATCTTCCAGTATTTGATGTGCCTCATCTTCATCAACGAGGATTTCCCTCGGCCTCGCACCGTCCTGGGCACCCACGATGCCCATTTGTTCAATCGTGTCGACCAGTCGGGCCGCACGCGTAAATCCTATTCTGAGCTGCCGTTGCAACCTGCTCGCCGAAGCGATGCCCGATTGCAGGATGATATTCACGGCCTCCTCAACGAGTGGATCGTCGAGGAAGGGGGTATCCTGTCCGCCCTTCGACTCCATTTCTTCGTCCAGGTCGATGTGCTGCGGCTCACCGAAAAGGGAGGCAAGGTAATCGATAAACCTGTTTATGGCGCTTTCTTCCAGCATGGGACCCTGCAACCGCATGGGCTTCGAAAGTCGTGGCGTCGAAAACAGCATGTCTCCGCTTCCCAGCAACTTTTCCGCCCCGGCAATGTCCAGCACCGTCCTGGAATCCGTCTGTGAGGGAAGAGTGAAGGCCACACGAGCAGGGACATTCGCCTTGATGAGTCCCGTCACGACATTGACTGAAGGCCTCTGTGTGGCAATGATCAAATGGATGCCCGTAGCCCTTGCCATCTGGGCTAGCCGACAGATATAATCCTCCACTTCTTTGGGCGAAGTGAACATCAGATCAGCCAGTTCATCGATGATGATGACAATTGAAGGAAGCCTGTCTTTCGGTAAGGCTTTTGCGTTGAATCCCTTGAGGTTCCTGACCCTTGCCTGGGCAAACAGTTCGTAGCGCTTTTCCATCTCCCTGATGGCCCAGCCAAGGGCATGAACGGCCTTTTTCGCATCCACCACCGGTGGCATCAGCGTATGAGGAAGTTTTTCGTAAATTTTCATTTCCACCCGTTTTGGGTCGACAAGAAGCAGTTTCATCTCATCAGGCTTTTGCGAATAGCACAGTGAGGCAATACAGCACGAGATAAACACGCTCTTCCCGGACCCTGTAGTCCCGGCGACAAGCAAATGCGGCAATTTTTCAAGTCCCACGGCAAGATGCCGTCCGTCGACGGCAACACCGATTCCCAGGGGCAGGTCATTGGCTCCCTCCGTAAAGGAGGGATGTTCCAGTATTGACCTCAGGTTCACCGGTTTTCTGGAGGGGTTCGGCACTTCTATGCCGACATAGGGTTTCCCCGGAATGGGTGCTTCCACCCTGAGACTCGGAACGGCGAGTGCTACAGCCATGTCATTGGCAAGTCCCGCCACCCGGCTGACCTTTACCCCCGGTGCCAGTTGAAGTCGGTACTGGATGACCGTGGGTCCCACGATGGTCTCTGCAAGTTCGGCCTCAATATTGAATTCCTTGAGAGTCGAAATCACATGGCGGCCATTGTCGGAGATTTCCTCTTCGTCGACGTCTTCCGAATAGTTCCAGGCTTCTCCGAAAAGCTCAAGAGGCGGAGGGAAACGCCCTGTTTCCACATCGTCGAAAAGACTTTCGCTTTCCGGTTCGTCGTCTTCCTTGTCATCAAAGTCGACGGCAATATCATCATCTTCCAAAGCTGCCTCGAGCTGCTGAACTTCCCCTCCCTTGTGCCGCCTGATGAGGACCAGTCCCTCTTCCTTTCCTTTTCCTTCAGGGAGTGTTTTGCCTGACTCCTGCTTTGCTTTTCCGGATTCTTCCGCCCTGGTTTTGCCACCGGTCTTGTCGGTTTCCCGCCTCGAGAACAAGTTCTTCAGGAAAGCTGCGGGGAGCACGATCAGATCATAAAGATCATCTTTTGAAACAACACCATAAAGCCACACGGCCGAAAAAAGCAGTGCAAATCCAGTGATGACGGCACCAGTGATTCCAACGTAGCGAAAAAGGCTCGAGGCTGTGAGTCGCCCCACAACCCCCGGATGCATCCAGTACAGGGCTCCGGCATCGGGAATCTGATCCCGCATGCCCAGGACAAGGGCCGCGCACAAATAAAGGCAGGTCGTCCCGGCGGTCTCCCTCAGTACAGACCGGTCGGACAGTCCCAAAAGAGCCCCGAGTTCCGTATACAGGCCGTATATGAGAAAGACAATGACGCTGCCTCCGAAAAAGCCCACAAGGAAGTGGTTGATCCAGGCTCCGATTTCCCCGGTCTGGAACCTGAAATAGGAAGCCAGGAGAAAAAGGTTCACCAAAAAGGCAACGACTGAAAGGATACGAATCGTCCCCCTGCCGCCAAGGGAAACTCCAAAAAAGAGGCTGTCCCCTCGACTTGTCTTTTTCTCGCCGCCTTTCGTGCTTTTTTCTTTCCGGCTTGTCTTTTTTCCGTCCTTACGAAAAATCCG
Source organism: uncultured Synergistaceae bacterium (assembly GCA_964515395.1). Lineage (GTDB taxonomy): Bacteria > Synergistota > Synergistia > Synergistales > Thermovirgaceae > UBA1876. The sequence goes on along the minus strand of CAZERC010000003.1, from coordinate 34,644 downwards.
AAGGATTTTCATCAGCTGTATCGCTGCCCCCTACCGTCAATTCCTCTATAAGAATGGTGGGTTGGCCATCTGTTACGGGAACGTGTTGCCCGGACTTGCCGCAAACACCTGATTCGAAATGCAAATCATTTCCGACGGCACCGATCCGTTTCAGTACCTCCGGCCCGTTACCTGTCAATATGGCATTTTTGACGGCACTGCCAATTTTCCCGTTTCTTACAAGATACCCTTCCTCAACGTGAAAAACAAAATCACCCGTAGTCGGGTGGACTTCGCCGCCCCCCATTTTGAGAACCAGCAGCCCTTCTTTCAATGAATCGACGATTTCCTGCGAATCCTGTTCACCGCCCATTATAAAGGTATTGGACATTCTCGGCATGGGCGGAACATTCCAGGAAGCCCGTCGACCATTGCCTGTTCTCGCCAGTCCCTGGTTCTTTGCCGTTTCCACATCAGTCAGGAACCCGCGCAAAACGCCGTTTTCGATCAGAATCGTCCTCTGGGCGGGGGTGCCTTCATCGTCAAAGGTATAGCTTCCGTAAAGGCCTGGAATTGTAGCGTCATCAACAAGAGTGACCAGTTCGCTGGCGACGGTCTGCCCTGTCTTCCCTCGATACACGGAGTAGTCTTTTTCGACGATATCGGCTTCCAGTCCGTGACCACAGGCTTCATGTATCATTGTTCCACCCGCCTGACCGCCAAGGATGACCGGCATGACTCCGGCCGGACACAACACGGCGCCTGACTGCAAAACCGCCCTCCGGAGGGCTTCCTCACCTGTTGTTTTTAGGTCCTGCCTTTCAAGAAAACTTCCTCCGTCTACGGACAAAGCCTGGACTTCGTAACCGGTAAAGAGCATGCCTTTCTTTTCAACAACCACATGAACGGAAAACCTGGTGGCCTGCCGCCCCTTCCTGATGACCGCCCCTTCCGACGAAAGGATTGTCTTGCCTGAATCCACCGTTTGAAACCTCAATCTCACTTGCCTGACTGAAGAAGAGATGTTCCGTAAGTGGCGGTCGACGCTTTCAAGGCGGTCCTGTCCGATTGTCTGTACCTCCGGGTCATAGGAAACAAGGTCCTTCGATGTATGGGGACCCTTCCTGCAAGCACCTCCCACGGTCCCCCCGTGACGGGTCTCGCAATCAAGCACACATCCGAAAGCCCCTTTCGCCAACGTACCGGGGGCATAGGAGTAAACCGTGGAATCGCGAAAAAGCAGCCGGACTCCCGTTCCGTCATTTCGTGTCGTTCTCGTCTCTTCCAGGCGGCCGTTTTCGAATTCTACAGAGTGCGACAATGTTTTCCCGGCATAGATGTCGGCAAAATCGGCACCGCTCTCTGCGAGTCTTTCACAAAGGTCAAAGAATTCATCCATGAGGCATTCCTCTCATTTCCAAAAGGTCCCCTGCTTCAAAAAGCATGCAGGGAGAGCGATCCGTAACCTACTTTCGGATTTCACGTATCTTCTTCAGATGTTCCTTGTAAGTCCGGCTGAAGCGGTGTTTTCCGTCGTCACCAGCGACGTAGAAAAGAAAAGGGGTCTCTTCAGGTTTCAGTGCCGCTTCCCATGATTCTTTCGACGGAACGCATATCGGTCCCGGAGGCAAGCCTTTAATCTTGTACGTGTTGTAAGGGGAATCAACTTCAAGATGACGGTGGAGAACGCGAGTGAGGTTTTCCCCCCGAAGTCTCCAGGCATACACCACTGTAGCATCTATTTGCAGGGGCATACCTTTTCGGAGCCTGTTTTCAATCACTCCTGCAATGACGGGTCGCTCTTCTTCTGCCGCCGATTCTTTTTCTACCAGTGAAGCGACAGTGGCGGCCCTCCATATTGCTTCGGCCTTTTCGACGTCTCCTGTATCGACTGCATCAACGATGTTACGCCCGATCTGTTTCCACCAGGCTGAAGAGGCACTGCGGATCAACTGGTTCAGTCTCTGGTCACCGGGGGCCACCTGATATGTCTCAGGCAGAAGAAATGCAAGCCTGTCAAGAGCCTTTTCCGGCAAAAATGGGTGAGTTTCTTTCGGGAAGTTCGAGTTTTCCGCAAGGAGGGCCTTGAGCTCTCCGGATGTGACGGAGTACGTCTCGAGAATGTCATGCCACGTCATTCCGGGCAAAAGCGTAACCAGGTCCGTTTCGGGTTTGGCCCGTTGCATCTGTTTCGCCACTTCCCAGGGACTTCCTTTCCTGATCGCATAGGTTCCCGGCCGTATGGTCCTGTCGATTCCAAAGCGGGAAAACCAGACTGCAAGGGCTTCGGCATGATCCACGATACCTGCCTGCGAGAAATCCTCCGCGATTTGTGACGCATTTTTCCCGGACTTTACCTGGATCAGGATTTCCGGACCCTTGCCGTATTGAATCACGTCAAGCACTCTCCTCGGGGCTTGTGAAACGAGAAGGAAGTAATACCCCGTTGCACAGAACAGGATCATCGCCGAAAGTACCGCCTGAAAAAGTCGTTTCCCCATCGTGTTCGAATCCTTTCTATTTATGATGTCTCCTCTCGCCTCCGAAAGACGGCTCCCATGAGCAGACACGGCGAGGGCAGCCTGTTGCTGCCGCTCGCCGTGCGATTCGGGAAAATCTCAAAGCAGTGATTCTTTCCGACTCTCTTTCCCTTGCTTCCATGTTCCTTTACTGTAGATCACCGACCGCTTCTCTCGCAGCCCTGAGCAAGGTCCCATCCGAAACGAGCCGGGCCGTTTCCCCGATGAGGGGATGGATGTACTCATCTTTCTGAATGAAGGGGATTACTTCACGTATGGTCTCGTGGACTTTTCCGGTCCCTTTGCCGGCTCTGAGAGGTTTGAGAAAATCCAGCCCCTGCGATGCCGTCAAAAATTCTATGGCCAAAATGTTCCTGACATTTTTGAGAATGCTCGACGCTTTCCGGGCCGCGTACATGCCCATTGAAACATGATCTTCCTGATTGGCCGAAGTCGGAATGGAGTCAACCGATGATGGATGGGAAAGCCCCTTGTTCTCCGACGCAAGCGCCGCGGCGACATACTGGGGTATCATGAATCCGCTGTTGACTCCGCTTTCCGAAATCAGAAAGGGAGGCAACCCGGAAAGCTTGTGGTCCACCAGCCTGGCGACGCGCCTTTCCGAAATGTTCCCTATTTCGGAAAGGGCGATTCCGAGAAAATCCATTGCAAGCGCGATGGGCTCTCCATGGAAGTTTCCTCCGCTGATCGCTTCGCCTTCCGCCGGGAAAATCAACGGGTTGTCCGTAACCGAGTTGATTTCTATCTGGATCTTGTTCTTGACGTAATCCAGAGCATCACGGCTTGCACCATGGACCTGCGGAACGCATCGCAGGGAGTAGGCGTCCTGGACCCTGTCATGCTTGTATTTTTCTATGATCTCACTGGAATCGATCAGGTTCAGAATATTCCTGGCCACGATTTGTTGCCCCTCATGAGGCCTCAGCTCGTGTGTCCGCGGATCAAAAGCATAGGGAACCCCTTTCAGGGCCTCCAAAGAAAGCGCAGCTGCGACGTCAGCCAGGGGGGCCAATTCAAGGGCATCGTACAAGACGAGGCAAGCCACGGCGGTCATGACCGTCGTCCCGTTGTTGAGGGCCAGCCCTTCCTTGGGGCCAAGGCGTATAGGCTTGAGCCCCGCCTTTCGCAACGCCTCGGAGGCGGGCATCCTTTTCCCCTCGTAAACGACGTCTCCAAGACCCAGGAGCGAGATACCAAGATGGGATAGGGGGCAAAGATCGCCGCTCGCTCCCACCGATCCCTGTTCGGGGATTACCGGATGTATGCCGAGATTGAGGAAATCCACCAGTAGCTGAAGCGTTTTGAGAGAAATGCCCGAAAAACCGCGAATGAGTGTATTTACCCGCAGGAGCATGATGGCACGGGTGACATCTTCGGAAAAAGGTTCACCAACACCGCACGCGTGGCTTTTCAGGAGGTTCTCCTGAAGTTCCTCACTTTTTTCAGGCGGTATGGCCGTCGAGGCCAGATCTCCGAAGCCAGTGGTCACGCCATAAATGGACTTGCCCTCCCGCACCCATGACGAAACCATTTCGGAACCGCGCTCGACGAAAGCAATGGCTGAATCGTCAAGTTCCACCTTTTGTCCATGGCGGGCCACATTGATAATGTCATTCAGACGCAACGAATGCCCGTTCAGCTTTAGAGACTCTCCCATTCCCATCATCTCCCGGATGAAGCCGGCATGGCACCGGTTCTTTTCTTTTTCCCTCCAGAAAAAAGAGTATATGCAAAATCATTTCATGACAATACCCAATGGGGTTTTACAGAAACGACAGCATCCGTTTTCATCGACGCCAATGTTTTCGGTTTTGTACCCCTTTCTCCGGAGGACTTCGGCCCTGCATTCAGGGCAGTACGTTCCGGATTCCTGCCCAACGTTTCCAAGATAGACAAAATAGAGTCTTCTTTTGGCATATTCCTCGTAACGTTTCAGCAGTTCAGGAGAGGTCGGCGGACGTTTCCATCGGTGCTGCGGGAAATACCTCGAAATATGCAGGGGGATGGACGGCGATCTGTCGGATATCCAGTCAACCATGGCGCAAAATTCATCGTCATTGTCATTGATGCCCGGGACCACAAGATGGGTGAGTTCAACGTGAATTCCTGATTCAATGGCTTCGTCGATCCTTTGCAAAACGGGTTCGAGGGATCCTCCTACCCGCCGGTAACTCGCCTCGGAAAAACCTTTCAGGTCAATGTTGGCGGCCGAAACGAGGGGCAAGAGGTCAGCCCAGGGGTTTTGGCTTATGTAGCCGTTCGTCACCAGCACCGCTTCAAGATTTTCCTTCTTCAGGCGCTTCGAGGTCCTGAGGACGAATTCGTACCAGACCGTGGGCTCATTATAGGTAAAGGCCACGGAATCGGTTTTCTCCCGTTTCGCGAGAAGGACGATATCCTCAGGCTCCATATCTGTAAGATGAATATTTTCGGAACAACGCGCGAGCTCCCAGTTTTGGCAAAAGGGACACTCCAGGTTGCATCCTGTGGTCCCCAAGGAAAGGATCCAGCTCCCGGGTCTCCAGTGGTACAGGGGTTTTTTTTCAACAGGATCAATGGCTGCTGAAGCGACCTTGCCATCGTTTTCGGTCACCAGCCCCTTCCGGGTTCCCCTTCTGACACGGCATAACCCACGCCCGTTTACAGGAACAAGGCAACCATGAGGACAGAGGTCGCACCGAAACATTTCGTTTTCAGAATGCCAAAACAGGGCCGGCCTTCCTGCACCCTCTCTCTGCCCTTCGCCCATGGGATCATTGTCCCCCTTTCTCCGCATGACGGTCCACGGTGAACCTGCTGATCCGCAGGTGCTCGGGGTTTGTGATTCCTGCCTTTCGCATGGCTATATTCAATTGTTCATCAACGCTGCTGACACCCGGCAAATCCGGAAGCAAAAGGCCCCGCAAGGTTCCTTTCGAGACGATCACCCCATACTTCGAGGGATCAAGCTGACCCACCGACGATATGGGTTCAGGTGTCGAAAGCACATCCACGGAGAGTATGAGCTTGTCGAGTTCCTCGCGTCTTACCGGCGGGAACCTCGGATCCCTGGTTGCCGCGGCACATGCGTTTTCTGCAATTTCCCAGGCAAGATTTTCCCTCACTGGTTCAATGGTGCCGATGCACCCTCTCAATGTGCCATCTTCCGTCTTCAAAGATACGAAACAGGCTTTTCTCTCTCGAAGGCTCGTCTTCTCGTCTTCATCAATCAGTTTCTCCACATCAGGCATTTCCCGTGTTTCAAGATATGTCTCGAGAACACGCCTTGCAAGATGCGTATGGATGTCTTGCCCTTTTGACGAGACGGTCCCATATTGTTCAAAGGGCGTTTGCTCATGTTTGCATGCTTCCGGATTCTTCCACAAGGCGACGCCATACCCGACTCCAAAGGGCCCCTCGTAAGACTGCAATTTGATCCTTCCCATACCGGCGGCAAGCCCCATGAGAATCAGGGCGGATCGCAGCCCGCATTCACCCGCATTGGAGATAACCTCTTCACCGAGCTGGAAAACCTGTTCAGGTGAGCCCTTTTCGATTGCCTCGCAAAGTGCTTTGTCGTGTCTTTCTCCATCGGGATGAAATCCGCCTGGTGCGTCCGGAATCAGACGATGGGAAAGGTCGCCGCTGGCTACAAGCGCCCAGGATGCTTCGGTCTCGAAACCTGAAAGGGCCTCGCCGAATTTCCACGCCTCTTTATAGCCAAGTCCGATGGGATTCATGAGCAATATGGGCGGCATTCGGCCCCAGGCTTTTTTGAGGAAAGAAAGAGGGACGACGGCACCATAATCGAGCGTAAGGGCTCCCCTCTCCACCCGTTCCAGCGGAAAGGTACGCTCAAGTTCCTGCACAAGTTTGTTGCCTTCATCACCGGCCCCTTCGGCTTCAACGCTTACGGCCCGGACACCGAAATCAGCGAGAGACCCCGAGTATTGACGGGCCGACAGAACGGTGCATCCGCCCGCAAAGGGCGCGTGAGGGTCAAGTACAAGAATAAAGGACGGAATGAAGGGCCGGGTTTCTTCACCCACCTGTTGCATCGCTGAGACCGAAGACTGACATTCTCTGTTTCGCAGGCCACCGACCTCAGGCACGATGATCGGAGCATGAGGCATCAGTGCTCCCCATTCCCACATTCGAACCACCCCCAACTTTGTCTCCGGGGTTGTGCATCCCGTCACTCTATATTATGCATTCACTGCTCTTTTATGACAAAATTTCCCGCGCATGGTCCTCTCACCTGCACCATCTCATATAACCGCCTTTTCAGTTGACAAAGAATCTTCAAAAGAGGAAGATGCCGAACAGGGACGCAAATGAATATCTGGCAGTTAACAGATATTTCTTTGGGGGGCTGCCTTGATGCGTGAGGATGAAAACATCCATTCGATTCTTCACAAACTTGAAGAAACGGTGGATACATTGACCCGCTGCAATGAAGGAAAACTCCAGCGCCATTCCTCTCCAGCAGAAAGCCTTCCCTTTTTCACCGGATCTTTTCCCGAGGACCTCGTCATCCCTTTAGCCAACATCATGACCCTCCCCCTTTCCATGGGAGCCAGGCTTCTTCTTTTGGGATGCCTTCTCCAGAATTCCATCTGGGGTGAAACAAGATATTGTTTCAACGAGATCGCCTCGATGGTGGGCATTTCCGACAGAACGGCTTACAGGGCGCTGAAAGAAATAAAGACAAGCGGGCTTTTCAAGGTGGATTCCAGGCCCGGCATCGGCGTAAACATTGAGCTTGATTCCATCAGGCACAAACTGGAGGCCAAAGGAAAGACCCTGCTTTGCAGATCTCCTTCAGCAGGCGAAGAAGCCGACCTTTTCAGCTAAGGTTCTACAAAATGAGCATGGCGTCACCGAAGGAGAAAAACCTGTAACCCTTGCGAATCGCCTCATCATAGCTTTTCAGGATCAGCTCCCTGCCGGCGAAGGCAGACACCAGCATGAGAAGGGTGCTTTTCGGCAGGTGGAAATTGGTCACCATGGCATCAACCGCCTTGAAAGTGTAACCGGGATAAATGTACGCCTGTGTCCACAAGTCCCCGTGCCGGACATTCCCCGAATTGTCTGCAGCCAGGCTTTCCAGCGTCCGAACTACCGTTGTCCCCACGGCAACGACCCTGTTTCCGCGTTTTTTGGTCTCGTTGATCCGCAGGGCGGTTTCTTCGCTGAGACTGCAATATTCCTCGTGCATTTTGTGGTTCCTGATATCCTTGTCTTTTACCGGCCTGAAGGTCCCCAAACCGACATGAAGCGTTAAAAAGGCAGTTTTGATCCCGTGTTTCTCAAGATCCACGAACACCTTGTCCGTAAAATGCAAACCCGCCGTCGGTGCCGCTGCGGAACCCGGCTTCCCGGCGTAAACCGTTTGGTATCTGCCTGGAGGCGCCTCGGTTTTTCTTATGTATGGGGGAAGCGGCACATGACCAATCCTTTCCATGAGTTCCCTGACATCGCATCCTTCCGGAAAGACAACCTTTCTTGTTCCATCCCGCTCGGCTCCCTGAATCTGGGCTTCCGTCCCGTCAGTCAGGATGACAATCGAGCCCGGCTTGAATCGACGTCCCGGTCGTACAAGGGCCTCCCATTCCCTTTCAAAAGAATCGAGCGGTTTCAGGAGCAAGACTTCCGCTTCTGCCTCTCCGCCTTTTTTCGTTCCCTGAAGCCTTGAATGAAAAACCCTTGTATCGTTCAGGACGAGAAGGTCGCCGGGGCGTAAAAACAAGGGAATCTTTTCAAAAACCGAATGTTCGATTCGTCCGGACCCGCGATCCAAAACCATCAGCCTCGATGCATCCCTGGGCTCGGCAGGGTTTTGCGCAATCAGCTCCCGGGGCAAATTGTAGTCGTATGCCTCGATGTCATAGGCTTGCCTGTCAGTCATCAGAAAGTTCACGTCCCCGACTCTTCGGGTTTTCCTGAAAAAACCATCATTAATACAGCTGCTTCAGCCGTGTCTGTGGATAATAATGACCGAGGATTTTCCTGTAATCCCAGCCCTTTTCGGCCATTCGTTTTGCTCCCCACTGCGACATGCCGACGCCGTGCCCCCATCCTTTCCCACGGATCGTTATGGTTCCGGATGCCGCACCGGCTGTTTCTCTCTCCGTTTCAGATCTGACTCCACTTTGCCTTTTAAATGCCAGACGCAGGTAATCAGCGCGTTTTTCGGGATGAAGCAGCATGTCCAACATTTCCTCGGAACTGAAGACTCCCCGTTCTATCATGCCCGTCAGGGCTCTTTCATCATGAGAGGCCAACGGGTACGGCTCACCTTCACTCTCATGCAGGGCGAGTGCCGCCTCTGTCGTCTGCGGTTGCCCCCCCTGGATGATGGTAAAATACGTGCTTTTGACCTTCGAACTCCCCAGAGCCATCCGAAAACGGCTTGCCTTCATCTTCGCCCGCCCGTGGTCACCGACGATGCCCACATACACGGCGCGCCCCGCCCGATCAGTAGAAAGGATACGGACCTCCCTGACATTTCCGACACTGAGTCCCTTCGGCTTGAGTGCTTTTTCGATCTCCTGCATGCTCAAGGATACCTGCCAGTTTGAGTAGGGTGATTCATAGTCAAAAGGCTCGGGCCGCCCTGTCAGGTAAGGGATATTGCCACCCCAGACATCAGCTACATTTGCCGTATACCCCCCGCTGTCAGCATGATAGGGGGTCACGGCCAGGGCACCATTACCCGTGGAAACCACAATGCCCCTGGTGGCTTTTACGGCCTCCGTCAATCTGGGGTCCTCGGCGTTCACCCCCCGGTAAACCTGACAATGTGGCAGGGCGCATAAATCGAAACCTTCACTGCCGTGTTTCCCGAGATTTCTGAGAGCGTAGGTCCGGGCCACTATCGCCTGGGCTTTCAAGACCTCGAATTCCCAGGCCGGGTTTACCTCCATCTTGAGCACTCCACGCAAATAACTTTCCATTCCCAGAATGTTGACCACAGTAAACCCGCTTCTTCCCTTCACGAGACGCAGGGTCCCCCGATAGGGATGATTTCCCCATCCGATCAAACCTGCTCCTGAAATGTCCACAGGCAGACGAAGCGAAACATTCCCGACGGTGACGGAATTTCCGGAACGCTCCATGGAAACGGCAAAGCTTCCCTTCCTGCTCAGGGTTTTCCCGGCGGCGTCCCTGAAATTCATGGTCGCCGATGAAGAAATCGTTCCGTGTGTCTGGTTGATGGCGACTCCCAGGCGAACCTGCTTTTCCGCGGCTTCAGCTGCACTGGTTTCATGGGAAATCATGAAAAAGGCCGCAACAACGAAGGTAAAAAGAAGAAAGGGCTTCAAAAATGCTGTTTTCCGTCGGAACATGATGTACAGTCCTCCTGAAACGATAATTCTGGTGCAGAACTTATCGAAAGAAACGGAAGATAACGTTCAGCACCAGCGTAAGTACGAGACTGATGACCAACATTGAAACAAGGGGGACGAATATGACGGAATTCGGCCTTCTTATGACAATGTCGCCGGGGAGTTTCCCCAAAGGGATATGCATTTTGCCGGCAACGATGAAGGCGATACCCAGGACTACCAGAAGACTGCCGACGAGGAGGAAGATTTTTCCGATGCCATGAATCATGATTCCGTCACCTCTTGCTTCAGATGTCTTCGTCCTCGGTCAGTTCCAGCTGCTCCTGCGCAAAACCTGTCTCGGGCTCCTTGATCCCGAGATAGGTATATCCCTTGGATGTGGCTTTTCTGCCCCGCGGCGTCCTTTCGATCAGCCCCCCCTGAATGAGGAAAGGCTCATAGATGTCCTCAATGGTCTGGCTCTCTTCCTGGAGCGCTGCGGACAAGGTGGAAAGCCCCACAGGTCCGCCCCCGAAAAGGTTGACAAGGACTCTCAGGTAGCGGCGGTCGCACTCGTCCAGGCCCCTGTTGTCGACACCGAGCATATCAAGAGCTTTTTCTGCTAGGGATGCGTCAATTGTAGCGTATTCCCTCACCTCTGCCACGTCTCGCACCCGCTTGAGCAATCTGAGGGCGATTCTCGGCGTTCCCCTGGCACGTTCTGCGACAAGCCTGGCCCCTTCGTCGGAAATTTCAACCCCGAGCAGGGCCGCCCCGCGCCTGACGATTTCCTTCAGTTCATCCGGCTCATAAAGGTTCAGCTGTTCGACTATCCCGAAACGCGCCCGAAGCGGTGACGTGATGAGACCGAGCCGTGTCGTCGCACCAACGAGGGTAAAGGGAGGAAGGGTAAGCCTGATATTTCTCGCCATCGGCCCCTTGCCCACAATGATGTCGAGAGAGAAGTCCTCCATGCCCGGATAAAGGACTTCCTCGACTGCCGGTGCAAGCCGGTGGATTTCATCGATAAAAAGGACATCCATGGGCTGAAGGTTGGAAAGGATCGCCGCCAGGTCCCCTGCCCTTTCCAGTGCCGGACCCGAGGTAACGCGTATCTGCCCCTTCATTTCCCGCGCAATGATGCCTGCGAGAGTCGTTTTCCCCAACCCGGGCGGTCCATAGAAAAGGCAGTGATCCAGGGGCTCCCCCCGCATCTTTGCTGCTTTTATGTAGATCCCCAGTTTTTCCTTCAGCTCTGCCTGTCCGACGAAAGTTCCGAGGGAACCCGGCCTGATGCCTGGAGATTCCTCTTCCGTGTTTTTGCTGGACATGTCGACTATTCGTCCGGAACCCTCAGTCATCGTAAAAACTCCTTTTCTTACGTCCGGTGTTGCAATTCCTTGAGCGCCGCCTGCAACAATGCTTCCTCCGAATCGGCCACTGCAGGTTCACGCCTGGAAGCCGAAGCCACCGCCCGCATGGCTTCACCCTGTGAGAATCCCAATCCTGCGAGTGCTTCGAGCACCGTCCCGGTGACCTGCCTGTCGCCGAGCATCGGCCGAAGTGACGACGTGGCGGACTTTTCGATCTTCTGTTTCAGCTCGAAACATACCCGTTCGGCGGTCTTTTTCCCGACCCCGGGGACGGTGGACAAAATTTGGGTCTGCGACGAGGCGATTGCTTCGGCGATTTCTCCCAGATCCAGGTGTCTGAGAAAAGACATGGCCATCCTGGCGCCGACACCTTTGACGGTAAGGAGCAGCTGAAACAACTCTCTTTCCTCTTCTTCCATGAAACCATAAAGGGTGAAACCGTTTTCCGAGACCTGCAGATGAGTCCACAGTTTCAGGTTCTGTCCCTCGTCGACTGATGAAAAAACGCTTTTCGAACAGTAAAGAAAAAAACCGAATCCCTGAACGGAAAGGCAAATGCCGTCATCGTCCTGTTCTGTGACTTTTCCTTCAAGATAGCGAAGCATCTTTTGTTGCGCCTCCCGTCCGGTCTTCGAATTCACTGAGCACCATTCCTGACAGGGCAACGGCAAGGGCATCGGCGGCGTCATCGGGAGTGGGGATTTCCGAAAGCCCAAAGATGCGTTGAACCATTTGCTGGACCTGCATTTTCTGCGCACGCCCGTTTCCGCAGACAGCCGTCTTGACCTGTGCAGGAGTCGGTTCTATTATGCGGAGCCCATGGAGCGCGCCGAGCAAAAGGATCACGCCCCTGACCTGGTAAACCATTTCTGCAGTTGTTCTGTTGCGACCGAAAAAGAGCCTTTCCACGGTGAGGAGTGCGGGGGACGATTGTTCCACAATGTCATCCAGCTTCCTGAAAACCACAAGAAGCCTTTCGGGCAGGGCTTTCGCCGCTTTGGTCTCTATGACACCGAAATCCAGCGCCCGGTAAGAGCTCCCTTCACTTCGCACCAGCGCGTAGCCAAGCCTGCCGAGTCCCGGATCGATGCCAAGGCAAAGTGTCATGATTCAACCCGCGATTTCCTCGATCATCTCGTCTGCAATGTCGAAATTCGCGTACACATTCTGGACATCATCATGCTCTTCGAGAGCATCCATGAATCTGAGAATCTTTGCTGCGTCCTCCTTGGTCCGGATGGCTACGTAATTCCCGGGGATCATGTCAAGCTCGGCCTTTTCCACGGTATAGCCCAAAGCCTCCAGTTTTTCCCTGACGTCGGGGAGGACCGAAGGATTTGTCGTTACCGTGAATCCTCCGGCATCTTTCGAAAGGTCCTCCGCGCCGCTTTCAAGACAGGCTGAAAGAAGAGCATCCTCATCGAGGTCGTCCCCGCGAACAAACAGGATCCCCTTTCGCTCAAAAAGCCAGGAAACGCACCCCGATTCGCCCAGGGACCCGCCGTTTTTGCTGAACAAGTGACGGATTTCCGAAGCCGTGCGGTTTTTGTTGTCAGTCAACGTTTCCACAAGCACGGCAACTCCGCCGGAACCGTACCCTTCGTAAACGACCTCCTCGTATCGGACGCCCTCCAGGTCTCCCGTCCCCTTCTTGACTGCCTTTTCAATGGAATCCGCAGGCAGGTTCACTGCTTTTGCCCGGTCTATTGCTGCTTTCAGGCGTATATTCATGGATGGGTCGCCGCCGCCTTCCCGTGCGGCGACCATGATTGCCCTTACGTGCTTCTGGAATTCCCGTCCCTTTTTTGCATCCTGGGCAGCCTTGCGATGCTTGATATTTGCCCATTTCGAATGTCCGGCCATATTTCATCACCTCTGGCGTCTGTCGGCATTGGAATTGATCCTGCAAATCGGGGGCATCTCCCGCTTGTGAGAAGACCTCTCCTTCATGACCTCGATCTTCCGCTTTACGTCGTCAGGGATCTCCCCTCCTGCAAGATAGGTATCGATAATGTCGTAATCGAGACCGATCTCTTCTTCGTCGGTCTGTCCTTCCCACAATCCCGCAGAGGGGGGCTTTGAGACAACCTCTTCCGGAACGCCGAGAAACCTCGCAACGCTCCTGACCTCGCCTTTCAAAAGATCACCGAGAGGGAGAACGTCCACTCCCGAATCACCATATTTTGTGAAGTACCCTATGGTCAGCTCCGCCTTGTTCCCCGTACCGCAAACCAGATATTTCCGCTGTTGCCCCAACAGGTAAAGGGTCGTCATGCGCAGTCTTGGTTTGACATTGGCCAGCGGCAGACGATCGAATGTCCTTTGTACGCTCGAAACCGATTCGATGTAGGAGTCATAGGTCCGAGTCAGATCGACAAGGGTGTGGGGAAGGTCAAGGGCCTCCGCCACCTTGTATGCATCTTTGACATCATCTTCGAGGCTGTGGCAGGGCATGATCACGGCAAGCATGTCAGAGCCGCACACATTTCTCAGCATTGCCGCGACCACGGCTGAATCGATTCCTCCACTGAGGCCGACGATTCCCCCTCGCCTGCCAGAAGTTCGCAATCTGTCCTCGAGCCATTCCTGGATCGTTGAGGCAAGCCTCCCCGGATCCCTGTAAAAGGATTGCAAGGGCACCATCTCCAGACTCGACATTTCCCATCAAATCATCACGTGATATTCTAACACAGCCGATGTACCGGAATATACGCTTCGACCAGGTGATGTCAGTGATAAAAAGAGCTCTTCTTCTTGACGGCTATGTCGACGAACCGGCCTGCTTTGGAGTACCTCCATACATTTCCCCCTATGTCCGCTACCTCTACGGGGTGTTGATAACCCATGGTTTCGACGTCAACTACGTAACCGCCGACGAATGGAGGCATCTTCCCCATGGCGAGGCGGTTGCCGAGGCAGATGTCATCACAGTCATCGCCGGATTGACCGTCCCGGGCCGTTACCGCGGAGGTTCCCCTCTGACCCTGAGGGAAATCAGGGAACTTTGCAAGCTTCCGAGGCAAGGCCCGCTTTTTATCGGAGGGCCTGTCCGACACGGCTATACGCTCCGGGGAGGAAGCCGGGCAATGGATCTGATCGAGCCAGGCGTTGACTGCCTCTGCACCGGCGATCCCGAAGCGGTGTTGGATCATTTCCTCAGGACCGGCGAATATGATCCTGCAAGGAAGAGGTCCTACGAAGACCTCCGTTCGTGGGCCCTCCCGGGAGCCGAGGTAGTCAAATCCCATCCCTCCTACCCGTGGCTGATCGCAGAACTCGAACTTTCCCGGGGATGTGAGCGAAAAAACGGTCATTGCAGTTTCTGCTCCGAGGGCATTCACTCGTCCTATGAGGAACGAAAGGCAGCTGACATCGCAGAGGAAGCAAAGGGCCTGGCAAGAGCTGGGATACGGGCTTTCAGGTTCGGGAGATGTTCAAACATCCTCTCGTGGGGAGGGACGGAAACTCCGTCAGGATTCCGTCCATCAGCCAGGAATCTGGAAGAGCTTTACGCCGGCGTGCACAATGCCTGCGACGATCTTGAAGTCCTCCATACGGATAATTGCAACCCTTCGACACTCGTTACTTTTCCGGACGATTCCTTCGCCGCTCTCGAGGTAATTTCCCGATGGAACACAGAGGGCGATGTCCTTTCCCTCGGTATTGAGAATCTCGATCCGAAGGTCCTGAAGCTAAACAATCTGAAAGTCGATGAAGAGGGAGCCCTGCAAGCTGTACGAATTATCAACGAAGCCGGCAGCTGGAGAAAACGCAAAAGAGGATTGCCCTCTGTCCTGCCCGGACTGAATTTCCTTGCAGGACTGGCCGGTGAGGATGCCGATGCATTTGAAACAAACCGGCGCTTCCTTGAACGCCTCCTTGCGGAGGACCTCATTGTCCGACGGATCAATATCAGGCAGGTCATGCTTTTTCAGCGAACACCACTTGCAGGACTCCTGGAAGAATTCCCTTCCCGAGTAAGGAAAAAGAACTTTCTGAAGTGGAAAAACTGGGTAAGGGAAGAAATCGATCCGATCATGATGAGACGCGTGGCGCCTGTGGGGACCGTATTGAAACGGGTACGACTCGAAGAAAAACGCGGAAACCGGTATTTCGGAAGGTCCCTGGGAAGCTATCCCATTCTGGCAGGGATTGCAGCATCCAGGAAACTCGAAAGCGACGTCATCGACGTGCTCGTCACAGACCATGGAAGCAGGTCGGTCACGGGAATACCTTCACCTGTGGACATGAATCAATGCAGCCCCGAAGAACTGGAGGCCCTGCCCGGGATCGGGAAAGCAAGGGCCAGACGGATCATTCAGTCGAGGCCGTACTTTCATTTTGAAGATCTTGAAGCCGCCCTCGACGAAACTCGGCTCCTTGATGGACTCAGGGGACTTTTCCTTTTCCGCGAATCCTGAGATTTTCAGGAGACGAGGCTGTATTCTCCGGTTGCCGGGTACGACGGCTCATTGCATAATGAAATCACACGGAGAGAAAAACAGGCGTTGTGACGAGTAAGATCAATGAGTCCCGGCCGTTTTTGAAAGTAAAAAGGAGGTCTTCCATGGAAAGGCTCGCCCGTTTCAGTGTTTCTCTTCCAGAATCGCTTCTCGAGGAGTTTGATGTCCATGTCGGAGCGACGGGACACAAAAACCGCTCGGAAGCGTTGAGGCACCTGATAAGGGATTTCATCGCCGAATCCTGCTGGGAATGCGGTACCGAAAGCGTTTACGGGACGATAACCATCACCTATGATCACCATTCCCATGATACGGCCCAGGAGCTGACGGCATTGCAACATGATTTCGGGCAAATCATCGTCTGCTCCACCCATGTCCATATCGATCATGACCACTGCTTTGAAGTCATCGTCCTGAGGGGCCCCTCGAAAGAAGCGAAACGCTTCGTTGAGGCCCTTTCCGGCCTGAAAAGCGTTTACTCCACGAAACCCGTTTTCACCGTTCTGGTATAAAAAAGGCCGGGAAGGCCGCCCGACGGGCGGCCTCTAGATGCCTCACCCGGAAGGCGCGCAACCGGCCTTTTTCCCCACAGATTCCCCTTCCAGGAGAATGAGAGTACGCGAACGGCACTTCGGGCATTTCACATCGCTATCGGTTGCATCGACGTGGAATTCGTTGCCGCACACGGCACACCGAAAGACCCGTTCTTCACTCCGGGACATGACATTCACTCCCTTCGGAATCCACTATACCCCAACAGGGTATCAAAGGTTCCCGATGGTGGCAACCATCACAGCCTTTATGGTGTGCAGCCTGTTCTCGGCTTCGTCAAAAACTCTGGATTGCCGTGATTCGAAAACTTCTTCGGTAACCTCGTTACCCTTCACCGCCGGCAGACAATGCAGGAAGATCGTATCCTTCCGTCCGGTGGCTCCCATCAGCGCAGCATCGACCCTGTATGGTTCGAGAAGGGCTTTCCTCTCCTGGAGCTTGTCCTCTTCCCCCATTGAAGCCCAGACATCGGTGTAAATCGCGTTGGCGTCCTCAACGGCCTTTTTTGGATCCTCAAAAAAGGAAATGGAACCTCCCGTTTCATTTGCAAGGGCCTTGCACTCTTCCACCAGTGCACTCTGAGGGAAAAGCGACTCCGGCGAGGCAATGGCAAAATGCATCCCCATCTTCGCCGATCCGATCATCAGAGAATTGGCCATATTGTTCCTTCCGTCACCAAGATAGACGAGACGAGTTCCTTTGAGGCATCCGAATGCCTCCTGGATCGTCAGGAAATCCGCCAAAATCTGCGTCGGATGATACAGGTCCGTCAACCCGTTCCAGACCGGAACACCCGCATACTTTGCGAGTTCCTCCACCGTGTCCTGGCTGAAACCGCGAAACTGGATGCCGTCAAACATTCTTCCAAGGACCCTTGCCGTATCGGCGACACTCTCCTTGTGCCCCAGCTGGATGTCGTTTTTGCCAAGGTACTCCGGATGTCCCCCTTCGTCCACACAGGCCACGGTGAAAGCACACCTGGTCCTCGTCGAAGGTTTTTCGAAGAGGAGAGCCACGCTCTTGCCCTCAAGGGTATTGCCCCTGATGCCCGCACGCTTTTTCAATTTCAACGATGAGGAAAGGTCCAGAAGGTACTGGATCTCTTCTGAATTGAAACCCCGCAATGTGAGAAAATGCCTTCCCTTGAGATTGATAGACACTGTTCATCCTCCTTTGCCAAAACCGTTTTAAGATATCTTTTCAGGAACGTATTTCGTCCCGTGCCATGGGCATGCTCATACACCGCGGTCCTCCGCGTCCCCTTCCGAGTTCGGCGCCACGTATCTCATACACCTTGATCCCGTTCTCGCGAAGTACACGGTTTGAAAAAACGTTCCGCCTGTAGGTAACCACGACGCCGGGGGCGATCGCCAGCGTGTTTGTTCCGTCATTCCACTGGTCTCTGGCGGCGGCTATGGGATCGCCGCCTCCCGTTTCGATAAAACGAACCGCGTCCAGCCCAAGGGTCTTTCTGATGCAGGTTTCCAGATCCCTGTGCTCCCTTATCGATGCCAGGGCCCCGTCATCCCTGTATTGCAGCTCCCATATTCTGATGTTGCGTCTCGCTTCCGGGTAAACCGTGAAAGCATCATGATCGACCATGGTAAAGATGGTGTCAAGGTGCATTGCGGAACGGGTTTTTGGTATGTCCACCGCAAGTATCGTCCTGACCGACGTGTTTTGCGAAAGCCTGTTCCCCACGATCTGAACGGCGCCGGCGGCCGTCCTCTGGCTGATGCCTACGGCAACGACATCCTTCGAGAGAACCAGCACGTCTCCCCCTTCGATGTGATACGGGTAGGCATCCCTGCTCTGGTTTCCGAAAAAGACTTTCAGGTTTTTGAAATAGGGATGATGTTCGAAGATATATCGTCCGTAAAGTGGTTCCTTCTTTCTGGCATCAAAATTCATGGCACTGATGATGACGCCGTCCTGAACGAAACTGAAAGGATCACGCTGAAAATACAGGTTGGGAAGCGGCCTGATGAGAAAATCCTGCTGGCTCATCGAGTTCAGCACAAGGCTGGTGCAGGGTTTCAGCAGATCGAGAGCCTCCTGCTTGGTAAGTCCCGCGATCAGGTCCTCGGCGAGTTCATCGGCGGAGAGTTCCATGAGTTCCTTTTCGAGGGCCGTTGCCAGTGGTATGTCGAGGGCTTCCAGGGCCAGGACATCATCCAGCAATTGCCTCCGGATTTCCTTGTCCTTCAGTATATATGAGAGGCAATCCTTGAAATAAACCACCTCGGCTCCATTGTCGCGAAGCAAATCGGCGAAGGTGTCATGTTCCTTCTGTGCTTCCTCAACCCAGATGATGTCATCGAAGAGCAGATCGTCCTTGTTGTCTATCGTCAGCCTCGCAAGTTCTTTCCCGGGCCTGTGGAGCATCACTCTTTTCAATCGCCCGATTTCCGATGTCACGCAAAAGGCGTTTTGCTTCTCCTCCATTCGGGCTCCCTCCAATTCAAAATAAACTCTTAGCTTCAGAAAGTTTATTCACAGTATACCTGTTCCTTTATCCTGCTGCATGAAATTGTCGAAAACAAAGAAGCGGGGTTGATTCCCCGCTTCTTTATTTTCCCGTATGCCCTCGAGAGAGGACGGCTTCCTTTTCTCGTGATGCGGGCTGATTCGAATCGTCGAATTCACCACGTCTCAATTCCATGGCGGATACCTGCCCAGCTCCCAGAAATGCGGAAAGGACATTAAAGGCCTTCCAGGGTTCGGCCCTGTCCCCACAAGTAAAAAGATCAATTGCCGCGTAGCCGTGCTCCGGCCATGTGTGGATCGTCAGGTGGGATTCGGAAATAATCACCACTCCGCTGACGCCCTGAGGAGCGAATCGTCTGAAAGAAACGTCGAGAACCGTTGCCCCGGCCGCTTCAGCGGCATTGATCATGGCCCGACGGATGCCCGGCAAATCATTCAGTGACTCGTTCCTGCAACCCCAGGCCTCCACTAGAATGTGCCGCCCCAGGCTGTTCGTGTTCCCCTCCATCATTCCGTCACCTGCCCCAGTAAAGCAGGCTCTCCCTGCAGATTTTTGCGGCCAGGGCCGACGTTATGCCATTGACATCCAGTCCCGGCGAAACCTCAACGATGTCGCATCCGATAATATCCAGGTTTCCAAGAAGCCGAAGGGCATCAAAAAGTTCTCCCGGATGGATGCCCCCAGGTTCCGGAGTTCCCGTACCCGGTGCATATCCCGGATCCACCACATCAATATCAATGCTCACATAGACAAAAGACCCCTTCAGTGATTCCAGTGCATCTTCAAGGGGTTCCAAAACACGATCCGCCATGAAGTTCGTGTGACTTTTCCCCCATTGATGTTCTTCTCCTGTCGCCGAGCGGATGCCGAACTGGTAAAGGTCTTTCGGCGACTGGAGACATCCTTCTGCCACACGTCTCATCACCGTGGCATGGGTCAGTCCGGAGCCATGATACGTGTCCCTCAAGTCGGCATGGGCATCC
Source organism: uncultured Synergistaceae bacterium (assembly GCA_964515395.1). Taxonomy (GTDB): domain Bacteria; phylum Synergistota; class Synergistia; order Synergistales; family Thermovirgaceae; genus UBA1876. Next base: position 14,959 of record CAZERC010000003.1, on the reverse strand, counting down.
AGATGGACGACTTTGAGTCCGCCGTAATATTGTGACGCCGCTTTCACGATCGGAAGAGTCGTCAGATGTTCACCCCCGAAAGTAAAAAGCCTTTTCCCAAGGTCGTAAAAACGCCTTGCAACGAGATGGATGACATCAAGGGATTCCCTGAGATCCCTGCCATCGAGGACGATATTACCAACATCCCGATAGGAGGCTTCTGCAAGGTCTCGTCCGACCTTGATGCTGTAGGTTTCAAGATGTTCCGATTCTTCTCGAATCGCTTCCGGCCCCCTGCGGCTGCCCGGAAGTCGGGAAAGAGTCAAATCCAGCGGTGCTCCGAGGATGATCCAGTCGGCATCAGAAAGGGTGCCCTTCGATCCGAGAAACCGTTTCAACGGGGTTCTCCTTTTTCTTCAAGGAGTTCCACGACAAAGGGCGGCAGCGAAAAGGCGGCCCTGTGGATCGCACTGGAGTAGTACATGGTTCCATCCGGTGCTTCCCGCATGATGACCTCCGGATCGCAGGCTTTCGAGCCAATCGTGTAAGTCCACATGCCTGTCGGATAGGTCGGCATGGCGCCCCAGAACACCTTGACCACCGGAAAGACTCTCTTCATCTCCGAAACGGCGTTGCGAAGCAAACGGGGTTCCGCAAAGGGCGACTCCGTCTGGGCCACCATCATCCCGTCCTCCCGAAGGGCATGGTACACGTCCTGATAGAAGGGCTCCCTGAACAATCCTTCGGCAAAATCAACAGGATCGGTGCTGTCTACAACGATCACGTCAAAACATGATTTCTGGTTCTTGACAAATTCGAGGGCGTCCATGGGACGCACCACCACCCGCGGGTCATCAAGGCTGCAGCTGACACCCGGAAAAAATTCCCTGGAGGCCCTGATCACTTCTTCGTCGATATCAACGAGGACAGCCTTCCTGACGGTTTCATGGCGGAGGATCTCCCTGATGCTTCCACCGTCGCCGCCACCAATGACGAGAACATCAAGGGGTTCCGGATGAGAGCACATGGCGACATGGACGATCATTTCGTGATAGGTGAATTCGTCCGCCTCTGTCACCTGAATTGCGCCGTCAAGAACGAGAACCCGTCCATACTGTTCCGTATCGACCACAAGAAGGTGCTGGTATGGTGTCTGCAAATTCCTGAGCACTTTATTCATCCTGAGTCCAAGGCGCATATCAGGAGTCTGGTATTCGGTAAGCCACAAATCGGCAGTTCGCTTTTCCATTGTCACCAACCATCCCGATCAAATGCCCGGTTTACCGGCGAGGGTAGAACAAGGGGCATGCGGCAATGACAGAACCGCACTTTTCGACCACGTGATCGACGGCCTTGACCTTGACTTCCCTGAGCTTGACCTGACGCATCTCGAAAGCATCCCGGACCATTTCCTCGACTTTTTGAGCCGCTTCATCAGCTTCACAGAATCCGGAGTATTCCATGATCATGCCCGAATCTTCATTATTTTCAGGGACTCCGACTCCGATCGCGGCGGAAATGGTTTCCCCATGGACGTCACTGGTAATGGACCCGTAGGCTACTGGTAAAAGGGAGCCCAAAGGAAGATCGATCCCGTCTTCAAAAACACACCCCGGGGGAAGTACGCTGCTGACGCGGAGCAGGTTCATGTTTCCAATTCCCGCATCGATCAAGGCTGCGTCAAAGGCGTTAAGCTTTTTCCCGCCCTCCCCCTTTCCTACGGCAAGCGCATACTTTTCAGGCACTGGCAACATATCAAAAGCCCCCTACCTCGATAAATATCCTCCAACCGAGGAAAAAGCGGATATCATTATATCGAGACTCTCGTACCTGTCAATCGGCATGCAGCGTCGCGTCCCCATCAGGGCCCAAACCGTTTGATTCCGGCGCGCCTTCCTCTTTGAGGCAGGATTCAACAAAGGACGAGAGCCTTGTCTCAGCCTCACCCGCAAGGCACGTTTCCACGATCCGCCCATGCCTGAAAAGGGCAACCCCCGAGGACGTACCGGCGATTCCAAGATCGGCGTGAGCCGCCTCGCGTGGCCCGTTGACTTCACACCCCATCACGGCCACGGTCCAGTGCTTTGGGAATCTGTTCATGTAGGGCTCGACAAGTTTTACGAGTTTTTCCACATCCACTCTTTTCCTCCCGCAGGCAGGACAGGATACGAGATCGGCCCTGAAGCACCTCAAGCCCATATTCTGGAGGACAGCCTGCGCGACAAGCACTTCTTCTGCAGAAGATCCAGTAAGGCTGACCCTGACCGTATCCCCCACACCCTGGGAAAACAGACGGGCGAGGCCGCAGGAAGTTTTGACGATGCCCCACATTCCCGGACCGGCTTCAGTAATGCCCACATGCAGCGGATAAGGGAAACGCTCTGCAAGGATAAGATTTGACCTTACCGTCTCTTCAAGGGATGTGGATTTCGCTGAAAGGATAATATCCGCAAAACCTTCGTGCTCCATGACCTCCGCCTGGCCGGCCACAGCTTCAGCCAGCGCCAGGCCTCTGTCACCTTCAAACTCTTGTACAAGCCGGTCCGGAAGGGAGCCGGAATTCGCCCCGATCCTGAGGACGGCTCCTTCCCCGGCAGCCACTTGTATCAGTCTTCGCAGCCTTTTTCTGTCTTTCATGTTACCGGGATTGATACGAACCGACCTCAAGCCGCACCGGATTGCCTCGACGGCGAGATCATAATCGAAATGCACATCGGCCATGACCGGAATATTTGCGCGTGCCAGCAGATTTTCGAGATGGGGCGCGAGATCCCGTGAAGGAAAAGCCACCCGGACGAGTTCACATCCCACTGCTTCCAGCTCTTCCATTTCCTCGAAAACCGCTCGTTCCTCATCCAAGGGATTTTTCAGCATGCTTTCCACTCTCACGGGAGCGGCATTGCCGATGTCCAGTCCCTGAATGCGCACGGTTTTCGGTTTTTGTTTCTCTTTCCCCATGTCGCCTTCCCCCTACCCGCTGCCGACAGGAATCAGGCGGATAATGTCCTTCCAGGTTACTGCCAGCAAAAGAGCGATCAAAAGCGCAAAACCGATGAGATGGATATATTGTTCCCATTTTTCCGGAAGACGCCTTCTGAAAAGGATCTCGAAGACGACGAGGAAGAGGCGCCCGCCGTCAAGGGCCGGGAAGGGCAGGAGATTGAGGATCCCCAGGTGGAGATTGATCATGGCGAGAAATGATATGAAGGTCCATAAACCGCTCTTTGCGGCCTCTCCTGCCATCGCCGCGATCCCCACGGGCCCCGTGACCTCCACATCCGCCTTGCCGACAATCCATGTATAGATGCCTCCAATAATCTGGAGGCTGAAATTCCAGATGTAGCCGACGGAATTCAAGGCCGCATCAACAGGCCCGTAGGTCACTCGCGCGGGCTGGATGCCGAAAAGGGGATACCCGAGCTCGGGGTCCACGGGAATCACCGTCGTAATGTCGAAATGATCCGTCCCTCGCTTGATCCGCAGGGTTACCGGAGTCTCTTCGGTCTTGCCGCGAATTTCGCTGGACATCTCCTTCCATGTCTCGACCTCGACACCGTCTACGGCGACAATCTTGTCCCCTGCCTGTATGCCTGCCTCTTCTGCAGGGTATCCAGGCAGGACACCACCGATTCTCGTACTCTCCATGTCAATGACGCCATGTCCTCCAAGCAAAAAAGCCGTCAAGACCAGGGCGAGCAGGATATTGGCAAGGGAACCCGCGGCAAGCACGATAAACCTCCGCCACGGCCCCTTTTCCAGAAAGGACGCACCCTGGCGTACCCTTTCCCCCTCTTTTTCCTCTCCCATGCCGGCAAGCCGGACAAATCCTCCCACGGGAATCGCCCTGACGGACCAAAGCATGCCCTTCCTTTGCCTCTGCCAGAGGACAGGCCCCATTCCAAAGGCGAACTCATGGACCTGGATGCCGTTGGCAAGAGCCGTTAGATAGTGGCCTGATTCATGTATGATCACGCAGATCGCGATGACGACAATGAAAGAGATCAAGCTCATCAGCATCTGCCTGTCCTTCTCCTCTTCATTCCGGATCTTTTCTCCTTTTCTGCGGATATCTCCAGGATTTTTTGCCTTCCCTGACCGACAATGGCCACGGCTTCCTCCCAATTTCCGGGGTCATGTCCCGAATATTCGCCAAGAGCATCTCCGACAAGTTTCGGGATCTCGCTGTAAGAAATCTTTCCTTGCAAAAAGAGGGATACCGCCCCTTCATCGACGCCGACAAGAAAGGCCGGGTATCCGCCCCCCGTTTCGAAAGCTTCCACGGCAATTCGGAAACAGGGAAAACGTTCAATGTCGATTTTCCGGAAACTGAGATTTCCAGCTTCGGGAATTGGTGTCTTGACATCTATTTCAAAAGGCGATTTGACCGTATCGGGATATGCAAGAGCCGAAAGAATGGGAATCCTCATATCGGGAGCAAAGGCCGCCATCCTTCGTGTTCCATCCAGATAATCGACCATACCGTGCACGCGGGATTCCGGATGGATGACTGCAGATATCCTGTCCGGTTCGCACTGGAAGAAAAACCCTGCTTCTATAATTTCGAAGCCCTTGTTCATCATTGTCGCGCTGTCTACAGTGATTTTTGGTCCCATGGACCATACGGGATGCTTCATGACATCATCGACGCGGACAGTTGAAAGTTTTTCAATGGGCCAGTCAAGAAAGGGACCGCCTGAAGCCGTCAGGATGAGTCTTTTGACACCGTCGCTGTTGCATCTTTTGCCCAGGCACTGCCAGATGGCGTTGTGCTCGCTGTCCAGAGGCAGAAGCTGATTTTCATATTGTGTCTCGCCGATAATCCACTTCCCCGCTGCGATTAGACTTTCCTTGTTCGCCAGGTACACCCGTTTCCCTGCGCACAGAGCCTTGAGAATAGCTCCCACGGCGGCGACACCCGAGGATGCGAAGACGACGGAATCGACGTTTTCGTCAGTTGCGATTTCTTCGAGGGCTTCTTCCCCGCATATCCACCGTGTGTGCTCAAGCGCCTGTGCCTCAAGATCACCGGGCTGATCTTCACCGGTCAGTGCGAGAATCCTGCACTCCGTTCCTTCCTGCAGCTCCAGAAGGCCTTTTCCGTTCCGGCAGGCCGCCATGGAATACAGGGAAAACCGGTCAGGGAAAGATCTGCACACCTGGACTACTGATCTGCCGACACTCCCGGTGGCACCGATAAGGGCGATCCTGGCCATCTTTTTTCCATTCATTGCCACAAGACTCCAAAGAAAAGATACACCAACGACGCATTCACGAGGATGCTGTCGAAACGATCAAGCATGCCGCCATGCCCGGGGATTATCGAACCGGAATCTTTTTTGCCCGTTTCACGTTTGAGAAGTGACTCCGCAAGATCCCCCAACTGCCCGAAAGTACCGCAGAACAACCCGATCAACAGAAGCGGGACCGGCCGGATTCCCCAAAGATAGGACAAGGCGCCCGCACAAAGCAGGCTTCCGGCGAGGCCTCCGACGAAGCCTTCAATGGACTTCTTCGAGCTGACTTCCGGGGCCAGTGGGGTTTTTCCCCAGCATGAGCCAACAACGTAGGCAAGAACATCACAGCTCCAGGTACAGGCAAAGAGGGTGACAAGAAGGAATACCCCCCATGCGTGGTCTCTCAAAAAGACCAGGAAACACCAGGGCAAAACGCAATAAAAGACTCCGGCAAGTGTCCCGCTGATATTCTGCACGCCGAAACTGCTCCCCGAAAGGCTCCGCCGTATGATCTCAACGAAAAGTACAAGGAAACCGCAAAGGGTAATGACGGGAAGGATGGCGGTGGACTCACTGAAATAGGTCGCAATGAGTATAATCACGGCGGCGATATACCCGATACCCCTGGAGACGTGAAGGTTTTCGAGAATCATCCTGTAAAATTCTTCCAGGGAGACAAGAGCTATGACTGAACTCATCAGAAACCATACAGGCCCTCCCATGTAAACGCCCCCGAGAATGCCGAGGACAACACAGATCCCGCTGCCTGTCCGTGCTAATGCTTCATGATTCATAATTTTCGACAGATCCATATCGTCGCGTCCTTTTCGAATATGCTTCCATGGCTTCTTCGAAATTTTTTTCGGCAAAATCAGGCCACAGAGTATCGGTGAAAAAGAATTCCGCGTAACTCGACTGCCACAAAAGGAAATTACTGAGCCGAATCTCGCCGCTGGTTCTGACCATCAGATCCGGATCCGGAACATCCGGAAGGTACAAATAGGATCTTATGGAGCGTTCATCCAGTTCGGAAACGCCCTCTCGAAGGGCTCTTCCGAAGGCATCGAGAATCTCCTGGCGTCCTCCATAGTTCATGCAGACAATCACCTGCATGCGCTCCAAGGAGGCCGTCATTTGTTCAGCTTTTTCGATAAGGTTCTGAATATCCTCGGGAAATTCTCCAAGCCTCCCGGAGAATCTCAACCGTACTCCCTGTTCGGCAAGTTTCTCTGACTTGTCTGCGATCTGTTGCCTGAAAATCCTCATCAGGCCCTGGATCTCTTCTACGGGTCTCCTCCAGTTTTCCGTGGAAAATGCATAAAACGAAAGGTACCGGACACCTTCATGCAATCCGAACCGTACGACCCGTTCAACGGCTTTTACCCCTTCGCGGTGCCCCAGGACTCTCGGCAGTCCGCGCTGACTGGCCCAACGGCCGTTGCCATCCATGATGAAAGCGACATGATCGGGCCGCTTGCCGCCCTTGCTGTTCCCGTCACTCATGAGAATTTCTCCCAAGCGATTCCCAGCGTTTCTTGACTTCCTGGATGTCCAGCCATGTCTGGTGCTTGGGGCTGCCGACCTTGGTTGATGCGTTCCTCAACAGGTAACTGGGGTGGAACATGGGCATAACCGAGATGTTCCGCCAGTTGAACCACCGTCCGCGTATTTTCGTTATCCCCTCTGTGGTCCTGAGGATCCATTTTGTGGGCGTGCTCCCGAGGCATACGATGATTTTCGGTTTGATCAGAGCAATCTGTGCCTGAAGATATTCATCGCAAACAGTCATTTCTTCCATCGTGGGCACCCTGTTTCCAGGGGGCCTGCATTTCACGACATTGGTAATGAAAATCTCTTTCCTGGAAATTTCCACTGATTCGAGGATCTTCGTCAAAAGCTTCCCCGCCCTGCCGACAAAAGGAACACCCTGTTCGTCTTCATCGCCGCCGGGCCCCTCTCCAATGAACATGACATCGGCATCGGGATTCCCTTCCCCGAATACAACATTATTCCTTCCTTCGGCCAACGGGCACTTCCGGCAGTCCGACGTAAGTTCCTTCAGGCGCCGCCAGGCTTCCAACCTTGCATTCTCACTGCCTGCAATTCCATCCTTTTCAACACGTGTCTTTTGTGAATTCACGGCATTTCCACCTCTTGTATATGCACGTCGATCCGTCTCACATCAAGACCGGTAAAGTACGATACGGCCTTGAAGACCCGTTCGCGAAGCATTTCGCCCGTTTCGGAGAGGTTCCGCTCGCCAAACCCGATCCTGATCGAAATGGATATGGCAATCCCCTCCTCGGACGGTCTGACTTCAAAGGCAATCACCCTGACAATGCCTCGCGTACGTTTCGCGATGAAGCGCCCCATCTGTTCGACCACCATGGGATCGATATGCAGATCCCCGTAAAAATTGAAAGGCGGCCTGACGATCGTCTTCTCCCCTTCATGAGCTCCTCTGTCACTCCAAAGAACGCGCAGTCTCCCCACAAGCTTGCCTGCAAAATTCCTTCGCACCTGAACGTGGGAAACCGGAATGACATGCTGCCCTTTCAGGCTTCGCTCTTTCTGCGCGTTCAAAATCTCTTCCGGTGACGCTACCTCTTCAATGCGAATTATTTGTCCAGGTGCAGGCAAACCCAGATTCGTGACGATATGGGATACCATTTCATTCGATGTGGCTATGATCATGACGGTACAGGGCTGGACCTTGTCGAGATAAGACCGGACAGCCTGTCTGTGGTCCTCAAACTGGAACAGGGCTCGCCGGATGGCTCGAACCTGGTTTTTCTCGGCCTTGGCGCTTCGTCCGCTGACGATCTGGCCTCTGCGTATGACGAGACCGTCATCGATGATATAGTCGATGCCCAGGTTCAGGCCCACAAGCTGGGCTCTCTGGCTTTTGCCGGTACCGGCAGGTCCGACAAAGGCCGTTACGCTCACACCTGCCAGTTTCAACCCGAAAGGTGGCAAGTCAGTCTTCAACCGTGTTCAACACCTTCTCCAGTGATGCCAAGAACGTATCGTTCTCTTCCGGCGTTCCGACGGAAACCCGCAGGAAACCGGGCAGTCCGAGGTCGCTTCCCTTTCTTACGATGACGCCTTCACGCAAAAGCAAGTCGTAGACTCTTTCGGCAGCTGAATGCCTGACAAGCACAAAGTTCGCACAGGTATTTTCAACGTGAACTCCCATCTTGAGGAGTTCCTTGAGCAGTCGATGCCGTTCCTCAATCGTTTTCAGCCGGATCGTCCTGACATATTCCTCCTCTTTCAGGGCCGCCAGGGCAGCCCGCTGGGCGATCCTGTTGACCTCGAACACGGGATGGATCTTGTCATAAGCTTCGGTAATACTTTTCGGAGCAACGGCATACCCGGCTCTCAAGGCAGCCAGTCCATATATTTTCGAAAAGGTCCTTGTAATGACGACCCTGCCGATCTGGTGAAACAACTTGATCCCCGAAAGATAGGCGGGGTCCTCCAGGTATTCCGCATAGGCTTCGTCAACGACCAGGAGTATTCCCATTCCCTCGAGCTCCGAAGCAAGCTGCATCAGATCGTTCCTGGGAAGCATCTTGCCCGTGGGATTGTTGGGGTTGCAAATGATAACGGCCTTTGTTTTCTCCGTACACGCTGCAACCAGCTCATTGACGCTCCATCCTCCATCGGGCCCCGTTTCCACGGGGACGCATTCTGCAGCTGCAGCAATACCCGCCAGGCGATAAAGCGGATACGTGGGAACAGGAAAAACGATCTCGTCCCCGGGATCAATTATGGTATGAAACAGGTTGTGCAACAGGCCTTCCGTTCCAGACCCGATGATCACTTCTGCGGGAGAAACGCCCCATTGAGCCGCTATGAACCGCCTGAGCTGGAAAGCTCCTGGATCTGGATAACGCTGCACATCCTTCAGACTCGATCCGATGGCTTCACAAACCGAATCCGGCAGGGGCCAGGGGTTTTCATTCGAAGAAAGGCGGACCACTCGCTCAAGGCCAAGTTCTCTTTGCAATTCAGCGACAGGTTTTCCGTACCGGTATCTTTCAACATCATTCAAACCTTTTCGAACAATTTTTTTCAGCCACATGACAAGTCACCTCCGGAGTCCCGCCTGCTGTTTCACCACTTCGGTTCACCGTTTTCGTCGGAAGGGACAACCTGTATGTTCCCTCCGAGACCGCGGATCTTTTCATCCAATCCCTCATATCCACGCCAAATGTGCCCAAGCCTGTAAACCGTCGTTTCGTCATCCGCCGCCAGTCCCGCGAGGACCAGGGCCGCTCCGGCCCGCAGGTCCGTAGCGCGCACATCGGCTCCCTTCAACTGGTCGGTACCCGTAACGACAGCGGTATTGCCCTGCAATTCAATCTGTGCCCCCATGCGTTTCAGCTCACTCACATGAGAAAAGCGGGATTCGAAAACGCTTTCCTGGATGATGCTCGTTCCTTTCGTCGTCGACATGAAGGCGGTGAATTGAGGCTGGACATCCGTCGGGAAACCAGGATACGGAAGGGTTTTCAAAGAGATGCTCTTCAATGGATCCGAGGCGTTGACCGTAATGGTGTCCGTCCCGGTTTTGAGGCCGACACCGGTTTCTTCAAGTTTTGCGATGATGGCGTCAAGATGTTCCGGAATGACGCCGGTAACCGTGACGTCCCCCCGTGTGATTGCACCGGCCAGCAGAAAAGTGCTCGCCTCGATCCGGTCGGGGATAATATCGACTGTTGCTCCCTGGAGCGAATCCGTCCCCTGCATGTGTATCGTGCCGGTGCCTATTCCGTCGATCTTGCAGCCCATCGCAGCCAGGGCCTCGGAAAGGTTGATGATCTCAGGCTCCCTTGCCGCATTCTCTATCACCGTTTCCCCTTTGGCAAAGGCTGCAGCCATCATGATGTTTTCCGTTGCCCCTACGGAAGGGAAATCAAGATAGATCTTGGCGCCTTTCAGGCCTTTGGTTTTGGCGTGCACGGCACCATGTTCCAGCTGAATGTCTGCACCAAGCTTCGACAATCCTTTCAGGTGAAGGTCAATTGGACGGCTTCCGATGGCGCAGCCCCCGGGCAAGGGCAAGACTGCTCGTCCGGCCCTGGCGAGAAGCGGTCCGAGGACCAGTGATGAAGCCCTCATCTTCCTGACCAGTGCCTTCGGCGTATCCCACGCCAGTTCATCCGGAACGGAGAGGGTCATGACATCATCTTCATGATTGACATCTACACCCAGATGGCGCAAAAGGTCGGCCATTGTAAACACGTCGTGGAGCTTGGGGACTCTCCGGATTGTCATCGTCTGTCCCTTGAGCAGAAGCGCGGCGGCAAGAACGGGTAATGCCGCATTCTTGGCACCCTGGGCCCGGACACTCCCGGAAAGGGGGGTTTTCCCCTGAATGGTCATCTTGTATTGCACACGTATCACCTCAATCGTGTCACTTCAGGAAAAGGCCTTTCAAAATGCATCTTTCCCACCGGCGTCAAGAAAGGCGGCCAGGGCATCACTGATTGCCTGAGAGGCCAATCCCTGTCCGAAAGGGTCTTTGCATTCTTCTTTGATTCTTCGCTTCCTGTCCACCTTTTCAGATAATACCACCTCTGCCGCCTCCACTATGGCCGAATCGTCAGTTCCGACGAGCAGGGCGGTCCCGTAGTCCACAGCCTCAGGTCTTTCCGTGACATCCCGCATGACCAGAGTCGGCACACCAAGGTAGGTCGTTTCCTCCTGTACGCCTCCACTGTCTGTCAAAATCAGCGTGCTTCTTTTCATGATCCACACGAAATCAGGATAAACGAGGGGATCGCAGAGAAGCACCCTTTCCTGATCTCCAAGCTTCCTCCGGAAGACTTTCCGGACCTCGGGATTCTTGTGCATTGGGATCACCGCCCAGAGATCGGGATGTTTGTTGATAATGCGGGTAACGGCGTCCGTGATTCTCTCCAGGGGGTTCCCGAAGGATTCGCGTCTGTGGGCGGTCACAAGGAGAATCTTCCCGTCCCGGGGGATTTCCCTGAGCCCTTCTTCCCTGGGTAATGTAATGTGCTCCAGTGTCCATTTCAACGCGTCTATCACCGTGTTCCCCGTCACAAATACCGCCTTTTCAGGCACCCCTTCGGCAAGCAGGTTCTTCTTTGCCCTTTCCGTCGGCGCGAAAAAGAGGGCAGCCGTCTTGTCTGCAATGATCCGGTTCAATTCTTCAGGAAAGGGGACCCTTACATTCCCGCTCCGCAAGCCTGCTTCGACGTGGCCCACTGGAATGCCCCGGTAGAAAGCAGCCAGGGATGCCGCCATGGTCGTTGTCGTGTCACCATGGACAAGGACAAGAGAAGGCTTGATCTCGTCGAGAACTTCTCCAACCTTGACAAGAACGGATGACGTCACGTAATCGAGTGTCTGGTTTTCTTTCATTATCGAAAGATCGCGGTCGGCACGGATTCCGAAATAAGACAAGGCCTGATGCAACATGTCTGTGTGCTGCCCTGTCGCCAGGACAAAGGGAGTCGCCCATGTTTTCCCAGACAGGATTCGAATTACCGGTGCCATTTTTATCGCTTCGGGCCTGGTTCCGACAACGCAGCAAATGGGGTGCTTCCGCTCCATCTTTTCGGACACTCCGTTTCCTTCATACTCCCGGGCGGGCGAGAATAATGAACCCCCCGGCGATGCAAAGCCCGTGTACCGCGGAAAGGGCAAGAAGAACCACCGTCTGGGAAAACCCCTTGTCAAGGAGTAAGTGATGGATGTGACCCCTGTCTGGAGTGAAAGGTGATTTCCCGGCATAAAGGCGCCGAAGTATGGATAATGCCGTGTCGATAAAAGGGACCCCCCCCACGAGAAACAAACCGAGACACAACACCGGCAGGGATGTCCCTGACAAAAACCCGGCGCCATCGACACTCAACTGCGACATGCACAGGAAACCAAGCAGGGTACTTCCACCATCTCCGAGGAAGGTCCTGGCCACCGGGAAATTCCAGTAAAACATTCCCAATGCCATTGCGCTTATCGGAATCCACCACAGGGGATCACCGACAGCGGTCCCGAATATCGCCGAAATAAAAAAAAGGGTAAGGGCCAATCCGTTCATACCGTCAATCAGATTGTAAGCGCTTATCCCTCCGGCTATCCAGAGGAAGAGAACCGCTCTCTTGTACGGCGGTAATGGCAGGATCGCAACCACAAGGGCTGCTGCCACAAGGTGGCCAAGAAACCTGAAACGCGCCGAGAGCCCCTTCATGTCATCGATGTAACCCAGGATGAAAACCAGCGTCGCTCCCGTTGCAACAATCCGGATTTCCCCTATGCTGCCCGAGAGAAACAGGGCGAGCAAAAGATAACCGATCCAGAAGACAACGCCGGAACCTCGAGGTATCAGTCCCTGGTGACGTTTGCGACCGCCGGGAGAATCAAGGATCCTGTAGCGTTCGGAAAGCCGGATTGAAAAAGGGGTCACAAGCAAGGCCCATCCGAAAAAAACCGCTCCCAGCAAAAAAAGTCTCAATGGAAATCCCGCTGTTTCGGCCAACTCGTCCCTCCTGTATACCCGCGGCTATTTCGTGCCAAAAAGCCTGTCGCCGGCATCGCCCAGACCCGGGACAATATAGCCGTGGTCATTGAGATGGCTGTCAAGGGCCGCGGCGAAAATATCGACCTCCGGATGATGCGAATGTACTTTTTCCACTCCCTCGGGTGCGGCTATCAACGACACCAGGGCAATTCTGCAACCGCCCTGTCTCTTGACGAGCTCTATCGCCGCCGCAGCCGACCCGCCCGTGGCCAGCATCGGATCAACGATGTAAATGTCGCGGTCTTCTATATCCCCGGGGAGCTTGCAATAATACTCCACAGGTTCCAGTGTCTCCGGATCCCTGTAAAGACCGATATGCCCCACTTTCGCATTGGGAATCAGTTGCAGGATACCGTCCACCATGCCGAGTCCTGCGCGAAGAATAGGGATAACGGCCATCTTCTTCCCCGCAAGAGACCATGCCGTCGTTTCGGTTATCGGTGTCTTGACCTGCACCGATTCCAGGGGAAGATCCCTGGTGATCTCGTAAACCATGAGGCCGGCGATCTCCTGGACGAGCTCCCGAAAAACCTTCACAGGCGTCGTTTCGTCACGGACCATCCCGATCTTGTGCTTGATGAGGGGATGTTCAAAAGTAACCAGTCTCCCTCCCGCACCCTTCCTGGAGACCTGACGTCCCATTTCCTCTTCGCAGGCCTGGATTTTCCTGAACCGTTTCAGATGACGACCGCCTTCAAAGGATGTCCCGAGCCAGGTTCGAACAGCACTGATCGCCAGTTCATGATCCATTGACCGCCCGCCGAGGGCAAGGATGTTTGCGTTATTGTGGGCCCGGCTGAGTCGCGCTGTTTCCTCGCAGCATACATGGGCTGCATACACACCGGGAATCTTGTTCGCAGCTATGGACATTCCTATGCCCGTTCCGCAGACGAGTATGCCCCTCTCGGCCTCTCCAGCCGCGACAGCCGTTGCGACTTCACGGGCCTTGTCAGGATAATCCACGGAAATATCTTCTCTGTCCGTTCCAAAATCGCTGGTCGTGATTCCATCCAGGAACGCAAGATTTTCCTTGACCTTTTCCTTCAGGGCAAATCCGGCATGATCCGATCCTAACGCAACATGCATGCCTTTTTCCTCCCTCTTCCTCGTAAAATTCTTCTTTTGGCCATTCCAAATCACGCTCAGGCTCACGACATTCTTCAGTCACGTCCGAGAATTTTGTCGATGAGAGACCCGGCAACGGTATAGGGATCGGTTTTCCTGTCGGCGAGGTTTTCCAGCAGCTCCGTGGTTCGTTCTTCCTCCCAGGACCGTTCGACAATCCGGGCAATTTCCCTCGAAAGGATTTCTTCCACTTCGATTTGCAACCGGTAAAACTTCCTCTTTCGACCTTCCTCGGTTTCCTCCAGATGTTTCTTGTGTTCTTCTATCCTGCCGCACAAATCGTCGATTCCTTCGCCTCTCTCGGCAATGGTCGAAGCGACAGGAGGCCTCCATGCCCGATCTGTCATGAGATCAAGCATCATGTTGACCTCCGTGACGACCCTTTCGGCGCCTTCACGATCGGATTTGTTCACCACAAAGACATCGGCGATTTCCATGATGCCCGCTTTCATCACCTGGATATCATCACCCATGCCGGGCACAAGAACAAGGCAGACCGTGTCCGCGATCTTCACGATGTCTATTTCGGATTGGCCGACACCGACGGTCTCTATCAGGACGACATCCTTGCCGCAGGCGTCCATGATCAAGGCGGCTTCGTACGTAGCCCTGCTCAATCCGCCGAGAGACCCCCGCGTCCCCATGCTGCGGATGAACACATCCCTGTCGAGGGAATGTCCCTGCATCCTCAGACGGTCTCCCAGCACTGCACCACCGCTGAAAGGGCTTGAGGGGTCAACGGCGATGACTCCGACGGTCTTTCCTTTCTTTTTCAATTCCCCGATCAGTTTGTCAAGCAGGGTGCTTTTTCCCGAACCCGGGCTTCCCGTTACACCAATGATGTGGGCTTTCCCCGAGTGAGGGTAAATTGATTTCATCAGGTTTTCTGCAAAGGGCGATTCACTTTCGACCATGCTGATAAGTCTTGCCATCGCCCTCTGGTCTCCCTGCAAGGCTTTTTCCACGAGTTTTTCCATGAGTTTGTCCCGGTTTCCTCAGGCGCGTTCTTCAGCGCTCTTTTTCGAGGCTACGGCCTCTTCGAGCCACTGGATGCAATCTTTCGTCG
>CAZERC010000002.1:34595-155184 GCA_964515395.1 uncultured Synergistaceae bacterium | reverse complement strand
GGGGAGATTCTTCTCGAAGCACGGATTCTCGGCGTCGCCGATGTTGTCGAGGCAATGGCCTCTTACCGACCCTACCGGCCCGCCCTGGGTCTTGATGCGGCATTTGCAGAAATCGAAGGGGGCAAGAACATTCTTTACGATCCGGATGTCGTCAAGTCATGTCTGGATCTCTTCCGTCAGGAGGGATATGAGCTCGACGGTCGTTGACATGCGGGTCTCGCCCCTTCTGCAGCGAATTGCTCAAAGGCTTTTCAACCTGCAAAAGCAATCTTCTACCTGTCGCTTGCGAATCAATAAAAAAGGTATTTGCTTCCATCCTCCACAGTATGCCCCAGCTTTTCCAGCCGTGTCTTGATTTCGGGCAGGTATTCTTCGTTCATGTGATAGTAGAAATCATTCGTCGTGTACGTTCCTTCACCGAATTCTTCCAGGACTGTTTTAGGCAGGATCCGTGTCATTTCCAGCTGGAGCCACGGTGGGTAAATCCCGTCCATGAAACCCGGAACCATCTCGGAATTGAAAGTACCCGACAAAGGAAATCCTGGTTCTCCCATCTGGTCAAAATATCTCTGGAAACTCTTATAGTCATCCCAGGGCATCAATTCACGAAACTCTTCCCACGTTGTCGCTTCCTGAATAGCTGTGTGAATTTTGTGAATGCGAAGAGCGCGTTCTTTTTCAGCAAACACAAGACCGCCATTCACGGGGTGAGTCCTGTACAAAAAATGTGTCATCCTCGCGTTTTCCCTTCCCTTCCCGATCACATCCATAAATCATAAGGAAACAAATTTTCCCGGTTTGCAGCTCTTTCCTCAAAGACATTTTACCATTGCCATGATTCGCGGCGGGTCTTTGAATCCCGTCGCTATGTAAACATAGCAACCTGCACAAGCGGCTAGCGCAAAGACAGGTTTCCTGTTTTCGATAATTCTTTGCGCCTGTTTGTTGCAAGCTGAAAGATTTGAGCTTCTATAGGCATCCGGCTGGGAGTAACGTTCATAGTAGGCATTTGGGTTGTCGGAGCTATAATCACCGGATTGCATGCACTTATCAAGCGCCCCAAGGCAAAAAACCCGAGATGCTGAGCAAGAACCGTCCTGTCTCATTTTGCCCGAAATATCAATACCCGATTGTGTTCCAAGTTTCTGGAGAGGTATACCAAGACAAATATTATAAAGAGGTCCCTGCCCGTATCCGCAGGGACCTCTGGATTATTTCTGGTGGAGGCGCGGGGAATCGAACCCCGGTCCGACAGGGGCCAGCCCTGTGTTTCTCCGTGCGCAGTCCCCGATTTGATGTCGGACTCAGGCTCCCGGGGACAGGATCCCTCGTCCCAAGCTCCCTGGGTCTTTTCCGGTTTCCGCGGGAGCAACGTAACCGGAGCATCCGCCGTTTGTGACGTCCTCAAGGAATCCCGGCGGAGAAAATCCCAAGGGACGGGCTACTTGTTCTTAAGCAGCCAGTGCGTAGTTATCGTTGGCACTTATTGTTGGGGTACCGCTGTTTAACGAGTTGCGGAGAACTCGGCACGCTTCACAGGACCCTCCATCCTGCCGTCGAAACCTATCGCCCCCATGTTTGTGTTTTCCAGCCTATTCGCGCTGTTTCAGGGTTTTTTCCATCGCGCGCTTCGCATCACGTTCCGCAATGGCTTCTCTTTTGTCATGTTTCGCCTTCCCTTTTGCGAGAGCAAGCTCCACTTTCGCCAATTTGTTGTCCTTGAGGTACATCGACAAGGGGACGAGCGTCAACCCTTTTTCACGTGTCTTGCCGATCAGCCTCTTGATCTCTTCTATCCTGAGCAAAAGTTTTCTCGGACGCAGAGGGTCATGGTTATAATATGTCCCCTTCTCGTAAGGCGATATATGCACGTTGTAAAGCCACACACCAGTGCCCGAAACACTGGCATATCCGTCTTTCAGATTGACTCTGCCTGCCCGCACTGACTTGATTTCCGTTCCTGTAAGTACAAGGCCCGCTTCAAAGGTTTCGAGAACGAAGTAATCAAAGCGTGCTTTTTTGTTTCTCGCTACGACGGATTTTGCCATTGTCCCCTCCACGCAGAAAAATTATACTCTTGCATTCGGCTTTGGTCAAATATAATCAGATCTCCTTGGATGTGTGGAAAAAGAAAAGGACCCCGAAAAACGGGGTCCTTTTCTCCTCATTATCTTTTGGTCGGGGCGAGAGGATTTGAACCTCCGACCTCCTAGTCCCGAACCAGGCGCGCTAACCAGTCTGCGCTACGCCCCGAACGTCGAGCATTCTAGCACCTTGCGCGCTCCCTCGTCAACGGCATCTTTGCTTCCTCTCTACATTGATAACAGATGCACAATAATGATAGTATTGGTAGTGCTGTCGATAAACTTCGCACATGAACAACGCTCAATGTCCTTGTGCGTGAGGAAATATCAAAAGGACATTTGACTATTTCCAAGGGGGGAAACAGAAAAATGGAGAAAATGAAAGTTCTTGCGGAATGGTCCTATGAACCGGCCAAGCCCCACAGAGGCTACACAGGGAAAACCCTGAAAGTGAACGTCGGGGAAAAGGCTTTCGAGGCAAAGGATGTCACAGAGGACATGAAAGAGAAATTCGTCGGTGGAAGAGGTTTCGACCTTAAGTTGTTGTGGGATTCCGTCAAGGAAACAACGAAATGGGACGATCCTGAAAACGAGCTTGTCTTCTCCGGCGGTCCTCTCTGTGGAATTACCCAGTATCCCGGAACAGGCAAATTCTACGTTGCATTTATTTCTCCACTGACAGAACAGACCTACGACAGTAACGCCGGCGGTCATTTCGGGCCTCTCCTGAAATTCGCCGGATGGGATGCCCTCGAAGTCCAGGGCAAGGCTGAAAAGGACGTCATCGTTGTCATCGATGCTGATGAAGGAAAAGTCCAGATTCTTGAATCTCCATTCACTGACATCAATGCCTACCCGGTTACAAAAGCCCTTTACGATTATTACGGCGATCCCAATGACATCAACGACAGAAAGCATATTTCGGTAATTTCCACGGGCAAGGCGGCGGAATCGACATTTTGGGGTTGCCTGAACAGTAGCTTCTGGGATGTTCACCGTAAGGACTTCCGCCTGAAACAGGCCGGCCGCGGCGGCAGCGGTACGATTTTCCGAGACAAGAAGATTGCCGCCATCGTCGTCAAAACCCACAATCTCAGCGGCACAGCCAACGACCCTGTCGACGTGGAAACCCTTACCAAACTCGGTCACAAGGTCCATAAGGAAATCTTCACCCTTGATGCCAAACAGTGCAAAATGACCACTGTCGGGACATCTCACCTGAACGAAATCATGAACGAGTATCACATCCTTCCTACACACAACTACAAGTTCGGCCAGCATCCGGAGGCGGACAAGATTCACTCGGATGTGTACAAGACATGGTTCTCCCAGGGACTCCCTGATGGATGCTGGTACGGATGTACGCTGGCATGCGCTCACGCCGTAGATGACTTTGAGCTTCAGACAGGCCCGATGAAAGGCACCAAGGTTATCGTTGACGGACCTGAATATGAAACAGCTGCAGGCCTGGGCTCCAACGTCGGCGTCTTTGACCCGCACTGGACCATTGAGAGCAATTACTATGCTGACTATTACGGGATGGACACGATCTCTCTCGGAACCGGGCTCGCCTTTGTCTGCGAATGCTATGAGCTCGGGTATCTTACCAAGGAGCATACGAACGGTCTTGAGTTGAAATTCGGTGCCATGAAAGACCTCATGGAGCTCATCCACAGGATGGGAGAAGGAAAAGATGAATTCGCCAAGATCGTCGGCCTCGGTATCGCCAGGATGAAAGACATTTTCGCGGAAAAATTCGGTGCTCCCAGGGAAATGCTGGAAAAGATCGGCATGGAAGGCCAGGGCATCGAGGTTTCTGAATACGTTTGCAAGGAATCCATCGCACAATGGGGCGGGTATTTCCTGACACTGAAGGGACCGCAGCATGACGAAGCCTGGCTGATCTTCATGGACAGGGTCAACAAGCAGCTTCCGACCTTCGAAGACAAGGCCGAAGCGCTTCATTACTTCCCCAACTTCAGGCTGTGGTTCTCCCTTGTCGGGCTCTGCAAGCTGCCCTGGAACGACATCGAACCCGCCGACAACGCAACGGCCTATCCGCCGCAGGAAGCGGCCAAGGTCCCCGAACACGTACAGAACTACGTCGATCTTTTCAATGCCGTCACAGGAAAGAATATCGACAAGGAAGAGCTGATCCGCCAGTCTGAACGCGTATATAACTTCCAGAGGGTTTTCCAGCTCCGCCTGGGCAAGGGGACGCGGAAATATCACAACATCCCCGACAGGGCCCTTGGACCGGTCTTCTCCGATGAGTGGGAAGCCCGCGCCGAGTACTACAACAACGAGCTCAAACAGGGCGGTGTCGACCCCGAAGGTCTCTCAACCGAAGAAAAGGTCGCCAAGCTCAATAAAATTCGCAGGGAACAGTGGGAAAAGCTTGTCGACACGGTTTACAGACGCAGGGGATGGGACAGAAACGGTATCCCGACGGTGGAAACCCTCAAGCGACTTGGCATTGATTATCCCGACGTCGTGGCTGTCGTCGAGAAAAACGCCAAACCGGAGGATCAGTGGAAGGACTAGGACAAATGATCACAGTCAATGGTGAATCAATGGAATGGGAAGAAGGAATGACCGTACAGGACATTATCGAAAGGAAGAAATACACCTTTCCCCTTCTTGCCGTGTGGATCAACGAAGTCGCCGTTCCGAGGGACGAGTTCGGCTCCACCACCATTCCGGACGAATCGAAGGTTCAGGTCATTCACATGATCAGCGGAGGTTGATCATTGGTGATACCAGAAAGAAGGGCTGGAGGAAATCCTCCAGCCCTTCTTTTTTCCCTGATTTGTCGATTATCCCGTCTTCGCGAGCTAGCTTTCGTCGCGCCTCTTGAAACGCAGGATATTGTTCCGGCCTGTGGAACGTCCATCGTTGTGGTACAGTCCCTTCTCGGCTCCGTCGCTTCCCAGGGGAATTTCCACCCAACCCCAGGGCGTTACCAGCAAAAAGCGCAACTCGACACCATACATTTCGAGCGCCTTGATGTGTTGGACGTACCTGGCGACTTCACCGATCATCCAGCTGTCGCTCACGAGCCATACCCTTTTACAGGTTGCTCGTCCGAAAAGGGCTGCATGGTCCACGGTCATCCGCATTCCTTCGTCAAAATCAATGGGACCGACACACAAAACAACCACATCTTTGTGGCCCGCAGGCGAGTAGGGTGCCGGCAATAGATCGGCATATTGCTCCATCCACTCGAGCTGGCCAAAAAGATTTTCGGGATCCGCTATCTTCCTGTCCGCATAGGACTGGAAAAAATCATCGGGCTGTCCGTCTGCGTCCGGATACATGGCATTCGCCATCCACTCCTGCACAATTGAAACGAGCCTGATGACAAAAGGCGGCTGTGTCGGGCCAGACATGGCTTTCAGGAGATCACCCACTGTCATCTCCTTTTCTCCGTTTCCTTTTTCCCTTTCGGGGGATTCATCATTCTTTCGGCTCACACAACGCACCTCCCTGCCCTTAGAGTTTCCCGAGCATATCACAAAGTCCCGCCAAAAACACCCGCCCAATCTGCAATCGGGCGAGAACTTGGCCTATAATGGGAAATATAGAGAAAAAACGTAAAAAACGAGGTGAGATACGTGAAATTATTTGATCTGGAAGCAGACAATACACAGCTTCTGCTTATTGATTTCCAGGAAAAACTGCTGCCGGCCGTGTGTGACGACAGCAAGACAACCCGAAATGTCCTGACGCTTCTCAAGGCATGCGAAATCCTGAACATCCCCGTTAAATTTACGGAACACTACCCTCACGGCCTTGGAAGCACCGTTTCTGAAATATCCGAAGCCATGCCGGGTGGCAGCCGACGTTTCGAAAAGCTCCATTTTTCCTGTTGCGACAACCCGGATTTCGAAACCTTCCTTCGTTACGCCGGAAGAGACCGCGTCATTGTGGCTGGAATAGAAAGCCACATCTGTGTGCTCCAGACGGCTGTCGATCTTTTGTCGGAGGAATACAAGGTCTTTATCGCTTCAGATGCTTGCTCCAGCCGGAAAAAGGAGCATCACACCGAAGCCATGCAGGTTCTCAGGGCTTTTGGAGCCTTCGTGGCGCCAACGGAATCCATTGTGTACAGGCTTCTCCGCAAGGCTGGGACCTCTGCCTTCAAGACAATGCTTCCGTTTTTCAAGTAAATCCTGGACCGGTTCTTCATGACTGATACAAGGGCATCTCTTATTTTCCTCGGAACCGGGGGGAGCCGCTTCACGATAATGCATCAACTCCGGGCTTCGGGTGGCCTTTGGTTCCAGTGGAGGGGGTTTCCTGTTGCCATAGACCCCGGGCCCGGCTCCCTCGTAAGGATGCGCCAGCATACTCCTCCACTTGACCCCGAGACTCTTGAAGCGATTCTCGTAACCCACAAACATCTGGATCACACCACGGATCTCAACGTTCTGGTGGAAGCAATGACAGGTGGCGGTTTCAAAAAGCGAGGAACGGTCCTCCTTCCTTCCGACACTCTTGATGATGGTGAACCTGTGCTGTATAAATACCTGCAGCCCAAGATGTTCCGACTGGATACGTGGAATCCTGACAAATTGAGCAAGCTCGAAGGAAACCGGTCAATACGTCCGGTACCACTTATCCATCATGGAGTCGAATGCTATGGTCTTGTGTTCAAGGAGGAGGGACTTCCTTTATGGGGGCTTGTCTCTGACACGAGATATGCTCCAGAATGGATAGACTCCTTCCACGGTTGTAAACTTCTGGTGGTCAACATGACTCTCGCGAGAGGACGCGAAAATCTCGAACACATGGCTCCTGAACACGTTGCCAGGGTCATAGCAAACCTGAATCCGCAATTGACTGTACTGACACATTTTGGCCGGGGGGTCCTGAAGCAGGGACCTGAACTGATTGCAGAGAATGTTGCAAAAGGGAGATCACGGGTTGTAGCAGCAAAAGACGGAATGATGGTCGATATTGACACCCTCGAGGTCAGGCTTCCGGAAGTCAGGTAAATCCAGGTGTCATCTTCCGCGGGAATTGCATTTCCTGATATGATGAAAAAAACCTTTGTCATGAATCATCCCGGGCAAAGCATGGATGCTGTTGAAGGAGGTTTCCCGAATATGCCTATCGACAAAACGCGGGCAATGGAACTGCACAGAAAAGCCAAAGGGAAAATCAAGATGTATCCGACAATCAACATCAACAATCCTGAAGACCTGGGGATGGCCTACATCCCGGGAAGCGTCGCCCCGGCCCTTGCCATACAGGAAGATCCTGGCCTGACTTACGAATACACAGGACGGGGCAACAGGATAGCCGTCATTACTGACGGAAGCGCTGTCCTTGGTCTCGGCGATGTCGGACCTCATGCCGCCCTGCCCGTCATCGAGGGGAAATGTCTTATCTTCAAACTCTTCGGAGACGTCAATGCGATCCCCATTTGCCTTGATTGCCGCGATCCCGAAGACATTATCCACTTTGCGACAAGCATGGCGCCAGGAATAGGCGGAATCAACATCGAAGACATCGTCAGCCCCCGGACTTTTACCATCGTCCGGGAGCTCAAGTCGCGAGTGGATATTCCGGTACTCTGTGATGATCAACACGGCACCGCAGTCGTTGCTCTCGCCGGTTTGTGGAATGCCCTGGAGGTTACGGGGAAAAAGCTGGAGGAACTCGCCATCGTGGTCAATGGCGCCGGTGCGGCGGGGATCGCTGTGACGGAGCTGCTTTTAAGTGCAGGAGCCAAAAACGTGACGGTTCTCAACCGTTCAGGTATCCTTTGCGAGTCCAATCCTCAAATGAACCACTTTCAAGAAGAACTTGCCCTGAGAACGAACCAGGAGAACAAATGCGGCACCCTTGACAATGCCATTCAAGGTGCAGATGTTTTTATCGGACTGTCAAAGGGCAATCTGCTGACAAGAGATCATGTAAAATCCATGGCGCCGGATCCCATTATCTTTGCCATGGCTCTTCCCGAACCGGAAATTACGCCTGAAGAAGCCTATTCAGCCGGGGCTTCAATCGTTGCCACCGGACTTTCCGATTACCCGAACACATTGCCCAATCTGCACTCGTCACCTGGAATCATGCGCGGTTTGCTCGACGTCCGTGCTACGGTGCTCAACAACGAAATGCTCCTCGCAGCGGCCAGGTCTCTCGCGGAAGTCGTGGACCGACGCCGTTTGTCACCGCAAAAAATCACCCCGGACGTTTTCAGCGATGAAGTTTCCCCCAGGGTGGCCGAAGCTGTCGGGCAAACGGCAATCAAACTGGGTTATGCACAGCTCCTGCTTCCAGAGGGAGAGATCTACAACAATCTCTGGGACACCTTGTACGGGAACAAGTTGATGCACCATTAAGTCCCGAAAAGAGGGCCCAGGCGTTGGAAACAGCGCGCCACAGGGCCCTCTTTCGGGAATCCTGTTTACAGTGACCTTTCGTATTCCAGAAATTCCGATTTCATTCCCACACCACCGGGACCACCATATCCGCACATCCGGCCATCACTCCCTATGACCCTGTGGCAAGGCACAAAAGGAGCCCAGGGATTCGCCCTCATTATGGCGCCAACGGCTCTTGCAGCTTTTGGGTTTCCGACATGAAGGGCAACATCTTTATAGGTCGATGTAGAACCTGCAGGTATGGCTGATACCACCCTGTAGACGGCCAAAGCGAATTCTGAAGGCTCCTTGAAACTGCAGAGAGTCAATGCAACTTCACTGCCGAGCCAGAATTTCTCCCACTCCCTCTGGAGCCATCCGGGTGCTTCCGAGGCCGTCGCACCTTTGCAGGCGAAATCGTCATTTCGGCTGGAAGAACATACGAGACCCCGATCACACCAGGCAAGTCTCCACGCACCCAGGGGAGACTCAAAATGTGCCGTGCAAAGAGCGGTTCCTTTCCCTATGATACAAAAGGTCATCATGCAAACCACCTCAACACTAAAAAGGCTATCGTCCCGACGCATGTTACAAGGCAGGAATGGCGCTCGCTTTTCCACAAGACATCAATGCTGAAAGGCCCCTTCAATGAATGGACCAGGGGAAAAGCCTTCGGAAAAAATCTCCCGACGTTCTGAAAGTAGCTGCGGGAACTTTCAGGGAATTTTTCCGAAAGAAATTTTTCTTCATGGGGAATAACCAGGAAACCATACAACCCGAGAAAAAAAAGAAAAAATATCCACAGCGTTGCAGGATTGCCTGACAGGAAACACCAACCGAGGCCGATGAAACCATTCCCCACATATAGGGGATTTCGACAAAAGGCATAAGGACCCCAGGTAATCAGCCGGTTCGCCTTGACCTCTTCTCCCCTGTACAGGGTTATCGTTCCCGCCGCCCAGAACCTGAGCACCTGCCCCAAAACGACAAGGGCAAGTCCCGGCACGAGCTGTGCTTGCGACGGCCGCACCATGAACAGGACGATAACAAAAAGAACCGACCATATCCCGCCTCTGTATTTGAAAGCCAGGCTTTTGAAATTATCCATCCTTGTCAACTCCGTCGATTTCGTTTTCTGCTTCTTCCGCTTGTAGAAGTGCTTCCGTTCCACCCCATCCGATCAACCGGACGGCGACAAGAGCACCCATGGCTATCGAAATATATTCGGTGAAAAAACGCCATGCAATGGCGAGAACTCCCGCCACACTCCAGGGGACAAGGAAGCTGAAGATCGCTGCCCCTCCTCCTTCGGCAATTCCACTGGCTCCCGGCGTCGGTACAAAATAAAGGATAAACAGGAACAATGCTTGTGCCAGAAAGGCCTCCCCGAAATTCACCTCAAGTCCGAGAGACCAGATGAGGCACGGAAGAATCGAAAACATGGCAATCATCTGCAACCATGAAAGGATGAAAGCAATGAGGAACAGAGGGAAACCTTTCGAGAAAAACAAACGGAGGTTTTTGCTGTAATTATCGATTTCTCCGTGGATTCTCCTGACAATCCTGAGCACACTTCGGGGCTTGACGATGCCCATGCGTTTGAGCAGCAAAAAAAGGCCATCGGCCCATTTTTTCATCATAGATGGGCGCACAAGGCTCAGCACGACCAAAACCCAGCTTCCGATGACAAAGAAAAGGACGTAGCCCAGGACGCCTTGAAGTATCATGCGACCCTTGAGCATTTCGGGCTTGAGCAAAACCGCCACCGGAACGATGAGTCCCACCTGGATCAAAGTCATAAGCGTCGATACCAGCGTTATGGCGACACCTTTGCCAATCGGGATACCGGCCCTGAACATGAAATAAACCTGAAAAGGACCTCCACCGCTTTGCATGGGAGTTATCGCACAGCCGAAATACCTCAGCCAGTTCAGTATGAAGGCGAACCTGTAACGGATTTTCTCATCCGCCGCATGGACAAGGGAATACAGCTTTAATGCATCCAGGTTCCAGAACAACAAGACAAGGGCGCTCGCACCCAGCAGCCTGGATTTGTCTGCCTGAAGGATGAGCCTGTAGGTATCCCAATCAGCACTTGTCAAAAGGACAAGCACACTAACTCCAAAGGTAAGCGAAATAAAAAGAGCCAGACCTCTGCGGACAGACAACCTAATCCCTCACTTGTCTATTTCATTCTGATTTCGTCAGGGGTTTTTATGGCCAGACCAGTGCTCCAGGCCAAAACAGCAATCTGCGTCCTGTCGCGCAACTCAAGTTTCTTGAGAATGTGACCGACGTGATTCTTAACGGTTTTTTCAGACAGAATCATCGCCTTTGCGACTTTTGCATTGTTGAACCCCTGGCCAATCCAGTAAACCACTTCCTTTTCACGAGGTGTCAAATCATCGAAGAGATCCGTTTCCTTCCTTGCTTTCAGGAGAATTTCCGGAAGGTTTCCGGTAATACGCAGGTCGAATCCGGAATCTCCCCTTGCTAGACCGCGAACGGCTTTTATGAGGTCGTCAGTTCCAGAGGTCATGAGGACGCAACCATGTATGCCCGATTCGTAAAGCTCCGCCAGGTAGTCCAATTCACTCTCTTCGGAAAGTAAGAGATAACGTATTTTTTTGCCCGAACCGGAGAGTTCCCTGACCACGTTTTGCCCATCATATTTTGGAAGGCTCCCGCCAAGGATCAAAACGTCCGGCACTCGTTCCCGAACCAAATGCAATACCTCGAGACCGTCTGACGCATGACCGACCACTAACAGGTCATGTTCGTTGTCAAGGACATGGCTCAAGGCTTCCACAAACAGCCTGCGGGAATCGGCAATCACTATTCGCGTCTTCTTCACCTTCTCACCCCCGCGCTGTTTATCGCATCCCCAGGCTTCCTGTGCTATCCTTTTTGCCGTATTTCCCTCGAATGAAGCTCGCTCCAGGCATTATAACATTCTATATAAGCCTTCGATCATAGATGGCAAAAAGGAGGATGCTGTCCTGTGAAAGGCTATTCCAGGCAAAAAGGGCTGTCTGTAAGCCCCGGCATACGTCGCAAGGTCACAAAAGCGCTTTCGGTTCACGGAATGATTCAAGAAGGCAATCGCATACTCGTCGGTTTGTCCGGGGGGAAGGACAGCCTTCTTCTCATATCGGTCCTGAAAGAACTGCAACAAACCGGCCCGCTGGAATTCGATCTCGCTGCAGCGACAGTCGATATCACGGGAAAGGGAACGGATTTCGAAAGGCTCTCGGAATTTTGCAGGGAAAAGGACATTGCCTTCGACGTCCTCAGCTACCCGATTCTCGACATCATACGGGACCGAAAGGAACGGTCTCCCTGCAGTCTTTGCGCCAACCTGAGGAACGGCATCCTCTTCGGCCACGCCGCAGAAAAGGCATTCGATACCGTCGCCCTCGGGCACAATCTCGATGATGCCATCGAGACGGTCCTCATGAATCTTTTCCTCGCCGGAAGATTCAAATGTTTCCGTCCCCGCTCCTGGAGAAGCCGGAAAAGGATCTGGGTCATCAGACCATTCGTCTACCTTTCAGAAGACGCCATATCACAGGAGGCTACCCGTCTCTTTCTTCCGGTAACCAAATCGAAGTGTCCCCATGATAAAAACACACAAAGGGAGGAAATGAAGCGGCTTGTCGCTTCACTTGAGCCCCGTTTTCCCGCATTGAAATCGCAGATCCTTCACGCCCTTCTTCATTTCAGGAAAACCGATGTCTGGGGTCTAGAAGAGGAGGGAGGTCCAGAATCCTAAAAGCGCAGGTTTCTCCATTTCTTCAACTGAGGAGTCCCGACACGATAACATCCACAGCCTCATCTTCGTCGAGACCTTTCGCCATCAGACCTTCTATCTTGTCGTCGGCTATCCGGCCGATGGCCGCTTCATGAGTCACCTCCGCTTCAGGATGAGACGCCATGACAACCGGCGAGGCTTCAGCCTTCGCGCTGCCCTGAACCACCTCGGTGCAGTCCACATGACCGCGCGCTCCAGGTGCGGCACCATCGATCAGCCCCAGGAACCGGCCGCTGCTGTTATCCTTCAGCACGACTCTTGCCTTGACAAGGGCTGAACTGTTTTTCCCCGTCAGTCTGACCTCGTCCCGCACCTGGCACAAATCGTCATATTTGCCGTATATCTTTGACGTCACTTCCACGCGGCTCGATTCCCCCCTGGCTTCGACATCAATATCAATGTCAAGATCACCTACACGACCTTCTACCAGGGTAAAATCACCATAATACGAGGCGCCGTCTTTCAGAGTCACTTTGCTGACAGGGCGGACTTCTATCTTGCCTTCAGGTCCGTGTACATGGACTTCCTTATAGCTGAAAGATGCATTTTCTCCTATTTGTATCGTTCCTTCCATGGCGTGAAGGAACTTGACGGCATTCGGAAAAATACAGTGCGCGAGGAATTCCGCTCTTGCATCCTTGCCAATGAAAATCTGGCTGTTGATAACCTGCCGTCCGGCATCACCCAGATGTCCGAAACACAGGTGTACGGGTTTTGGAATCCTGACTCCTTCAGCAACGGTAATCGTTGCATTGATGCCGTCTTCCGTTTCCTCCGCCTGTATTTCCACACCGGGAAGTACATTCTTGTCGAGTATCTTGTTGGCATGTACGACAACATATATTGCATCTGTTTCCCCAAGCGTTCCGGAAACACCGCTCGTCTTGCCCGCTATTTCCACGAGGGTTTTATATTCATCAGTGACCTGCATTGTTTTCTTCCTCCACCTTGGAATATTCCTCTTTCTCAGGATCTGGACAAGGTCGGCATTGAGACATGAAATACCGGCGAACCGCTTCGGCACTGCCTTCAAGCATGATCTTCCCGTTGCACATCAGGTAGGACCGGTCGCAGCGCGCCGCAACATCCTCGCGATGGGTAATGATCAGAACGCTTCCTCCGTCTTCTACCATTTTTCTGAACAAACGCGTAATTTCCCCCAAGGCAAGCAGGTCAACACCGGAATCAGGCTCATCAAGCATCGTCAGAACCGGTTTCATCATATACACCGAGGACAGCTCAATTCTCTTGCGTTCTCCGCCTGAAAGATTCTTGTCCACCATCCTGTCAAGATACCCGGTATCAAGCTGAACCAGGTAAAGGGCTTCTTTCATTTCATCTTCCGTCGCTTTCCCGCCGGAAGAAATGCGGAGATATTCACGGACGCTTATCCCTTCATACCGTGCCGGATGTTGCCATGCGAGGGTTACCCCGGCCCTGGCCCGTTCCGTTATGCTCCACTCCGTTATGTCCTTTCCACGAAAATAGATCCGTCCCGAACGCGGCTTGTAGCTCTGCACTCCCATGACGGCATAGGCGAGACTGGATTTTCCGGCACCGTTCCTGCCCAGGACTCCTGTCATCTCCCGGGACCGAACCTGAATCGTAACGTTTTCCAGAATGTCGGCTCCTCCGCGTGCTACTGAAACTTCATCGAGATACAGCAAAGATTCCTTCACTTCATCTCACCTCAACACCCTGTTGTCGATCAGCCTGGCCTTCCCGACGCCGGCGGCAACGGCGATGACAGAGGGTTTTACGATTTGTCTCACCCTTTCGAGGCTTTCGGCATCCCGGACTTCTACATATTCGGGGTCCACCAGGGTCGTTTGCAAAAGACGGGATCGGACGATCTCTTCAAGCACCATCCCGTCCCGCTCTCCTTCGTGGAATCGTCTTTCGGCTTCGCCCAGGGCCTTGTTGATGCTCAAGGCCTCTTTTCTTTCTTCCGGCTTCAGGTAAACGTTCCGGCTGCTTATCGCAAGGCCGTCAGGATCCCTGACGACAGGACAACCGACAACCTCCACGGGGACATTGAGATCTCTCATCATTCTCCGGATAACCACGAGTTGTTGAAAATCCTTTTCACCAAAGTACATCCTGTCCGGAGTCACGATATTGTACAATTTGAGCACCACAGTGCAGACACCCTCAAAATGCCCCGGTCTTGACGCCCCGCAGAGAACGCCACTCAGTTTCGTCTCTCGCACGACAGTCGAAGCATCTTCGAGGTACATATCGTCCACCGAAGGCGAGAAAAGCAGGTCCACTCCCGCGTTTTCCAGAAGAAACCTGTCTTTTTCCATATCCCTCGGATACTCTTCGTAATCTTCTGAAGGACCGAATTGTATTGGATTGACGAAAATAGATACGACACACACGTCGCAGTCGGCCTTGGACCTTTTAACGAGTGAAAGATGCCCTTCGTGAAGAGATCCCATCGTCGGCACCATGCCGACCGAAGCAGAGGGTTTCCCTTTCAGTCCTTTCAACGTTTCACGAGCTTGTTCCGGAGTTTTCGCGATCTTCATAACCGTTCCACGTTCTTCATATCTTCGTGGTTATGGACAGGGCCTTTTTAAAAAATTCCTCGGCTTCTCTGGCATCTTCTTCGAAACCGTTTCTGCCCATAAGTCCGTAAGTATACCGTTTGCCCTGTTCCACCCCGGGCTGATCGAATGGATTGATGCCCATAAGCTTCCCTGTAAGCGCGGTAGCGTACTCAAAAAGATAGATCAGTCCCCCCACACGAAAAGCATCGATTTTGGGCAAACGCATCCACAAGACCGGTCTTTCTGCCTTTATCAATGCCGCAGTGGTGGCCAGAGCCTCGGAATTCAGCATTCCCCCCATGGTTTTCCCGAAGAGGTAAGACAGTGGTTCCAGTGCCGTTTCAGTGCATTCCGGCAGATACAATGAGTTTCGTTCATCAACGCTCATCAGCAGAAACAGCTTGTCGTCAGGACCCGACGTGTACAACTGGACCTGGGAATGCTGGTCAATTGCTCCAAGTGCCCTGACCGGGGTGCTCCCCTTGCCGTTTTTGCCAAGGCTTTCAGCCCAAAGTTGGGCGAACCATTCGGTGAAATCCCGCAGGCTGTCAGCATAGGGCATGAGGACCATCATGTTCCTTCCCGCCTTCGCCTGACAATACCCTGCAGCAGCGAGTACCCATGCGGGATTATTGGCAAGGTTTCGTTCTTCGACGATCCTTTTACGCATTTTCGATGCCCCGGCAAGCAGTTCCTTCACATCGACGCCCTGGCATGCTGCAGAAAGCAGTCCCACGGCTGAGAGCACCGAATACCTCCCGCCAACCCCCGGCGGAATGACCAGCGAAGCGCATCCCGTTTCTTTCGCGAAGCTTCGCAGCACGCCTTTTTCGGGATCCGTAACGACGGTTACATGCTTTGCAGCCTCCGCATCTTTCGTCTTGACCATGCGATTCCAAAACCAGAGGAAATTCGCCATTGTTTCAGCCGTCGTTCCAGACTTGCTTACCACCACAAAGCCCGTACGTTCCGGATCGATCATGTCCCAGATTGCCGCCGTCCCTTTCGGGTCGGCGTTGTCGGCGACATAGAACCTCGGTCCGCCGCGCTCCTCTCTTGTGAGTTCGTTGTAATGAGGATGAACAAGGGCATTCTGCAGCATGAGGTTCCCAAGGGCGGAACCACCGATTCCTATCTGAACGACAGCGTCAAAATTTCTGAGCTTTTCCGCCTCGGCGATAATGTCTGCAGGCTCATCCTCAGGAAGCCGTACCCAGCCGAAACCATCTTCTTTCTCTTGTGCGCCCTTTTCCAGGTCCGATTGCGCACTTTGGAGGAAATCCGCCATTTGCTCGAAAGCCCGGGAAGAATCCCCGGTTTCTGCTCCTGACCCATCTGGGAAAAGCCCGCCATAGGAGAGTTCGAGAATGTCCATACCATCACCCCGCTTTGAGGAATCTTTCTGAAAATCCGGATGTTTTTCATTGTAGCGAATGGATACGGGAAAAACAAAACGGGCCTGCTGGGCAGGCCCGTTTTCGCCTTGCATTACGTGCTCGGTTTACTTGATGCCTTGTTCCTTGAGTGCCTGATCAATGGAATCCTTGTCGAAACCGATGATGAAGTTTTCTCCGATTTCCGTAACGGGAACGCCCATCTGTCTCGTTTTTTTCACCATTGCCATAGCAGCGTCCCGGTCCTTGCTTACGTCAACGTTTTCAAATTCGACGCCGATAGATTCGAGATATTCCTTGACTTTCGTGCACCATGGACACGTAGGCGTCGAGTACACTTTGACATTTGACAATGTCATCACTCCTTTTCAAAAGCCAGTCCGTATGTTTATTCTTCGAAATATACCTTCTGGTGGTAATTATACGGTAGCTCTTGCTGCTGTCAAGGCTTCACTCTTTCGAATACCCCGATAGTCGGAATGTTTGTTATACTCATATTTTGTGAAGGCATGTATTTGTTTGCCTTCAGAGGGAGAGGAATACAAAATCAGGAGTTTTCGTTATTTCTTCTGAAAATGGGAGGAGATGCACATGACAACGGCAACAACGGAGAGCCTCGAAAAGCAGCTTGCCCCGATTGTGGAGCGGTTTCGAGGGAAAAAGGGAAGCACTATCGCCCTCTTGTCAGCGATTCAGGATACTTTTGGATACCTGCCCGAAGAAGCAGTCGACAGCGTTTCCCGGTCGCTGAGCATTCCATCTGCAGAACTTTTCGGCGTCGCTTCTTTCTATTCCTTGTTTCGCTTTCAACCTGAGGGGAAATATGTAGTTCGCCTCTGTCGCGGCACGGCATGTCACGTACAGGGTTCGTCCCTTATCGGCGAACAGCTCAAACGCCATATGGACATCGAAGAAGGCGGGACTACCAAAGACGGGATGTTTTCCCTTAATTTCGTAGCCTGCCTCGGATGCTGCAGCCTTGCCCCTGTTATGATGGTTAACGGTGAGGTACACGGGAGACTGAACCCCGAAAAAGCCGTCGACATACTTGAATCCTACAGGGCCGGCGACAGGGAGGACGAATGATGACTTCGAAAACGGTTATCAAGGTAGGGATGGCCAGTTGTGGTATAGCCGCCGGTGCGCGGCCTGTTTATGAGGCTCTCAAGGAAGCCGCCGCATCGCACGAAGACGCCGAAATACGGGAAGTCGGCTGTGTCGGTCTGTGTTTCCGCGAACCTCTCGTGGAAATCGAACAGAACGGACAAAGAACCATTTATGGAGAAGTTACGGCTGAAAAGGCCCTCGAAATTTTCGAAAAACACGTAATCGGAAAAACCCCGCTGGAGGAACATGTCGTCCTGAGCACGGAGATTGAAGGGGAAGAAAATTCCATGATCTCCAAGCAGGTCCGAATCGTGTTGGAAAATTGCGGCAGGATTGACCCCACCAGCATAGACGAATACATCCAGGCTGACGGATACAAGGGACTTGAAAAGACACTGAAATCAATGGATCCCGAGACCGTTATCCAGGAGGTCCTTGACAGCGGCCTCAGGGGTCGAGGCGGAGCCGGGTTCCCTACAGGGCTCAAGTGGAGATTCGCCCAGAAGGCCAAGGCGGATGAAAAATACGTCGTCTGCAACGCCGACGAGGGAGACCCGGGAGCCTTTATGGACCGTTCCGTACTGGAAG
Source organism: uncultured Synergistaceae bacterium (assembly GCA_964515395.1). Classification (GTDB taxonomy): domain Bacteria; phylum Synergistota; class Synergistia; order Synergistales; family Thermovirgaceae; genus UBA1876. The sequence goes on along the minus strand of CAZERC010000002.1, from coordinate 137,274 downwards.
GAGACCCGCATCGCGTTCTTGAAGGAATGCTGATCTGCGGTTATGCCATTGGAGCCTGCCAGGGAGTCATCTACTGCCGGGCCGAATATCCTTTGGCAATAAAGCGTCTCAACATCGCCATTGAACAGGCAAAGGAAAGAGGCTTTCTGGGGAAAAATATACTCGGAACGGAATTTTCCTTCGATATTTACATCAAGGAGGGTGCCGGTGCCTTTGTGTGCGGAGAGGAAACGGCCTTGATGGCCTCCATCGAAGGAAGGCGCGGCATGCCGAGACCGAGGCCTCCCTTCCCGGCCAACAAGGGCATCTGGGGCAAACCTACAAATATCAATAATGTAGAAACCCTTGCCAATATTGCCTGGATCATTCGCAATGGTTCTTCGGCATTTTATCAGTATGGAACGGGCAAAAGCCGCGGAACCAAGGTGTTCGCCCTGGCAGGCAAGATTTGCAATGGAGGCCTTGTAGAGGTTCCCATGGGGATGCCTCTGCGGGAGGTAATCTTCGAAGTCGGCGGCGGCATTCCCGGTGACAAACCTTTCAAAGCCGTCCAGCTAGGAGGGCCTTCCGGCGGCTGCCTGCCCGAGTCCGAACTCGATATTCCCGTCGACTATGAATCGATCAATGCCACGGGCGCTATCGTGGGTTCGGGCGGCATGATCGTCATGGATGAAGATACCTGCATCGTAGACGTGGCGAAATTCTTCTTGAGTTTCGTCCAGAAGGAATCCTGCGGCAAATGTCCCTTCTGCCGCATAGGGACCAAGCGAATGCTGGAAATTCTCGAAAGGATCTGCGACGGGAAAGGGAAACCCGAGGATCTCGATCTCCTGGAAGACATGGCCGATAAGGTCAAGGACGGATCCTTGTGCGGACTTGGCCAGACGGCCTCGAACCCTGTTTTGACTACCCTCAAGTATTTCCGTCATGAATATGAGGCACACATCAACGACAAGAAATGCCCCGCCAAGGTCTGCACAAATCTCATTCACTACACCATTGATCCCTCGGTTTGCATCGGGTGCACGAAATGCGCCCGGATCTGTCCCGTCAATGCCATCAGCGGGAAAGTGAAAGAGCCACATGTCATAGATGATTCCATATGCGTGCGCTGCGGGCAGTGCAAGGCCGTCTGTCCCGTCAAAGCGATCAGCGTCGAGTAAGGAGGGCCGTTACCATGGACCGAACGTTAACAGTCACTCTGAACGACAAGGAAGTAAAAGCATATTCCGGACAAATGATCCTGGAACTGTGTGAGGAAAGCGGCATAGACATCCCGACACTGTGTTACGATCCCAATCTGTCGCTTCATGGCGGCTGCTCCCTCTGCCTCGTGGACATAAAGGGTGCAAAAAGCCTCGTCCGTGCCTGTTCCATGCCGGTACAGGACGGAATGGAGATCGAAACTCACACGGAACGGGTCACCGGAGCGAGAAAGCTCGCACTCGAGCTTTTGCTTTCCGACCACATCGGGGATTGCCGACCTCCCTGTCAGCTTGCATGCCCAGCCAGGGGCGACGTCAAGGGGTATGTGAACCTTGCCGCCGAGGGGAACTATAACGCAGCCCAGGACATCCTTCATCAGAACATTACCCTTCCCGCCAGCATCGGGCGTGTCTGTCCCGCCCCCTGCGAGGAAAAATGCCGCAGGAATTTCGTCGATGACGAGCCCGTCTCAATCAGGGAAATCAAGCGTTTCATCGGAGATTGGGCCCTCGAAAGCGACTGGTTGGGTGAAATACCAGACATCACTGAAAACGGCAAGAAGGTCGCCGTTGTGGGTGGCGGACCCGGAGGTCTCTCGGCGGCGTACTTCCTCCGCCTCAAGGGATACTCGGTAACGCTCTACGAGAAAGAAGACAAGCTCGGCGGCATGATGCGCTATGGCATCCCTGACTACAGGCTCCCGCAACCCGTTCTCGACAGGGAAACCCAGTGGCTGGTCGATCATGGAATCGACGTGAGACTGAACACGGCCCTCGGAAAAGAAATAACCCTCGACTCCCTCAAGGCCGAAAACGAGGCCGTCGTTCTCGCCATGGGCTGCTGGACTTCCATGCCGATGCGCGTTTCCGGCGAGGATCTGGAAGGTGTTCTTGCAGGAATCGATTTTCTCTACAAGGTCAATACCGGCCAGGATGTTTCCGTGGGGAAACACGTGGCTGTCATCGGCGGGGGAAACACCGCCATGGATGCCGCCAGGAGCGCTCTCCGGCGAGGTGCTGAAACTGTCTCCGTGGTTTACAGAAGGAGCCGCGAGGAAATGCCTGCCGAAGATATCGAAATTGAGGAAGCCATGGAAGAGGGCGTGGAATTCATCTTCCTGGCCTCACCCAAATCCATCGAAGGCAACGGAAAAGTTGAAAAAATCACCTGCGAAAAAATGATCCTCGGCGAGCCCGATGCGTCAGGACGCAGAAAACCCGTCCCGACAGGGGAAACTTTTACCCTCGACGTAGAAACGGTGATTGCCGCCATCGGACAGCGCCCGGACCTCTCGGCATTGCCCGAAACCTTGCACGACGGGAAAAGGATGTTGGTGGATGACCATTGCGCAACTCCTCTTGACGGGGTCTTTGTGTGCGGCGACCAGAAGACGGGACCCGATATCGCCATCGCCGCCATCGGAGCCGGCCACTGGACGGCCGAATCGGTCCATCACTACATTTCCGAGGGGATTCCTCACCGCCCCTTTGAATGCGACGTCGTCAGAGACGATCTCGGCCCTGAGGATTTTCTGGACCAGGAAAAGCAGCCCCGGGAAAAAACACGAATCCTCGAGTCTGCAGAAAGGCTCACCCGACCGTTTGAAGAATTCAATTACAGTCTCACCGAGGAACAGGTCAGAAAAGATGCCGATCGGTGCATGAAATGCGGTTGCCCGGACATCCACGAATGCAAGCTCAGGGCCTACGGCGTCGAGTACGAAGCCTCGCCGGAGGCCTTCCCGAAAGAGTTCTACTCGAGACCGGACCGTCCCGAAGAAGAAAACCCCTTCTACGTGCGGAACATGGACAAGTGCGTCCAGTGCGGCAAGTGTGTTCGTATTTGTGAGGAACAGGCAATCTACCATGCCATCGATTTCCAGAAACGCGGCATAGAAACCTTCGTGGGCCCCGGCGTTTTTCGCGGAATCGATGAATCGGACTGCGTCAACTGCGGCCTCTGCGTCCAGGTCTGCCCTACGGGCGCCCTCACCGAAAGAACCCAGCACGGCATTACTCGTCCAGAATTTACCAAAGAGGTCAAAACCATCTGCCCCTACTGCGGCATCGGCTGTGAAATCCTTCTCCACGTCGACACCAAGACTGGAAGAATCGACAATGCCACCACCGATTTCAACAGTGACACCGCCATGAACAAGGGGAGAATCTGCGTCAAGGGCCGGTTCGGCTGGCAGTTCGTTCACCACGAGGACCGACTGACATCGCCACTCATCAAGGAAGGTGACCGTTTCCGTAAAGCCTCATGGGATGAAGCAATCGAAACGGTGTCGAAGAACCTGTCAAAAATAAAGACGGAAAAAGGCCCTGAAGCTCTCGGCTTTTTCGCCTCCGCAAAATGCACCAATGAGGAGAACTACCTCATGCAGCGGCTGGCGCGGGAAGTCTTCGGGACCAACAATGTCGACCATTGCGCTCGTTTGTGTCACACTCCGACGATTGTCGGACTGGGTGAAACCCTTGGAAGCGCAGCAATGACCAATGATTTCGATTCCGTCTTCCAGGCCGACACCATTTTGGTCATAGGATCGAACACGACAGAAAACCATCCCGTTCTGGGCTCATGGATCAAGGAGAGAAAACGCAATGGAGATATATCGCTGATTGTCTGTGATCCGCGCAATATCGAGCTGGCCGACTATGCCGATGTCTCGATCATGCAAAAGAGCGGAAGCGATGTGGCGCTCTTGAACGGGCTGATGAACATCATCATCGAAGAAAGACTCTATGATGCTGAATTCGTACAAAAGCACATGGAAAACTTCGAGGAACTCAAAAAGACCGTGTCGTCCTACACGCCCGAAAAAGTTGCATCCATTACGGCCGTCGACGAAGAAACGCTTCGCAAGGCTGCCCGCCTTTACGCCAAGGGACCGAATTCGGCAATCTTCTATTCAATGGGCATCACACAACACAAATACGGAACCAACAACGTCCGTGCCGTGGCGAACACCGCTCTTTTATGCGGCATGGTTGGTCGTCCCGGTACCGGGATCAATCCTCTCAGGGGGCAGAACAACGTCCAGGGAGCCTGCGATACCGGCTGTTTGCCCGAGGTACTCCCCGGCTATATCAAGCTCGCATCGGAAAAAGACAAGGCTGAAGCAAAGGTTCGCGAAATCTGGGGCAGCAACCTGCCTGAAACCCCAGGAAAAAGCATGGTTGCGATGATGTCGGGTGCAAGGGAAGGCAATCTGAATGGCTTGTATATCATGGGCGAAAACCCGATGGTCAGCAGCCCCGACACCAACAACGTGCGCAAGGCCCTTGAAAACCTTGATTTTCTCGTCGTGCAGGATCTTTTCCTCACGGAAACGGCCAAACTCGCCGATGTGGTTCTCCCGGCGGCCAGCTGGGCGGAAAGGGAAGGGACCTTCACGAATACCAGTCGTGCCGTGCAGAAAATCAGAAAAGCCGTAACTTCTCCCGGCGAAGCGAAGCCGGACTGGTGGATTCTCGCCGAAATCGCGAAGGCCTGTGGAGCATCCTGGAATTTCGACTCACCCCAATCGGTCATGGAGGAAATTCGCCGCTTCATTCCACAGTACGGCGGCATCACCTACGACAGACTCGAAAAGGAAATCCTCATGTGGCCCTGTCCTGACGAAACGCATCCGGGAACGCCGATTCTCTACGCCGACGGCTTTCCCAGGGGAAAGGCCCGTTTCGCTCCGTGCGACTGGCAGAAGTCCCACGAGGATGCGGATGGTGAATACCCCTTCGTTGCCACTACAGGAAGGAGCCTCTATCACTTCCACACAGGGACCATGAGCAGACGGTCTCCTTCAGGAGAGTATATCGACTCCCTTTACGTGGAGATCAACCCTGAAGACGCGAAAAACCTTGCAGTCAACGACGAAGACATGGTGAAGGTAACTTCAAGACGCGGATCCGTTGAAGGCAGGGCACGAGTAACGGAAAGGGTCCCACGGGGAATGATCTTTTTGCCCTTCCATTTCGGCGAACAGCCTGCAAATGCCCTGACGGCGTCCGTATGGGACGAAGAAGCGGAAACACCGGCTTTCAAGGTGAACGCCGTCAAGGTAAAGAAAGCCTGACCTGCTTGCTTTGCCATTTGCAATAACCCGGGGGACCTTGCGACAAATTGCGGGGTCCCCCAGGATTCCCGTATCAATGGCATACATGTTTCCTTTGGGGGCTCGTTTCATGAACTACAAATCACCAGCCGAAATCGCAAAAAGCGCTTGTGCCGTTGCGAGAGCAAAAAGCAACTGGAGCATCGAGCAGATGCTTTTTTTGGGCATTCTGGCAGGAGCCTACATCGCATTCGGAGGGTTCCTCTACACCGTCGTCACTCAGGACGCGGCCCGCTACGTCGGCACAGGGATATCCAAATTTCTCGGAGGCGCTGTTTTTTCCGTCGGGCTCATGATGGTAATCATCGGCGGCGCTGAACTTTTCACCGGCAATTGCCTGATGCCCCTGGGTACCCTTGCGGGGTGCCAGCCCTTTTCCGGTGTGGCGCGGAACTGGTTCTGGGTCTACACGGGAAATTTTATCGGAAGTGTTCTCGTAGCCTTCCTGATCTACATTTCAGGGCTTTGCGACGGTCCCGTCGGAGCAAACGCACTCGGCATCGCCGCAGGCAAAATGGCTCTTCCCGCAAGCGAGGCTTTTGCCAGGGGCATACTCTGCAACTGGATCGTCGTGCTCGCCGTATGGATGAGCATGGCAGCCTCGGATGTCGTGGGAAAGATTTTCGCAATTTTCTTCCCCATCATGACTTTTGTTGCCTCCGGCTTCGAACACAGCATAGCGAACATGTATTTCATGAGTCTCGGAATCTTCCTCAAAAAAGCAGGAATGCATTCCACGACGGCCGGACTGTCTGCCGACCAGCTGGACGCCGTCGGTTTGGGAGGTTTTTTCCAAAACCTTATCCCCGTCACCATCGGCAATATAATCGGCGGTATTCTCTTTGTCGCCTTTTTCTATTACATCGTCTTTCGGAACAAACTTGAAAACGATGGGGACAGTTTGCCCTGAAAAGAAAACGCCGGATCTGCATAACGCAAATCCGGCGTTTTTTCTTGACTTCATTGAAGGCTATTTTTCTTCTTCAGCTTCAGCCTCGGCCTGGGCAATAATCTTTTTCGTAATCTCGTGAGGCACCTCTTCGTAGTGGGAGTATTCCATTGTGAAATTTCCCCGTCCCGAGGTCATCGAGCGGAGGATAATGGCATACCTGAACATCTCCGCCAAGGGGACCTGGGCCTTGACGACCTGAAGGTGGCCGCGGCTGTCTATTCCCATGATCTTCCCGCGCCGACCGTTGAAGTCACCCATGACATCACCGAGATATTCTTCGGGGACCACGACCTCTACATTCATGATCGGCTCGAGCAGAATGGGTGATGCCTCCGATATGGCTTTCTTGAAGGCCATGGACGCTGCGATCTTGAAGGCCATTTCGGAAGAATCCACATCATGGTACGACCCGAAAAACAGGATCGCCTTGACATCGACGGTTGGGAATCCGGCGAGGATACCCTTCTGGATGGCTTCCCGGAGTCCTTTTTCGACGGCTGGAATATAGGATTTCGGCACGGCTCCGCCGACGATCTTGTCTTCAAACTGGAATCCCTCGCCTCTTGGAAGGGGCTGGAATTCAATGTGGACGTCCCCGTATTGTCCCCTGCCTCCTGTCTGTTTCTTGTATTTTCCCTGAGCTTTCGCTGGTTTTTTGATGGTTTCCCGGTAAGGAACTTTTGGCGTTTTTGTATCAAGATCGACGCCGTAGCGCTCCTTGATTTTCGAAAGGAGTATGTCTATGTGCAAATCACCCATTCCAGAAAGAACGCTGTCAAGGGTTTCCGGATTTTTCTCGAAATGGAGCGTTGGATCCTCTTCCAGCATCTTTCCGAGCGCCGTTGCAAGCTTGTCTTCGTCATTCCGGCTCTTCGGAAGAACGGCGACACTGTATACCGGTTTGGGGAACTTGATGGGCGGAAAGGTCGCCTTTTCGCCTTTCACCGCAAGGGTGTCACCAACCACGGTACTGTGGAGCTTCGGGATGGCAACAATGTCACCCGTGACAATTTCCTTGACATCCTCGCCATCCTTGCCCTTCATAATCTTGAATGCGCTGATTCGTTCTTCTTCTTCCTTGTTGACATTAAAAATCGGGCTTTCGCTGGTAAGGGCCCCCGAGAAAACCCGAAGGAAGGAAAGCTTGCCGACATAAGGGTCAACCATGATCTTGAAGCAAAGAGCCCGGAACGGGCCCTCGGGATCAGCGTCAACGACGATTTCCTCTTCACCCGAAACGGCTTTTCTGGGAGGCATGTCCACCGGTGCCGGGCAGACTTCGGCAATGCTGTCAAGCAGCTGGAGAACTCCAACATTGGCGGGACTTGAACCGGGAACAACGGGGAAGAGTTCCCTGTCTCTCACAGCCTGCCGGAGGGCCGGCAGGATCTCGTCAAGACCTATCTCCTCGCCCTCCAGGTAGCGCATCATGAGTTCGTCATCGGTTTCGACGATTTTCTCCAGAAGCGCTTCCCTGGCCGTTGCCACATCACTTTGCATGTCGTCCGGGATGTCCGACTCGCTGAATTCCTTGCTTCCATCCCCCTTGTATATATACGCCTTCTGACGGAGGAGGTCCACCACACCCTTGAAATCGGCCTCGCTCCCTATGGGGAGGAAAAGCGGTATGGCCTTGTCGGACAGAAAGTCTTTTATTGTTTCCAGGGTTTTCTGAAAATCTGCGTTTTCCCTTTCCATCTTGCTGATGTAAAAAACGGAGGCAAGGCCCAGATCTTCCGAAAACTCCCAGGCTTTCTCTGTGTGCACTTCCACTCCGTGGACTCCGCTGACGACGATGACGGCACTGTCGGTAACCCGCATGGCCGACCGGAGGTCACCGATAAAATCCGCGTAGCCCGGGCAGTCCAGGATGTGTAGTTGTTTTTCCTTGTATTCCACGGAAAAAACCGAAGTATTGATCGATATCTGTCGTTTCTGCTCCTCGGCACCAAAATCACTGACGGTGTTGCCGTCCTCAATGTTTCCCAGGCGCGTCGTCAGGCCCAGGTCAAAAGCTATCGCCTCCATCAGGGTTGTCTTCCCTGATCCTCCATGGCCCACAAGAGCCACGGTCCTGATGTTTTCCGGTCTCCGCGTCGCCATACACTGATACCTCCTCTATATGTAAAGACCTGCTTCAAAATTTGCCTGTACCATGCTTTCCGATAATCGCGCACGCTTTATCTTAAAGGTCAGTCAAAAACCCGTCAACGCACCATCTTCTCGATGGTCTCCTTGACTTCTGCAGGGTCGGCCTGTCCCCTTGTTTCCCGCATGACAAGACCGAAGAGGAACTTCAGTTTTTTCCCTTTGAGATCCTTGCCCGAGTGGATTTCCTTGACCACTTCCTGCTGGTTCTCAAGAATTTCCTCGATGATGGCCCGCAATTTCTCTCCGCTTGCAGAACCCTCAGAAAGTCCGAGCGTTTTCATCGCTTCCCTGGCGCCACAACCGTCCTGGAGCATTTTCCCCCATACGTCTTTGGCGGCTGTATTCGACAGTCTGCCTTCTTTCACGGTTTCAAGGAGTTCCGCAAGATTCCCGGCTGATGCCGGCGGTGTTCCGGGATCGAATTTCCCTTCATTTATCAGACGCAATATCTCGGTTCGGAACCAGTTCGCGGCCAGTTTCGCGTCGGCACCGGCCTTGACGGTTTCCTCGAAATACTCAGCCAGATTCTTTCCCGAAACCAGAAGCGTCGCCTCCTCCCGATCAAGGAAATACTCCTCGCGAAAACGTTCTTCTTTTTCCCAGGGGAGCTCAGGTAAATTTTCCCTGATATTTGCTATTGCCGATTCGTTTATCACCACCGGCGGAAGATCCGGCTCCGGGAAATACCGGTAATCATGAGCCTCCTCCTTACCTCTTGAAGAAACGGTCTGACCGGCCCCATCATCCCAATGCCTCGTCTCCTGCACTATCGCTCCACCGTTTTTGAGGATCTTGTCCTGGCGCTTTTCTTCGTATGCCAGGGCTTTTTCAAGAGCCGCCAGGGAATTCATGTTCTTGACCTCGACTTTCGAACCAAAGCGCCCGTCGGGGAAAGTCCTCGAAATGTTGGCATCGACCCTGAGTGATCCGGATTCCATATCACCGTCGGAAATCCCCAGGTATCGCACAAGCTGTCTCAACAGGACCACGTAGTCCCGCGCTTCTTCCGGAGAGGCCAAATCAGGCTCGGACACAATTTCCACGAGGGGGACTCCCGCCCTGTTGTAATCAACCAGGCTGCCTGCGGATCCTGAGAGGCGCCCGTCCTTTGCTTCATGGACAAGCTTTCCTGCGTCTTCCTCCAGATGAAGACGGGTTATGCCGATTTTCTTCTTTCCCTTTTCTGTCTCGATAACCAGTGTTCCACCGCTGGCCAGGGGAATATCGTACTGGCTGATCTGGTAGGCCTTGGGCAAATCAGGATAAAAATAGTTTTTCCTGTGAAACCACGTCCGGTCCGCGATCCGGGAGCCCAAAGCAAGAGCCGCCCTGAAGGCAAACTCGATCACCTTGCCGTTCAGTACCGGGAGGGTTCCAGGAAGGCCAAGACATACAGGGCAAATGTTCGTATTCGGTACAGCTCCGATATAATCGGTGCTGCAGGAACAGAACATCTTGCTTTGCGTGGAAAGCTGCACGTGGACCTCAAGACCGATAATCGTTCGTGCTTCTTTCGTCATTATCGGTCACTCCCTCCGGCAAGAGGTGCGGGGCCCAGGGCGTTTTCCACGGCCCGGCCGCACTGCAGAAGCCGGCATTCCTCCCACCGGGGCGCCACGATCTGCACTCCCAGAGGCAATCCACTTCGACTGCTACCGGTATACATGGAGAGTCCCGGCAAACCGGCCAGATTTATGGGTAACGTAAAGACATCGCTCATGTACATCTGAACGGGGTCGTCTACCAGCTCCCCTTTTCGGAAGGGGAGCGAGGGCGTTGTTGGCATCAGGATGACATCAGCCTCACCGAAGGCCTGGTCGAATTCCCTGCAGATAAGTCTCCTGACTTTCAGAGCGCGCAGGTAGTAGGCATCGTAGTAGCCGGAACTCAGCACGTAGGTTCCGGTGAGTATTCTTCGTTTGACTTCATTTCCAAATCCCGCTCCCCTGGTTTTCAGATATTGTCCGATGAGGTCGCCGGCATCTTCCCGTCTGCCGTACCGGATTCCGTCATACCGTGCCAGGTTGGAACTCGCCTCTGCGGGAGCTATGATGTAGTAGCAAGGCAATCCCGCCTTTCCGGCATTCGGAAGCTGTACATCCACAATGGATGCTCCCGCGTCTTCAAGTATAGCTGCCGTGTCCCTGACAGCACCGACAAGTTCCGGATCAACGGCGTCAGTAAGGAACTCTCTCACGATTCCTACTCTGAGACCCGAAAGGGACGCATTATCGCCCGACCTTACATAATCGGGACGCTTGCCCTCGACGCAGGTGGCGTCCTGGGGGTCATGAGGGCTGATGACGCTCAACATGAGGGCCAGGTCTTCCATATTTCTCGCAAAGGGCCCGATCTGGTCCAGTGAAGATGCGAAAGCCACGAGACCGAAACGGCTGACCAGGCCGTAGGTCGGTTTGAGGCCGTAGACGCCGCAGAACGAAGCAGGCTGGCGTATTGATCCTCCCGTGTCACTTCCCAGAGCTACCGGTACATATCCTGCCGAAACGGACGCCGCACTGCCACCCGAACTTCCGCCGGGCACCCTTTCGGTATCCCAGGGGTTTGAAGTGGGGCCATGGGCCGAATGTTCCGTGGAACTGCCCATGGCAAACTCGTCCATGTTGCTTTTTGCCACGATAACAGCCCCCGCCTCACGCAGCTTCCTGATGACCCATGCATCATAAGGCGGCCTCCACCCTTCCAGGATGTTGCTCCCGCAAGTAGTCGGGATACCTTCGGTACACATGTTATCCTTGACAATAACAGGCACGCCGTAAAGGGGGCCGGCGGCTTTGCCGTCTTTGACCTGCCGATCAAGTCTTTCGGCATCTTGTCGCGCCCTTTCCTCGAGAGGGGTAATCAGCGCATTCAGTTGGCTTTCCCATGCATTGACCCTTTTGAACACATTGTCAATAACGGCGGATGCCGTAACATCACCGTTTCGAATCGCCGACGCCGTTTCGGCCGCACCAAGGCCATCAAGCGTCATCGCTTTCCACCTCGCTTATAATTCGCGGTACCTTGAAAAAATCGCCATCGCTCAGGGGAGCCGACTCGATAGCGGCATTCCTGCCTGACCATGGATGTACTTCATCTTCCCTCAAGGGGCAGGATCTCCCTTCTTCCGGTGTAAAGGGGTCAATTCCGGCGAGATCCACTTTCCCGAGAGAGTGAAAATGTTCGAGAATTTCGTTGAAGTGTTCCTGCAAGCGGGATACTTCGTTTTCATCCACTTCCAGCCGGATGAGGCGGGCGATGTGCCTGACTTCATCTTCGGTAACCATTGGATTTCCTCCTTTTTGCAGGCCCGCACAGGGCCTGCCTTACACGTCAACTCCGGCTTCCTTGATCATGGAAAGAAAGTCTCCTTCATCGCAGGTCTCCACACCGCGCCTGCGGGCTTCTTCATACTTGCTTCCGGGGTTGGCCCCAACCACAACCAGGTTCGTCTTTCCCGACACCCGTGAAGCCGTTGAGCCTCCAAGTCGTTTTACGATTTCTTCGGCTTCACTTCTGGTCATGCTTTCCAGTTCTCCGGTAAAGACGACGGAAAGATGCGAAAATGGACCTTCCCCTATATGGGCCTTCTCCTCCCTGGTGAACCGGAGACCGGCGGAGCGAAGTTTTTCTATCATCGCCCGGTTTCGCTCGTCTTTGAAAAAGGCCGCGACCGACGCCGCAATTCCCGGTCCGATACCTTCGATTTCGGAGAGTTGACGTTCATCCGCCTCCATCAAATCATCTACTGATCCAAATGTTTCCGTGAGAAGTTCCGCTACACGACCTCCGACAAATCGAATGCCCAAAGCCGCCAACAGGTCTCGCAGAGACCTGTTCTTTGACTCCTCTATCGACTGAAGGATGGATTCAGCGTTTTTCCGACCGAGCTTCCTTGTCGCACCTTCTCCGGACAGCTGCAATTGCGCCAGGTCCTCAAGACCTAAACGGTAAAGGTCCGCAAAGTCTTTTACCATACCTTCAGCCACGAGCTTGTCGACGATCTTCTCGCCGAGGCCCCGGATGTCCATGCCGGACTGCGAGGCAAAATGGATGAGTCCCTCCCGCATCTGTGCCGGACAGGACCGGTTAGGGCACCTGATGGCTACTTCCTCGGGCAGACTGACAACAGGGGCACCGCAAACGGGACACCTCTCCGGCATTTTGAAAGGTTGAAGCCCTTCCGGCCGGGAATCAAAATCCACACGGAGGATTTCAGGTATGATTTCTCCGGCCTTCCGGATCCATACCATGTCGCCGATTCGAACGTCTTTCCTCTGAATCTCGTCGGCATTGTGGAGACTTGCCCTCCTGACCACAGTTCCTGACAATCTGACAGGATCAAGATGCGCAACGGGCGTCAACGCTCCTGTCCTGCCGACGGAAACCTCGATGTCCCTGATCCGGGTTCGTTTTTCCTCGGGTGCGTATTTGTAGGCGATGGCCCATCGTGGAGTCTTTGCCGTTGTTCCCAGCTGTTCCCACAAGGAAAGGTCATTGACCTTGACAACCACGCCATCGATGGCATAGGCTAATTCCCGGCGTTTTTGTTCCCATCGTGTGACATACCGCAAGACATCCTCAGCGGAAGATGCAAGTTCCTCAGTTCCCTGAACAGAGAAACCCATTTCCTTGATCCAGGCGAGGACTTCCATCTGCGTCACCAACCCGTGTGTTTCCGGATGGACAACCTGGTATGCGAAAAAATACAGGTTTCTTTTTGCCGTTATTTTCGGATCCAGCTGCCGAAGACTTCCCGCTGCGGCATTCCTCGGGTTGGCAAACAAAGGCTGTCCCTGCTCTTCCCTCCTGGCATTCAGCCTTGAGAAGGCTTCTTTCATCATAAGAACTTCACCGCGCACTTCGAGAACGCCTTCCGCAGGTCGCACCGTTTTCAGGGGGATGGAAGGAATCGTCCTCAAATTGCCTGTTACATCCTCGCCGATAGTTCCGTTTCCCCTTGTTGCGCCCCTTATGAGACGGCCGTCCTCATAGCGAAGAGAAACGGCAAGGCCGTCTATTTTTAATTCACAGAAGTATTCCAGATTTTCCCTTGAAAGAGCGCTTTGCGTCCGTTTGAAAAAGGACCTTAATTCCTCTTCGGAAAAAGCATTTTCAAGGCTCAGCATCGGAACACCGTGGTTGACTTTCTCGAATTGCTCGAGAGGCTCGCCGCCCACTCTTTGAGTCGGCGATTCGGGGGTGACGAGTTCGGGGAATTTCCGCTCTATCTCGCGCAACTCCCGCATGAGACCATCGTAAGCCTCGTCCGAAATCCGTGGCTGATCAAGGACATAGTAGAGATAGTTGTGATGATCAATTTCTTTTCTGAGTTCTTCAACCCTTGCTTCGGCCTTCTCCCGGTCCATGCTACACTCCCTGTTCCGTCGAAAATATTGTCACGAAGTCCTCGGCCGCATCGTCGGGAACAGGATAACATCCCTGATTGAACGAGAATCCGTCAGGAACATGACAAGCCTGTCGATCCCTACGCCGAGACCTCCCGTGGGAGGAAGCCCGTACTCAAGGGCCGTGACGTAATCCTCGTCGTAAACATGAGCTTCTTCGTCGCCGGCCGCCTTCCGTTTCGCCTGCTGGAGGAACCTGTCCTTCTGGTCGAAAGGATCATTCAGCTCGCTGAAGGCGTTTGCAACCTCGTTTCCATAGATATACAACTCGAACCGGTTGGTGAAATTCGGGTCCTTCGGGTCTTTTTTCGCAAGGGGGGAAACTTCTGTGGGAAGCCCCACAACAAACGTCGGCTGAATCAGCGTGTCTTCGACGAAAGTCTCAAAGAGTTCCACAAGTACGCCATACCGCGTTTCATTCCCCTCAATTTCAATTCCCTTGTTCCGCGCAAATTTTTTTGCCTCATCATCGCTTGTCATTTCATGAAGATCGTAACCGCACTTTTCTTTCACCAGTTCAACCATGGAGGCTCGTCTGAAGGGAGGTTCCAGGTCGATTTCGGTCCCCTGATACAGGATTTTCCGGTTCCCGGCGGCGTCTGCGGCGGCTACGACGAGCCGCTCCGTGAGATCCATGATGTCCTTGTAGTCCGCGTAGGCCCAATACACTTCAAGGGCCGTAAACTCCGGGTTATGCATGATGTCGATGCCTTCATTCCGGAAATTCTTCCCGATTTCGTACACCCTGCCGAACATGCCCACGATAAGCCGCTTGAGGTAGAGCTCCGTGGCTATGCGAAGGTAGAGGTCGATGTCGAGAGCATTGTGATGGGTCACGAAGGGCCTTGCGTTCGCTCCGCCCGCAATAGATGACAGAATGGGTGTTTCCACTTCGATGGTCCCTTCCTCTTCGAGAACATCCCGCAGGGCGCTGATGATCCGGGCACGTTTCCTGAAAGTTTCTCGCACCTCGGGATTGGCGATAAGGTCGACATAGCGTTGCCTGTACCGGATCTCCGTATCTTTCAGACCGTGCCATTTTTCGGGAAGCGGTCGCATGGCCTTGGAAAGGAGTTCAAACCGCGTAACGAGGATCGAGAGTTCACCTCTTCTTGTTCTGAAAGGATGCCCCACGATACCCACGATATCTCCGGTGTCGACCCATTTCTTGAAAAAGGTGTAACTCGTCTCACCCAGCGCATCCATCTGGAAATATAACTGTATCTGGTCGGACTCGTCGGCCATGTCCGCAAAAGAGGCCTTGCCGTGCTTCCGCAGGGTCACAAGACGCCCGGCGGTGACGATCTCTTCCTCTTCAGCCTTTTCATCGGGGCCGAGATAATCGAATTTTTCCTTGACATAGGGGACATTGTGTTTGACGTCCCATTTTTCATGCAGAAAAGGGTCATATCCTTCCTCACTTTTGAGGCGGGCAAGCTTTTCCGTTCGTTGCTTCAAGATCTCGTCTTCCGGCATCGTTCTTTCGTCTGCGTTTTCAGCCATTGGAACCGCTCCTTTCGGCGAAACTTCGCCACTTTCGGGACACTTGCAACATTTCACACCATGAATGGGCTTGCGCCACATCACGACGGAATCGAGACGCTCCGCGCAACCCCTTAAAAATACTCGAGAGAAACCGCTTAAGCAAGACGAGGGCCGTTTTTTCTCCCTCATCCTTGTAAAGATCCTCCCCAAGCTTCAAAAGGCGGTCCAGTTCCTCCACTGTTGTTGATCTTTTTCCGGCATCTATTCCACGCGTGCCCAATCGGGTTGTCTTTTCCACAATGAAAGGATCTCGCATAAGTCCCCGCGCAAAGAGTACGGCACAGGCTCCGGCATCGAGATATTCCATGGCTTTTTCCGGAGAAAAGACATCCCCGCTTGCACTGATCAGGCCTGGGAACTCTCTTGCAACCCGACAGACCGATTTCGCATCGGAAACTCCTTCATAACGTTGGGCTGGAGTCCGTCCATGCAATGTCACATGATCCGCTCCGGCACTGATCAAAGCTTCGATGAAATCAAGGGTCTCATCCAGCCTTTCCGTGGAAAGGAGGCGCATCTTGATCCAGACAGGCCGTTCCAGTTTCTTGAGCTCACTTGTCATCCGGCATGCAATGCTTTTTCTCTTCAATAACGCCGCTCCGGCACCTTTTTTCGTAACCTTGGGCATGGGACACGCCATATTGACCGAAAGTGCCTCAAAGGAATCGAACCCGCCATTCAGTATCTGCTCTGCACCTTTTCGAAGCGTTTCCGCACTCCCTGCAAAGAGTTGAAGAACCGTCGGGACGCCTTCTTCGCCATGACGGAGCATTCGAATTGTTTTGTTGTTGTTATGCAAGATACCGGCGCAACTTACCATCTCCGTATGTGTGAGTCCTGCACCCTGGCGGGCAAAAAAACGCCTGACGGCCGGCAACGTAATCCCGGCCAGGGGCGCTATCCAGAAAGGATTGGGCACGACAAGCCCTCCCGCTTCGATCGCACGTCCGCCTTTTTGCAGCGTCATCGATCCCTGTTCCTGTCATAAATGATCCTGAGTCCTTCAAGAGTAATCCATGGTTCTACCGCCTCAATGGTTTTCGACAACGGGGCCAGCCTCTCTGCATCTCCTCCTGTGGCGATAACGGGAGCCTTTCCTGTTTCCTTCATGATTTTTGCCGCAAGGGTGTCGACCAGCCCTGCGAAACCATGGAGTATCCCGGACTGAATCGACTGCATCGTATTTTTCCCGATGACGTGGCCTGGGACTTCGAAAGAAACCTTCGGGAGTTTTGCCGTCTTTCCGAAAAGCGCATCAACGCTGGTTCCAAGGCCGGGGGCGATGACACCACCAAGGTAGGTCCCCTCTTTCGAGACGGCGTCAAGGGTTATGGCCGTTCCGAAATCAACGATGATCAGGGGTTTCCCGTATTTCGCCATACCGGCCACGGCATTGACCAGCCTGTCGGCCCCGACATCTCCGGGGGCTTCATAATCGACAGTCATGCCCAGGTCGAGCGTGTGGGTCACCCTGAGACACGGAACGTTCAGATAACGTTCTATCCCCTCAGTCCAGGGTATATCCAGGGGTGGAACCACGCTTGAAAGAACCGACCCCTTGATGGCCGTGGGATCAACCCCCGTCAAATCCAACAGGTTCAACAGGTAAACGCCGATCTCGTCGGCAGTTCGGGTTTTCGATATCAGTCTCCAGTGATGCATCAAATCTTTTCCGCTAAAGATCCCCATCACGGTCTGGGTGTTTCCGATATCCACAACCAGGAGCATGCCATCACCTTCCCAACCATTCGATCACGAAAAAAGCGTCGACGATTCAAAAAAGTATACCTGCAAAAAGCGCTGAAAATACGCCTGCACATGCGGATCTCGACCTTGCGATTCCGGCTCCCCTCAAGGGAAGATACACCAGCATCGCGCACACCGGTATGACCGGGAAAAAATCGGACCCCGCCTGAAAGGGTATCATCAAGGAGAGACCTTGTGCGCAGTAGTGAAGGCTCCAAAGCAACATCTCCATAATCCGCAAGAGGATACCGGCTCCCGGGATCCCGCAGAGCCCCGGCAGCACGATCAATGACATTGCCGGCAGAAGAAAGCCGAAAAGTGGCACTGCAAATATGTTCATAATCATACCCGCTACAGGGACGCTTCCAAAGGATCTCGATATGAAGGCCCCTGTCACGTACCAAACGATGGGAATTCCTGCCCAGAATCTTCTCCACTCCCGCGTCGAAACAATTGAACCCAGAACGAGAGCAGCTGTTACGGACAATCTCCAGCCAAGGTCCCAAAACCACCACGGACGCCACAAAAGGATCATGACCGCCGCCGCAGAAACCGCATTGACAGCCCGCACGGGGCGGCCAAGAAGATCTCCCAAAAAGGCCGTCTGGAACATCAACGCCGCCCTCAGTGCGCTTGCGGCCCCTCCTGAGAGAAGCACATAGCCCCACATGAAAATGGAAGGCGCCAGGACCCGACGTCTTGTGATCCTCCGCAGTCCGAGTGCCACAATCCCTACGTGAAATCCGGATATGGCCAGGATATGGGAAGTCCCCCATTTCCTGTGCTTTTCCGAGAGGTCGGGATCCCTGGCCCCGAGCCAGGACGCCAGGATGTAGCCGCGTGTCCTTTGCGGAATCGTAAGAAGGATCCGTTCCTTGAGGAATCTGCGCCAGGCAGAAAATGTCAACCAGTCGCGACCTTCTTTCACAAGATCCGGATCCTGTATGCTTCCCAGTACTCCTCGCGCCCTCCAATAGGAATCTTCATCGAACTCCCGTGAACTCGGGGCGGGATCGAAATAACGAATTTTACCCTCGAGACTTACACGGTCGCCTTCCCTAAACAACCGTCCAGAGGGCAATTTGCAAAGGAATTTCCCTTTTGAAGTCTTGATAACCACGGCACGCCGGTTTCCCCAGGATCTCTCGGTTACGACTGTCCCCTTTGATTCAAGCCATGAAATTTGCGCTTTGGGTACCGGCTTTTCAAGCCTGATACCTGCAGTCACTCCAAAAATGAAAAAAACCCCTGTCAAAAAAAGCAGGATGACGGTAAAGCGGGGGCAAGAAGAGACCGTACCTGAAAAAGCAAGGAAGGTCATGACGAACAGGCCCGTTGCCAAACACGCCCAGACCGGCATGTCCCGTTCCCGGGTATAGAGGAAGGCTGTACATCCAGCCAGCAGGACAAACGCCGGAGCCTCGGCCAGGACAGTTAACGTCCCACTCGGACCTGATCCCTGAGCCCTTCCAGCTTCACCGGCCCGATGCCCCTGACCGAAAGCAGGTCTTCCACACATTTGAACGGTCCCTCTTGTTCCCGGTAACGAATGATCGCCTCTGCCGTCTTCGGGCCAATCCCGGGAAGTCTTTCAAGAACGGTCGCGTCGGCGGTATTGATATCGATGAGATTTTCTTCATTGTCGGGAACCCTGAACGCCTCGGCTCCTGAAACCGCCGGAGTCTGTTTTGAATTGTCAAAGGACGGCAAAGAAACTGTCTCCGACTCATCGGGAACGTGGATATGGATTCCGTCGGCAAGCGGTGCAGCCATGTTAAATGCCTCGGGGACCGCGGAGTCAGTCAACCCTCCGGCCTGTTCGACGAGCTCATAAACTCGCGAACCCGGTGGCAACTTGTAAACACCCGGCCTTCGGACAGCTCCGGTAATATACAGGACCCAGTGCTCTTCCTTGTGTTTATCCCCCTCGGCCAGATCAGGGGCGGGGCTTTGGAGGCTTTCGTCACGGGAGAGGTGTAATGCCGGTCCCGCGACATGTTTCGGTTCGTCCCCGCCCCATCTGCCGGCGAAGAACAACACGAGACCGCCTGCAGCCACGAGACTCAGCAACCCTCCGAAAAGAAAGAGAATTCCCTTGAGCTTCGTGTTGTCACTCATAGGTTCACTGACCTCCACCAACCTGTTTTTGCGAAATCACGCTGCCATAGAGATACCATTTCCCGGCCCTGTCGATACGCACGTTTACCAACTGGCCAAGAAGAGACTCGGGCCCTTCGACGATAACGACCTTGTCTGTAGGGGTTCTCCCCTGAAGGAGTCCCTGACCTTTGGGAGCCGGACTGTCCACCAGGATTTCATAATTTCTTCCGACAAGCCCGGCGTTGATCTCCGCAGATATTTCCGCCTGAATCCGGTTGACCTCGGTGAGCCTCCGTTTCTTCTCCTCCTCTGGAACCTGCTGGCCCATACGCGATGCCGCAGTTCCCTCACGAGGCGAATACGCCGCCGAATGCAGGAGATCAAATCTAAAACGTTCAAGAGCTGTAAGAGATGCCTCGAAATCTTCTACTGTCTCCCCGGGAAAACCGACGATCAGGTCACTCGTCACAGCCGATTCAGGAAGCCCTTTTCGGATCATTTCCACGATGTCCGCATATTCCTGAAGGGTATACCCCCGCCTCATGGCCTTCAGGACCCTGTCGCTTCCAGACTGAATCGGAAGATTGACGGCGGGACAGATTTCGGGATTATCAGCCATGGCTTCGATGATGTCCTTGGTGAAATCCTTTGGATGGGATGTGTAAAAGCGTATCCTGTCAACACGTTTTTCCGCCGCCACGTCCCGGAGTAATGAAGCGAAGGAATAGTCATTGTCGAAGTCCGCACCATAGGAATTGACATTCTGACCGATCAGGCTGATCTCCCTGACCCCGTCTTCGGCAAGTTCGCGAACCTCCCGGAGTATGGCCTCAGGAGCTCTGGACCAGAACCGTCCCCTGACGTAGGGGACAACGCAGTACGTACAATAGTTGTCGCATCCGTGAGCAATGGTCAGGAAAGCCTTCCAGGGATTCTCGCGCCGTATCGGTGCGCATTCGAGATCATCAAGACTTCCGGGGTCATCAATGAAAATCCGGGGCTTGTCTCCTTTCAAGACCTGCTCGAGACCCTCGGGGACACGTCCCAGGCTTCGTGGCCCCGCCACAAGTCGCACGTTTGAAAACCGGGACACAAAGGCGTCCTTGAGCCTTTGCGCCATGCACCCGATAACGGCAACAAGGGGGGCTCCCTGTAAACGGTGGCGGTGTTCAAGCCTGCCTATCTCGCTCCACACCTTTTGCTCGGCCTTGGCCCTGATGCTGCAGGTCACGAAAAGGACAATGTCCGCGTCATCTTCCGAGGTTTCTTCCCAGCCTCTTTCCAAAAGGGATGTCCTCAGCCTGTCTGAATCATAAACGTTCATCTGGCAACCATAGACTTGTATGGCAAATCGGAACACTCTCAAAACCTCCCGGTCAGGATCCCCTTTTGTTCGAAATAAAGGCGCAAACCAAAAAGACATGATACCATTTCCTCTGGGGGTCACGGGAGTATCCTGACAAGATGGAGGATACCATGAAAGACAAAACCAGAAGACCAGTTTATAAAGATGTCCTGCTGTCCGCGTTCCTCTGTTGTTTTTTTCTGTACATGTCTGCAGGAGCCGTTTCCGGGGAGACGTTACAAATCACTATTCCCGATGTTCCGGGGTGGACCGAAATCTGCACCGAGACGAGGATTCTCACCTCGGCAACAGAGGAACAGGGCCGGATGACTGAACGAATCTACAAAAAGAATGACGGAGTTGAAGTCGTAAAGGTCCTCTTGCTCCAGGGTCCGGGGACAAAATGGCTGTCCTTTCCTCAAAAAGATGCCGGAGGCAGTGACGGACTGGTCGGAACCGGAGCCACCTACCGCACCCTTCAAATCCTCGGGAAAGAAGGTGTGCTGGAGCACCACCCCGTTTTGGGTTACAGTCTCGCAATACGTCTTGAAGACGAAAAGACCCTCACCTTCGAGACGTCAGCCTCAAAAACGACGCTCATGGTTTTCTCGAAACAGTTACTCGAGTCGATCATTGACTAACCGGAGCGAACCATTTTCCTTTCAGGCTGTCAAGACGACCATCTTTTTTCATGCGAGACAGGACGGTGTTTACCGACTCCCGCAGGGACGCCGAATCTTTCCTGAAGCCGAAGGCCATCCCGTTTTTTTCGTTCAGGGTGAAGGCGATTTTGAGGTTTTCACCGAAAGCATCGACCTTTTTCAGATATTCCCGGACAACTGATTCTTCCTGAAGAGCCGCCTCAGCCTCGCCTCGCAGAAGGGCACGCAACACGTCATCAGTCCTCTGATAGCTGAGTGTGATGATCTGCGCCTGAGGGCTGATAAAATGATCCTGCACCGTTTCGAACCGGACGCTACTGATCTTCCGCGAAGATCTGCAATCTCCCTGACCAGATCCATTTCAAATCCCTTCAATCCCCCTCTTCCTGAAAGACGAAGGGTGGAAAACTCTTCTCAGCACCTATAACAAGATTCCCGTCAGCAAAAACAAGGTTTGCAGACAGAACAAAACCCGGGAACACCATGAGCAAGGCTCTTAAACCTCTTGCAATCATGCCGGCTCGCCTCTCCCATGCACTCGAAACCCAATACCCTTGATCTTTTTACAGGAATTCCCTTGACGAGACAAGAAGGGATCAGATTTTTTCGCTCTTGCCTTGATTCCTCAGAGAAAGTGCCACTCCAAGCGCCGAAGCCGAAGGAAGCGTTCCCAGGCAAGGCACACCCGCTTCGATTGCTGAACGCCTGATGGCAAACCCGTCTCTGACCGATCCTGTGGATGCCGAGGGAATATTGACGACCAGGTCCCAGTCGCCTTGACGTATCCGCTCCTGAAGTCCTTCGCCTTTCTCCGTCGCCTTGCAGGGTACGCCCCACTTTTCAAGAACGGAGGCCGTTCCGCTGGTCGCTGCGATATCCCAACCCAATGTAAAGAACGCAGAAGCAATTCCACTGACGCCCCCCTTGACCGCATCGCTCACGGAAAGGAGCAACCGTCCTTTTTCGGGAAGATCCCATCCGGCACCGCGCAAGGCTTCGCAGAGCGCCTCGGACACGTTGTCGGCAACTCCAAGGGATTCGCCGGTTGACTGCATCCCCGGTCCAAGACGTGAATCGACGCCAGGCAGTTTTTCCGTCGAAAAAACGGGCACCTTGACGCCAACCGGCCTCTTTCGACCGACTGAATCCATGTGTCGTCCAAAGGTTCGAAGTTTTTCTCCCAAAGCTATACGCACCGCCGACTCGACGAGAGGAATCCCCGTCAGCTTCGTGGCAATCGGCACTGTCCGGCTCGCCCTCGGATTCGCTTCAATGACGTAAATGTCTTCTCCGCTCAGGACAAACTGGATATTGATCATACCCCTTACTCCGAGGCCTTCCGCAAGCTTGCGTGTTATCTCCGCAATTTCCTTTTTCTGGAGCTTGCTGAGAGAGGCATCGGGGAAAACGGCTATAGAGTCGCCGGAATGGACTCCAGGAGGATCGAGGTGCTCAAAAACCCCAGGGATAAGGATCTCCTCTCCGTCATACAGGGCATCGACCTCGAACTCCCGTCCAGGCAGGAAACGGTCAATCAGCACAGTCTGCCCCGCTTCCGCCTCGAGGGCCAGCGCCAGGACCTTCTCAAGTTCTTCTGCATTTGAAACCACCTGCATCGCCAATCCGCCTATGACGAAACTTGGTCGCACCATGACAGGGTACCCTACGCGCTCTGCACACGTCAGACCATCTTCGATGGTCGCAACGCCGCCCCCCTTCGGCTGAAGTATTCCGAGGGAATCAACGAGGGCGGAAAAACGCTCTCGGTCTTCAGCCGTCCTGACGCCTTCCGAGGGCATGCCCAACAGCGGGATTCCGCCGGCCTCCAGTTCAAGACCAAGTTTGAGGGAGGTCTGACCGCCGAAACAGGCAAAAACCCCTTTGGCCTTTTCACGCTCGATGACAGGGAGGACATCTTCAACTTTCAGAGGTTCAAAATACAAGGCATCGGACATGTCATGATCTGTGCTGACTGTCTCCGGGTTATTATTGATCATGACAGCTCTGATGTCGCGCTTTCTCAAGGCCTCAACGGCCTTTACGCAGCAAAAATCGAACTCCACGCCTTGTCCTATCCTGATCGGCCCGGATCCAAGAACGACTACAGCAGGCCTGCTGTCTTCCGGCACACCGTCATCGGCACCGACTTTCGTCCCATACCAGTACCCGGAACCCGACGGAATTTCACCGGCTGTTCCGTCTACTTCCCTGTATCCCCGGCAATGGCTGTTCCACCCTTCCTGCTTCCGGAGATCATCGAGGGAAATTTTACAGAATGCCGCCGTCTCGGCCTCCGGAAAATTGTATCTCGCCGCCCTTTTCAGAAGATCCTGATCGGCACCACGTTTTTCAAGTTCATTCCTGAGGCTGGACACCTTTGCAAGTTCCTCGACAAAGAAAGAGTGTATTCCGGAAATTCGCGAAATTTCCCCTCTATCTTCACCGCGCCTCAACAGTTCAAGAACGGACCAGAGTCTCCGGTGGGTCGGCCGTTTCAACAAGCCCCAGAGCTGATCATGGTCCATTTCTTCCACCAGCCGATCGGTTATGCCAAAGGGACCGTCAAGGGACCTCAACGCTTTCATCAGGGCTTCGATGAAGCTGCAGCCGATAGCCATGACTTCTCCGGTGGACTTCATCCTCGTCCCAACGGCGGCATCAGCCTGGGGAAATTTCTCAAAGGGCCATCGCGGAAATTTTACGACCACATAGTCCAGAGCGGGTTCGGAAAGGGCGCTTCCAACCCCTGTTACGGGGTTGGGCAAGTCTGTCAGTTTTTTCCCGAGAGCAATCTTTGCGGCTATCCTGGCTATAGGATATCCCGTCGCCTTGCTCGCCAGGGCACTCGAGCGGCTGGCCCTGGGATTCACTTCAATGACGGCGAATTCATCCGCCTCCGGAGACAAGGCGTACTGGACGTTACAGGCTCCGCGTACGTCCAGTGCCTGAACGATCCTGAAAGCCGATTCCCTGAAACGCTGCCACAGAGAATCCGGCAACGTCAATGTGGGCGCGACCACAATGCTGTCACCCGTGTGAACCCCCATGGGATCGACGTTTTCCATACCACAGACACACAAGACATTTCCCGCTCCGTCGCGCATGACTTCCAGCTCGACCTCGTGCCATCCTTCCAGGTAACGCTCAACCAGCACTTTTTTGACCGGTGACGCGTGAAGTCCTTCTGATGCGATTGTTTTCAATTCCTTTACATTCCTGGCAACGCCACCGCCCGTCCCTCCCAGTGTGAAATCCGGCCTGACGACGAGGGGATACCCTGCCTGCTCGGCAAAAGTCACGGCCCCTTCCCTGTCTGAAACATAGGCGCTCTCGATCACGGGCTCTCCGATAGATTCCATGGTCTTCCTGAAGGCTTCCCTTCCCTCGGCTTTGCTGATTGATTCCGGAGATGTTCCAAGGACCGAAACGCCATATTCTTTCCAGAGCCCTTTTTCCTCAAGTTCCACTGCCAGATTCAGGGCAATCTGCCCTCCGAGGGTTGCCACCACTGCATCAGGCCTGTGGGTCTTGAGAATATCTTCCACCACGTCGGCCGTCAGAGGTCGAATGTAAACGACGTCGGCCAGACTGACATCGGTCTGTATCGTTGCCGGGTTGCTGTTGAGCAAGATGACCCTGTGCCCTTCCTCTTTTAGTGCACGGCACGCCTGGCTCCCCGAGTAGTCGAACTCCGCTGCCTGCCCGATTCGGATGGGACCGGACCCGATGACGAGAATTTGTCGTGCATTATCAGCGGTCATGGGACATTCTCCTTACCGTTTCCACAAATTCATCAAAAAAGGCGTTTCCATCCCGCGGCCCGGGAGAACCTTCCGGATGATACTGGACGCCCTGAAGGGGGAGTCTCACATGTCGAATTCCCTCCACACTTCCGTCCCCGAGGTTTTTGTGCGTGACTTCGAATCCCGCAGCGGTCAATGATTCCTCGACAATTTCGTACCCGTGATTTTGGCTCGTCACCCAGCCTTGTCCCGAGGGAAGATGAATCACTGCGTGATTCCCTCCTCTGTGCCCGTATTGCATTTTTTCGGTTCGGGCACCGAAGGCCAGGGCCAAAAGCTGCATGCCAAGACATATGCCGGCAACCGGAAGATGTTCCGCAAGAAGCCGGGCGGTCCGGATTTCCTCTTTCAGAAAGGCGGGATCGCCGGGGCCGTTTCCCAACACCACACCATCCGGAGCGTATGAAAGAATGTCTTCGCACGTTGCATTGTGCGGAAACCGGATGATATGACAATGCCGACGCTCAAGTTCTCTGAGAATCCCGTTTTTCACCCCGTAATCCAAAACAGCGATTCTGGGACCGATATCTTTTCTTTCGATCACCTCTTTGACAGACACAACCCGGGCGGGATGCTCGTTGTTTTCGCAGTCAATCGTTTCCCGGGCTTCCGTCAGGATAGCTCCATTCAATGCACCCCTGTCGCGAAGGTGTCTTACAAGACTCCGGGTATCGATTCCCTGAATCCATGCAACGTCATGGCGCGCGAGCCACTGTTTCACGGGTTCTCCGGCGGCTGTCCCATTTTCCATAAAAGCGGCGACAACACCTCGCGACTTCGGGTATTCACTTTCAAGTTCGCCCATATCCACTCCGTATGTCCCGATCATCGGAAAGGCAAACACCACGATCTGACCTTCAAATGAGGGATCAGTCAAAGCCTGGGGATACCCCGACGGAGCAGTATCGAAGACCACTTCACCTGTGACTGGTCCACCGCATCCCACTCCCGGCCACAAGGTCCCGTCTTCCAGTTGCAGAAACATTTCACGCTCTTTCACGAAAGCACCTCCAGGACAAAACCTTTGTAAATCTAAATGATAAAATGTAACCGGAGTTTCGGTCAATCGGAATGATTATATTCTGCTCGTATTGCTTGTCAAGGGTTTTGGCCGGGACGTGTAGCCGGGACGCATATTCTTTCATGTCCTGACAATGCAGAAAAAAGGACAAAAAAAGCGGAGGTGAAGGTCACCTCCGCTGATCTGTCCAACAAAACGGAAATGGTGGAGCTTATTCTTCGGGTTCGAACATGTCTTTCCCAACTCCGCAGACAGGGCAAACCCAGCTGTCGGG
Organism: uncultured Synergistaceae bacterium; assembly: GCA_964515395.1. GTDB lineage: Bacteria > Synergistota > Synergistia > Synergistales > Thermovirgaceae > UBA1876. Next base: position 110,950 of record CAZERC010000002.1, on the reverse strand, counting down.
AATGTCTTCAAAAGCGGTGCCAGGCTCTATTCCGCCATCGGGATCGCCATTTGCTGGATCGTACACATACCCACAAACCGTGCATACGTACTTCTTCATTGTTATTCCCCCCTTGGCCGTTAAATTCTTGTATGCCATTATTGGACATTATAAAATGCTTTCAAAAATATGGCAACGCTTCAGCCTAACCGTGACAAGGCGCAAACAGCCATCATCGGCCAACCGGAAAGTTTTTGGGAATCGTCCCTGTCAGGCATTCCGCACCTTTTGAAGTCACCATATAGTCATCTTCAATACGCATGCCGCCTTCACCATCGATGTATATCCCGGGTTCGATGGTAATGACGTCTCCTTCCTGGAGAATGTCCCGGGAACGTGGAGAGAGCTGGGGCGATTCATGGAGATCGAGTCCGATACCATGGCCAAGACCATGAATGAAATGATCGCCGTTTCCGGCTTTTTCGATGACCTTTCGCGCCTCTGCGTCTACATCAGCTGCCGGCACGCCCGGTGATACCTTCGAGGCGGCGGCGGACTGGGCTTCCAGCAACATTTCGTGCCTTTTCTTCCACTCTTCGGGGACCTCGTCGAAAAACAGGTTTCTTGTCACATCACACACATACCCTGAAAAGCGGGCCCCAAAATCAATGGTCGCCCATTCTCCGGGGTGGATTTTTCGTTCTCCCGCACGCCCATGGGGAAGAGCACTCCTCCATCCGGAAGCGACTATGAACTCGTGATCCTGCCATCCGCCGTCGGCTCCTGCCATCTTGATAAAATATTCGAGGGCCGCCGAAATGTCCTTTTCCGCCACCGGATCTTTTACCTGGGCGGCGACTTTCTGCAACGCCGAGCACGAGATGTCCGCTGCACGAATGATATCCTTTCGTTCACAAGCATCCTTGGTTCTTCGTATTGACGAGAGAAGATCGGACACATCCTCAAGATTTGCGGGGCCGGTTATCTTCCTGAAAACCGATACGGGGAGCCGCTCTCCGTCAATTCCAATCCTCTTCAGTCCTTTTTTCTCCAGGAGCTCCTTGATGACGGTGAGAAGCGGCGTCCTCCCCTGAATGACGATTTCGAAATCGGATTGTTCCGATGCCTGCAACCTGTACCTGTCATCGGTCACCAGAAGCTTCTCCCCTTCTGTGATCAGCAGGGCCGCACTGCTTCCCCGAAAACCCGAAAAATAGTAGCAGTTCTGCCACCCGAGACCTTCGACAACAAAAAGGAGGATTCCGTCACATCCACGGTCCTGCATTTTTTCTCTGAGTTTTTCAAGCCGGTTTTCCAAAAAGGTCGTTCTTTCAGTCATGACCGCGCTCCCGTTCCAGAAGGTTCCACAGAACTTCTGTGGAATCCTGGGGCACGTTGCCCTTCCCCTGAGTAAAGACACCGACTTCTCGAGCTTCAATTCCCTCCTCGTGCAGAGCGGCCAGTGAATCCTTTGCATGTTCCGGAGCTACCACTGCAAGGAGGACTCCCGAAGAAATGAGATGAAGAGGGTCAAACCCCAGGCTTTGGGCACATTTTTTCGTGAATGGGTGAATCGGAAGGCTTTCATCGTCCAGCTCAAAACCGAGGTCCGTCAATCGCAAAATCTCGGCGATCCCGCCGATGAGGCCGCCTTCTGTGGGATCATGCATGAACCTGGCCCATTTCCTCAAGACCCGGGATTCCGGCAAAACGCTGATCAATTCCGTCCAACGGGCCACTTCGGCGATTTCCTCGGCTGTGAGTATCCTTTCCATGAGGTCGGCCCTGTCATTTGCCAATATCGACATGCCCTCCAACCCGATGTGCTTCGTGGCGATGAGGACATTCCCGGGCCGGATGTTTTCAGCCCTGAGGACCATGTCGCCGGCTCCAATCATCGTCCCCGCAAGAACCGGGTAGTCATAACGATCATTGACCTCCGTATGTCCTCCGACGAGGGCGACATCCATCTCAAGGCAGGCTTCGTGTATTTCCTCCATGATGCTTTCAAGTCGTTCTTTCCTTGTGTTGCCCGGGAAGATGAGGGTAGTGATCAAATAGAGCGGATCGCCGCCCTTTGAAGCAATGTCGTTGGCGTTCACGATAACCAGCAAACGCCCAGCCCTGTTGACGGCACCCACGATTGGGTCAGACGTGACAATCAGGTATTTGTCACTGTTCCATTCGATGACCGCGGCATCTTCTCCCACCCCCGGTCCGATCAGGACTTCCCGCCTCATCGTCCCGGAAAAGCCGAGTACCGCCTTTTGCAGGATGTCCGGAGGGAGTTTTCCCGAAGGGAGTGTTGCATCCAATTTTTTTTGTTTCATGTCATTCACCTCTTATGCTGAAAACACACCCACAATAATTCTGTCGGTACAAAAAAAGTTCCCTGCTTTTCAGAACGGAACGTTTGAACCCGCCCCGACGCCTCCATATCCTTTCGATCCACCTCAAGCCAAACCTTTGGGCAACAGCCTTGCCAATACCGTTGATGAGCGACGGGTCCTTGTGGGGGCTGATGGAAAGAGTCGTGCAAAGGGAATCATAGCCCCACGCAATGGCGCAGGCGGCGGCGGACTCAAATTGATTCCGGTAGCAGAGCGCGCAACGAAAACCTCCTTCAGACCAGGTCAGGGCATTTCCACGACAGCGAAAGGCAATGTCGTGCACCCAGGCCGATGGCCGGTAAGGGGTTTCGAAAAGCCTTTGACCATATATTTTGGCAACGTATCTGACGGCATCACGCCGCTTCATGTATTCCTCAAGGGGATGTACGTTGGATCCGTAAAAGAAACCGGCCGTTTCATAACCTTCGTCAACGAGAGCGGGCCACGGTACTGTGGCATCAGGAGCACAGCAAACGTGAAGCATGACCCTGCGTGCAGGCATTTTCGACATCATTCGCTCCTGTCATCATTTCCTTTCACCAGGTTCAACAAATCCACCTTCCGTCTCGGCCCTCTGCATCTTGGCGCCAAAAACCAGAAACCCCGTATGCCCTATCATTGTATCTTCAGGTCTCAATCTACGGCTATTTGTCTTGTAAGGTCTCAGGAGGATCTCCACAATCTGGAGATCGACGAAATTCCACTCCTCGAGACCGTCCAGGACCTGAACGACCTGGTTGGTTGTCGGGACAAGAATACCGATACGGTGCCCTCCAGCCAGGGCATGCCGGGCATGGCCGAAATAATCCCACGGATTCGGCACATCGAGAAAAAGGGCATCTACTTCCTGTTCGTCGAAACCTTCACTGATATCCTTGACCTTGAACTCAACACGATCCGCGACACCCCATTTCCTGCAGTTCCGCTCCGCCAGTTTCGAAAATTCCGGCCGTCGCTCATACGATATGACCTTCCCTCCATCGCCGACGAAATGAGCGAGTACAGACGTCAGGCTTCCGGATCCTGTCCCGCATTCAATTACGCGGGAACCTGGACCGATATTCAGCGCAAGGAGGACAAAGCCGATATCCTTCGGAAACATGATTTGTGTTTTTCGTTTGACTCGCCGGCTGAATTCGTGAACCGTCGGATACAAAAGGCAGAACTCCCGTCCGAGATGGGTCGCGACACTCTCTCCGAGGGACTTCCCGAGAATGTCATCATGCTTGATGACGCCGAGACGGGTATCCTGTTTTGAACCATCCTCCAGTTGAATGAGAAAGGAATCTCCCTTTTCCGGTGACCAGATGAACACGAGATCGCCGGGTTTCAGAACGCTCATAGGTATCACTCCCGTTGGCGAAGAAAAGGTCTCTATAGAGCTCTAATTACATGACTCCCGGGGAGAATCCCTTGTTTCCTCCATCCTGCTTTCGCGGCGTCCAGGCGAGCACCGCTTTATCGTTCTTGCCCGAAATCCATCGCACATTTCAAGTATTTCTTTTGAAAGATCAGCCTGAAGTCATGTTTGTACTTATTGTACACGCCTTGTATCCAAAAACCGCCGGACCTGTCCCCAGGTTCATGGTCGCGACAAAGGCAAAACCCGTTCGGAGCCTGACCCTTCACTTCAATCTGAAATTGATGGGTACCAGTACCGTTCGAGCCGCTTTCCGACTGAAGCGCCACCGTCTTACGGCTTTCAGCGCGGCCCTGTCGAGAAGTTCAAAACCGCTGGATTCCTGCACGGTAACATCCTTTACCGCTCCGGACTGCGACAGGTTCACCCGCAGAAGGACTTTTCCCTCTTCTCCGCGTCTTCGTGCAACAAGCGGATACGCCGGCAATGTTTTCTCAAGGATGAGTTCTTCAGTGATCACCGGAGGAGCCGGTTCTTCCTTTCTTTCTGAACTGCCGTCGACATGCTCCGGCACAGGGCTGAGCAAAGCGTCGGCCCTTTCAGTCACCGGATCGATGCCTTCCCGGGACGGTTTCGTTTCTTCCTTTTCTTCTTTTGCAATTCCTTCCCGGGCCTTTTCATGTTTTACCGGCGGTTCTGATGCGTCTACCCGCGGTTCGGCAAGGGTTTTCTCAACACGCTTCCTGTCGCTGGTTTCTCTCTGTGTTTTTTTTACCTCTTTGCCGGAATCGTGTTTCACTTCCTCCGTGATTTCCCTTTTGTTATCAGCTTCAGCTTCAGCTTCATCTTCATCTTCATCTTTATCTTTGACTTTTACTTCCACGGGGGATGCCGGCTGGTCCTGTTCCTTTTTTTCTCTTTTTACCTCTTCTCCAATGTCAACCTGGTTCCTGGATACAAGCCTGACTCTTACCGGTTCGCTACCGGCACTTTGAGGGACGCGCAGGGGCATCCGGCTCATGATTGCCAAAAAGGCAACATGGAGCAGGAGGCTCAAGAGAAGGAAAGCCTTCAGCCGGTTCACGGAACTGAAATGTCCTCCACCGCAAGGTCGACATGTTTCAGCCCCGCTTCTCCAAGTGCATCCAGGACCTCAACGATGGCTCCGTATGAAGCTTCACGATCCGCCCGAATCAGGATTCCCTGTTCAGTGTCCTCTCGGGCAAGGATTTCGGCCACCCCCGTCGGCGTTCGCGTATCCCCCTCGTAAAAAATCTCGCCCTGTTCCGTCACCGTGATGACACGCACCTTGCCTTGAAGGGCTTCACCACCGGCGGTCGGCAGATCCACAGGGATGCTCGAAGTTGCAAAGGATGTGGTAAGGACAAAAAAAACGATAAGCATGAAAAGCACATCTATCAGTGGAGTCAGCTCGACGTCAGTCGAATATCTTCTCCTCATTGCTGCACGTGTCACCTCCAGTTACCTGTGCCACCGCGTCGACCAGCTCTTCCGCGGCTATCGCCGCCCGTGGTCCCGGATGAAACAGGGAATCCGCCGAGACGGTGACGATGCGGTCCTCCGTCACCGCCTCGATGGGAAGCCCGCTCAAGACCGACCTGAGATCCTTTTCGGAAAAGCTCATGCCTGTGGAAGCGGCTGCTACGATCAATACGGAGGGATTACGGACAACAAGACCTTCACGGTCGATTACGGGAAAGGTGTACCGGATGTCGCCTGCGGCATTGGGAAGACCAATCCTGTCCAGAATATCGTCAATGTAATTGTAACCTCCGGCAATCGTCAGCGGGTCATGCCACACGACGACCATCACGGAAGGGGGATTTTCTCCGAAAAGGCGTCTTGCTTTCTTTCGCACCTGGGCCAGTTCATTCAGGATGTTCTGCCAGGCCTCTTCAGCAGCCTGCGGTTGCCCGAGTTCTTCGGCAAGACGGTCCATGGCAAGTCTGATGTCGTTGAAGCGCCTGTGGACTACCAGAGAAAGAACCTGGATTCCCAGGTCTTCAAGCCGGTCAAGAAGCCCGGAATGAAAGGTTTTTATTCCTATCACCAGGTCCGGTTCAAGGGAAAGTATCTTTTCGAGTGAGGGGTCATAGTACCCTCCGACCTTCGGAAGAGCCACGACGTCTTTCGGATACAAATCGTAATCGGTGACACCGACGACTTCCTCCCCGAAACCCAAGGCAAAAAGTGACTCCGTGACGCTTGGTGCCAGGGAAACGATTCTGCGGGTTCGTGCTTCTTGTCCGGTAACAGGCGAAACGGAAATTGAGAAAAAGATCGCCGCAATAACGGCCGACAGAAAAAAACGGCTCGAAACGGCCCTTTTCATGACTGAGCAGTCCTGTCGCTTCGAAGCATTTTTTCCCTGAGGAGAAAGTCGACACCTCGCCACAAGGCCTCCTCATTCCTTTCGACCCTGCTCATGAGGTATGCGTGACAAAGAATGACCGGAACCGCCAGGGTCAGTCCAGCCACTGTGGTCAGCAGCGCTTTCCATATACCTTCTGCCATGACATGCATGTTTGCTCCACTCATGGTTGGAAGATTCATGAAGACATCGATCATCCCGAGGATTGTCCCGAGAAGCCCCAGAAGCGGGGCCACCCTTGCAATGACCGCTAGAAAGCCGAGTCCGCGCTCCCACCGGAAGAGTTCCCGACGTACTTCCTGTTCCGCAAGACTTTTCAGCGCTTCCGAGTCAGCTCCCCAGTGCATGATGGCCACCCTGAAAACCCTGTGAAGGGAGCTTTCCTCTCTGTTTACCAGATCTATCGCTTCTTCTTTCTCGCCGCGGTAAAGATGTTCTCCGAGGGCAAGCTCAAGCTCTTCTGCGTCAGTGGATGCGGACCGGTAAAACCACAATCTCTCCAGGACAATTGCAGCTGCAAGGACGGAAAGGCCCAGAATCCCCCAAATGACCGGTCCGCCCGCGGCAAGTATCGTCATAAAAAACCCCCCATCACATTCAAATCTTCGTTATTTTCTGATCAGATTCACTGCAGCTCGTACGAGATCATCCACCGAAAGGCCCATTTTTTCTATAACCTCAGCAGATTTCCCCGAATCGCCATAACGGTGTACACCCATCCTGACCAGATTCGCGGAAAGCCCGTTTTCGACAAGACTTGCCGCCACCTGTGAGCCGAGGCCGGAGTGCCTGTTGTGATCTTCATAGGTAAGAATGTTTCCCGTTGCCGCCGCTTCGGCTACGGCTTCCGGATCGATGGACAGAGGACACCCCACATGATAGACCTTTGCAGTGATTCCCTTCTCCCGGAGTTTTTCCCAGGCGGATATTGCCCTGTAGGCCATGTGACCACTGCACATGATGGTCATGTCCTCTCCGTTTCTGAGAAGATCGGCCTTTCCATAGCGGAACTGGTAATCACCTGCAAAGAAAGGTTTGCCATCTTCGGTGGTCACAACGGGAACCTTGCTCCTTCCCATGGCCAGACAGATGTTACCCGGTGTCGTAACGGCAAAGCGGGTCATTCTGTCGGCCTGATTCGGATCGGCAGGGATCACCAGTTTCCAGTCAAAAAAGTTTCTGAAAAGCCCGATGTAGTCGATACACTGGTGGGTTTCCCCGTCCTCTCCGACGTCAAGCCCTACATGGGTCAGGGCAAGTTTGAGATTTGCGCCATTAATGTCATTAAGTCGCTGTTGATTGTAGACTTCAGAAATCCCGAAGACGCCGAAGTCCGCCCACAGGCTCGTGCATCCTGCAATTGAGGCCGCCCCTGCAACTGTTGCAGTGGCGTGTTCCTGTACTCCGGTTTCGAAAAACCATTGGGGACATTTTTTTGCAAAATCCGATATTTTCACGGACCCGGCGAGGTCGCAGTCAAAAACAAGCAATGGCCCCTTTCCCTTTTTTTCGTAATTGGCTTCACCAATGTCACCCAGGGCGTTTCCAAAGGCTGTACGGCAGTCGGTAAGATTTTCCGGACCATATTCCCTGGGTTCTCCTCCATCTATGCTCACTTCCGGGGATGTCACCTGAAACGGAGGCCCGGATACTGGGCCACGTTTCCTCAGTTCACGATACCGCTCAAGGACCCGATGGTCACCGCCAAGTTCCCTCATGGCCCTTTCGTATTCTTCCTGCTTCGGTGCCTTGCCATGGTAATCGGGACGATCCTCCATAAAGGAAACGCCCTTCCCCATAACTGTCCGACACAGAAGAACCTGAGGGGCTTCAGAAAAACCGGTCTTTCGCAACGATTCATAAAGAGCCGCCGGATCGTGTCCGTCGATTTCCGTCACTTCCCACCCGTCGGCTTCCCACAGCTTTTTGATATCAGCCTTCATAATGCTGTCCGTACGACCCGAAATCTGGATCTGATTCAGATCTACGAGGACGGTAAGATTGGGAAGAGCATGATGTTTCGCAATCCGCCTCGCCTCTGCTACTTGCCCCTTGACCTGTTCACCGTCACTCATGAGGACATATATTCGACCCTCTTCGCCCCTGACCTTTTTTGCAAGGGCAAAACCGACTCCGGCAGCCAGCCCCTGTCCGAGGTTCCCGGTGGACCAGGAGACTCCGGGCAGTTGACGAACCACATGTCCTTGATATGGGCTCCCGGCTTTCCGGAAAAAGGCAAGCACGTCGTCTTCGGGAATCAATCCATAACAGGAAAGCACCGAATACACCGCAGGCGATACGTGACCGTGGCTCACCACCACCCTGTCATTGTTCCCGTTTTTTTCTGAATCATCACCGATTTTTGCCACGCCATAGGTCATAAGGCACATTTCCATGCTTGAAAGTGATCCTGCGGGGTGACCACTGTCCGCAACCGTAGTCATGGTTACCGCCCTGATCCTGCAAAGTCTTGCCGCTTCCCGCACTCGTTCCACCAGTTCAGGCTCCAGAGTCGCTTCCGGGAAGCCCTCCAGTGCCTGTTTCAATGTTTTCAAGAATTGCACACTCCTTTCGGAGGAAGTTTTTCGTATTCCCTCAACCCATTCAGTTACAGGATTATACCCCGGAAAAGCCGCAAAAAAAATGGCGGCTCCGGGGAGCCGCCATGATATCTCCGCCGCTGCCTTCAGGCAATGGCTTCTTCAGGAGGGGTGTAAGGAAGATCAAAAGCTTCTGATACTCCCTTGAACGTCACTTTGCCCTTGTACATGTTGAGCCCCTTGCAGATCGCCGCATTCTCCTTGCAGGCCTGTTCCACACCCTTGTTCGCCAGCTGGAGACCGTAAGGCAATGTGTAATTGTTCAATGCAAGGGTCGCCGTTCGTGAAAAAGCACCGGGCATGTTGGCGACACAATAATGAATGACACCATCGACGACGAAAACCGGGTCGCTGTGAGTGGTCGGTTTCGAAGTCTCCGCGCATCCTCCCTGGTCGATGGCGACATCGACGATAACCGAACCGGGCTTCATGATCTTCAGGTGCTCTTTCTTGATGAGCTTTGGAGCTTTTGCACCCGGAATCAAAACGGCGCCGACGACGATATCTGCTTCACGGTAAGCTGCTTCAAGAACAATGGGATCGCTGTAAATCGGAAAGACATTTGCCGGCATGATCGACTCAAGATATTCGAGCCTGTCGGGATTGATATCGAATATGGAGACCTTGCATCCCAACCCTGCCGCGACCTTCGCAGCATTTGCTCCGACGACTCCACCACCGACGACGACCACGTTCGCCGGCGCGACTCCAGGCACACCAGTCGGGAGGAGACCCTGTCCGCCGTTTGGCTTTGCAAGGAAGTAGGCACCCATCAGCGTTGACATGCGTCCGGCGATTTCGCTCATTGGCTTGAGGAGCGGAAGTGAGCCGTTGGACTCGGTCACTGTTTCATAGGCGAGGGCGATGATCTTCTTGTCCATGCAGGCCTTGGTGAGCTTCTCATCGGCGGCAAAATGGAAATAGGTGTAAATGAGCTGGTTCTCCTTCATCAGGTCATACTCCTGGGGCAGCGGCTCCTTGACCTTTACAATCATTTCCGCGCTGTCCCAGACTTCCTTTGCGGTGTCAAGCAGTTTCGCCCCTGCGGAAGCGTATTCTTCGTCGGTTATCCCCGATCCCAGACCTGCGCCTTTTTCAACGAACACCTGGTGGCCGGCTTTGGTATAGGCCTGAACGGCAGCAGGGACCAGTCCAACACGATACTCATGGTTCTTGACTTCTTTCGGGCATCCGATTTTCATGAAACGATTTCCCTCCTATGGATCGAATTTGATATGCGTTTCAATTCACAAATTTCTGACAATGCAATCCTGTCATTTTCTCTACTCAGGTTGAAAAACAGGGAAACGGAACTATTCGTAAACCCGCTCCACCCTTTTTGTGAAAAGATTCGGAACCTCGTAGTTTATCGTTCCCAGTATGCCCGCTATTTCCTCGGGCGATATTTCTTCCCTTCCCTGTTTTCCGACGAGCACAACCTCGTCACCGGGAACCGCATCGGGAATATCCGTTACGTCCACCATCATCTGATCCATGCAAATATTGCCTATAACCGGAGCCCTCTGCCCTCTGACGAGGACATCAACTTTCATCGACAGCGGACGCGTGTAGCCATCGTGATACCCTACAGGAAGGACGGCGACGCGCTCGTTCCCTCTCGTCATATATTTCAGACCGTAACCCACTCCGCTTCCGGGGGGCAGTTCTCTCAGGACGGCGATCCGCGTGATGACCCTGAAAACAGGTTCCAGATCAAAGGGGCGTTCACACCATCCGGAAGGCCACATTCCGTACATGATGAGCCCCGGGCGAACGGCATCGAGATGCATGTCGGGACAATTCACCGTTGCTGCGCTGTTACAGCAATGACGCAGCCGAAACCTCACACCTTTCGTCCGAAGCGTCGCAAGAACCTCGCCGAAGCGGCGGAACTGGGTCTTCGTGTACTCGAGGTTCCTCTCGTCAGCAGTGGCGAAATGGGTAAAAACACCCTCCATTTCCAGACCCGTAAAACTCAGGAGCTGTTCGACGGCACCGTGAGCTTCTTGAGGCAGAAAACCTATTCTCCCCATGCCCGTATCGATCTTCAGGTGGAATCTTGCGATTTTTCCCGCTTCAAGGGCCGCCTGGCTCAGGGCTTGAGCGAAGCCCAGGTCCGTGACGGTAGCTGTGATGTCTTTTTCTACAAACTCCTTGGCTGCCTCTTTGGTCGATGGTCCCATCACGAGAACCGGAACCGGAATGCCCGCGTCCCGTAAACCTACAGCCTCATCCGCCGTCGCAACGGCAAGACGTGTGCACCCGGCCTCTATGCAAGCTTTTGCAACGTGCTCCATACCCATGCCGTACCCGTCGGCCTTGACGACTGCCATCATGCGTGCATTGGGGCTGATAAACTCCTGAATTCTCGAGACATTCCGCTTCAGATTCGTCAGGCTGACTTCCATCCGCGTCGGCCGGAGCATCCCGTTCCTCCTTTTCGATTGTACAGGGCGGGAACACCCCGCCCTGTACAAGACCTTCCCGGTGTTTTCCCGGTTACTTCTTGTCCGCCTCCGCTTTGACCTTCCCCTGGGCCCGTTTCTGATCAAAATCCTTGACTATCTTGCGCATTTCATTGGAGAGCCAGAGCAAGGCCACGAGGTTTGGTGCCGCCATCAACCCGTTCATGGTATCCGAAAGATTCCAGATATTCGCCAGGAACTTTCCACCACCGCCCCAGGCGCCGACAACCACGACGGCAATCCAGAGGACCTTGTAAACAGGGGTCACTTTCAACCCGAATATATACGTTGCTCCCGTTTCGCCATACCAGTACCAGCCGAGGATCGTCGAAAAGGCGAACATGGCGAGTCCGAGGGAAAGGATCATCACCCCGGGTTGTCCGAGTACGGTGCTGAAGGCCGTCAGGGTGAGCTGGGCGCCCGTCAGCTCCGGATAATCGATCAGCGTGCCGGTGGTCAGGATGCCGATGCAGGTGATGGAACACACCACGATGGTATCCATGAACACCTCGAAAATGCCGTAGCAGCCCTGTTTGGCTGGATGGTCCGTTACGGCCGTGGCGTGAACCATTGGAGCGGATCCAAGGCCGGCTTCGTTGGAGAAAACACCGCGGGCGACGCCCTTGGTCAGGGCCATCTTGATCGACCAGCCCGCAATGGCTCCGGGCATTGCCATGGGATCATTGAAGGCATAATATACGGCATTGCTGATTGCCTGAGGAATAAGATCGGCGTGAAGAGCGATGACGAGTACGCCACCGATAATGTAAAACACGGCCATGGCGGGGACCAGATAGGTTGTCACTTCGGCGATTCTCTTCAGGCCGCCGATAATGACCAACGCCACCAGTATCGCCATGCCGACACCTGAAACCCAGTGAGGAACACCAAATCCAAGGTTGAGAGCTTCGGCCGTGGAATTGGCCTGAATGGCGTTTCCGATACCGAAGGCCGCAAACATGGCAAAGAAAGCGAAAAGCCAGGCCAGCCATTTCTGGCCGAGGCCCTTCTCCATGACATACATGGTGCCTCCGCGCCAGTTGCCCTCGGAGTCTTTCTCCCTGAACTTGACGGCAAGGGCGACCTCGGTCATCTTTGTAGCCATGCCGAATATCGCCGTTATCCACATCCAGAACAAGGCACCCGGGCCTCCAAGATGGATGGCCGTCGCCGCTCCGGCGATATTCCCCGACCCCAGCGTCGAGGCCAGCGCGGTTGCAAGTGCGCCGAAAGCCGAGATTGTCCCTTCGCCTTCGGCCTTTTTGCCAAGCTGTCCGAAAATTTCCTTGAACATGAATCCAAAATACCGGATTTGGGGAAAACCGAGGATGACCGTCAGGTAAATGCCCGTACCGACCAGCAAAGCCAGCATGGGCGGTCCCCATACAATGCCGTTGACGGTTCCATTGATTCTCATCAACGCTTCCATGTCAGTACACCCCTCTTCTTGTTCTTCTCTGATTCCATGTTGCCTCTCAATTGCTCCTTCCGGTATACCCTGCCCTTTCCCGCCCTCCTCTCATTAATTATGTAAAATGTTATCCCATATTATAACAGGAACCGGAAAAGCTTATCGACTTCAAGTCTCTTTCCTAACGGGGCATCTCACAATGATTTATCAGGCATCAATGATTTACCTTTTTTACCGTTTTTTTCTTACCGTCTTTTCCCGCACTTTCACCTATTCTTTATTTCGCGTCTCTCGAAAGCCTCTTCCTGCTTGAACTCCGTCACTTCAGTCTTTTAACGTTTGTCGAACTTTCAGGCTGTGGAATATTCCGGGTTTAGAGATAGTTCTTTTCCCGCAAGATTTCAGTCGATTCGGCAAGATGTGCCGATGAGACCTTGACCACGGGACCGGTACACCCCATTGCGGATTCAGCATATATCCCTTTTTTCCACAGCTCCCTGACAGCATCCTCGATTGAAAGCACATCAACACCGTGGAGTTCTTCGTCCGTTGGTTCAGCGGGGGGAGCCGCCACTTCCTCTTCGCCCGCCGCCTTTGGTTCGGGCGATGCAGCAGCAAGTATTTCACCAAGTCCGGCGTTTTCGGCTCTCCGGAGTTCCTCAAGGACACATGCAGGGACATCGCCTTTCACGGCATCTGCTGCAAGACGGATGGCATTGGCAATGACAGGGGCACCAGAAGCCCGCGATATGATCGATACCACATGCTTCCATTCTCTTCCGACGGAAGGCCCGTATCCCCATCCAAGGGATTCATAGCTGCCGCCCGTACTATAGGCAGAAAACAGCTTCATGAGGACATTTCCGGTAAGCGTGTCAGTCACGCAGACATCCACCGATCCTGCCAAAATGTCATTTCCCCTGAGAACCGCACCGCCGTCGCTTCTGACGCTTTCACCGAAGGTGATGTCGTATCCGTTGTCATTGAGTTTTTTCAGACTTCTGTAAACGGTCTGTGCTCCGTCGACGTTCAGTATCCCGACCGAAGGGGCATCGATTCCAGTCGACTTCGCGACAGCAATCCCGTACAAGGCATTCAGAACCATGGCTTCAATTCTTGAAGTCGCACTCGTTCCTGTCGTGGAGGCAATGAACATCGGATTTCCCCTGGCTGGAGTCATGACCCGTCCGACAGTGGTCACTCCAAGAGGGAAGGGATAGTGAAGGGCTACAGCCCCGTCAATGTTTCTCTCTTTGAGCGCCTTTTCCATGCCCTGGGCCATCGCCTGCTCGTCTTCGGCCGTTTCGATCCATTCCAGACCGCAAGTTTCATCGGTTTTTGGTCCGATCATGACGACCTGTATATCCCGATATCTCCCGTGTGCCTCCAGTGCGCCGCGAAGAAGCTCATCGGTTCCCAACTCGCTGCCGGAAGCCATGAGACCGATTCTGGTAACCGGCCCGCCGGAACGCGCCGTCTTTATGATTTCCGTGAGTTCCTCGCCAATCATTTTCCGAAGTTGCGACATCGGCGACACTCCCCGTCAGTCTTTCTGGAGCCCATCGGCGATTTCGCCCAAGGCGTCAAGCAGGGCTTCCCTGATGTCTTCTTTCGTCAGTCCTTCTCCGGCTTGAGTTTCCCCGGGCTTCTCAATGACGAAAGATGCTCCGTCGGAAAGATTCGTCAGGCGGGCCAAAAAGAGGCTGCCCTTCCCGATAACCATTACCCGTTCCATGTCACCGGCAAGAATGGCATCACAGGCGTGGCCGATGAAGGGGACTCCCGATGGGATGTGCCCCTGGGTATGGGCAAAGCCCGGCATTCCTTTTTGAGAGACGAAATCGTTCATGGCACTCTTTTCAAGCTGCCCTTTCATGACTGCAAGGGCAGCGATCATCTTGAAGTTTGCCGTCGGCACGTCTCCGGCTCCGGCCGGCACGGTGATTTCCGGTATATGCAGTTCTGCTGCGTATTTGTCGATATCGTCGAATCCGAGCCCCAGCTTCTGCAGGGGATCCCAGACAAGAGCGCCAGTTATCGCCTGTGGCGAAGAACCGGCACTGACAGTGTGCTTGCCGACGGCATCGAGCCGTATAACAGGCGCCTTTCCGTCCTCAGGCCCCAGAAGCACGGCAAAACCACCAAGACAATCTTCCAGAGCCGGCATATCTTTCCGCACGTGATCACGGCTGTTCATGTAGAGTTTCGGAACGGCTCCACCGGCTACGACGGCGACGTTTTTCCGCACTCCACTTCCGACCTGGGCCCCTGCAGCGATGACGGCGTTTACGGGACCAGCACAAAAACTTCGTATATCGAAACCGGAAGCGTTGACGCACCCGGTTATCTCTGCAACGGCCTTCGCAAAGTTCCCTCCACCACGCTGGTTGGCGTCGCCTGCAGCTTCTTCAGAACATTCGACGACAAAGTCGATATCCCGGGGGGAGACTCCCGAATTCCTGATGAGATGAAGCAACGAGAGAACGGCGCTTGCCTTGGAGGCAATGTTTTCCATCAGGACGTATGCCGAGAGGCATTCATCTGTTTCATGCCCTTTCCGGCTGCACCCGACAATTTCGTCCCCCAGATAAATCGGGAGTGCCCCGTGTTTTTCGATTTCTTCCGCAATTTCCGCAGGCGCATGTCCCTTTTCCAGCTTCTTCAACTGCGCTTCATCGAGCAACGGATGATTCGAGAGTTTTTCGCCGATGCCGGCTGCGAAACCTTCTTCAAGCCAGATGATGTCGAAAACATCACATATATCCATGAGCCCGATGAACTCGTCTTCGGGCATGATTTCCCCGTATTTTCCCTTTCTCGATGCCTGTTCGAGCCTGTTTTCATACATGGGTGCAGGCTGTCCGGAAAGGGTTTCGAGATCCATGGCGCCGATGTAGGCCTGGTTCGGTGCGTAGGAACAGGCTTCTTCGAAAGTCTGCATTCTCTTCTTGAGTTTCTGTATATATTCAGTCTCTCCCCTTGCTTGCCGTTCAGTAAAGGGAGTCATCCCGTAATGAAAGGCCAGCTGCGGAACGTGATTCAAGCAATAGGCATATCCCTGGATTGAAACATTCGACATAACCCTTTCCTCCTCCACGCAATACACTCTTGTTCTGCAGGGCCCGGTCCCCTGCAGGAACCGGGCCCTGCCGTCAATCAAGCATGCTTATTCATTGAATACTGTCTGTTCGTCTACCGGCGTCTGCATCGCGAGAAGCGCTTTTTTCACAAGAGCCTTTCGCAGTTTCTTTTCTTCAGCCGGTGTCTTTTCGGGATCTCCCAAAGGATGCGGAATGGCAACGGCGGGAATGATCCTGTTTGCCCCAACCGTCAGCGAAATGGGGACGATGGTGCATACGTGCGCCACCGGAAGCCCCGCTCGTTCAATTTCCTTTACAATCGTTGCACCGCAACGAGTACAGGTTCCTCAGGTGGATGTAACGATGACGGCATCTACATTGTGGTCCTTGAGCTTCTGGGCGATTTCACTTCCGTAACGCGATGCGTTGTCAACTGACGTCCCGTTCCCGACAGTGCTGTAGTAGGTTTCGTGAAATCTCCCAATGACACCTTCATTGGCCAATTCACGCATGGCATCAACAGGGAGCACCCTGTTCGGATCGTCGTTCGCATAGGTTGGATCATAGCCGCCGTGGGCCGTCTCATGGGTTTCGGCCGAGATGCTCTCCATGCCTTCCAGGCTGTATTCGCCATATTTCGACGCACTGGAAGCCTCGATATGGTCGGGATTCCCTTTCGGGACAATGCCGCCCGACGTCACAAGGGCGACCGTCGCCTGCGACATGTCCTCAATAGGCGGATTCGGCGGCACCCTGTCAAAGGCCGGCATGGGATACTCCGTCGTGAAGGGTTCGCCTTTGAGCTTTTTGACGAGCATTTCAAGGGCTCTTTCGGCACCGATTTTTTCCGCGAAGAAATTGACCCGAATCCCTCTTGGAATATAGCCTTCTTCCTCGGGTTTCCCCAGTGGTTCACCCTTGAGTTGCTTGAGAAGGATGCGTGCCATCACCGGTACGGCGTTTTTCATCCCCCTGGCGCTGTCTGCCGTTTCGACGATATATGTCGATTTCCTGTACATGTCGACACCGGGGTTTTCCGTGTACATTCCGGTGACCGCGGGTATCGAAAGTTCCTTTCCAACGGTCTCGCAAACGTCGCCACAGGCCGTTCCGTAACGGCCCGCATTGAAGGCCGGCCCTGCGACAAGCCCGTCGGCTTCAAATTGTTTCACCAGTTCCAGAATCTCCTGCCGGGCTTTCTCGATGTTATCGGCAAAGTAGGAATCGCCGCAGATGATTGTCCCGACCACTTCGGCATCGCCACCGAAGGCCTGATTCAAGGCCATTCCGGGGCCTACAGCCCCGTTTCTGGCCTCGGGCGGGATATTTGCTTTTTCCTCGCCCCCGATTCCGGCAAAAAACTGGTTGATGTAATGAACGACTTTAAAGGCCATCTACCCACCCCCTTTCCTGGATTCGTCTTGTTTTACAATGTATACTTGCTGTACTGTTCACGAATTCCCTTCACGGCTTCGGCAAGGGCTTCACCATCAAGGACCATTTCCATCATACCGATCTGGTCTTCCCAAACGGCCTGGTCGGCCTCTTCCTTAATTTCCGGCTCGAGTATGTGATACACGGCGAGCCCCAACGGGGCTCCGGCCAAGGGACCTGCGAATGTCGGATCTCCGTTCGTAACCGTTTCTGCGTAAATCTCTGCGCCTTCCGCATCGGAAGAGCCCAGGATAACGACGATGTTCTCCGGTCCGAACTTGTCAGCAGCATCCTTGACGCGCTGCTGGTTCTGCAGGTCCATGGCTCCGGCGGCGGTTCAGACGAAGCACTCGGTGACCGAGAAAGCCACTTCGGCGCCGCAATTTTTCAGGCTTTCCTCCATGGCGGGTCCGGCAACGCCGTCCCGTTCACCGAGAAGAATCAGTTTTTTGCCCGAAAGCTTGCCCATGAACGTCACCTCCTGTTTTCATATCAGATTGTGTAAGCGGATATTTTGCTCAATCCAAGTTCACTCGTGGCTCCTGTAATGGCCTGGATTTCGACCTCGATGGAACCATCTTCGCGGAGCGAGCCGTCGAAACCTCCGGCAATTACATCAGCGCTTTCCTTGAGTCCTATGATCTTCTCGAGCTTCGGTAAAACGATCGTCTCATTGGCGTTCGCACCCGTAACGACAGCATCAGCTTCTGGACAGGCATCGGCAAGTGATTGGCTTGCACCGTCCCTTCCAGCGTATTCGTCGGTCAGCAGAACTGTCCTGACACCGGCCTGTTCCGCCTTCCGGCAGTTCATTATCAGATCTGTGTCGGGATTTCCGAATCCTTCCTCGGAAATGACAAGGCCCTGGACTCCTAGCATCTTCGCCAGTTTCACCGCATAGGAAGAGCTGCGTTTCTTGTCGGCAAGTGTCGTATTCTCATTGGTAATAATGCAGCCGACAAAATTGAAATCCTTGCCGTGACGTGCATACATCCCCTTGATGACAGGGTTGTTCTGATGGGCGAATGTGCTGTTCTTGTCGCAGGCCGAAACACAGTTGCCCGAAACGATAGCGCCATCGATGACCTCATTCGGGTGGATGAGCGTCGGAATGATTCTTTTCACATCGACGCCGTACACATAAGTATCATGGAGAAGCCCCTGGGACTGCAACATGTAAAGATATGCCACTTTGGGCAGTCCCGGATGGGAAGTCATGGCCTGGGCAAAATCCGGCAATTCGTAGGTTTCAGTTTCATCGGGTTCCACGTCGACCGCACTTTTTGCCAGGTAATGAGCCGTCTTTAAGCCGGCTATCCTGCAGGCCGCCTCGTATTCATGCTTTTCGAGGTCATCCACAGGCTCGAATACAAGAACGACGTTGCGGGTCTTCGAAAAGGGCGTATATTCCGCCCCGGGGCCGGTCATGTCGACAATACCTTCCTGGAAACCGACGATCTTCCCGCATGTAAGCACTGCCGCTCCGGAAAGGGTCACAGTTTCACCTTCTCCGACGCTGTCGACATCGCCAATGAATCCGGGAAAGACATCGTTTTCCCCTTCCCTTTTGCAACGCGGCTCCACGGCATCCTTTACCGGAATGATTCTGACGCTTTCACCGGGCCTCGCCAGTTCCACGGAAACACTTTTGAAACGTACATCTTTGGAGACGAGGTCAAGGATTTCCTGCTTGTTGACATAGAGTGTCCCCGCTTCAACACGGGTCTTTTCACCCCATTCGACGTTCGTGACATTCACTTTTCGCAATTTCAGCTTCAAACCCGTTTCCCCCCTTTCATGTTGAAGGGTCTCCCATATTATCGGCTTCTACAGGAGTTTTTCCGTTTTCTCACGGATTTTTTCCGCCGTCGCTTCACCTCCCGTCACCCGGTCGACGACTTCGCCGTCCTTGTAATACAGGAAAGTTGGGACACCCATAACTTTCAGGGATATAACAAGTCTGCGGTTTTCCGCAACATTGAGCTTGCAGAATTTGACCTTGCCCTCATACTCTTTTGCGAGTTCCTCGATCTGCGGCATAAGAGACAGGCAAGGGCCGCATTTTGGTCCCCAAAGGTCGACGACGACGGGGACATCACTTTTGAGTACTTCTTCCTCAAAATTGTCCTTGTTCACCTCTATCATTCTTTTCACCTCCTTTCGTGAAATCCTGCAGGAATTGTTTCAAGTGACACTCACACACGCCCGCAATATGACTGGAGAACATCTTGCATCAGTGTCCTGTCAAGATAGGCGTAATCAGCACGCATGTTTTGAGGATAATCTTCCGGTTTTGGGAGATTGTGAATGCGGGAACCGTAACGTTCCAGTGCCGTCTGGATCAATTCATAGGAAGAACTGTCGGTCCTTGCCTCGTGTCCCAGGCCGGGACGACTCAAGAGCAACGACCGGAAGGGCTGTTGTTGTGGTGTAAAGTTTCCATACAGTGGATGGTTCAGAAGTCGGCAACCTCGAAGTATACATCGCTTTGCTCGATGAAATACATCGACAGCGCCTCCCCTTACCATTTCGAGGTCGACGCCCTTTTTGGGCGCAAAAGTCGGATTGTTGGTCAAAAGAACGTACCGGTTGATCAAAACAGACCCCCCTATTCCCGGAATAGGTGGGTTCTCTGTCCTGCCGGCTGATGACCAAAAACTTCGTACTCGGGGAGCACGAATATGCGCCGTGTCCAGAGAATCGTCCAGCTGCAATCCTTCCGCCTGAGAGTTTCCCTCTTCCCTTTGGGGAAAAGGTTGCACCTTCGGCGCTCCGAACGTTTTCCGGAGTCTCTCTTGCAGCCTTCATCCGAGCTATCACGGCTATATTTTGGCATGAACCCCCGAAATGGTCAATTCAAAAGAAAACGGGGCGGACCAAGTTGATCCGCCCCGTTTTCCGCTGTGTCCTGTGCAAGACAGCTTTCAGCTTACCACTTCAGTCCGGTGATGAAGATATAGGCAATGGCTATGGGCGCGACCAGGCGGCAAACCCAGAGCCAGGGGACGTAGAGACCAAAAGGCGCACTTCCGTTGTTCGTAACTTCCTTTTTCGCTCCATCGGTCCAGACCCAGCCGACGAACAGGGCGATGAAGAGTCCTCCCAAAGGCAGCAAGACATTCGATGCAAGGAAGTCCGCCGAATCAAGAAAGTCCCTGCCGGCAAATTTCGGAATGATACCGGCGACCCCAAGCGCCGAGGGAATCCCCAACAGGGTGATGAGGATTCCAGCGATAATGGTTGCCTTCTGCCGGGGCATTTTTATCTCGTCGATGATGTAGGCCGTAACGACCTCGAGCAGCGAAATGGCCGATGTAAGGGCCGCGACGAAAAGCAGCAGGAAGAAAAGCCCTGACCAGATCGGGCCGCCCGGCATCTGGCCGAAGACGTTTGGAAGGGTGATGAACGTCAATCCCGCTCCCGCTCCGGCATCAACGCCGAAGGCGAAAACGGCGGGGAAGATGACAAGGCCGGCAAGGAGGGCCACCATCGTGTCAAGGAAACAGACCTGCACTGCGGCGCCGGGAAGGGTTTCTTTCTTGCCCAGGTAGCTCCCGTAGGTGATCATGCAACCCATGCCGAGTGAGAGCGAGAAAAAGGCCTGTCCCAGGGCAGCTCCAAAAGTACCGGCATTCATTTTTGAGAAGTCGGGTTTCAGGTAGAACGAAAGGCCCTCACCGGCTCCAGGCAGTGTCACTGACCTGACGATCAAAACAAGAAGCAGGATGAAAAGGGCAGGCATCAGCACACGGCAGCACTTCTCGATACCACCGCCGATTCCTTTATAAACGACAAAGATAGTGACAAACATGAAAACCAGCTGCCAGCCGATTACCTGAGGAATATTGCTGACAAAGGAGCCGAAGACCTGGCCGGCTTCCCCTTGTGCGGCGAAATCCATCAATCCCGTAAAGGATTTCAGAATGTAGGATATGGTCCATCCCCCGATGACACCGTAGTAGGAGAGTATAATGAAACCCGCGATGACTCCCATCCATCCGACGATGGGCCACATGCCGCCTTTGAGCTTCCTGAAGGAACCCACAGCATTCAGCTGGGCGTTACGTCCGATGGCCATCTCTGCAAGCATGACCGAAAACCCGATGATGAAGATCAGGGCAACATAAATTACGACGAATGCTGCGCCACCGTTTTGGCCTGTAATGTAGGGGAAACGCCAGATGTTGCCGAGTCCGACGGCCGAGCCGGCCGCTGCGAGGACAAATCCTATCTTGGACCCCCACTGTTCCCTTTCAGTTCCGTTGCTCATGATATCTTTCCTCCTTCATTTTCAGGCTTTTCTTTCTTGATAAAGACCTCCCGAGCTATCCTGACTCTCACCCCCTCCCGCCATACATATAATCCTCTTGTCATTTTATGTCTCATATTATAGGCAAAACACTTTACTTTGACAACGGGATGTGTTACAGGGCTCATTGACGCCGCTCTGCAAGAGCACGAAGCTCTCCGGATTGAGGTTGATTATATTATTATCAGGTAAAAGGTCAACTGCCGCACAACTGCTGACCCGTCAAAACCATTTTCTGTAAAGCCCCGGTCGTCTCGACGAAAAGACAGAGTGTTCCTTCCTCGCCCTGTCGACCAAACCCGGGTCGAGAAGCAGGCTTTCATAACGAGGGCTGTCATCCATGTGAAGCATGACGTCACCAAAAGGATCTACAACCATACTCTGTCCTCCGAAGGCAAACCGGGGACTGCGGTCGCACCGGTTCACACCCACCACGAACACCTGGTTCTCGATGGCCCTGGCCACCAGAAGGGTCCTCCACAACCTGATGTACCGGCTCTTCCAGGCACCGGGAACAAAAAAGAGGACCGCTCCTTTTTCTGCGAGCGCCCGGGCGACCTCGGGGAATTCCATATCGAAACAGATCATGACGCCGCATTTGATTCCGTCGATGTGGAATAATCCCAGTGAAGAGCCGGGTTCGAGAATATTCGGCTCATTAAACCCTGGATACAGGTGGACCTTGTCATAAATGACTTCTTCCCCGCCATCGGGAGAAAACACATAGCACCTGTTTCTGTTGCCGCGGAGGGTCGAGACCGCAAGGCTGCCTGTAACGATCCATGTTTCGTAGCGTGCAGCGAGGGAGCGCAGACTGTGGAAGAAATCATCCTTTTCACCCAGTATCGACCTGGAATCCGAAACGGGACACGTGGCATTCCAGAGTTCCGGCAACACCAGGACCCGGCATTTTCCTCTTGCTGCCCTTTCGATCCTGTCATAGGCTCTTTTCAGGTTTTTGCCTGGATCCCCGTGATATACTCCCAGTTGAAGAAGTCCCACATGAAGACCTTCCACGCTATGCATCGCCTCCCCGACAAGCCTACATGATGCCGATGCTTCGAACAACTGACGTCATGGCGGTATACTTTCGCTTTTCCGGCCATGGAGCTAAAATGATGGGCGCTTGTGATGGAACCCCAAGGGTTATTCGCCATCTGAAAGGAGAACGCAACATGTGTCTTGCAGTACCTCACAAGATCGTTCGTAAGATCGACGACAATTCGGCTGTTGCCGCAGCTGGACCTGTGGAAACGGAGATACGGACGGATCTGCTTCCCGATGCTGCCATCGGCGACGTCGTTCTCGTCCATGCCGGTTTTGCCATTGAAAGGCTTGATCCCTCGGAGGAAGCCGAAATCACGCAGCTGTGGGAAGAAATCAGACGACTGGCGGCGGATACCAATGACCCCGTCCGGTAATTCAAAAGATGTGTCCCTCCTTGCGGAATCAATTCGCGGGCTTGTTACCAGGGAAACCACAATTATGGAAGTGTGTGGGACCCACACGGTTTCAATATTCAGAAACGGATTGAAGTCCCTTTTTCCTGAAAGGCTCCGCCTGGTTTCCGGACCCGGTTGCCCAGTCTGCGTCACCGACCAGGGGGAAATCGACGCCGCCATTGCCGTAGCCGAAAGGAAAGAAACGATCGTCGCCACCTATGGCGACATGTTGCGCGTGCCAGGCAGTACGGGCTCACTGCTGGACGCTCGCTCGCTGGGACGAAAGGTCGAAGTCGTTACTTCTGCGGCGGAAGCTGTCCACCTCGCCGAAAAAACCCCGGGAGAGAATGTCGTCTTTCTCGGAATCGGGTTCGAGACCACTGCTCCCGCTACAGCGTCGGTGATTCTGGAAGCGAAAGAGAAGGATCTCCGGAATTTTTACGTGCTTTGTCTCCACAAACGGGTTCCGCCGGCCCTGAAACTCCTGGCCGATGCGCCTGATTTGTCCATCGACGGTTTTCTCCTGCCCGGACACGTCAGTGTCGTGATCGGCCTTGAACCCTACCGTTTCCTGGCGGGACAATTCAGGAAAGCCTGCGCAGTGGCGGGATTCGAAGCAGCCGACATCATGCTGGGGATAGCGGAAATCCTTCGTCAGATACGAACCGGCCACCCCGAGGTCCGTTCCATGTATCCACGGGCGGTTCGTCCGGAAGGGAATGAGAAAGCCAAAGAACTGCTCGCGAAAGTATTTGACCACGTCGATGCATCCTGGAGGGGGCTTGGCGAAATACGGGAATCGGGATACGCCTTCCGGGAACCTTTCAGACGTTTCGATGCGGCATCCATGCTCGACATCGCAATAGAATCCGCACCACCGCCGGAAGGATGCCGGTGCGGCGATGTTCTCAAAGGACTGATTTCACCGAAAGAATGTCCGCTTTTTGCCACAACCTGTACACCCACTCATCCCGTCGGTCCCTGCATGGTCTCAAGCGAGGGGAGCTGCGCAGCCCACTACACATATGCGCGAAAGGAGACGAAATTATCATGGGACGCCTGAGTACCGGACACGGTTCGGGCGGGCGCCTCTCATCAGAACTCGTTTCGGAAATTCTCTCCTCTTTCGGGGCTTCCGCCCTCGAACAGGAGGATTGCGCCATCCCGGAAAAAAATCTTGCCATTACAATCGATGGATTCACCATCACTCCCAGGGTCTTCCCTGGCGGGGATATCGGCAAGCTTGCCGTGTGCGGAAGCATCAACGACCTTGCCATGCGTGGGGCAAAACCGAAATACCTGGCCATGAGCCTGGTCGCGGAAGAAGGTCTTGAAAAAGAGGAACTGCTTTCATACATGAAGAGTGCCGGTTCCGTTTGCTCCGACCTCTCCGTACAACTGGTATCGGGAGACACCAAGGTCGTT
Organism: uncultured Synergistaceae bacterium; assembly: GCA_964515395.1. Lineage (GTDB taxonomy): Bacteria > Synergistota > Synergistia > Synergistales > Thermovirgaceae > UBA1876. The sequence goes on along the minus strand of CAZERC010000002.1, from coordinate 86,663 downwards.
CCCAACGGCCAGGTAGACGGGCTCTTTATCACGACATGCGCTGTGGGGACCCCGCTTCCCGTAAGCAACCTGGGCATTTCGAGGCTTGAACCCGGCGACGCCCTTATCGCCACTACATCTATAGGAAGACATGGTGCTGCGGTGGCTGCTTCAAGATACAATCTTGCAGCAGGCACGCTTATCTCGGACTGCGCACCCCTTTGGCCCCTGGCCAAAGACCTCCTTGACATTCCAGGCCTGCGGAGCATGCGCGACTGCACCAGAGGCGGTCTCGGAACAGTCCTCTGCGAATGGGCCGAAGCGGCATCGCTGGGAGTGCTCTTTGACGAAAAGCACCTTCCTGTTTCCCCCGAGGTCAGGTCCATCTGCGACATCCTCGGATTCGACCCGCTCTATCTCGCCTGTGAAGGGTGTGCCGTGATCGCCGTCGCTCCCGAAGACGTCGACAAAACCATTAATCGTCTCCAGGCCCATGACGTCTCCAGGGACGCAGCTTTCATCGGGTACATGACGGCCGAAAACCCGGGTTATGTCGGGATGAAAACCGAAGCCGGCGGGACACGTTTGGTGGACATGCCCGTGGGAGAAATACTCCCCCGCATCTGCTGAAAAAAAGAGGCGGGTTTTTCCCGCCTCTTGATTTTTCATTTTCTTCCCGTTCAGTTTTTTTCTTTTTCGCTCACTTCAGGGGATACGCCCTGCATTGAAACCCTCTTCACCTCTACGGCTTTTCCTGTGACCTCGTCAATCTCGACCACAAGTCCCTTCACACTGACTTCATCGCGACAGACATCGAATTTCGCCGGAGTACCCGTCAGGAAACGGTGGAAGACGCTCTCCTTGTCCATACCGATCACACCAGCCTGTCCGCCTGTCATTCCCACATCGGTAATGAAGGCCGTCCCTTTGGGAAGAATCTGTTCATCGGCGGTCTGGACGTGGGTATGAGTCCCGACAAGACATGAGACACGGCCGTCCAGGTAAAGGCCGAGCGCCTTTTTTTCAGAGGTGGCTTCGGCATGGAAATCGACGATCACTATTGGTGTTTCCAGTGTTTCCAGGATGTCGTCGGCTGTTCTGAAGGGACAATCAATGGGTGTCATGAAAACTCTCCCCTGAAGGTTCAGGACGGCAATGCCCTGAGCGCCGGTCGAAAACACTGCATGACCTATCCCCTGGCATCCAGGCGGATAATTCGCCGGGCGGAGCACCCGTTTCTCCCCGTCGAGGACGGGGAGAAACTCCTTCTTGTCCCATATGTGGTTACCGCTCGTCAGGCAATCAAATCCCATGTCGAAAAGCTCGTTCATGACCTTTTCCGTCAGTCCGAATCCTCCGGCCGCATTTTCGGCGTTGGCGATCCTGAAACTGAAAGGCCCGAAACTCCGGTTTATTTCCGGGAGCAATTGTCTGACGACCTTTCTCCCGGGCTTCCCCATGATGTCGCCGACGAACAATATCTTCATGCTCCCGTGCTCCTACTTTGCATATTCCACTGATCGTGTCTCCCTGACGACGACGACCTTGATCTGACCCGGGTATTTCATTTCATCCTCAATCTTCCTGGCGATGTCAAAGGCCATTTTCTGAATTGCCCCGTCATCGGTAACACCGGGAGCTACCATGACGCGAACTTCCCGGCCGGCCTGTATCGCATAGGCCTTGCTGACTCCCTTGAAGGTCTTGGCGAGGCTTTCAAGCTTTTCAAGCCTCCGGATATATGAATCGAGGCTTTCACGCCTTGCTCCCGGCCTTGACGCACTGACCGCGTCCGCAGCAGCGATAAGGACGTCGTACACCGTGGTCATTTCTTCGTCTTCATGATGGGACGCGATGGCGCTGACGATATCAGGCGCCTCACCATACCGCTTCGCGATATCTCTGCCGATCAGAGCATGGGGACCTTCAACCTGATGGTCAACGGCTTTCCCTATATCATGAAGCAATCCCGCCCTGCGGGCGGTGCTCTCATCAAGGTGCAGTTCGGCTGCCATGATTCCCGCCACATGGGCGACTTCAAGGCTGTGGTTCAGTGCGTTCTGCCCGTAGCTGCTCCTGAAGCGCAGCTGTCCAATGAGTTTGACAAGTTCGGGGTGCATCGTCTTGATTCCAGTTTCAAGCAGCGCTTCTTCCCCGGCTTCAAGTATCATTTCTTCCACATCTTTTTGTGACTTTTCAATGACTTCCTCGATCCGGGCCGGATGAATTCGACCGTCCAAAACGAGTTTTTCCAGGGATATCCTCGCCACTTCCCGTCGAACGGGGTCAAAGCTGCTCAGAGTTACCGCCTCGGGCGTATCGTCGACGATCAAGTCCACACCCGTAAAGGTTTCAAAGGCACGAATATTTCGCCCTTCACGGCCGATGATGCGCCCTTTCATTTCGTCAGACGGCAAATTGACAACGCTGACCGACATTTCCGAGGTATGATCCACGGCACATCTCTGAATGGCGCCGACCACGATTTCCCTCGATTTCTTTTCGGCCTCGCGCTTGGCCTTTTCCTCAAGCTCCTTGATACGGAGCCCGATGATGTGGGACGCTCCCTCTTCCACTTCCCGCAACAAATGCTCACGGGCCTCGTCCGTCGTCATATCCGCTATTTCTTCCAAGCGCTGAACCTGTTTCTGCTTCAGTTTTTCGACTTCTTCCATTTTTGAATGGAATTCTTCCTGTTTCTGTCTGAAGTCATCCTCTTTCTTTTGCAGGTTCTCAATCTTCCTGTCGAGATTCTCTTCTTTCTGCTCGAGTCGCCTTTCTGCCCGCTGCAGTTCACTCCGCCGTTCCTTGATTTCCTTTTCGGCATCCTGGCGAAGATGAAGAACCTCTTCCTTTGCTTCCGTCAGCATTTCACGTTTCCGGCGTTCCGCCTCCTGGAAAGCCTCCTTGACCAGCTTGTCGGACTGTTCCTGGGCTCCTTTGAGCTGTCTTTTGGTGTGCATTCTGTACAGGAGGAAACCGGCAGCGATGCCGACGGCAATGCCCGCCACAAAAACTACAGGCAACATGCACGCATCACTCCTATTCCATTGTCAAGTTGCGTCATCTGTCCATTGAATGATGTCGAATACAGAAACGCAATCAGATCCAGCAAATATTCTACAGATTACGAAGATTCTCCACAAGCCTTGCGGACCAGTCTCCTTACCAGATCCTCCCTGAATCCGCGACGCATGAGACGCCCTGCAAGCTGGCTCTCCGTCAATCCAGGCATCCACGAACGGACCAGATCCATGGCTTTTTCGTACTCCTTCTTTTCGTCATAGACGAGGTTGTCTTCGAGAATCCCTTCATCGACTCCCCGCCTTCTGAGTTCGTATCTGATCCTGCGATAGCCCCATTCCTCGCGGGTTTCCAGGAAACGCCGGGTGTATTCCCTGTCATCGACATATCCCGCCCGCTCCATTTCATCCAGGGCTTTTTCCACGGAATCTTCGGAATGACCCTTTTTCGTCAACTTGCGCCTGAGTTCCCATCTGGTATATTCCCTTCGTTCAAGGATACGGAGAGCATCGGCCAACACCTTTTCAAAAGATTCGTTCATCCTGTCACCGCCAGGTCCAGAGAGTTTTCGAAACGTCTGATCAACTCTTCCCGCAGCCGCTCATTTTTTTCAAGATCCGGATCCTTCCGGATCAGTCGAAACGCTTCCTCTCGGGCGGTTTCAAGCAGTTCCCTGTCCTTGATGAGATTGGCGACCTTGAAGTCGGTAACCCCGTGCTGTCTCAACCCGCAGACCTCTCCAGGGCCGCGCAGCGCAAGGTCCTTTTCGGCGATCCGGAAGCCGTCTGTCGTTTCGCACATGGCATCTATCCGTGCCTTGCCATCTTCAGTGGATGGATCTCCGAGCAGGAAGCAGTATCCCTGCTCGCCCCCCCCTGCCAATGCGGCCCCTGAGCTGATGCAGCTGGGAAAGTCCAAAGCGGTGGGCTTCTTCGATGACCATGACCGTCGCATTTGGGACATCGATCCCGACTTCGATGACCGTGGTCGCTACGAGAAGGGAAATCTCATTGCGAGCGAAAGCATCCATGATTCTTTTCTTTTCCTTTCCCGGCAGGCGTCCATGGAGAAGACCAACCTGCACCGTCTTGAAGAGGTTCGTCAATTGGTCATGGCGGCGTTCCGCGGAAGGGATCGAAAGTTCCTCGTTGTCCTCGATGAGTGGACAAACCCAGTACACCTGTCGCCCTTTATCCATCGTATTTTTCAGAAACCTGAGCAGCCTGTTCTTTCCCGAACGTGAGACGTTCTTCGTGAGGACATCCTTGCGGCCGGGAGGCATTTCATCTATCACTGACACGGAAAGGTCGCCATAGACGGACAAGGTCAATGTCCGGGGAATAGGGGTCGCTGTCATGACCAGGACATGGGGATGTTCCCCCTTCGCCGACAGTCTGTTCCTCTGGAGGACACCAAACCGGTGCTGCTCATCCACAACAACGGCACCAAGCCTGGAGAAACGGACATCGTCTTCCAGGAGTGCATGAGTGCCCACAACGACATTCACCTCACCCGCGGCGATGCTCCCGAGTGCTTCGTTTTTTTCTTTTTGTGACAGGGAGCCTGACAGGAGGAGGACCTGAAGGCCAAGAGCATCGAACCACCCCCGGATGTTCTCGTAGTGTTGCCTCGCAAGTATTTCCGTGGGCGCCATGAAAGCCGCCTGGCATTGCGCATCAACGGCGCACAGCAAAAAAAGGACGGCCACCGCCGTTTTGCCTGACCCGACATCCCCCTGCAAAAGCCTGTTCATCGGAACCGACCTCGATATATCATGCTGGATTTCCCCAAAAACCTTTTTTTGGGCGGGAGTCAGCGAAAACGGCAGTATTTCCTTCATGAACCGGCTCGTCAAGGGACCGTTTCCTTCAAGTACGGGACCGCGGGAATCCTCTTCATATCTGTTCCTTCTTATTCCAAAAGCCAGTTGTAGAAAAAAGAATTCCTCGAAGGCAAGCCGTCTTCGGGCTTCACGCCAGAGTTTTTCGTCCCTGGGGAAATGCAACTGACTGACCGCCTGTTTGAGGGATATAAAGCCATGTTTCTCGACAGTTTCCGGTGGAAGGATCTCCTCGAGTTTGTCCGACATCAGCGTCAGGGTCCGTTTCACCAAATCCCGGATCCATCTCTGGAAAAGCCCCTGTGTTCCCGGATATATGGGGACGATGGCTCCCGTGTTTTCCGGTGTTTCCTCTTCGTCGAGCACTTCGAACTCGGGATTGTTGACTTGAAGGATGCCACGCCAGTTCTCGGCCTTTCCGTAAAAAGACGCCCTCGAACCTGGACGGAGGATTTTGTCCAGACCTTTCCTGTTGAACCACACAGCCTGGGCGAGGCTGGTCCCATCAGTGAGAAGGGCGACGGTCAGCGTCATGTTCCTGCGCCTGGTCCGCTTTTTCTCTATCGAGACAACGCGTGCGAGAATCGAATGGTATTTCCCTTGCTCAAGAGATGCGAGAGACGTCAGTTCCCGCCTGTCTTCATATCTTCTCGGGAAATGCCACAGAAGGTCCTCCACTGTTTCTATTCCAAGCCTCGCCAGTTTCTCAGCCCTGACGGGTCCCACTCCCTTGAGGAACCGGACCGGCGATTCAAGTTCGACGTGCTCCCTCGTCAATGCACCTGCTCCTCGCGGTTTTCTCCCTCTTCTTCCCAGGTCTGTTCCTTCACGGGTTCTTCTTTCCGTGTCTGGGGCGTCTCCATGGCATTCAGCATGGAACCGAATTTCGAGATCAAGCCCTTGAATTCACCGACAAACTGGTACCGTACCTGTCGCAGGCGTTCGATGTCCCTTTTGTATGCATCAGCCTGTTCCTTCGCTTCAGCGACAATCCTGTGCCCCTTCGCATCTGCTTCCGCGAGAATGACCTCGGCTTTGTTTTCTGCGTTGCTGATTCGTTCCTCCGCACTTTTCTGGGCCAGGACGAGGGCATCCTGCAACGACGTCTTGATCTCCTGGTACTCCTTCAGCTGGTCTTCCATATGGGCTATCTGTTTTTCCAGGGCCTTGACCTTTTCAGAATATGCCTGTATGGATTCACCCACCTTTTCAAGGAACTCTTCCACCTCCTCAGGGCTGTACCCCCTGAGCGCCTTGTTGAAGGAAACCGTTTCAATATCCAGAACCGTCAGGATATCTCCCACTCCTGATCCCACCTTTCGCTCCATCTTTGTCGGTACATGTGGACATATGTACCATCAATGCTTCCGTTTTCCGTCAACCCGTTGTTTTCCGGTTCCCGAAAAGGGCTGTCCCGATTCTGACCATGGTGCTTCCCTCTGCTACAGCCGCCAGGTAATCATTGCTCATGCCCATCGACAATGTCGGCAATTCGACGTCCAGCCTGCCTGAAAGCCTGTCCCTGAGGTCCCTGAGTTGTGAAAACGAACTTCTCACCCTTTTTTCGTTTTCCGTAAAGGGTGCAATTCCCATCAACCCTTCCAGCTTGAGCTGGTCACAAAAACCGAGGATATATTCGGCCAGTTCCTCGGCATGCTTCGGTTCGACACCATGTTTCGACTCTTCGCCGGAAATATTCACTTCCATCAATACCGGAAGCCTGTCGTCCTTTTCTTCCATGAGCCGCTGGAGGGTATCGGCAAGGCGCCGGCGTGAAAGGCTCTGGATACAGGAAAAGACTTCAAGTGCCTTGCGCGCCTTGTTTCGTTGCAGATGTCCGACCATGTGCCAGGGTGTCTTGATGTCTTCCGGCCATTTGGCTCGTTTATCAAGAGCTTCCTGAACCCTGTTTTCCCCGATGGCATCGACACCGGACCGGGCAGCCTCAATCATTTCATCGGCAGTTCTGGTTTTCGTTACTGCCACAATTTTCACGTATCGATTCTTTTGCCCCGTCCGGGACAACGTGTCATCGATCGTCCCCCTGATCCGGGCGACCCTGTCGGCAATGGATAGGTGATCTACCATGTCCTGATCACTCCTTCCTTTCCTTTCGCGCTGTCAGCAAGGACTGTTTCACCAGGGTTTAGCCCCTCCGTTGCAAGAAACTGACCTTCCTGCAGAGGGATGCCGCGAACCACTCTCGGCTCTGACGTGTCGCCCTTTACGACATACGTCCAGAGCTTGCCTTCTTTCGTGAACACTGCCCTTTCGGGAACAATGACTCCCTTTCGTTCTCCAAGATACAGGAAAAGATCTTCTTTTCTGGAAAGAACCCGGTTTTCTGTGAAAAAGGGGACCGTCAGGTACAGTTTGACCATCGACCCCAGAGACTTGACGGCCCTGATATCTGCTTCGAAGGGCAAGGCGGATTCTGTCTTTTTGAAGGCTATACGGTAATCCGCAATTTCCTCTTTCAGTCCGGGCACCTTTTGCACGTAAACCACCGCCCTGAGTGACTGGGGTTGGTATACCATCTTTCCGACAGCATCCCCTTTTTCAAGCATGGTACCTTCAGGAATGAACTCAAGGGACGGAATCTGCGGAAAATTCGATGAGCCACGCCAAAGGGCATTGTAGCTCCACTTGCCTTCCTGTCCATCCAAAGCCGCAAGAAAAATGCCCGGCCTCTCCACCTGAAGGGCATAGGTTTTACCCTTCGAGACAGATATTGTGGCTATCGTATTCTTTGCCGCAGCGTAAAACGGCCCCTGGCCATCGGGATACCGGACGCGTCCCGCATAGGGCGTTCGGACGATTTGTTCCCGCCACAGGAGCGCCGCCTCGACGGGTAGCTGATCACTGTGAACATAAGGTTTCGCCACAGCGACACCCGGCCTCTGCTCAAGGTATCTCGTCCACCAGGCATCGTAAATGAAAAGAGAAGCCCCGACGATGCACAGGACACAGAAAAAGTAGATCGAACCCCGTACCCAGCGTTTCAGGCTATGTGTTTTATGTTCCATCACGCTCGCAAGTCCCCTCAGCTTTTCTCAACCGAAACAATCGGGCAATATCCAGACAGGAAGCAAACACAGCAAAGGCCCCTGCCGTACGGAGGTCCTTTCCCGGAGTCGCACCGGTGGTTACGGCAAAACAGGGAATTCCCGCCCTTCGGGAGGCTTCCACGTCTATCGTTGAATCACCTATGTAAATTGTATCGTCACGTTTTGCTTTCAGCCTTTCCATGGCAAGGACCAGGGACGCGGGATCAGGTTTCGGCGGAAGACCGTCATTCAGGACAAGCACCGTCCTGAAAAAGGAAGTGAGACCAAATTCCTCGACAAGCTCTTTCAGGGACCCCCTGTTCGAGACCACTGCGCAGGAGACATGCATCTCCTTCAGGATTTCAAGAAGGCTTGCCGCTCCGGGCAACATTTTCAAAGACGAACGCTCAACAAAAGAGAGTTTCTCCCGGTAATGCCTGAGCCATTCACTCCTGCAGTCTCCCCACAGCGCTTTCATAGCTTCAGGCATGGGAAGTCCGATGGTCTTGCGAATTTCTTCTTTTGAAGGTTTTCGAAGGGAAAAGACTTCCGAGAGCCCTTGTAAACCGGCAGCCACTCCCTCGCTGCTGTCGACGAGTGTCATGTCGAAATCGAAAAGTACGTTTCGCACCCTGTCTGCGGTTTCACAGACTGTCATCGAAACCCGTCCTGTTTCTGTCATGCCTGGAATCCTTCCATGGATTCCGGATTCAACAGCGACTCCGGCCTCTTTCCCGCCGCAATCCGGTTGATGTTGCCGACCACGAAGGAGGTGATATGGTCAAAGGCAGCGTCGGTGATGCCACCAATGTGCGGGGTCACCACGACCCGTGGGTCCGCAAGAAGTGGATCATATGGATCGGCAGGCTCATCCCAGAAAACATCCAGTCCCGCGCCTGCAAGATTTTTTCTTTCCAGCGCCCTTTCCAGGGCAGGCCTTTCGACGAGTCCTGCCCTTCCGACATTAACGAAAAAGCTTCCCTTCGGAAGACAATCAAAAAATTCGTCACCGGCAAAACCCCGGGTGGCTTCGTTAAGCTCCAGAGCCAACAAAACAAAACGACTTCCTTCCAAAGCTGTTTTCATGCCCTCGAACCCATACAGACCATCGAGGCCAAGTGCTTCGTGTTCCGGGCGTTTCGTCCGGTTGACGCCCGAGATCCGCATTCCGAAGCCGCGCAAGCGATTCACGATGCATTGTCCTACATTCCCGAGTCCGATCACAACGGCCTTCTTCCCCCAAAGTGAAACCCCCTGGGGGGAATAGAGTCTCTTCTTCTTGAGGTTCTGAATTGCCTTTCCATATCTCCGTGCAAGAATCAGCAAGTGAAGTATTGCTATTTCCGCGACACCTTCCGCATTTCCCGTACCGCGTGAAGGAACGTTGCAGACAAGGACTCCCTGTTTAGAGCAGGCGCCGATATCGATCATATCGACCCCGACTCCCCATTGCTGGACAAGCCTGAGATTTCGGGCGTTGGACAAAAGTTCTTCCGTCACGGGCATCGGGCCTGTCACAAGGACATCGGCTTTCTTTACAAGTCCGGGCAGATCTTGAGCATCGGCCGCAACAAAGAGACTGTGCCCCTCAAGGAGGCCCCTGAAATGTGGCAAAAGTTTCTCGAAAGCCTTTCCTCCGAAAAGAATATTCATGGATGTGCCCCCCTGTGGCTCAGAGGTTTTTTTATCCAGTCAGAACCCCTGGTCAAGATCCAGCCCCTTCTGCTCTCCGGAATCGACGGAACCTCCGATTCCGAGCAATTCCTTCATTTCAAGGGCGTTTTTCACCGCATAGTCCCGAAAACAGTTGTTGAACATGACATATATCCGTTCAGTAGATTCCACCTGACGCCTGGACTCCTCCGCCAAAGTCCCGAGTTCGGCGGAATCATACCTGTACGCAAAGCGCTCCGCAACGGACGCGCCTTTTTTCATCCAGGCTTCGCCGTTTCTTCCGTGTAATCTCAGTACCGACGCCCATGTGGCGGTGACATGCCATTCGAATGGGACTGTCCAGAGCAGCCGCGGTTCGTCGACGGCCACGTAGGCCAGGTTTTCTTCACGAAGGACGTCCAGAAGTCTTTCCTTCCGCCCTTTCTCCATCCATGAGCGATGGCGGATCTCTATGGCTGCCCTTGCCGGCCTGCTGAGATCGGCCAGCCTTTTGATATAATCGAGCGCCGATTCGCTGTATTCGAAAGACGGGGGAAACTGAAACAGCAGGTATCCCAGCCTGCCCATCCTGTGAAGCACCATGACGCGCTCGAAAAAGGTGTCCCAGATCTCCCTTCTGTGTTTCTTCGGAAGGTCCGTTAAGCGTATCCGTTCCTTTTGGGTCTCTTCCCTGATGTGTCGCGGCAGGGATGCGGTATGAACCGCATGGTGTGTAAAAAGACCGAAAGACTTGATATTGAAGATAAAATCGGGTTGCGTCCGGGAAACCCACTGATAAATGACAGGCTCCTGGGGTATGGCATAAAAACTGCTGTCGATTTCAACGGTATCGAAGTGGTTCGCGTAAAACCGCAGCCTCTTGGCGGCGTCATTCGCCTTTGGCGGATACCATCCGCTTGACAAAAGGCTCCTGTCACTCCATGAACACGTACCGACCCGTATCTCGCCCATGCCATCCTCCGAGGAAAACTATATAAACCTCCAGCTCACGTGATCTCCTGAATGTCTTTTCCTTGCGCTGAAACCTGTCAACGGCTATCCTTTAATTCCGGTCCCTTTGCCGCCGGTCCAGGCAGTGTGACTCCGACTCCGAAAGGACGTGTCACAATGATACTAAAGGGAATGTTCGCACCGATCCCGACACCCTTCACTCCCGAAGGAGAAATCGCCTTTGACGCCCTCGAGGGGAATATCCGCCACTGGAAGCAAACTCCCCTGGACGGCCTTGTCATTGCCGGTTCCAACGGCGAGTGGCCACTTCTCAGTTTTTCAGAAAGAGTCGAGCTCTTCAAGGCCTGTGCCGACCTTTCAGAGGGACGTTTCACGCTCATTGCCGGCACACACTGCCCATCAACGTCGGAAACGGCCGAACTGAGCGTCGCAGCCTCGGAAGCCGGTTGCGATGCCGTACTTGTCCTTCCACCACACTATTATAAGGGACAAAATTCACCGGAAGCCGTGATGAAATATTTCACCACCGTGGCCGACGCTTCTTTTGTTCCTGTGGTCCTTTACAACATGCCCGCCAATACCGGCTGGAACCTGGACTGGAAGCTTGTCTCGAAACTTTCGACCCACAGGAATATCACCGGCATCAAGGACAGCTCCGGCGACATCGTCCAGATATCGATGATCTGCAAGAACGCCGCAGAAGATTTTTCGGTATTTGCCGGATCGGGGAGTTTTCTGCTTCCTTCCCTTGCCGTCGGGTGCTCGGGAGCGACCATGGGCGTCGCAAATATTTTCCCGGAAGCCTGCCGTGCTATTTTCGACGCCTTTGCCGAGGGTAAAATGGACATGGCGCGCCGGTTGCAGCTCGCGCTGATAGACATCAACCAGGCCGTCACCAAGAGGTTCGGAGTTCCCGGCCTCAAGGCCGCAATGGATCACGCGGGATTGTACGGCGGACCACCGCGTCCGCCCCTTGAACCGGTGGTTGAAAAGGTACGAAATGAAATCATTGCGATTCACGACGAGTTCAAAGAGTACTACGAGGAGGTTTCGTCATGAAGAAAATGCTTGTTCTGCTTGGAAGCCCGAGAAAAAACGGGAATACGGAAAAGCTGTCATTGTCCTTTGCGGATGGAGCCCGCGAAGCCGGCGCCGAGGTGAATTTCATCCGGTTGAGTGAACAATCCATCAAGCCATGTGTCGACTGCCGGAAATGCTGGGAGACGGGTAAACACTGTGTGATTGAAGACGACATGGAAACCGTGTACGCGGCAATTGATAATGCCGATGTGCTCGTTTTCGCGTCGCCCCTTTACTGGTACAGCTGGAGCGCACAGATAAAGCTGCTCTGGGACCGGCTGTTGCCCTATGCTTCAGACAAGGCGGCAAAGACCCTGAAGCAAAAAGGGTGTGTCCTTCTTGCCGCAGCAGGTGATGTGGCAAGCGACGTCTTCAGCGGTATGGATTTCGCACTGGATAAATCGACATCTCTTTTGGGTATGACAATCCTCGGCAGTGTCCATGCCTCAGGTGTCGAGGGCCCTGACGACGTCGAGGGTACCGACTGGCTTGAAGAGGCGAAGCGACTCGGAATGGAATGTGCTCGCTAAATCCGTACCGGTATTGACAGAAATCTTCTGCCGAAAACCAGGGGGCCGACGGCCCCCTGGTTTTTCCTTTTCCTGTGTATTCGTCTAATACGTAACGGGGTACATGCTTTTCTCGTGGTACCCTGTCACAATCGGCCATGGACCTTGCAACCTGCGGTCAAGCTCTGCGTTGCCGGTATCAACGAGCAGAGGCCTGCCCGCCAGCGATGCGAGTTTGTGAGGTGTCGCGGCCACAAGTATATTCTCTTTCCCTGCGGCTTGAATGACCCTGGGGCTGATCTGCTGGTTTCCCCTTCCAAAGATATACCCCTGGCCTCCAATTGGGCTGACCACAATGGTACATGGATTCCTTTGCACCAGATCAAGAAGATCCATTTCATTCAGGTCCCGTGCCAGAAGCTTGCCGGATTTGACGGCATCGACTCCCAATAGCGTTTTCTCGACTCCAAGACGGCGCGCGACTTCCCTCACCGTCGTTCCAGGAGCCAGAATATAAATTCTTTCGGAAGACATGTTCTCGACAATATTTTCCGCAACCGCCTGCTGTGAAAGGTTTTCCGAAGCCGCTGAGCCTGCTTTTGCTCCTTGCACCCTGCCTCTGTCCCACGGGACAGCAAGGTAACCATAAAGCCTTGCCTGCACGCGGTCAGCCCTGAATGCATCTTCATCGATGTCCATGACTTCCATTTCCTGTGTCCGTCCTCTTGCGCCTCCGAAAAGAAAGGTTCTTGCAATTTCTCCCGCCCTTTCAGGGTTGACGGCAAAAACTCCCGAATGGATCTTGACCCCCGCCGGGATACCCAGGGCGGGAACGGAAGTCCCGATGCCTTCACACACGTCACGGGCTGTCCCATCACCTCCTGCGAACAGGAGAAGATCAATGCCTTCCTGGAGCATCAGGCGGGCAGCCCGGATCGTATCCTCCCCGGTGGAAAGTTCCTTTTTGGGATGATCAAGAACAAGTCTGTACCTCAAGCCGGCTCGTGAGACCACCGTTTCACCCATGGACCCTGTGCAGGTGAGGATTTGCAGGTCATCCCCGTGCTCCGCCAGCGCAGGAAGGACTTCCCGCGCGCGTTGTTCCGCGCGCGGGACCGCGCCGCGACGCAGGGCTTCTTCGTAGGTGGCACGGCCATCGGTTCCCTTGAGACCAACAGGACCTCCCATGCCGGCTATCGGATTGATGATCAGCCCGAGACGCTTCATGGCTATGGAAGAACTCCTACTTTTTCGGCTCGAAATAGCCGTCGAACTTCTTTTTGTACGCCCTCCAGGTCATGGCCCATTTTGAGGGGTCGTCGAGGTAGTCGTGATCGATGTGATGGATAGTGCTCCTGTGAGGTGCGGTTTTGAGCGTCTCTGGATCGGTACGGGCTTCCTCTGCGACATGTTTGAGTATGGCGACGAATTCGTCGAGCTCGTCCTTGGAGTAGGATTCTGTGGGTTCAATTGTAAACGGTTCCGGCACCACCCATGGCTCGTGACTTGTCCAGTAATGAACACCGAAGTCGAACATTCGGTTCTGAATATCCCCCGTGGTGATACCGGTTTCCCGGGTCATTGGTTCCCAGCTGTAGCGAACCTGTTCCACCCTCAATTCACCCTCTGCGTATGGCGCCGTACAACCTGGAATTTCGAGGATCTTTTTGAACAGGTAATTGTTGTTCAAAACCGCCACCTTCGCCGCCTCCAGAAGTCCTTCTGCACCGAGGCTGCGAATCCATGCGTAGGCCTTCAGGATGACGGGAACGACACCATAAAAGTCCTTGACCTTGCCAATGGAATTCGGGACATCGTAATCGAGGTAATACCGCTCTTCTTTCTCGTCGCAGGAAACCAGGGGCACGGGCAGGAATTCAGCGAGCTCTTCTGTAGCGCCGACAACGCCTCCACCAGGTCCGCCACAGCCGTGAGGAGCGGAGAATGTCTTGTGCAGGTTAAAGAAACAAAGGTCGAACCCGGCCTCCCTGGCCCGAGTAAGGCCCATGATCCCGTTGAGGTTGGCCTGGTCGTAGCTGCAGATCCCTCCGGCTTCGTGGACGATCTCGGTAAACTCCTTGATCTTCGAGTTATAGATCCCGATATCTTCGGGGTTTGTAATGAGAAGCGCGGCGGTCCGCTTAGAAACGGCGGCCTTGAGGGCTTCGATGTCCGGTCGTCCGTCTTCTGCGGGATAAATGGTAATCACCTTGAAGCCCTTCAGTTTGCTTACTGCAGCATTTGAAGGGTGAGAGAAAATGGTGGTAATGATTTCATCCCTGGTATCCGATTCTCCCCTGCTGTCGACCCATTTCCTGACGATTGAGGCAATGGCAAGCAGGGCATGGGATCCGCCACCCTGTTGCAGGCTGAATCTGTCCATACCTGAAATTTCACGGAGGCAAAGATCCGTCTCGTGGATCATCCTGAGCAACCCCTGAACAGTCGATTCATCCTGGTAGGGATGAAGTTCGGCGACCTTCGGGTTCGCTGCCAGCTGTTCATTGATTTTTGGGCTGTACTTCATGGTGCATGTCCCCTGGCCAACATCGATATTCAGGTCGGCGCCGAGATTCTCCTGGGAAAGTCGCAGGAAATGTCTCAGCACCCGCATCTGTCCCATCTCGGGAAGGTTGACTTCACCGGACCGTTGCATGCCTTCCGGTACGCGGACATCGACCTCTTCTCCATCGAATTCGGGAACCAGGACACCCCGCTCTCCCGGTTTCGAGAGCTCGTATATGATCGGTTCATCCCAGCGTGCCTGGTGGAAATCCCTGAGCCTGGTCTGCATATTCATCCCCATATCATTCAACTCCCTTGTCAAAAATCGCGCAGGTCATGCGACGGCCCTTTGCAAGGCGTCTGCAAGCCGGTCGATGTCGGATGCATTGTGGACTTCGGTCACGGCAAAAAGGCCGCTTTGACCAAGGTCCGGGTGCGTTCCGGACAGGTCCACGCAGCCGAAGATTCCTTCAGCCCTGAGACTTTCGTTGATTTCTTTCACCGATTTCTTCGTCTCGTCGAAATTCAGGCCAAAATCCTTGAAGCAGGCACCTTCAGGGAAAAGGCTTTTCACTCCCCGTATGGACGAAAGCCGTTTCCTCGCATAGGCATTCCTTTTAAGGATTCCCTCGCCAAGCTCCTGCATGCCCCTGGGGCCCATGAGAGCAAGATACACTCCTGCTGTTATGGCCCACAATGCCGCAGCGGTGCCTACAAATTCCTTCGCGTTTTCCCGGTCATGGAAGGACAACCGTTCCCATGCGATATCACCAAACCCCCATTCCTTGTGGGTGGTGGGCGCAATCCCGAAAAGCCTGGAGGGATATTCGAGGACGAATTTTTCTTCGTCCCTGGTAGCAATAAACCCTGCCCGGGCTCCTCCGTAATACATGTGCATGCCCAAAGGCTGAAGGTCGCCACAGACAATGTCTGCTCCGTATCCTGCAGGTGGCGTAAAAACACCCAGTGAAGACGGATCACAGCTCACGACGAAAAGCGCTCCCGCTTCGTGGGCCTTCTCGGCGATTTTCCCGCCTTCCGCCTCAATAGTGCCGAAAAAGGAGGGGTTCTCGATGTATATGGCGGCCGTGTCGTTTCCGAGGAGTTCCTCGATTTTTTCAAACGTGACGGATCCCGTGTTTTCGTCAAAATCCACCACATCAACGGATATATCGGGATAGCAATAGTTTCTGATCACCCTGATCCTGTCGGGATGGGAATTTGCCGCCACGACCACCCGTTTCCTTCCGGTTATTCTCGAGGCCATCCGAAGAGAGGTCGCTGCCGCCTGGGACCCGTCATAGGTCGGGACATTCACGGCATCCATCTCAAGCAGTTCAGCCATCATACTGGCGTATTCAAAGAGGGCCTGGAATCTGCCGTGATCTTCGTACGGCTCACCGGCATAGGCCGTCAAAAACTCCGACCGACTGTTGATTTCATCGCAGACGGCAGGAACCTGATGCTGCCAGCAACCGCCGCCGAGAAAACTGAGGGAATCACGGCACGATACGTTCTCCCGCATCATGTCTTCTACATGGCGTTTCAGGTCCCACTCCGCCGGCAGCGCCTCGGGAAGGTTCAGCATTCCCTTCACACGAAGCTTTTCCGGAATACCCTTGTAAAATTCGTCGATGCTCGATACCCCGATGGTCTCCAGCATTTCTTTCTGGATTCCCGGATCGGAATTCGGGATGTAAGGATGCACCGTTTTTGATTTGCTCATAAGTTACTCCTCCTCTTGTATGATTTCCCACGAAACATGAAGGATCAGGCTGTCCCGCCGCCATCGACGACGATATTTGCACCTGTAACCCACCCCGAAAGATCGCTGGCCAGGAAATATACCGCCATGGCAATGTCCCGGGGTTCCCCGAGCCTCGCAAGGGGGCGATCGGCGCTTTCGGCAAGCCACTCGCCTTCATCGATTCCAAGCTGTCTTGCCTCGTCCCGCAAAAGGGGAGTATCCGTATCTCCGGGGGACACGCAGTTGACACGGACATTTTGAGGACCGTGATCAATGGCCATGGCTCTCGTGAGGTTTGTAACCCCGCCTTTGGCCGCGCAATATGCAGCGGCGTTCGGTCCGCCCTGTATACCCCAGCCTGAGCCGATATTGATGATACTTCCGCCTCCGCCTGACGACATGATCGGAATCAGGTGCTTCGAAACGAGAAATATCCCTTTAAGTCCGACGTCGATAACGATATCCCAATCCTTTTCAGCAAGGTCTACGACACTTTTCCTCCGGATGACACCGGCGCAGTTGACCAGGATATCGACTCTCCCGAACTGATCTTTCACCTTCTCAGACATGGCTTCGCACTGCGATTCGTCCGTAATGTCGCATTGCATGAATTGTGCGGTCGGCCCGATTCCTGCTGCAGCTGCCTCACCCTTTTCCCTGGAGACATCGAGGAGCACCACGTCGGCCCCCATATCTGAAAGGAAATCAGCACACCCTTTGCCTATGCCCGAAGCCGCCCCGGTCACCACAGCAACCTTGCCCTTCAGGCTGAGTAATTCTTCATGTTTCATTTTGTTTCCTCCTTTGTATGTAGCCTGGTCCCTAAATGAGGCCGGCCGTCTCACCACCGTCGATGGGAATGTTTGCGCCGGTGATGTAGGAAGCCTGGCCGGACGCAAGAAAGGCGAACAATGCGGCAACTTCCGAGGGCTTCGCATGTCTTTTGAAGGGGATCTTCTCGTTGACCTTCTCGAGCATTTCCTCGGTATATTCCCCTTTTTGCATGGGCGTAAGGACATAGCCCGGACTCACGCAGTTCACCCTGATGTCAGGTGCAAATTCCAAAGCAAGTGTTTTGGTCAGGAGGATAACTCCGGCCTTTGAGGCATTGTAATCCGCATACAGTGGATGTCCTTCCATGCCGTTCGTCGACGCCGTCATCAGGATGACGCCGACCTTTTGGGCCTTCATGCGTTTCGCGGCAGCCTTGGCGAAAAGGAACATCCCTCCGAGATTGATGCCCATCACGTTCGTCCATTGATCGTAGGAAACCTCGGTATAAGGGTTTCTCACGCTGATTCCGGCATTCGAAACAAGGATGTCGATCCCGCCGAATTCCTTGTCAATTTGATCAAAGGCCTTGTCCACATCAACAGGTCGGCTGACATCTCCAGAAATCATCAGCTCAAGCCCCGGATTCTCGGCAGCAACTCTTTCGAGGGCCTTCTCGTCCCTGTCAAAAACGGCGACACGACACCCCTCCTCAAGAAAACGCAGCGCCGTCGCTTCTCCAATTCCGCTGGCTCCACCGGTAACAAGTACGGTACGACCTTTCAGGTCCTCATACATCCGGAACGCCCCTTTCAAAAGTTCGTGAATTCACATTTTTGGTATACATGGTATACTACGTATACATGTTTTGTACATGATCTTGCCTGAAACGTCAACTCCAATGGCCGGGAGGAACGTATATGAGAACACAACAAGATTTTTCGACCGCCTCGGAATATGTCTACCGGGAATTAAGAAAAAGAATTTTCGGGAAGAAACTTCGTGCCGGGCAACGGCTTCCCGAAGCTTCCCTAGCAAGGGAACTTGAAGTCAGCCGGACACCAGTCCGGGAAGCGCTTCGCAGGCTTGCCAACGAGGGGCTTGTCGATTTTATCCCCAATCTGGGTGCCCGTCTCGTCTTTCCGACTCCGGGGGAGGTTCAGGATGCCTATGAACTCCGTGAATATCTTGAGTGCCTGGCCGTGAAAAAGGCGGCCAAGCTGATCAGGCCTCCGGACTTATACAGACTCGAGGAAAATATACTCGAAGAGGAACAGGCCTTTGCCGAAAGGCACCTCGACGAATATCTGCGGGTGAATATGGCCTTTCACGGAATTATCGCAGAAGCAAGCGGAAACAGGATGCTTGCCGAATTCGTCGGGAATGTACTTTCCCGAATCTATGTCTATATGGTTCTCTTTGAATCTTTCTTCGACTTTGACTCCAATCCCAGTCTCGACGAGCACCGACAGATTCTTTCCGCACTTCGTCATAATGATCCGGACCTTGCCGAAAAGCTGATATGTACGCACGTCGACCTTTCAAGAAAGGCGTTGAAAAATAGCTGAAGCCTGTGATCTGACGAAGTTGCGAAAACAACAAAACCGCCCTGTATACACGGCTGTTTTGTTGTTTTTACGTATATAAGCCCTGATTTACAATACTATATGTGATTACTCATTGCATATAAGGCCCATCTGTGGTATATACACATATTATATCAAAGGGAGGGCGTACCCATGAATGATACTCGTGAGACTCGGCCAACCAGGCTTTTCGGAGTTAACGTTTTCGGTGAGAAGGCCATGCGAAAGGGGCTCCCGAAGCAGACCTTCGAAAAACTGAAAAACATCATGTCCGGCGGTGAAAAACTTGACTTCGCCACTGCCGACATTGTCGCCTCGGCCATGAAAGAATGGGCCATCTCAAGGGGAGCGACCCACTACACCCACTGGTTCCACCCCCGCACGGAACTTACCGCCGAAAAACACATGGCCTTTCTTACCGTAGACGCCAATGGAACGCCCATTGAATCATTTAGCGGCGAAGAACTCATCCAGAGCGAACCTGACGCCTCATCACTTCCTTCGGGCGGGATGAGATCCACTTTCGAGGCACGCGGGTACACCGCATGGGACCCGACAAGCCCGGCCTTCGTCATCCCCAGCGAAAACGGCGGCACCCTGTGCATTCCTTCCGTTTTCATCAGCAACGACGGTACGCCTCTGGACATGAAAACGCCACTCCTCCGTGCCCTTTCAGCCGTTGAGGAAAGGACGCTCCGGATCCTCAAGCTTTTCGGAAACAGGAATGTCCGCTGGACCCAGGTCACCATGGGCGCCGAACAGGAGTTCTTTCTCGTAGACGCCGACAAGGCCGAAAGGCGTGAAGATCTTTTGTACTGCGGAAGGACGCTCATGGGCTCCCCACCTCCAAAGGGACAGCAGATGGAAGACCATTACTTTGGATCTATTCATCCCAGGGTCCTTGCGTTCATGGAAGACCTGAGCGACAGGATGCTCAGCCTCGGCATGGTCCTCAAAACCCGCCACAACGAGGTTGCACCATGCCAGTTTGAATTCGCACCACAGTTTACGGAAGCTAACCTTTCCGTAGACCAGAACCAGATACTCATGGAACAGATGCGGCGCGTCGCCAGTCGGCACAGGTTCCGCCTCCTGCTCCACGAAAAGCCCTTTTCCTTCATCAACGGAAGCGGCAAGCACCTGAACTTTTCTTTACAGGACAGCGAAGGCAGAAACCTTCTCAAACCCGCTTCAAGTCAACGGAAAAACCTGCAGTTTTTGACGCTTTTATGCAGCCTGCTTCTCGGCGTCGCCCGTTTCGGAGGCCTTTTGAGGGCTTCCATCGCAACGCCGGGCAACATGCACCGGCTGGGCGGCAACGAAGCACCACCGGCAATCATGAGCATCCATCTCGGCAACGTATTGACACAGATTCTGGAACGAATCGGCGAAGGACTTCCGGAGGAACTGCCATCCAAGGGGATGCTTGATCTTGGACTCAACCGGCTCCCTTCTATTCAGCCCGAGTATACCGACCGGAACAGGACCGCTCCCATCGCCTACACGGGGAACAAGTTCGAGTTCCGTGCTCCCGGGTCATCCCAGTCGACGGCGGGTCCATTGACGATGATTCTGGCCGTCTGGGCCTGGGGAATGGATCGAATGGCAGAGCGTATCGAAGCACGCCTTGCGGAAACCGACGTGGCCGATGCGGCCCTTGACGCGATAAAAACGGCCGTTAACGAGAGCAACAACATCCGTTTTGAGGGCAACTGCTATTCCGAGGATTGGAAGGAAGAAGCCATCCGCAGGGGACTTCCCGTTGCGGAAACAACCTTCGAGGCATTGAACCTCTACCTGGTGCCCGAACATCGCGAACTCCTTGACAGCCTCGGGATATTCAGCGACAGGGAAATTACTGCATATTATGAAACGCGCCTCGAGCAGTACATAAAGACCCTGGAAATCGACATAACCGTCATGGAGTCCATGATTCGCGAGGATGTCTTGCCCGCCTTGTCGAAACAGATACGGCTCGAGAGCGAAGCCTTCTCGTCGGTACCGGAGGATATCGGGACGGACACGTCGGAATGGAAAAAACAGATACGCAGCCTCGTGAAACTCAAGAATGATATTCTTGTTGCAGTAAACCAGCTTTCGGGGGTGAAAAACGGCGTCCACGACCTGTCCCTCACGGAGCAGTCCGACGACCTTACCTCCAGGTCCCTGCCCGTCATGGAGGAACTCAGGAGGCTCTGCCAGGAAGCGGAGACAGTCGTTTCTTCGGAATTTTGGCCTTTCCCCAGGTATCAGGCGCTGCTCAACATTTCCTGAGGTTCAGGGACGCCTGTCTTCGAGAGGAGGATTACTCTGCGGCGGTGAGACAATGGAATCAGGGCTCGACCACGGGTGAAGGTACACGGCCACCATTTCGAAAAGCTCGTCTTCGTCAAGTCTCCGATACCACCCCAGAAGTCGGTTGAGTTCGCGAGACTGGGGTTCCGTCCTGAAATAGGCGTGAAGCCGGTTGATCCCTTCGGCGAGATGATCGGCTCTGCCTGTCGCACGGGCTCTGGCAATGAAGTGATAGGCGATCTGGCGCTCCGCCAGATCGCTTACCATCAAGTGCCGTTGGGCCCTTTGGAGATGCTCAAGCTGTGCTGCAGCTTCACTCGTTTCCACTGCGGACCGCAACTGCCGGTCGCCATACATCCCGCTGACGAAAAACGCCAAGCCCGCCAATGCCACTGCGGTCATGGACAGGCCGAAAAGACGTACAATCCATTCCCTTCTGAGTTCCGTCCACTCCGACCCGACTGACAGCATTTCCCGATTGGCCAGCGCAAATGCAAAGGCCATCCACAACACATCCTCGATCCTGTGAAAGGGCCGGGTCCACATGGCGTTGAACCACAGTAAAAAAAGCATGCCGCTGGCCCAGGCCGTTTCAGGTTCGACCCGTATCCGCCCGGAAAGCACCCGCCCGAAAGACCTGAGCCACCATATTCCAAAGAGGATGAGTATTATCCCGCCGACCACTCCCGTCTCACAGAACCACTGAAGGACTTCGTTATGGGCCCACAGCGTGAATTTCCATTCCTTCCGGGGCCATCTTTTGAGCATTTCCTTCTGGGAGTCGAGGTAATTCCACTTGTAATGCCCCAATCCGACACCGCTCAACGGATGCATTCGAAACATGGTATAGCTTGTAGCCCAAATACTGTCACGCTTCCCTACCGTTTCAGGTTCACTCAACATCTGGCCGGATTTGGCAATAAAGATATTCCCCCTGCCGAAAGCGTAGGAAGCGAAAAAGGTCGCCAGCAGTATGAGGAACACGGCGGCATTTCTTCTCCAGAACGTCTTCCTTTCCAGACCGAACCCCTGCATCCTGTACACCAGCGTCAGAATGAGCCATCCCGTAACGAAGGAAAGAAAGGCCGAGCGGCTTGTCGAATTCCACAACCCCCAGCTCAAGCCTGCAAGGAGACAGAGGTTCGCAAAAGTTATTGCACGCGATTGCCCGTTTTTGATGTCGAGACCCCGTTGAAACAGGATATAAACCGTTCCCAGCAGTCCCATGGCTATCCACAGGCCAAACATGTTCTGTTGTCCCGTGTTGCCGATATATTTTCCTGGAGTCGGAAGAATGAAGGGAAAAAGAGCGTTCAGTTCCCGAATCTGCAATTCCGCAAAGACGATGTTCACAAAGGCGTTTATGGCACCGCCGAGGATCAGGACTTCCAGCAACTTTCCGATCCCCCTGTAGCGGACGAGTACATAAACCATCCACAGGGAGGCAAAAAAGAACCACTCCCTGACAAAGGTTGAGATCGATGTCAGCGGTGCCCAAAAGGGCTGCAGCGTCAGAAAAAGAAGGAGAAAAAGCCATATGGCACCGAAGGAATCAAGGGCGAATCCCGTTCGCTCCGCCCCGTATTTCGCGAGCCGGTATCCCGCGCAAAGGGCAAGAATACCCACAGGCACGAAAGCAAAGAACCATTTGAGAAGATGGAGGGTCTGGAACCACGCCGTTCCCGAAAAGACGATATTCGGAACGGCAAGGGCAACAAAAAGCATGCCCGCATACAACGGGAACGGAACAAGCTCCTTGTCTCCCGGCAGGGAATCAGGATCATCTGCAATATGAGGGTGGATCCCCGATCGTTGCTGATATGAATCCATCTCCCGCTCCTTCCCCGTTGCTTTCATAGTTTCCGTCAGATGGAATTCCAGGCCATGTTGACGAAATGGGCGTATTCTTTCTGGAAGACAAGCTTGACCGTTCCTGTCGGCCCGTTCCTGTGTTTTGCAACGATGATTTCCGCCGAGGGGTCTGCTTCCTCTCCCGTATTTTCATAATAACCGGCACGGTACAAGAGGATGACCAGATCGGCATCCTGTTCGATGGCACCGCTGTCTCGAAGGTCTGAAAGCTGAGGTTTTTTTTCTGTTCTCTGCTCGACAGCCCTCGAGAGCTGCGACAAGGCAATGACCGGCATATCGAGCTCACGGGCGACAGATTTCAGGGATCGCGAAATTTCTGCGACTTCCTGTTGCTTGCTGTCGATCCTTTTTGTGAAATGCATCAGCTGCAGATAATCCACCACAATGAGTCCGACCCCGTCTTTGGCGAACTGCGACTTGAACCTCCGGCTTCTCGCCCTGAGATCAAGGGTGGACAGCACAGAGCTGTCGTCAATGAAGATCGGGGCCTTGGCGAGATCCCCCGCCGCCTGGGCGAGATCGGTCCAGTTGTTCTCATGGAACATGCCTGTCCGCAGGTCATGAATGTTCACTTTCGCCCGCGATCCCAGCATGCGCTGCACCAGCTGCTCGGCGCTCATCTCAAGGCTGAAGAGAAGGACAGGGCTCCCGTTCTCGATGGCTGCGTGAAGCGCAACATCGAGGGCGAAAGCCGTTTTCCCCATGGAAGGTCTCGCCGCGAGGATGTTCAGGCTCCCCGGCTGGAAACCGCCAGTCAGGGTCTCGAAATCCTTGAACCCCGTTGGGACGCCGGTGACGTTCGTCGTCGGCGAATGGAATCTCTCTTCTATGGCCTGGAATGTCGGGGCAAGCACATCGCCGACACGTCTGAAGGGAACCTTGCTCCCGCTCTGTGTGATCTCGAAGACCGCTCTTTCAGATTCGTCGAGGACATCCTCAAGCTCCTTGTCCTCTGCATACCCGAGTCTGGCGATCTCTCCTCCGACCTGTATAAGCCGTCTGTGCACAGATTTGTCCTTGACGATCCGGATATGATACTCCACGTTCGCCGTGGTGGGAACGGCGTCCACCAGGCCGGCAACGAATGGCTGCCCCCAGGACGAATCCCTGATCTTCTGCTTTGACAGCTCTTCAAGAAAAGTCAACGGATCGACGGGTTTGGACTTCGCCGCCATGTCACGCATGAGTTTGAACATCTGCTGGTGTTCCGCGTCGTAAAAATCCTCGGCAACCAGGCTGTCTACGGCGAGGGTCAACGCATCCGCATCCAGGAGGCAGGCCCCGAGAACGGCCCTCTCGGCTTCAAGATTATGAGGAGGAACCTTGTCGAAAACCTGCGCTGACACGCTAACCTGCCTCCACGGCGACGGTCATTTCGGCTTCCACGCCCGGGAAAAGGCGTATCGAAACCGGATAGGAGCCGACTTCCTTGATGTGTTCATCTACTTTTATTTCCTTCTTGCTGACTGTCACATCAAACTGCTCTTTCAAGGCATCGGCTATCTGGGCTGTTGTTATGCTTCCGAAAAGCTTCCCCTTTTCGCCGGCGCTGGCCACAACCTTTACAATTTTACCCTGAAGATATTTTCTGGATGCTTCAGCTTCTTCACGGGCTTTTTCATTTTTTGCCTTTCTGGAGCGTTCCTTTTCCTTGAGTTCGGCGATCTTCCCCTTTGTCGCCTCTTCAGCCAGACCCCGGGGTATCAGGTAATTTCTTCCATAACCGTCGGACACCTCGACAAGCTCACCCCTTTTCCCCAGTTTCTGGACGTCTTCAAGCAAAATGCATTTCATCGCGTGATCACCTCCGCATTCGCGATCTCAGATCAAACCACATGTCAATAATACCCAAAAGCAGGACCAATTGCGTCAGCAAAGGCAAGAAAAGCGTCAGCACCGCACCAATGTACCGGAGGACCTTCGGGGCCCCTTTGTGGCACATGTACGCCCACGCTACAGCCAAACCCTGCAGGTAAAACAGTATCATCACAAGGATGCGCAGGTTCATGCCTATCCTTGGAATGATTTCAGGGACGTTTTCAATGGAGCTCGCCAGGGACAACAGTATTGCCACCAGAAGGGCCCAAAAGATATTTTTTGGAAACCGCCAGTAGGAGAGTGCCGGAACCGGAGGAAGCATACCCTTGCCGATACGCTTCATGACCACCCTGCTGACGACATAGCTCAAAAACGAATCCAGGGCGGATGCCATAATGAGCAAGGCAGGAAACACATAGGGGAGAAGACTCAACGTGGATCTGATCTGTTCTTCCGCCGTACTGAGAGCTTCCGGAGACATTCCCAGGCGCTGGTAGACTGAGAGCACATTGTCCATGACGGAATTGACTTCTCCCGAGTCGAGTCCCAGGGGATTGATGCCCGTGATCTTTGCGAGCAGCACCATGAGAAGCAGTTTCCCCGCCAGTGAGACAAGAACCCCGTAGAGGAGTATTTCCACTGATGAATTAAACCGTCTTGCAAAAAAACCCAGCCCGACACCGAGCATTCCGAATCCCAAAAGGAAGAAAATTCCTCCCGTAACTCCCGTCAGCGCACTGACGAGAAAGGATGCCACAAACACTCCAAGCACAGCCCTGGCAAGGCTGTGCCGCAGCCCGAGAACGACAAGCGGAGCCGGGCAGATCAGGGCAAAAGCCATACCCACGACGGGAAGGACATAACTGGCGAGGAACAGGACCACCGCCATCGCCACAAGAAGCGATGACTCCACCATTTCCCGGGTTCTGTTCATTCTTTTCCCCCTTGCAGGTTTCCCACGTTGGTCATGATATCAGAACAGTGAAAGGGGAGAAGCCACGGCTCCTCCCCTTTCCGTCACATCCTCGTCAATGCCGCGCACCTATTCAACAGTGTAGGGCAAAAGAGCCATGAAACGAGCCCGCTTGATCGCACGGGTCAGCTGCCTCTGGTGCTTGGCACAATTCCCGGTAACCCGGCGGGGGATGATCTTCCCGCGGTCACTCAGGTACTTCTTCAATTTATCGGTTTCCTTGTAATCGACACTGGAGACCTTGTCGATACAGAAGAAGCAGACCTTGGGTCGTCTCCTTCTCCTTTTTCCTCTGGGATAGGCCATAACCATCCTCCTTTTGCTCGAATTGTACCCAGGGTGCTTCTAAAAAGGGATATCCACCTCGTCGCTGTCATCTTTATCGGAATCCACTTCCGAAAAATCCATGGGAAAATCGTCGTCAAATCCCTTTTCCCTCAGGCTTCCGACACGTTCCTTTTTGTCTTCTCCGTCACGCTGTGTTCCCCTGTCCTGAGAATCTCCGTCATTGTCCCGTTTGCTTCCGACGAAGTTTACCCACTGCGCAACGACTTCCGTGACCCAGCGACGTTCACCGCTGGAGGTTTCGTAATTCCTGACCTGCATGCGCCCCTCCACGAGGACCGCACGCCCTTTTCGCAAATAGCGTTCGCAATTCTCGGCCTGGTTTCCGAATACCACGACAGGGATGAAATCGACATCTTCCTTTACTTCCCCGTTGCGGTTTTTGCTGACCCGGTTTACCGCCACCGTAAGCTTTGCTATGGCCTGGTTTGACGTGGTGTACCGGACTTCCGGATCCCTGGCCAGGTTCCCCATGATAATAACCTTGTTGAACCCACGTGCCACCGAAATCACTCCTCAGCTTTCATCACGAAGGGTGACCAGATAACGCAAGACCTGCTGTTTAAGCCGCAGGATCCTGTCGACTTCCGAAACCTTTTCCGGTTCCATCTTGAAGGAGAAAACCGAGTAATGGCCTTCTGTCCGTTTCTGAAGTGGGTACGCAAGGCGCCGCTTTCCCCAGACATCGACCTTCTCGATTTCACCTCCGAGGTTCCGCACGACCTCCTGGACTTCATCGGTAAGTGCCTGGTGATCCTCGAGTTCAGGTTCCAGTATCATCATCAATTCATAGGGTCGCACGATCTCACCTCCTCCCTTTGGGCTTTTGGCTCCTCCCGCATTCGTGGAGGAACAGGGACATACGAATGGACATTATACGCTAGGGGCTCTCGCCGGGCAAGTGGTCACCTGATACGACCTCTATCCGGAAAATCTTTTCACCCGGGAAGGTCAGATTGAACTGTTCCCTCGCCAGTCTGGCGATGCCCTCAGGCGTATTGTAAAATCGAATCTTGTCTTCCAGAATCTGGATTTCCCTGCTCATCCGGACCAGGCGATCCATACGCCGGTCCACGAGCACCGAAAGCCTCCGGATCTTTTGAATCTCCATGACATATGCCGTTCCGATTATCGCAAGGATGCACAAAGTCGCCGCAAGCAGGACGACCCAGCGCAACCTGATCATTTTCTACATCCTCTCCGGTGCCGTTATCCCCAAAAGTCCCAGGGCTTTCGAGAGAACGACCCTGGTTGCCTCCGTGAGGCACAAGCGTGCCGCTTCCAGATCTTCTCCGACACCCAGCACCCGATGGGCATTGTAAAAACTGTGAAAGGCGCTGGCCAGTTCGTAGACGAAAAAGGTAATCCGGTGTGGTGCAAATTCTTCGGCCGCCTTCCTGACCTCCTCGGGGAAGGTTGAAATTTTCCTGATCAGCGCGAGTTCCTCCGGTTCCTTGAGTAACGAGACATCAACCCCCGCGGGATCCCGGAATCGTGGTGCGCCCCTTGATTCCGCCTCCCTGAAGATGCTGTTGATCCGTGCATGGGCATACTGGACGTAATACACCGGGTTTTCCGTGGAAGTGCTTTTGGCGAGCTCGAGATCAAAATCGAGATGACTGTCGGAGCGCCTCATGGCGAAAAAGTAGCGGGTCGCATCGACTCCGACCTCGTCAATAACTTCCCGCAAGGTGACGAATTCACCGGAACGGGTCGACATGGAAACCTGTTCGCCGCCTCGCAAAAGGTTGACAAACTGGATGAGCACGACCTCAAGATCATCGGCCCTTCTGCCAAGGGCCTGGACGGCTGCCTTCATCCTCGGAATATACCCGTGATGGTCCGCTCCCCAGACGTCAATGACGAGATCGAATCCCCTGTCATACTTGTCCTTGTGATAGACCACATCGGACATGAAATATGTCGGGACGCCGTTGCTTCGCACCAGCACCCTGTCCTTGTCGTCTGAAAAGGCCGTCGCCTTGAACCATGTTGCGCCCTCGGCATCATAGGCATACCCGTTCTTTTTGAGGGTCTCGATGGTCTTTTCCATGGCGTTGTCCTCATAAAGCGATTTTTCCGAGAACCAGACATCAAATTCCACACCGAAAGCAGCCAGATCCTCTTTGATGCCATCGAGAATCTTCTTCTCGGCAAATTCCGTAAAAAAGGGAAGGTTCTTTTGAGGGTCTTCCTCAAGAAACCTGTCGCCTTCTGTCTCGCGGATTTCCTCGGCAAGCTCATACAGATAGGCTCCCTTGTATCCATCTTCCGGGAACGGAACAGACTCCGGGCTGCCGCAGATCTCGAAATACCTGGACTGGACGGACTTTCCCAGCAGTTCCATTTGCAGACCCGCATCATTAATGTAATATTCCCGCTGTACATCCCATC
Organism: uncultured Synergistaceae bacterium; assembly: GCA_964515395.1. Taxonomy (GTDB): domain Bacteria; phylum Synergistota; class Synergistia; order Synergistales; family Thermovirgaceae; genus UBA1876. The sequence continues at coordinate 58,253 of CAZERC010000002.1, read as the reverse complement.
CTGCAAATGAAAGGATGTTGGCGCAAATATCCCCCACGGCTGCTCCGCGGCCATGCCCGACATGGAGCGGTCCCGTGGGGTTGGCGCTCACAAATTCAACCTGGACTTTCCTGCCTCGACCCACATCGACCCGCCCGAAGTCATCCTGTCTTTCGATGACCTGTGAAAGCATGTCAGAAATCCACCTGTTCGACAGGACAAAATTTATGAATCCGGGACCTGCCACCCTGACTTCCTGGAGATACTCGCTTTCCTCGAGACGGCTCACGATGTTTTCGGCAAGTGACCTGGGCTTCATGTCCAGAAACCTGGCCCACTGCAAGGCAGCATTTGTCGCCCAGTCCCCGTGGTCCTCCCGCTTGGGCCTTTCGATTTCCACGAGGGGATCTTCCTCGAAAGGCTTCCCCTGTTCTTCTGAAATCTGCTGCAGCGACTCGGCAACAAGGTTCCTCAGAATTTCTGATACGTCCTTTTTCATGACTGCATCAACCCCATTTCAGGTTCATTGCGTCTTTCGCAGCGGAATGGTCATATCGGTCCAGGCAATGGTTCTGTTCGTAACGGAACGGAAATCGCTGAAGCCGTCCCGTCCCAGTCCTGCCGAGCTTACCACGACCTTGTATCCGCCTTTTATCGTGCGTCCCCTCCTGGTGTGTTCCATGTTTTCCGTGAGAGTTATTCCCCGTCTTTCTGAAGGATGCATGGCCGGAAGGGCCAAAACGTCAAAGCCCTCAGGAATCTTCATGACGGTTTTTTGCTCGAAGACCAGGGGGAACCTCAGCGACATGTCCTCACTGACCTCCGTCAGAGTATCTTGCTGCCAGGGAAACACGGCCACGGGCCACCTGATGAGGATGTCTTCCCCGGAAAGAATGCCTGAAGTTGCATGAAATGTGACGGCAAGATCGAAACCGTTGCTCCTTTTCCTGATGTTCGCCTCTTGCCACCGGATATCCGGAGTGTTGGGGAAACTGGCGTTATCGAGAAGCTCCCGGAAATTGTCCATCGTCGGCGCACGACCTCCGCAAAGGGCCTGAAGCCATCCGCCCCTGACCCTCAGTTCAAATTCTCCTGAAGCAGCCCCCGTTTCGTCCATTTCGAGCTTCCAGCGCACGGTCAACCTGTGATCTCCGGCATCGCCCGTCGGAACAATTCGTTTCGACAGTGTGCCCCCTTCCAGCCCGTAAAGGGTTCTCCCCCAAAGTGAAGGCGGCACCGTTCCAGGCGGAGACTGCTGTTGCACACTATAATAAAATCCGTTTCCGGAAGGTGGAACAAGGTACAGAACCGGCCGGGTCCAGATCTTTTTCGTCGCAGGTATGGTTTCCTGCAGGCTGACTGCAGGCTTCCACAAGGTTTCGACCCCCCAGCCGGCATTTTCCATCCAGTTTTTCAGAAGGAACGATGCTTCCCAGACGGACCAGGGCCCCTGGGCGGAAATATCGGCTGCGGGTCGCACATGATCTTCCGGCAATGTCGTCGAAATGGCTCTGGAAGCCGCAAAATATTCCAGGATTTTCTTGCCGGTCTTCACCGAAGGTCCTTCAGACAGCAACCGGTCGACTTCTTCCGGTACCGGCATTGCAGACCCGGGATCCTCACTTGCGGCAGCCTCAAAGGCCATCCTGCCGCCCTTCGTGAGACTGAATACCAGAACCCTGGAGGGTTCCTTGAAAAGCCCTTCGGACTTTCTCGGCGGGGTGTCCAGAAACGACCATCGGTAAATATCCGTCGATCCATTCCGTTCAAGGTCCGGTATCACACCCTCTCCGCCAACTGAAACAAGCGGAAGACCTGACGGAACTTCCACGGATATTTTCTGCTCCCACACCGGCAGGGCCAGCGCAAGATTGACCCTGTCCTCCACGTTCATCTGCGTCGGGTGGATTGTCCGGAAGCCCACGACCAGGATCCTTCCATCCAGATTGTTCGGAATCCGGACTTCAAGGGCTTCTCCATCTTCCGCGCGAGTCCTGGGAGGTTTTACTGACAGCATCGGTGATGATGTCCTCCGGTCATAGAGACGGGCTTCGAGGATTTCGCAACTGCCCCCCGGAGGAGCTACGACAGGAATGGCCTGCCAGGTCTTCGACAATCCACGGATTTCCTCCAAAACCAGGTATGTTGTCTTCTCCATAAAACCATCGGATCGCAAACGGTACTGCAGGTCACGCAAGAGGACGACGCCGTTTTGTCCGGTGTACATATTTACTGAAGGGGCCTCTCTCAGTATTTCCGGAAGGGCCTTTTCGGGATCCATCGCCTTGGCTGTGTCCGACGCCATCAAAAAAAGACAGAAAAAAACCGCTGTTGCACACAGGAACCGCGGAATCATGCCTCTTTCCCGACTCATCACTCCGTTCATCATTCCTTCCTCGTGCGGCTGGCCTTTCGAGCTCATGTATTTTTTCCACAGCAGTGTTTGTATTTTTTCCCGCTACCACAAGGACAAGGGTCATTTCTTCCGATTTTTTTACCTTTTCGAACAGGTTGCGGTTTTCCCGTACCCTGACCGGCCTGCACGGAATCGGGAGCTGCCTTCTTTTGCAAACTGTCCAGCAAGGGTGATTCGTGCGAATGTTCGACCTGCCGCGTCTTGTCGGCCTTTGATCGCTCCTCTACAACAGACACCCTGAACAGATACTCGGCCACGGTCCTTCTGACCCTGTTCATCATTTCCTGAAACAGATTGTAAGATTCGAACTGGTATTCCAGAAGCGGGTCTTTCTGCCCTATGGCTCGAAGACCAATTCCCCGCCTGAGCTCGTCCATGGCAAGAAGGTGTTCCTTCCAGGCACTGTCGAGAACATGAAGAATGACAAAACGGGCCAGGGCGTTCGCGGTTTCCTTGCCCATTCCATCGAATTTTTCATCAAGCCTTGTCCTGAGCGTCTTTTTGAGAGATTCTCCCGCAACCTCGACGTCTTCCGGAGTTTCGACATCCTCAAGCACTTTCTCGTCCCCGGGTCTGAAAGTGCTCTTGATGGCGATCATGGCAGTTTCGATTTGGGGCTCATCCCCCTCCGGGAAACATCCTTCAAGAATGCCTGAGGCAGCATCATCGACGATCTGTCGGGCATAATCAAGGACATCGGGCTCCGTCAGAATCTTTCGGCGCTCTTCGTAAACGGCTTCCCTCTGTTGGTTCATGACGTTGTCGTACATCAGCAACTGGCGTCGTATATCGAAATGATACTGCTCAACCCGCTTTTGTGCCGACTCTATAGCCCGATTCAACAGGCCGTGCTCGATGGATTCCCCTTCCTCCATGCCAAGTTTGCCCATCATGCCCTCGATCTTGTCGGACCCGAACAACCGCAGGAGATCATCTTCAAGGGAAAGGTAAAACCTGCTGCAACCCGGGTCCCCCTGACGACCGCTTCGTCCTCTGAGCTGATTGTCGATGCGTCGGGACTCGTGGCGCTCTGTACCGATAATCTTGAGCCCTCCGAGTTCTACGACCTTTTCGTGTTCCCCTTCGCAGGCATTTGTCTTCTCCTCCAGGATTTTACGGAATTTTTCCGGGTCCTCGGCGGGGTCGATCCCTTTTCTTGCGGCTTCTTCCTTCGCGAGAGATTCAGGATGTCCGCCGAGCACGATATCGGTTCCCCGACCCGCCATATTCGTCGCAACCGTTACCGCCTGAAGGCGGCCCGCCTGCGCGACGATCTGGGCTTCCCTTTCATGATATTTGGCATTCAACACATTGTGTGGAACTTTCCGGGCCTTCAGAATCTTGCTGAGACGCTCGGAGCTTTCGATTGACGTGGTCCCGATCAGCACAGGCTGCCCGTTGTTGAAGGTCTCCTCCACCTCGTCGGCAACGGCGGCATACTTTTCCTTTTTCGTCCTGTAGATGGCATCGGGGAAATCTTCCCTGACCATCGGCTTGTGAGTCGGGATTACGACGACCTCAAGGCCGTAAATCTCCTGGAACTCCTCTTCTTCGGTGGCTGCGGTTCCGGTCATTCCGGCAACCTTGTCATACATTCTCACGTAATTCTGCAGCGTAATGGTCGCCAGGGTCTGGTTTTCCCTGCCGACCTGCACTTTTTCCTTGGCCTCGATCGCCTGATGGAGTCCGTCGGAATATCGCCTTCCGAACATGAGCCGCCCCGTAAATTCATCAACGATGACGATTTCGCCATCCTTTATGACATAATGGACATCCTTTTCAAACAAATGCCGGGCCTTGAGGGCCTGAACAATACGGTGCCCCAGTTCGGAATGCTGATACTCGGTAAAAAGCTGCGGAATGCCGAGGATCCTTTCACAAGTGGCTATGCCTTTTTCAGTCAGCGCCACGTTGCGTTCCTTTTCGTCAAGTTCGAAATCAACGTCCTGTTTCAGTTGCCTCGCCACTTCATCGGCCCGCTTGTAGACCTCGACGTTGTCCTCCGACGGTCCGGAAATAATCAGCGGCGTCCTGGCCTCGTCAATAAGGATGGAGTCCACTTCGTCGAGAATGATATACGCATGGTCTCTCTGCACTATCTGCGAGGCATTCAGAGCCATGTTGTCCCGTAAATAGTCGAAGCCGAATTCCGTATTTGTCCCGTAGGTCACATCCGCCTGGTAGGCCTTGATACGCTCCTCCTGGTCCATGAATGCATAAACAACGCCCACAGAGAGACCGAGAAACCGGTAAATGGGACCCATCCATTCGGCGTCACGCTTCGCCAGGTAGTCGTTGACGGTTACCAGGTGCACGCCTCGACCTTTCAAAGCATTCAAGATCACGGCAAGTGTAGCGACGAGCGTTTTCCCCTCGCCGGTTTTCATCTCGGCGATTTTCCCTTCGTGGAGGGCTATGCCTCCCATGAGCTGCACGTCGAAATGCCGCAACCCCGTGGTGCGCCGCGAGACCTCCCTGACTGCTGCGAATACTTCGGGAAGCATGGCATCGAGGTTTTCACCCGAATCTGCTCTATCCCTGAAGATCTTTCCAAACGCGGCGAGGTCTTCGTCGCTGTATTCCCGCATTTGCGGCTCAAGAGCGTTGATCGCTTCCACGGTCTTTGCGTACCGCCTGAGCAAACGCTCGTTTTTGTCGAGTCCAAGTTTTTTCTTGATGCTTTCCAGCATTGGGTTCACCTCTATCAAGGATGGGGAAGCCTGAAGGGGATTCAAATTTTGATTATATGCTCGACGGTTTGTACCGTCAAAAGGCACGGAACCTGAAGAAGGTTCCGCGCCTCGCCGGGTTTCTAGAGTGAAACGGGGTGCAGCTTTGCAAGAAAATGCTTGAGCCCCTTGACCGCCGGGGCCTCCACGACCTCCAGTCCAAAGTCGACCTGGTTCCTGCGTTTGTAGACATCCACAATCTTCGATGCCACATACTCGATGTGGCTGTTGGTGTAGGTCCGCCTGTTAATTGCAAGCCTGTAAAGTTCAAGTTTCGGTGGTTCAACCTTTCCCGTGCTTTCGTCCTCTGTGGCAAATGCAAGGGCACCCAGACCAATACCTCTGATGGCCCCTTCCCTGTAGACCTCGACGGAAAGCACGTCTGCAGGATATTTCATTTGCGGAATATGCGGGAAGAACGCCGCGGCATCGACAAAAACCGCATGTCCCCCTGCAGGTTTGACGATCGGAACTCCCTCGGCGTCGAGGAGATCGGCCAGATGCCTGATCTGCCCTACCCTGTGGCTCAGATAGGCTTCGTCTGTCATTTCCTTCAGGCCCACCGCAAGCGCTTCAAGATCCCTTCCGGCAAGCCCGCCATAGGTTGCGAAACCTTCAAACAGGATGACCCGCGGGAGAAGCTTGTGGTACATCTCTTCTGTCCTGCAGCAGATCATGCCACCGATGTTCACAAGAGGGTCTTTTTTACAGGAAACCGCAATGGCATCGGCGGTGTCCATCATGGCCCGCAGGATTTCCTTCACAGACATCGAAGCACATTCAGCTTCCCTGATTTTGATAAAATACGCGTTTTCCGCCAGGCGGGCCGCGTCCAGGAAAAGCGGGATGCCGTATTGCCGGGCGATTTTCGAGACGGCCCTGAGATTTTTCAGGCTGACCGGTTGCCCTCCACCCGAATTGTTGGTAACCGTCACCATGATCAATGGAATCCGGTCCTTGCCTTCACGGGAAATGACATCTTCAAGCTTGTTTGTATCGACATTTCCCTTGAACGGGTGTTCCGCTGCCGGATCAAAGGCCTCATCAATCACGCAATCGACGGGTTCCGCACCGGCATTGAACACGTGCGCCCGGGTTGTATCGAAGGGCATGTTGAAAGGGACCTTGTCACCCGGCTTGAGCAGCGTACCGAAGGTCACGTTCTCGGCGGCCCGTCCCTGGTGTGTCGGGATGACGTAGTCGAACCCCAGAACTTCCTTGACGGCATCCTTGAGAGCATAATAGCTGTCAGCCCCTGCATAGGCTTCGTCACCGCACAAAAGGGCCGCCCACTGGTATTTGCTCATTGCACCTGTTCCCGAGTCTGTGAGAAGATCGATGTAGATCTCCTTCGAGGCAAGACCGAACATATTGAAACTGGCGCGTTTCAAAGCCTCCTCCCGCTCCTGCACGTCTGGAACCCTGACGGGCTCCACCATCCGTATTCTGAACGGCTCAGGCTGCATTGGAGAAACCATGTGCGAATCCTCCCCTGATACTCTTCTTCATCTCGACTTTCACAGCAGCAAGCTCAACCGGTGCCTGGACTGTGAACATCCAGAATTATATCATTGACCATTGCAGGCTAATGCCTGCGTCTCGTTTTGGAAACACCGTCCTCGATGAAAAGGTTTTTCCCCTTCAGGAAGTAGTCCATCCCTGAAGCGACAGTAACGATCATGGCTGTCCACATGGCAAAAAGTCCGCCAGGCAGGTCGAAAATCACCAGCAAAATGGCGACGATCTGGATGACTGTTTTAGCCTTCCCCCAGGACGACGCGGCGATGACCACGCCCTCCGAAACGGCAACCATTCTGAGGCCGGTAACAAAGAATTCCCTCGATACGATGACAACCACGATCCAGGCAGGCAATCTCTGCAACTGCACCAATGAGACAAGTACGGCCGTTACCAGGATCTTGTCCGCAAGGGGATCCACGAGTTTTCCGAAATTCGTCACCATGCCATGTTTCCGGGCAATGTACCCGTCCACCGTGTCAGTGGCCGCGGCAAGGATGAAAACGACACCCGCCAAAAGATCTCCGAAGGGCAGGCCGAGAAAGCTTCCGAACTGGGCGCGCAACGTCAGGAACACCATGACGAGGGGCGCCAGAAAAACCCTTGACAGACTCAAAAGGTTCGGAAGATTCAATGCCGTCATGGAGATACACTCCTTCCAGCCTGCTGTCCAGCCGGTTCGCCGTTTCCGACGGCGGGTTTTGTGCCAATGATGCTTGCCGTCAACCTCCCAGGTAAGCTTCCTGCACTCTCTTGTCTTTCAAGAGATCCTGTCCGTTTCCCTCAAGAACGATCTGGCCAACCTCGAGGACATAGGCGTAATGTGCAATCCTGAGCGACGCAAAGGCATTCTGCTCGACGAGAAGTACCGTTTTCCCCTGCTGGTTTATGGTTTCGATAATCTCAAAGACTTCTTTGACCAGGAGGGGGGCAAGCCCCAGGGATGGCTCGTCAAGCATGACCAGTTTTGGAGAGCTCATAAGCGCCCTTCCGACTGCGAGCATCTGTTGCTCGCCCCCCGACAGGGTGCCGCCCTTTTGCCAAAGCCTCTCCTTCAACCTTGGAAAAAGTTCGTAGACCCATTGCAGGTCCCTTTCGATGTCTTTTTTGTCGTTTCTGCTGTAGGCACCCAACATGAGATTGTCGAGAACGCTGAGGTGGGGGAAGATTCTTCTTCCTTCGGGGCCCATGATGATACCGGCCTTGACCACGTCCTCGGGGAGCAACCCTTCGAGGGATTTCCCTTCATACAGGATTTCACCCTTTGTTTTGCGCACGAGTCCGGCAATGGTCCGCAGAGTCGTGCTTTTCCCTGCTCCATTCGCTCCAATGAGGGTGACGATTTTCCCCCTGGGGACCTCAAGTGAAATGCCCTTCAAGGCGTGTATTCCACCGTAATGGACATGGAGATCTTTGATGCTAAGCATCTTGCAGGTACTCCTCTCCCAGGTAGGCTTCGATCACCTTCGGATCTCCCTGGATTTGCTCCGGGTTCCCTTCGGCTATGGTAACACCGTAGTCAAGGACCCAGATGTATTCACAAATACCCATGACCACTTTCATATCGTGCTCAATCAAAAGGATCGTAAGGTTAAACTGATCCTTGATCATTTTGATGAATTCCATGAGACGCTGTGTCTCATGGGGGTTCATCCCCGCAGCAGGTTCGTCAAGCAGCAAAAAATGCGGTTCCGTTGCGAGGGCCCTTGCAATCTCCAGTCTCCGTTGGGCACCATAAGGAAGTCCCTGTGCGTCTTCATTGGCAAGGTCCGCCAGCCCGACGGCTTCAAGAAGCCCGTAGGACTTTTCCCGTATTTCCTTTTCTTCCCTGAAAAATGACGGAAGGCTGAGCATGGCATGCCACCATGTGGTCTTCTGCCGGAGGTGCGCCCCGACCATGACGTTCTGCAACACCGTTCCACCCGCGAAAAGCCGTATGTTCTGGAAAGTTCTGGCTATTCCTGCCTTGCAGACCCAGTGGGGTCGCCATCCTGTAATATCCTCGCCCCTGAAGGATATGGAACCTTCCGTGGGCTTGTAGAAGCCGGTGATCATGTTAAAGCATGTTGTTTTCCCGGCCCCGTTGGGACCGATCAATCCTGTGATCTGTCCTTTTTCGACCTGAATATTGAAATCGTGTACCGCTGTCAGGCCGCCGAATTTCATGGTGACATCCTTTGTCTCGAGAACAATCTCGCGGGTCGTCATTTTTCAGCACCCCGCTTTCGGAAAAAGCCGAATATGGTATCCCAGGTGATTTCCTTTCTTCCCATGATTCCCTGACGCCGGAAAAGGATGATAAACAGAAGAGCCAGAGAGAATACGACCATCCGCATCCCCGGAATCCCCGGAATCTCAAAATCGCCGAAACTGATGGGATTCTCAACGATTCGCAGCCACTCCAGGAGCACCGTGATGATCACGCCGGCGATGACTGTTCCGGTTATCGAGCCAAGCCCGCCTGCGACTACAATCATGAGAACGTTGAAGGTCAACAGGAAAAGGAACATTTTCGGATCGATCGTCGTGAGAAGACTGCCCAACAAGGCCCCGCCCACGCCGGCGAAAAAGGATCCAATGGCAAACGCCGTCATGCGGTACTTGAATGTATTGATCCCCATGGCCCGGGCAGCCACTTCATCATCCCTGATGGCTTTGAGTGCATTCCCGAAATTGCTGTTGACGAGCCTGACGATGATAACCAGGGTTATAAAACACCACCCGTAATTCCACCACAGGTTTGCATAGTCCGGTATGCCCTTGAACCCCAGTGCGCCGTTCGTAATGCGGGGCAAATTGTTGGCAAAAACGCGAATGATTTCCGCAAAACCAAGGGTGGCGATCCCGAGGTAGTCTCCTCCAAGCCGAAGAACCGGTAACCCTATGAGAATCCCCGCAAGTGCGGCCACGAGGCCTGCAACTATGACCGCAATCAGAAAAGGTGCGTGAATGACCGAGAAAGGCCACATGGCCGGCTCAAGGATGAAAAGCGCCTGTTTCTGCAGGGGCGGCATAATCAGAAGCGAACACGTGTAGGCCCCTATCGCCATGAACCCCGCGTGTCCAAGGGAGAACATGCCTGCAAAGCCGTAAATCAGGTTCAGGCTCAGGCCAAGAATGATATAGACGGCAATGAGGTTCATGATCTGAATCCTGTAACCTCCAAGGTTGCCTTCGGCCCAGTAAAGGAAAAGCGCAAAGGCCCCGGTCAACAGGCCGTTCAAGATAAGGTTTCGTTTCCGTTTGTCTTCCATCACACTTTATCCTCCAGTTTCTCGCCCATGAGCCCGGAGGGCCTGACAAGAAGGATGATTATCAGGAGAACAAAGGCAAAGGCATCCCTGTATCCCGCGAGGGCAGGAAGGAAGGCCACGATCATGATCTCCATGATGCCCAGGATCATTCCTCCGAGAACGGCTCCCTGGATTGACCCTATGCCGCCGAACACGGCAGCAATGAACGCTTTCAGGCCGGGGATCACGCCCATGACGGGCTGAAGCTGGGGATACCGCAGGGCCCACATGATGCCGGAAGCTGCAGCAAGGGCTGAACCGATTCCAAAGGTCAAGGCCACGATCCGATTGACCGGGACCCCCATGAGCCGGCTCGTCTCGATGTCTTTTGAAATGGCCCGCATGCCGAGTCCCGGCTTCGTCCGGTAAACGATATAAAGCAATCCCATCATGAGAAAAAATGAAAGAACCGGCACCACGAGCGTGAGCGGCAGTATCCTGACTTTCCCCACGACAATGATTTTTACAAGCCATTCAGGGCGCTGGACTGCCCTGGGGATGGCAGAGAACACCACGATCGCCAGGTTTTGCAGGAAAAAGGACACACCGATGGAACTGATGAGAGCGGAGATTCTTGGAGCTTCCCTCAGAGGCCTGTAAGCCACGCGATCCACCATGATTCCAGCCAGGGACGTAACTGCAATGGCAACGATGACCGCGAGAAACCACGGCAAGTGAAGCAGCGTCACTCCCCAGAAGACAAAATAGGCTCCCAACATGAATATTTCGCCGTGAGCGAAATTGATCAACCTGAGAATTCCGTAAACCATGGTGTAGCCGATCGCAATCAGCGCATACAGGCTCCCGAGCGTCACAGCATTGAACAGGTGTTGAACAAACATTGACATGCTCATGGGCTGTTTCGCCTCGCTTTCACAGAAAAGCGGGGGAGGCAGGTTCTCCTCCCCCGTAAGCTTCAATTCACTTCGCAGGCATGACCTGTCTGTCACTAGAGTTGCGGTTCAATGGTTGCCACGTACTGTTTCTTGCCGTCCTTGATCATCACAATACCCACTGGTTTTTCCGCATCATGGGTCTCGTTGATGGTGGTCATACCCGTGACGCCCTCGAACCCTTCCGTTTCAGCAAGAGCCTTCGTGAGCGCCTCAGGCTCGGTACCACCTGCACGTTTAATGGCATCGATGAGGATCATGTAGGCGTCATACCCGAGGGCCGCATTGACGTTGGGATCCTGGTCGGGATGACTGGCCTTCCAGTTTTCGGTGAATTTCTGTGCTGTCGGATTCATGTCTTCCATTGAGGGGTCATAGGGGAACGTGGTGTGCACGAATCCCTCGACGGCATCGCCGCCGATTTCGACAATCTTCGGGTTGTCCATGGCGTCGCCGCCCATGATCTGGAACTCAGCGCCAAGCTCTTTGGCCTGTTTCATAATGATGGCCCCTTCGGCAAAATAGGCAGGGATGAAGAGAACATCGGGTTCCTTGCTGATGATTTCTGTCAGCTGGGCTGTAAAGTCCTGGTCACCAGAGTTGTATCGGAGTTTCGCCACGATTTCTCCGCCCGTTTTCTCGAAGGATCTCTCGAAAAAGCCTGCGAGACCGACAGCGTAGTCATTGGCGACATCAGTCAAAAGGGCCGCTTTCTGCGCCCCCAGCTCGTTGATGGCGTAGGTCGCCGCACCGGCTCCCTGGTAGGGATCGATGAAGCAGACCCTGAAAATGTATTTCTTGCCGATCGTCACAAGCGGATTGGTAGCCGATGTCGCCACCATCGGAATGCCCGCTTTCTCGGCAACTTCCCCGCCCGCCATGGCGAGGGACGAACCGTAAGTCCCTATGATGGCATGCACTTTTTCCCTGTTGATCAGACGCTTCACGGCATTGGCGGATTCGACCTTGTCGGATTTGTTGTCTACAACAAAAAGCTCCACTTTTTTCCCGAGGACTTCAGGAACTTCCTCATGGGCCATCCTGACGCCTTCAAGTTCCAGCTGTCCGCCAAAGGCATTCTGTCCCGTCAATGGCAAGTAGACACCAATCCGGATTTCATCCTCAGCAAATGCCTGTCCGCCCGACAAAGCCAGCCCCACCATCGCCACAAGGGCCACAACGCCAAAGAACACACTCTTTTTCACGTAGGCTCACCTCCAAAAGATATAAATACTGGATCAATTTTACACGAAAACATACGGATGCGGAATACGTCGAGGTTTTTAAACAAGCAGTTTTTTTGATTTTCAGGAAGGAATCTTTTCAAGGCGCAGGATCGACATTTGCCGATCCTGGTTGAAAAAGCGGGGTTTTGCTCCATTTTTCTGCTGGGACATCTCCCAAAAGGCTTCACTCTCAGGATTCGTCGCCTCTTTCACCATGCAATCTCCTGACTTCGTCGATGAAGCTCGACACATCGGTAAATTCACGGTATACGGAAGCGAAGCGGACATAGGCAACCTTGTGGAGCTTTCGCAACTCTTCCATCGCCAAAGTGCCGACCATTTGGCTGGATACTTCGTTTTGTCCGTTTTCATAAAGTTTTTCTTCAATCCGTGAAACGGTGCTTTCAATAGACTCCATGGGAATGGAAAGTTTCTCACAGGCTCTGGCGAGGCCTTTCAGCAGCTTGTCTCTGTCGAAAGCTTCCCGCTGGCCGCCTTTTTTGACGATCCAGAGCACCTGGGGTTCTTCAAGACGTTCGTAGGTGGTAAAACGGTATTGGCATTGAGGACATTCCCTGCGCCTACGGACGACACGGCCTTCACTCACTGTCCGTGTCTCGAGAACCCGTGTTTCAGGAGCCTTGCATTTTGGGCAACGCACGATAGTCTCCTTTCACTGCACGGAATGTTATGCGAGCATTATACCATCGTCCCGAAGTGGCCACTATAAAAAAAGGGGCAGTCCCCGGTTTTGCACAGCCGGGCACTGCCTCTGGAAGTTTTTTCTCCGATCACTTTTCTTTCAGAATCTCCATCACGATATTCTTTACGCGGGATCCTTCGGCTTTTCCCCCAATCTCGGGCATCAGTCTTCCCATGACCTTTCCCATGTCCGAGGGGCCTTCCGCTCCCGTATCTGCAATAATCCGCCGTGCTTTTTCCATGATATCCTCATCGCTCATCTGTTCGGGAAGATATTTTTCGATGAATTCAGCTTCTTCAAGTTCCATGTCAGCCCGGTCTGCGGCTCCCCCGTTCCGGTATTGCTCGGCAGCTTCCCGTCTCTGTTTGATGAGCCGGCGTAGCATGGTAATGATATCTTCCTCCGCAAGCGGAACAGTACGCCCCTTTTCGGCCTTCAGGTTTTCCAGGGCGGCCTTGATGAGCCGGATATTATCCACAACCGCCCTGTCACGGCGTTTCATGGCATCGACCAGATCGTGCTGGAGGCGTTCTTCAAAATCCTGCACCGGCCGTTACCTCCTCCGTTTTTTCCTTGAAGCCGCTTCGCGTTTTCTCTTTTTTTCCTCACTTGGCTTCTCATAGTGCCTGCGTCTTTTTGCCTCGCGCAGGACGCCTCCTTTGGAAACCTCTCGCTTGAATCGCCTGAGCGCATCCTCGAGGGATTCATTGTCACGGCGTCTAACCTCAGTCATTGAGTCATTCCCCCCCTTCTGCCGCCCGTGCTAGCCCGGAGGCCAGCCCAACAGGCGTCCCGAAAGAAGATGCACATGCAGGTGCGGCACTGTCTGGCCCGCCCTGTCTCCACAATTGACGACCAGACGGTAGCCTGCCTTCTCCAGACCAAGCTTCCGCGCGACTTTCGTCGCCTTGTCCAGGAGCTTCGCCCAGATCTGTGGTTCGCTGACATCAGCCGCGGAAGGGATGTGCTCCCTCGGGATCACCAGAAGATGTGTAGGCGCCTGGGGATGTATGTCCCGTATGACGATCGTCTCGCCATCGGCATCTACGAAATCCGCCGGAAGCTCCCCCTTGAGGATCCGGCAGAATGCGCACCCCTCGTTCACAGACATTCCTCCCCGTTTGGGACACTCCCATTGTATGAAAGGACGCAGTCAAGCACAACAGCTGTTGTCTGAAGTCCCAAACTAGACGGTTGAACTTTCCCGGTCATTGTATATCTCCTTGTGGGTCAGATCCTTGTTCACTATGTACTCTTTCTCGATGAGTTCGACACGGAACATGGAGGAATAATACCAGTTCTTCCGGGGCGCCTTTTTGACCGGCGCCAGTTCCCAGGCTTGCATTTCCTCCACGTAATCCCAATTGACGTATTCATTGAAGCCCCTTATCAAATCGGTCAGGACAAACCCCTTTGCGGAGAGGTTGTCCTGCAGGAGCTTCCATTTGGCAAAGGAACTCTCGGCACTGGTCAATCCGAAATATCCCGCTCCGCCGGGGCCCCGCAGGGAAAGGGCGCCGCGGCCGATAAAGGCATCAAAAGCTGCAAGAGTCTCGGGAGGATCCGAAAAGAACACGTCGAATGAGCCTATGAAGTCCTCCGGCAAAGGCTTGCAAAGATCGTGCCGCCTGACCGCGAGAATGTCGAGCCCCCTTCGACGGGCTTCTCTGGTTTCGAAATCGATGATGCGCTGGTCAATTTCGACGACGGTCACGCTCTTCGGCAACTTCGTAAAGGCAAGTCCCAGACCGACAAGATCGTCATCCCCCAAGACAAGGATATCCTTTCCGCGGATATCCCCGTGAGCATCTGCAAAGGCAATCCTTGCAAAGGTGGTCTCCGGTGTCACGAAAGCCTGGTCGAAAACGCGAAGGGGTCGCGGACGTTTGTCATGAATGGATTCAAAAAGAAGCAACGCGTCCCTGAAGTCGTCGTTCACCACGGTCCGGCCCTTGCAATAGGGACAGACATGGCTCACAGCTGGAGCAACCCCCGCTGATTCCAGGCTCTTCTTCCCCAGCGACGTAATGAAGATGCCATCCTGCCGCCTTTCTGCAAACCCCTTTTCTTCAAACATCTCGAGGGTTCTCGTCACCACGGGTATGGGCTCTTCAGAATATTCGACGATATGCCAAAAATCAGACGTCCGCAAAAGGGCTGCAGCAATCCGCTCAAGATCACGTCCGCAAAGGGGAATGCCCGATTCTTTCGATACGGTTTCAGCGAGAACATTCAATTCCATGGGATTCATTATTCTCCCTCTTGACGGAGTTGTCCCTGACTCCTCCAGAAAACGCATTATAGCATACACGGCCCTCAAGAACGCCTGCATGGCAACCGGTGATCTCCACTTCAGCAATGCCGTTGACATCGACTTTGCCTTTGCAAACGGCCTTGATGAATTGCGGGGTATAACCCGAAACGGAACCCGCATCATATTTTTCTACAAGTACGGGCACCGTTCTTCCAACCCACTGAGAGGCGTACTGCTGCTGTTTTTCAGAAGCAAACTGAAGTATTTCCTTCATGCGCGCCTTGACCTCTCCGGGAGAGGGCCTGTCAGGAAAGTCGGCCGCCGGCGTTCCTTGCCGCGGAGAAAAGGGAAACGCATGAACCCTTCCTGTTTCGGCCCTTTTGAGGACATCCAGGGTCCGCCTGAAGGCCATGTCATCCTCTCCGGGAAAACCCACAATGACGTCCGTACTAAGATGGAAACCTTCTCCGAAGACTTTTTTCACTTTTTTTACCAGGTCAAGGAATTCTTCCGAAGTGCAGCCTCTTCCCATTCGCCTGAGGATGCGATCATCACCGCTTTGAAGCGGAAGATGCAAGTGTGGGCAAAATTTTTTTGATGACGCCAGAGTTTCGAGCAATTCCTCTTGAAGTCCGAAAGGTTCGATGGAACCGAACCTGATACGGTCGATCCCGTCGATTGCATCTATCGCATGCACCAATTCACCAAGAGAAACAGCGCCACCACTTCCGTAAAGTGCGAGATGGATACCTGTCAGCACGACTTCCCTGATTCCCCTCGAGGCCAGCTGGTTGACCTCTTTCAGGACATCTTTCGGATCCCTGCTCACCGGTTTCCCGCGAACGGTTGGGATAATGCAATAGGTGCACCCATGATCGCAACCATCCTGGACCTTGACAAAAGCCCTCACATGAAATTTCGGACACTCCAGAAAGAGCGGGTCCCATACCGTGCTGTCCGCAATATCTCCCCTGTCGATCAAGAGGTCATTTGGACCGTCTCGCTGAAGCAATTTTCTCAAAACAGGCGCAAGACGATGTTTTTCTCGATTTCCAACGAGGGCATCGATCCCGAATTCTCTTGCCCTGTCCTCATCTAGAAGCTGCGCCCAGCATCCGCAGACAATCACCGGAGCCTCGGGTTCCTCTCTTTTCAATCTTCGGACTATCTGCCTGCACTTCCGTTCTGCTTCGGCAGTTACCATACAGCTCACGACGACGGCGGCATCAAAGGCCCCTTCTTCGCACATGCTCGCCCCAATACCGGAAAGGGAGGAAGCCATGGCCTCCGCTTCATACAAATTCGTCCGGCAACCCAAAACATGAATTCGTATCCGTTTATTTTCCAAAATCGATTCAGTTTTTGCTTTCATAAGATTGCTCCAGTCGCATCGAGAGGAAACCAAGCCCGACGGCTACTGCAGTCGGACTCGTCAGGATCCTCGATCCAAGACTGACTGCGATGAAGCCCCTTTCGAGCAAGGCTTCCCGCTCCCCTGGTGTCCAGTCCCCCTCCGGGCCTACAGCGAAGACAGCACCCTGCGAAGGCTTCAAGTCAATGAGAGTTTTTGGTCCTCCATCAAGCATTGCCGCATAGCGAGCCTCCGGCAATGAAAGCGACAAAACGGATTCCAGGGGCATCGGTTCATACAGGACAGGTTTTTCCGGCACACGGGACTGCTTCGTGGATTCCTCTATGATTTTCATCCAGCGACTCCGTTTGCCGGACCATTTTTTCCGATCGACACGCGGGACGCTCCGCTCGCAGATGATCGGGATGATCTTCTCGGCCCCGCTTTCAGTCGCCATCCGGAGACTTCGTTCAAAAGCATCCGGCTTGAGCAACCCCAACAGCAGCCAAAGGTTTTTTTCCGGCATCATCGATATTTCTTCTTCGACAACACCGCAAAGGAGTCCGTCGTTCAATTCGAGCCGCAAGGAAAGCAGTTTTCCTTCCCAAAGGCCCTCGATGCGGTCGCCCTCGACACATCTTCTGACATGGAGCAGGTGATGGGCTTGTTGCCCGTCCAGCACCCACCGGTCAGGTGCCTTTCTTTCAGCTTTTTCCAGCCGGACGCGTGGCTGCGACACCCCACCAGTCCCCCTTAGCAACTTCATCAAAGGGTTTCACTTCATATTCTTCAAGTACTCTCAGGAAAGCGTCTTTTTCCTTCAGGCTCAGGCCTGAAAAAATCATGACACCTCCCGGCACGAGGACCCGGGAAATATCCGGCACCAGTCTGATGAGAGGATCGTAAACAATGTTGGCCATCAAAAAGTCCACGGAAACTCCAAATCCCTCCAGGAGGTCTCCTTCCTCAAGAGTTGCCGCCTTTCCGTCGATATTGTTCAGATCGAAGTTCGCTTGTGCTTCCGAGAGGGCTGCGCGATCCAGGTCCCTGGCATACACTTTCTTTGCCCCCGTCTTGACAGCCGCCACGGTGAGAATTCCCGAACCTGTTCCTATGTCAATACCCACAGCGCCTTCGGGTACATGTCGTTCAACAAGTTCGAGGGCTATCTGGGTGCTTTCATGATACCCCGTTCCAAAGGCCGAACCGGGATAAATCAAGAGACGTTTCCGCTGTCCCTTGTACCCCTTTTCATGCCACGGGGCCATGACCACCAGATTTTCTCCCACTTCAAGTGGAGGAAAAGCTTCCTTCCAGGTCTTGTGCCATGATTTGTTTTCAATCTTGCCCATGTCGATTATGTCCATGGAAGGCCAGGGGCTGATTGCCTCCCGAACACGTCCCAACCAGTACTCCAATTCTTTCGTCGAGCGGTAATAGGACTTCAGTACAGATTTTCCGGAAGTTTCGGTGAATTCGGACCCGATGCTTCCCGACAGATCCGCCAGAGAAAGCAGGGTCTCCTCGTTTCCGCCTTCCATTTCAATGGTTATGTACCACCAGTAACCGGCTCCCCGTCCCATGGCCAGTCCCTCCGATCGGCCCCAGGAAAGAAACAGGGAGGCGAACCTCCCTGTTTCTTTCCTGCCATACTCGTTTACATAGTATCAGATTGCCTGATGCTGTCCTAATCCAGCCATTGACGGAGTTTTTCCATGAATCCTCCGGATTTGACCGATACGTCCATCTCCCTCGCAAGGGCTTCGATGAGGCCCCGCTCCTTGTCCGTAAGTTTTCCGGGCACATCAACGGTAATGTGAACGTAGGCATTTCCGTTACCACCACGGCCAAGGCGAGGCATTCCCTTCCCCCTGAGCCTCACTACGTGCCCGTTTTGCGTTCCCTGGGGGATTTCGAGTTTTTCCGTCCCTTCCATCAATTCAACTTCGATTTCGCACCCAAGGGCCGCCTCGGGGAATGAAATATGTTTTCTTACATGGAGGTCGTCGCCTTCTCTCTGGAATCTCGAATCTTCTTCCACCTTGATGAGAAGATACAGGTCTCCAGGTGGACCTCCCAATGATCCGGTGCCGCCTTCGCCTGAAACACGCAACCTGACTCCAGTATCAACTCCCTGGGGAATCTTGACCTCCACGTCCCGGCGTCTTCGAATTCTGCCTGTTCCTCCGCAATCCTTGCAGGGCGATTCTATCTTCTTTCCCGTGCCGCGACAGTCGGGACAGGTCGTCACGTTGACAAACGTTCCAAAGGGAGTCCTTTGTTGCTGCTGTCTTTGTCCCGTTCCGCCACAGGTGGGACATGTCTTGACATGGGTCTCCGGTTCTGCTCCGGTTCCCTTGCACCGCTCACAGGTTTCCCAACGCGGTATAGTCACCTTCCTTGTCGATCCGAAATAGGCTTCCTCCAGGGACACCGACAAGGTCATTTCCAGGTCTTCGCCCTTGGATGGGCCACGCTGGCGGGTTCCGCCGAACCCGCCGAACATGGAGTCGAAAATATCTCCGAAGACATCGCCGAAGGGATCGAACCCTCCACCGAAAGGACCTTGTCCACCAGTATCGCCTATGGTGCCGAACTGGTCGTATTGCTGGCGCTTCTGCGGGTCACCGAGGACTTCATAGGCCTCATTGATGGCCTTGAAATGTTGCTCCGCCTCTTTATCGCCGGGGTTTGCATCAGGATGATATTTCCGGACAAGCTTCCTGTAGGCCCGCTTTATGTCCTCCTGGCTTGCGTCCCGTGAAACCCCCAGAACCTTGTACAGGTCCTTCTTGCTGTCGGGCCCGTTCACCGCGCATCACTCCCGGTCATGCCTGTCCGGACTTGTCTTCAAACTCAGCGTCTACCGTTTCCTCCGATTCAGCGCTGTCCGCCTCGGAAGCCGATTGCCCGCCGGACTCCTCGGTCTGCTCGTACACCCTCGCGGAAAGCTTGTGGAGATCTTCCGTCAGAGCCTCGGAAGCCTTCGTTATCGCCTCTATATCTTCGCCTTCCGCGGCCTTTTTCAGTTCCCCAATTTTCTGTTCGATCTTCGATTTCTCTTCAGCACCCACTTTGTCGCCAAGATCGCTCAATACCTTTTCCGTGCTGTACACCAGAGAATCAGCCTCGTTTCGTGCCTCCACGAGCTGTTTTTTCTTCTTGTCAGCTTCCTCGTTTTCCTCGGCCTCTTTCCTCATCCGCTCAATCTCTTCTTCCCCGAGTCTGGACGACTGGATAGTGATATGTTGCTTCTTGTTTGTCCCCTTGTCCACTGCAGTGACATTCAGGATTCCGTTGACATCGATATCAAAGGTTACCTCGATCTGCGGTATCCCTCTCGGTGCAGGCGGAATTCCGTCGAGAATGAACCGGCCGAGGGAGACATTGTCGGCAGCCATGGGACGTTCTCCCTGAAGTACATGAATTTCAACCTGGGACTGGTTATCCGCCGCCGTGGAAAAAACCTGGCTTCTCGAAACGGGTATGGCCGAGTTCCTTTCGATAATCTTCGTAAACACGCCTCCCAGAGTTTCGATCCCCAGGGACAACGGCGTAACGTCGACGAGAATGATATCCTTGTGATCCCCTGCCAGAATGGCTCCCTGAATGGCAGCACCGACGGCAACACACTCATCCGGATTGATGCCCTTTGTCGGTTCTTTTCCAAGCAATTCCACGATCTTCTTCTGCACCATGGGCATGCGAGTCGCTCCACCCACGAGAAGGACCTTGCCGATCTCCTCTTTCGAGAGCCCCGAATCCTCGATCGCCCTCTTCGTTGGTTCCACAACCCTTTCAAGCAAATCCCTGGTCAATTCCTCGAAACGTGCCCGGGTAAGAGTCATCTCCAGGTGTTTCGGACCATTGGCGTCGGCACTGATAAAAGGCAGCGAAATCGATGTTTCAGACATCGAGGAGAGTTCGACCTTGGCTTTTTCCGCCGCCTCCTTGAGGCGCTGGAGTGCCATCTTGTCCTTCGACAGGTCCACACCCTCGTTCTTTTTGAACTCCTGGACCATCCAGTCAATGATCCTCTGATCCCAGTCATCGCCTCCCAGGTGATTGTCGCCCGATGTGGCGAGGACTTCAATGACACCGTCCTCGACGCCCACGTCGAGAATCGACACATCAAATGTCCCGCCGCCGAGGTCAAAGACAAGGATCTTGTGCTCCCCTGCCTTGTCGACACCATACGCCAGGGAGGCCGCCGTGGGTTCGTTAATAATTCGCAGGACTTCCAGTCCGGCGATTTTGCCGGCATCCTTGGTTGCCTGTCTCTGCGCGTCGGTGAAATAGGCCGGCACCGTTATAACCGCCTGGGTTACCTTTTCGCCGAGATAATCCTCGGCATCGCGTTTCAGCTTCTGAAGGATCATGGCCGAAATCTGCTGTGGCGAGTAGGAGGTACTGTCGATCTCAACGTTGTATTCGCTTCCCATGTGACGTTTGATGGAACTGATAGTCCTCTCGGGGTTGACAATGGACTGCCTTTTTGCGAGCTGTCCCACCAGACGTTCCTTATCCTTCGTGAAGGCCACAACCGACGGCGTCGTCCGGCTTCCTTCGGGGTTGGTTATGACCGTAATGTTGTCGCCTTCCTTGACGGCAACGCAGCTGTTCGTTGTTCCAAGGTCAATGCCTATCACTTTGCTCATGATTCAATCACCTCTTCATATATGTCTGGACGACTTCGTGCCGTCACTTTTCCTGTTCGCCGTTTTCTTCCGGTTCGTCCGTCCGTCGGGCGACCTTGACTTTAGAAGCCCTCAAAACTTTCCCTCCAATAAGGAATCCCCGCTGAAATTCTTCAACGACCGTTCCATCCGGCGCATCGGAGTTTTCCTCGACGGCCACGGCTTCATGCAGGGCCGGGTCAAAGGGATTTCCTTCGGCTTCTATGGTTTCGACACCAAGCTCTTGCAGAACACCGAAAAACTGTTCTCTGACCATTTCGACGCCCTTTCTGAGCGCCGAGGCATCACCATCATCCTGGGAGCCCAGAGCCCTGTCGAAATTGTCCAGGACCGGCAGGAGCTGTTCCGCCGTTCTCGCTGCAATGCGCTGTTTCGTCTGCTGGGCCTCGCGTTCCACTCGTTTCCTGTAGTTATAAAAATCAGCGGCTGCACGGGCGGCCGCATCACGCAGTGATTCGTTTTCGGCCCTGAGCTGTTCGATAAGATTCCTGGTCTCTTCTATTTCTTTTTCCAGAGCCAGTTCCTCATCATTTTCTTCCGAAGGGACCTTTTCGATCACCTCGGCTTCGACAGGTTCCTCTCCGTTTTCTCCGACTTTTTCGTCATCAGGCTTGTTTTCACGATTCAGGTCTTTCCCCTCTTCAAAAACCGGTCCATCCTTTTTGTCTTTTCGTGAATGTCGTTTTTGTTCATCCTTTTTCCCTGGAGCCATTCGGCGAACCTCCTTTACCTTCTCCGGAATTCCCGTTCATCGACAGGCCTCCCAAGAGGCTCTCGAGAACGGAAATCGCATACTCGTAATCCATCCGCACAGGACCAATCAGTCCCAGAATCGTCTTTCTCCCCTCGTTGGTGGAAGATGCCATGAGTACCGAACAATCGCTCATCTGCGTCACCGGGTTCTCGTCACCGATGATCACTGAAAGACCGCTGTCGGGCGAACACCTCTTGACGAGCTGTGCGATGGACGAATCCTCTTCGAGCAGGGCCATCATTGTCTGAAGACGGCTCAAGTCACTGAATTCCGGCAACCCCAGCACGTTATACCGGCCGCCGGTAAAATACTGGTACGAGTTTTCCCCGAGCATGCCGTTCATCTCTTCAAGCGCTTTCCTGCAGTTGTCAGTGTAGGCCTCGAGTTCCTCGAGGACATACCTCTGGAGAACATTCCTGACTTCCTGCCACGATTTATCCTGTGCGACGATGTTGACCCGTCTCGACAATTCGTCCAGTGAATCCTGGGTCATGTCATAAGGAAGGGTAGCCATCTTGTGATGAATCAATCCACCACGCAAAACCACGATGATCAGCACAGACCTTTCGGCAACCCTGATGAACTCGACCTTTTGCAAAACCGCCTCCTGGGCCGGCCCAAGGGCAGCTACGGAAACACAATGCGTCAAATCTCCCAAAAGCTTTGTGCTGTAACGCAATGCCGACTGGACATCATCACGTCGTTCCCTGAGTTCCCGAAGCCATTCCGGCCGGGTTTTCGGTCGTGTCCGCTGTCGTTGCAAAATGGCATCCACGTATATTCTGAATGCCCGCGGCGTCGGGATCCGTCCCGCCGATGTGTGAGGCTGATACAAATAGTCCATTTCCTCGAGGTCAGCCATCTCGTTCCTGACGGTTGCAGCGCTGCACCCCTTGAGGTAACGTTTTGCAATCGTACGCGATCCGATGGGAATACCGGAACGGATATATTCGTAAACAACGGCCAACACGATTTCAAGCTGTCGTTCCGTCAGCACCTCTGTCACAACTCCTCGCTTTTGTTAGCACTCTTCATATAGGAGTGCTAACGAAGAAATATACCGAAAGGTAGGGTATCAATGGTCGCTCCTATTGTCAACACTGGTCAGGGGATTGTCTTTTTTCCCTTCCCCTCACCGATCAGGGAGCTTCAGGTATGATGGAATGGTTATCCTCAAATCCTGCAGGGGTGGTTTGTCCATGAAGGCGAAAAGAACGACCATTATTCTTGTGCGGCATGGAGAATGCAAAGGAAACAGGGAAGGCCTTTTTCGCGGACGCAGCGATTTCCCGCTTAACGAAAACGGTTTCGCACAGGCAAAAGCACTCGCAGGCGAACTGGCGAACTCTTTTTCAGCCTGCTCGGTGTATTCCGGCCCATTGTCCCGGGCCCGATCCACAGCCACCGAGATCGCCAGAGCCATGGGCGTTTCCATGGAAATAAGCGAAAGGCTGAACAACATGTCCCTGGGTCCCTGGGAGGGAAAACCAAAACGACAGATACAGGAAGAGTACCCGGAAGAATGGAATCTCTGGCTTTCAAATCCCGAACGCCTTCGCCTGGAAGGAGCGGAAACCCTTGAAGACGTCCGACTCAGGGCCTTTGCGGGAGTAAATCGGCTCGTAAAGGTACATCAAGGCGAAACCTTCATCATTGTGACCCACAGGGCGGTCCTCAAACCCGTCATTGCCTCTGCTCTCGAAATCGCTCCACCCTATTTCTGGAGAATCCATGTCGATACGGCATCCTACTCCGTTCTTACTCATGAAGAAAGCCGGGGCTATTGCCTGGTATCCCTGAATCAGACCCGCCACCTGCCGGATTTGGTCAGTGAATGGGTTTGAC
>CAZERC010000002.1:0-34495 GCA_964515395.1 uncultured Synergistaceae bacterium | reverse complement strand
GTATCCCTGAATCAGACCCGCCACCTGCCGGATTTGGTCAGTGAATGGGTTTGACCTATATACCCCGGTATTGTATATGCATTCTCAAGCATAGTTTACACCCCGGGAGGGAATATAAGTGAGCAAAAACAGGCAGAAACTCTGATCGTCGGAGGCGGACCCGGAGGCAGGATTGCCTACATGGGGCTTTCAAAAATGGGAAAAGGAAAAACCCTGCTCGTCATGAACGAGGAACCCACTGTAGTTTGCAGCCTTCCTTATGGCGTCGGACAATGTCTTATCTCCGGAGGACCAGAGGATGTTGTCCCAGACCTCTTCCGTCATTTCGCCATACGCTCTTCTTCCCATAACCCCGACGATCCGTACCTGAAACCTTTTCATGCAGGACGGTCTCGCCTGAGGCCTTGTTTCCAGACTGCCGGGGGGCCTTTCAAGGCGCCCCTTTCTTGACCGCTCATCTTCTGTGGAATAATATGGCTTTCGCTGATGTCCGAAATCGTTCCGGGGAGATATGCATTCATATGATTCCCTACGTTTACCCTATAAAATCAGTCACGGAACTTCATTCCACCCTTGCCCGCCTCAAGGCGGACATGCGGAGTCTGCCCTATTTTGAAGCCAAGCGGAATGTTTTGCCCTTCTACATTCCCTCGGTCGACTTCAGGGCCGCCAACGCCCTGAAACAGGAAATGCTTTCCAGGGGTGGGGACGCCGTTGTTCACCGTGACGCAATTCAGGGAACCGTCAAGTTCTGCGATGTTCTCCTTCTTGGAACTTCAGGGCAATACAAGAGTCTGATAACAAAACTGGAGGCCATGCCTTACTGGGGACTTGGATCGGTACGCAATGGTCTCGCCAGCGCCCTGAAGGGCCTCCTGACAAGAAACTGGTCAATTCCGGTACGGCATGGAGGCGAACTCCGGCTCGGGGAACACCCCCTCGTGATGGGTATTATCAACGTCACGCCGGACTCGTTCTTTGCCGCCAGCAGGGCGGAACAAACAGGACAATGTGTCGAACGGGCCTTTCAGATGCAGGAAGAGGGGATGGACATTCTCGATCTCGGAGCCGAATCGACCCGGCCAGGGTCCGATCCGGTACCGGAAGATGTCGAAAAAGAGCGCATTCTTCCCGTCATCAAGACCCTGCGGAAAAAGGGGTATTCCCTTCCCATTTCGGTGGATACCGTCAAGGCTTCCGTGGCTCGCGCCGCAATCGACGCGGGCGCCGACATCATCAACGACGTCTCCGCCGGACGCTCGGATCCGACCATACTTGATGTAGCCGCTTCCAATGCCACCCCGTACATCTGCATGCACATGAAAGGCACACCAAAAACCATGCAGCAGGACCCTCATTACGATGACCTTATCGGCGAACTGATCTCGTTTTTTGAGGAAAGAATCAAGACAGCGGTTTCTCGCGGCTTGGACAGTTCCCTCCTTCTACTCGATCCGGGACTCGGTTTCGGAAAGACCGCCGTGCATAATCTCGCGATCCTGAAGAACCTGCAGTCATTCAAGGTGCTCGGCAGGCCCTTGCTCATTGGACATTCCAACAAAAGCACCATCGGCAAGGTCCTTGACGGAGCTCCGGTGGAAGACAGGCTCGAAGGGACCCTGGCCATAACTGCACTATGCGCCTGGGAAGGCATATCCATTGTACGGGTCCACGCCGTGCGCGAAAACGACCGGGTCATCAGGATGGTCCGGGCCATAAAGGAGGCTTCATTGTGACCCAGGCAGCGATCGCCCTCGGAAGCAACATCGGAGACCGGCTCGGCACGATGCGTCAGGCCTTGATGCTTCTTGAGGACCAATGTCTCTTGATCAAGGCCGCAAGCGATGTTTTCGAAACACCTCCATGGGGGAATACACGTCAACCCCGGTTTCTCAATGCCTGCATTCTGGCTGAGACGGAGGAATCTCCGCAGGGCTTGCTCGAACTGCTTCTGAACACCGAAAAGGACCTGGGTCGCACCCGGCGGTACAAATGGGGGCCGAGAGAGATTGACCTGGACCTCATCTTTTACGATGACCACGTCCTGCAAGAAAAGGACCTCGTCATTCCCCACCCGCACATGCACAGACGCGCCTTCGTGCTCTTTCCGCTGGCCCAGGTCGCACCGGACTGGCGTCATCCCGTACTGGGCAAATCAGTTCGTGAACTGGCGGGATTCGTCAATGGAGATTCGATCATTCGCATTACACGACTGTAAAGAAGGAAGCGGATCGTCAGGAGGGAACATATTGAAACGATCAGGAAGAGTCGCACTGCCAGGGGTACTGGCGTTCCTCCTTTTCCTGGGTCTGACCGCAATGCCGGCTGCAGGGGGAATCCGGATTCTTAGCGTTCCAGGACATCCCGTTTCCCTCGTACTCGACATGGAAAGCGGCATCATAGACCTCGCGCTTCTTCGAAGCCCTGCGGGGTTACAGAAACTCCTTCCCCTCGAGGGACTTACCCTGAAGAGGGAAACGTACCTCGAACCATATGCCGACGGTGATCTTGTGAAGGATCTTCTCTGGAAACTGGATTTCACAGAGCCTGCCGGCAGTCCTAAGGGAATCCAACTCTGGATAGGCGAGCTCAGTGCTTCGAAAAATGCATGGGTCTCCCTGTGTCCCATAGCACCAACATACTGGGATGCCATTCCACTGGATTTATATATTCCCGAAGGCGTGGCCCTGTACTTTTCGCCGTCGGTGCCTCAGTACGGTGACCTGCCGAAATTCGCCGGGAGCAGGACTCTCGGATTTGTCTACACCGTATCCCTGACTCCGGAAGGACCTCGTTTTGTCCCGTCACCGGCAGTCTACAGACAGCTCCAGCGGGTCGCCGACATTATCCGAAAAGCCGAAGAAGTCCCCTCCAGAAAAAAAGCCTACGAACACATGATTGAGGATTTTGCCCGCCTGTCCCGTGGGGCAAAACCCTCGGCAGCTGTTATCCGAAATTTTTCCTGGAAACGTATCCTTACCCTTCAATGGAGGTAAAACGGCGCAGCGAAAAGATCCGCTGCGCCGTCCACTTATTCCAGACCGGCAAATTCACCGGGCCTGGCGGCTGGAATCTTTCCTGTAAATTCGAGATCACCGAACTCGTTGCAATCGGCCTCCACTTTCACGTTGGTTCCCTCGTTGAAATAGCCGATCGTTACGAGCACCATTTGCCCCTGACGGTCCATTTGTGCCGAATAGGAAAGATCAGCCACATCCTCTCCGTCAACCTCAACGTCCACGTCTTCTACGTAATGATCCGAAACATTTTCTACAGGGTGACTGATTTCAATCTTGAGCAGTCCCTCATCAGCCTTGTAGCTCACAGTCAGTGCTGAAGGCGGATGAGCCGCCGCAACCCCTGTGAAGACAAACATGCCAACCAGGAGCACTCCCGCAAGTTGTGAAACGCGCTTCATATGTATTCCCCCCTGTGAGTTGCATACACCCCGGGCCCGGAAAACCTGCGGCTCCGCGCCGATCTCATCCTCGCTTTTCAGGCGAGGTTTTCCAGAAACTCCGCAACGTCCGAAATGTCTCTTTCCCTCTTGTAAAGCGGCGTCCAGTCTTTCTCATAACAGGCAAGATTTTCCTCGAATGTCTTCCTTCCCTCGACCTTGTACAGGATACCCAGAGGATACGGCTCTTTCTCCAAGGCTTTGGCCATGGCCGCCTCGCGATCGGACGGGTCGTGATCCTCTTCGAGGAAATAGGTGTTTTCCCTGAACCATTTGTAGGTGTTCACCTTGTTGAAGGAAACGCAGTTCTGGAATATGTCAACCAGGGCATATCCCTTGTGTTTTATGGCCTGCTTGATGATTTCCTTCGTCTCGTCGACATAGCCGGAAAAGGACCGTGCCACAAAGGTGGCTCCCTGGGCTATCGCAACGGCTACCGGATTGAAAGGTTCTTCAAAGACCCCGTCCACCTGGACGGGAGTCTTGAATCCGAGGGGGCTCGTGGGCGAGGCCTGCCCCTTCGTCAGGCCATACACCATGTTGTTGTGGGCAATGTTTGTAATGTCGGGGTTACGCCTGATGGTGTGAAGAAAATGATTTCCACCCTCTCCATACATGTCCCCGTCACCACCGATGGCGATGACCGTCATTTCGGGATTCGCAGCCTTCATTCCCGTCGCGTTGGAAATCGATCTCCCGTGCAGCCCGTTGAAGAAATTTCCTCTCATGAAATGGGGCATTTTGGCGGCCTGCCCTATGCCCGAATGCAACACAACCTGATTTGGAGCCAGATCAAGCTCAGCCAGGGCCTTTTTCAGGGCTTCCATGATCTGGAAGTCCCCACAGCCCGGGCACCACTGGTTATCTATTCCTTCAAGATCGTAGATTTTCCAGTCCATTCCTTACACCCCCTGTGGAAGCCGCTTACGAAGCTCTTCGGCCACAGTCTCTACCGACATCTGGAGCCCGGTGTAATGAAGAATCATATCCTCGATCTCGAACCCGGTTT
The DNA here is from genome assembly GCA_964515395.1 of uncultured Synergistaceae bacterium. Classification (GTDB taxonomy): domain Bacteria; phylum Synergistota; class Synergistia; order Synergistales; family Thermovirgaceae; genus UBA1876. The sequence goes on along the minus strand of CAZERC010000002.1, from coordinate 30,029 downwards.
CGCGTCGGATCAACCCTGCCAACTGCCCGGTGGCGTTTCCTTCGACATCGATGACCTTCTTCGCCTTCTTCAGATATTCCACGGTTACTGCAGGAAGGGGGAACACCTGTGAGAAATGGAGCACTGCCGTGTCCTTCCTGCCAAGTGTGTTAACCGCCTCCTCAACGATGTGTCGCGTCGAACCCCAGGCAACGACCAGATTGTCATATTCTTCGGGACCGATCAGTTTCGGCGGGACAGCTTCTTCCTGCAGACCCTTCATCTTGCGGAGTCGTTTCTCGACCATGGCCTTGCGAAGGTGAAAATCTTCCTGTACATGGCCGTCGGCGTCGTGTTCATGGCTGTCGGTACCAACCATTCCCTTCCCGTATCCCGGTACGCTTCGGGCTGATATTCCGTCCTCGGTGATAATGTATCTTTGATATTCCTCCGTCGATTCCACCAGATGCTTTTCGATTACGAGGCCTTTCGTATCGAAGGGAACGACATCATAGTAACTGTTGAGGAAATATTGATCCGTCAGAACGAATACAGGTGTCTGGTATTTGGCGGCAAGGTTGAAAGCCTGTTGTGCAAGGTAGAAGGCATCCTCCAGCGACCCGGGGGCAAAAACGGCCCTGGGGAATTCACCATGGCCTGCGTGGAGTGCAAACTCCAGGTCGGCCTGCTCCGTCCGTGTGGCCATCCCCGTGGCCGGACCGGGTCGTTGCCCGATGTGAAGGACGACAGGCAGCTCAGTTATTCCGCTGAGACTGACACCCTCCGACATGAGGGCCAGTCCTCCGCCCGAGGTGGTTGCCATTGCCCTTGCCCCGCCATAGGACGCTCCAAGTGCCAGGTTGATGGCCGCTATTTCGTCTTCCGCCTGTTCAACGGCAATTCCGAAACGGTGCGACTGCTTCGCCATAAAGGTCAAGACACCGGTAGCAGGCGACATGGGATATGAGGTGACGAAATCGCATCCACCGGCCACAGCTCCAAGGGAAACCGCGTCGGTACCGTTCATGACAACGCTTCCCGCACTGTCCCCTCTTCCCTGGAGGGAAATGTCGAGAGAACCGTCTTCTTTCATCTTTTCTCCGATTTCATACCCTGCGTCCACGGCTTTCTTGTTTTTTTCGAGAATCTCTTCCCTGCCCTCAAAACGTCTTTCAAAAAAACCGTAAAGAATTGACCTGTCTATACCGAACAGACTCGACGTGATACCCGCCGCAACCACGCCGGCATAGACCTTTCCGCCGATATTCCGTCCTTTCTCGAGCAGGTCGACGTCCAGGAATTTCCCCGCCGTATCGGTAAGTTCCTCCCCAAGTTCTTCCTTGTCGCCGATGAGCACCGTTTCACCGGTAATCCGTTCCCGAATGTTCTGCCTGACGACCTGGTTCAGCGGCAGGAGCAGATCGATCCTGTCTGAGAAAGCATTGACTGGTTCCCCTGAAACGCGGATTTCCGTCGAATTGTTGCCTCCTCGAACCCGTGACATATATTCCCGGCTCGCGAACACATGAAACCCACCATCATGAAGGGACTTCACCAGGATTTCCTCGATCGTCTGCACTCCTTGCCCTGCCGCTCCACAGAGCACAAGAGACACATCTCGATGACTTTTTCGCGGGAGAACATTCATGGGGCTTCCCCTCCTTCATTTTCACTGATACCTCCGACAGAAACACAGATCACACCGGACACACCCGAACCGGTTCATTCCCTGACTTCTGCCGGGTATCCCGCTTCTTCCAGAATCTTGCAGACTTTTTGCGGATCGTCCGTATCCAGGGTGACCGTCTTGTTCTCCAGGGATACCGAAAAATCCCTGAAGCCGGACTCTTCAAGGGCCCTGGTGATGTTCTTGACACAATGATCGCAGGACATATCCGGTACATCGAAGACCAGCTTCGGCATGGTTCACGCCTCCTTCCCCTTGATTCTCATCGAGTTCAACACCACCGAAATGGAACTGAATGCCATTGCAGCCTCGGCGATGGCCGGGTGCAGCAATCCCGCCATTGCAAGCGGAATGGACACGACATTGTACAAAAAGGCCCAAAAAAGGTTCTGCCCGATAATTCTGAAGGTGCTCCGGGAAATGGAAATGGCGGAAACCACCTTCGAAAGGCCCCCCGTAACAATCACAACGTCCGCACTGTCAATGGCGAGGTCCATTCCCGAACCAACGGCTATACCGATGTCGGCCCCCTTGAGGGCCGCCGCGTCATTCATGCCGTCACCTATCATCATAACCTTCTTCCCTTCAGCCTGGTACCCTCTTATTATGTCGAGCTTGTTTTCCGGTCTGACCCCGGCATGCAGGTGCGTTATTCCGACTTGCCGGGCGACGGCTCGTGCCGTTCTCTCATTGTCTCCCGTGGCCATCACCGGCAGGATGCCAGAATCTTTCAGCCAGTTGACGGCTTGAGCCGAATCCGACCTGACGGGATCCTCGATGACAAACCAGCCGGCGGTTCCGCCGTCCTTCCGGACTTCCACCACCGTCCGTCCGGCTTCCAGATCATTTTCATATTCAGAATAGTCATCAGGTTTGCCCACCGCATACCTCGAACCACCGGCATTGAAATGCACGCCTTCACCGGAAGTCTCTTCGAAATCACCGATGTCCGCTATCGCGGCCTTCCCGTTCTTTCCCAATTCCGCTATGGCTTTCGCCAGCGGATGATTCGACTGTTCTTCAGCGGCTACGACGCGCTCGAGGTCTGCCTGATCCAGCGTATGGTGGACCACTTTGGGGCTTCCTTCGGTCAAGGTTCCCGTTTTGTCCATCACAACCACGCCGATATCCCTCGAGGTCTGGATGGCTTCGGCATTGCGTATGATAAGCCCCTGCCTGTAAGCCGCCCCCGTCCCTGCCACAAGAGCCATGGGAGTTGCCAGACCAAGCGCACAGGGGCAGGCAATCACAAGGGTGGCAACGAAAACAAAAACACCGAATGAGACTGCTCCTTCCGTTTCCAGGACCCAGGGCAGCCAGTTTCTGGCCGATTCTATGAAGGGCTGCATCTCGTCAAAGCGGAAATACCAGAACAGTGCCGCCGCTGTCGCTAAAACAAGAATGGTCGGGACGAAATAAAGCGTGATCCTGTCAGCCAGGGCCTGTATGGGAATTTTCGATCCCTGGGCCTCCTGTACAAGGGAGATCATCTGCGACAAAAACGAGTCCTCTCCGGTTTTCGTCGCCTGTATGATGAGCCGGCCCGTAAGATTCAGGGAACCTCCTGTAACTTCTTCTCCAGGTCCTTTTCCGACGGGGATCGATTCTCCCGAGATCATCGATTCGTCGATTGATGAACGACCTTCGCTGATCTCGCCGTCCACCGGGATTCTTTCCCCCGGCCTTACGATCACTGTAAATCCTTCCTTTACGGCTTCGATGGGAACGCTGAGTTCCTCCCCTTCTTCAGTGCGGATTCTCGCGTCCCTTGCCTGAATCTTCAAAAGCGATTTGACTTCCTTGGCTGCCTTGTCTCGGAGCCTGGATTCCACATAGCGCCCCGTGAGGTGCAGGGTGACGATCATCGCCCCTATAGCTCCGAAGGATGCCACGGGAACGCCTGAAGCGTTCAATACGGCTGTCGTCCAGGAAGCGACCCCTCCAAAGAAGATCAGCGTATCCATGTTGGTGTGCCAGTGGGTCAGGGCGATCCATGCTCCCTTGATGGTCTTTCTCCCCGCGTAGAAAACGACCAATCCACCTGCCGCGACCTCGAGAAAGACGAACCATGGCATGTGAAACCCGACCATGTGCGCGATCATCAGAACCGAGAGTGGCACCGTGATGGCAAGGGCAATCCAGAGGTTCTTCCGGGATTCGGCATAACGCTTCTGCTCGAGATCTTCCACCGATTCCGTGGTCACTCCGTAACCTGCATTTTCAACCGCCTCCACAAGCCGCTCATGAGGGACATACTCTTCCAGAACCACGAAAGCGGTGTCAGTAGCCAGGTTCACAGCGGCGAATCTGACGCCTTTCGTTTTCGACAAGGCTCTTTCAACATTCTTTGCACAGGTCGCACAGGTCATGCCGGTTATCCTGAGAGAGCGTTTCTCTTCAATTATCTTTTCTGACGTTTCGACCGTATTTGCCTTCTGACTTTCAACCATGACCGGTAATCACCTCTCATATCGGTAAAACGGGTCTGATATTCATATTGAAATTATATACCATGTATGGTATGTTCCTCAAACAAAACGGACAGCATGCGGGAGAGATTCCATGAAACGACTGATCGGTATCGTCCTTCTACTTTTCGCCGCCGCCGGTTTTTTCATCGCCGCCAGGGACGTTTGGGACATGCACGGAGGACACGTCGGCACTGTAACGGCCGGACAGGAAACGGAAAAGAATCAACCGGATCAAAACTGCTCCATCGAGATATTCTTTTTCTACGGCACTGCCGAATGCCCCACTTGTGACATCATAAAAGAGGAAACCACAGAAGTCATCAACAAGCTCCAGGAAGGGGATTTCGAAGGCCCGATGCCGGAAATCCACTGGACCGAAATCAACGTGGAAGAACCAGGAAACGAGGAATACATCCTCGATTACGGACTTTACACGACAACAGTCGTCCTTGCCGATCGTCGTGACCCCGAGAGGTGGAAACGCCTGGACCAGGTCTGGGACATGGCTTCCGACCGGAATCGCCTTGCGGATTTTATAAAAGACCAGATCCTGCAATTTGCGAAAGGATGTCAATCATGAGCTTTCTTCTTTCATCCCTGTCAGCGCTCTGGATAGGCATCCTGGCTTCCGTCAGCCCATGTCCGCTGGCCTCCAACATCGCCGCCTTTTCATTTATCGAAAAGGATTGTGGCAATAACCGTTCAGTACTCGCCTCCGGGACAGCCTACGCCTTGGGACGAATGGTCACCTTTTCGGCCCTGGGAGCGCTCATCGTCAACGGCATTATGGCCATTCCCTCCGTTTCCATGGCCCTGCAGCGCCACATGAATATGTTCCTTGGGCCGATCCTCCTGGTTGTCGGCGTCTTTGTCCTTGACCTGCTCGAGCTTCCTCCCTTTTCCTTCACCAGGCGTCTCAGATCCACGGCACTTTTCAGTGGGCCCGGCGGCGCTTTCCTCATGGGCATCATTTTCGCCCTCGCGCTGTGTCCTGTTTCTGCGGCTCTTTTTTTCGGAGGCCTGATACCACTTGCAGCCAGGGAAGGATCTCCCCTTGTCCTGCCCGCACTCTTCGGCATAGGCACAGCCCTTCCCGTGAGCATTCTCGCTGTTTCACTCTCCCTGGGCATTACCGCCCTTTCAAGCTCTGCAGCATCGCTGTACGCCATACAGGGGAAAATCCGGGCCATAACGGGGCTTGTCCTTCTTGGAACAGGCATGTACTTTACCCTTATCTATACGTTCAAAATTTTTTAATACCCCCTACTTACTCCTTCATGGTAGTCGTGTATAATGGACGCCTGCCGGCGCCCTTCGGGGCGCCTATCACATGTTGCGGAGTGACGATATGACCCAGGAAATCATTCATAACATTCCCGTCTTCGGGACCCTGGCCAATGCCCTTGCCATCATAGTGGGGTCCCTTCTTGGAATCGCCATTCATAAACGGTTACCGCGTCGGCTCACAAAAATCACCTTTCAGGCATTCGGACTCTTCTGCCTGTTTTTGGGGACCCAGATGGCCTTCCGTTCCCAAAGCATCCTGATCCTCATCTTCAGCATCGTCCTCGGGGCAGTTACCGGAGAACTTGTGAACATCGACGGAGGCATCAGAGGACTTTCCGGTTACATCAAGACTCGAATGAAAACATCGGGAGACCGCTTTACTGAGGGGTTCGTCACCGCCGTCCTTCTCTACTGTGTGGGGAGCATCGCCGTTTTGGGGGCCCTCGAGGAGGGGCTTGGCGGATTCCCGAATCTTCTTTTGACGAAATCACTCATGGATGGAGTCTCCGCGATACCACTTGCCGCTTCCTTCGGACCCGGCGTCCTGTTCTCGGCAATTCCGCTGTTTCTCTACCAGGGAAGCCTGACTCTTCTCGCATCCCAGTTGACAACTGTACTGACCGAAACGGTAATCAACGAAATTACGGCCGCCGGAGGCCTCATGATTCTCGGCATCGGGCTCAATATTCTCGAAATTCAACAGATCAAGGTCATCAACATGCTTCCCGGTCTCGTTTTTGCCGCAGTTTTCGGCATGCTCTTCCTGTAGCGCCTTCGTTCGTCCCGTAAAACTGGCATTTCCGCAGGAAAGGACTATAATTGAACACGGGTTTTCAAAGTCGACGATACGTATCAGGAGGTGTTCTTGGATGCGGACATATCGATGTCTCCACTGTAGTCACGTCTTCAAGGTGGAAGATGTCGCCCCGGGCCTCAAGTGCCCGAAATGCCTGAACCGTTTTGTTGAACTGGTGGAAGGTGAACCGCTGAAGGGAAAATCCTGGGGAGCAAAGAGTTTCAACGTACCCAAGATAAAATAGCGAAAAAGTCTTTCGAAGAATGGGATTCACGGAAACCGGAGGGAGCCGGGCTGCCTCCGGTTTTTTCACACCGCCTGAGCACGGATTCCGAAGCCTTGCAATGTCCGAAAAGGCCATATATAATGTCCGGGCAAGGGCGACTAGCTCAGCGGAAGAGCGCTTCCCTCACACGGAAGAGGTCACAGGTTCGAAACCTGTGTCGCCCACCAGAGAACAAAAGGACGGGTGGGAAACCCGTCCTTTTTTATTCTTACCGTTTCCTCACATTTTCCTGTCCCGAAAACCTAAAGGCCCCGTCTTATCATCTGCTCCCGTTTTGCGCCCACACCTATGAATACGACAGGAACACCCGTTTGTTCCTCGATGAAGGTAATGTATTTTCTCGCCTCTTCTGGAAGAGATTCCCATGTATCACACCCGCTGATATCTTCCTGCCAACCTGCAAGCTTCTGAAAAACGGGTTTTACGTTCTCGAGGTAGGAATAGCCTCCCCTGAAATCTTCATCCCTTCGTCCTTCATGGGAATAGGCGACACACACAGGAAGATCCTTTTCGCCCGAAAGCACATCCAGTTTGGTCAGGGCGATCCCTGTGAGACCATTCACTCGCACGGCGTGTTTCAGGGCAACCAGGTCAAGCCAGCCACACCTTCTGGGGCGTCCCGTGGTCGCTCCGTATTCACCGCCTCGGTCTCTCAGACGGGTGGCCACCTCTTCTTCCGCTTCCGTCGGGAAAGGTCCTGAACCGACACGGGTGCAATAGGCCTTCGTCACACCTGTCATGCGGGAAATCCGCACAGGTCCGATCCCCGCCCCCGTGCAACCTCCACCACCGACGGCGTTGGAACTCGTGACAAAGGGATAGGTCCCGTGATCGATATCGAGCAATGTTCCCTGGGCTCCTTCGAGCAGAACCGTGTCACCTGCCTCGAGCGCCTTGTGGATCACCAGCGAGCCGTCTCCGATGTAAGGTGCGAGCCGCTCGCCCCATGCAAGGGCTTCATCATATATCTCACCGAAAGAAAGAGGAGATTCCTCGTAAATGCGTGTCAGAAGAAGATTGTTGTACTCCAGGTTGAAAGTCAGCTTTTCCCTGAGGACGTCAGGTTCGAGCAGGTCCTCCATGCGGATGCCGCGTCTGCTCACCTTGTCCATGTAGCAGGGGCCGATTCCCCTTCGTGTGGTGCCAATCCTCCTGCCTGTTCCGCGGAACCGTTCCTCCATGCCGTCAAGGACCTTGTGATAGGGCATGACGACATGAGCGCTCTCGCTTATCACAAGTCGTGCCCTGTCCTTGCCTTTGTCCTGCAGTTCCTCGAGTTCGTCTATCAGTTGTTGCGGATCGATGACCACGCCGTTTCCGATGACGCAGGTTTTCCCGGGATAGAGCATTCCCGAAGGCAACAGGTGGAAAATATAGGTCTCGCCTTCCGCCATGACTGTATGCCCGGCGTTGGCGCCACCCTGGTAACGGGCGACCACGTCCACTCGTGAGGCGACGGCGTCCACGACACGTCCTTTTCCCTCGTCTCCCCACTGGGTTCCAATGATCGCCTCGACTTTGCCTTTCATTCGCTATTCCTCCTCATTGCCGTGTAAAATCCTCGAAAGGTACTCCGGCACGGTGACAAATTGTACATCAGGAGGAGCCGATTCGTACAGGGCAAACAGGAAAGGGATCGTTTCAGGTCTTGCGTGACATATGCCGATGGCGCCCCCATGCCTTCTTGCCATGTTTCTGAGTTCGTAAAAGCGGCTCCACATGTATTCGGCATTCGCCTGGTGGTCCAAAAATATCCTGTTTCTCCCCGCCGGGATCCCCCGGTTTTTCGCAACCTGGTAAGCAACCGACTTCGAGCTGGTCCTGCTGTCCACCAGCAAAAGGCCTTCCGCTTCGACCTCATCGACAACGGCATTCATTACCACCGGATCGGACGTCGCTTTCGATCCCCTGTGGTTGTTGAGACCGGCGGTCCCAGGAAGGGACCAGATGGCATTTCTGACAACCTGACGTATCTGCTCGCGAGGCATACCCACGCCAACAAGATACGGACCATTTTGTGGATCCATCTCCGCCTGCATGGGAAGATGGGTTAAAAAGGGTATGCCCTTTTCTCGCGCCAGGTCAGCCGTCCACAGGCTATAGGACTTGTAGGGAATTATCGCCCACGTAACGGGCATGGAAAGACTTGAGAGAGTCCGCGCCGCCTCCCGGGAATACCCGAAATCATCGATAAGAATTGCTATAGGTATTTTCCGCGATTCCGCTTCCGCCGGATTTTCCTTCGGGAAACCGGACAATAAAAAGATGACAAGCCAGACGACAAAAATAACAGGTAAGGCTTGACTGAAAAACTTCTTTCTTTCAGTCATGCCCTTTTCGATATCCTCACCGTGCCCCCCGGAGTTCTTGAAGGGCCCGTTGCAGTTGTGCGTCCTCGTCATGTGCTTTGCCGAATTCACCTTCGACCTCGATGTGCGGTTCGAGACCTATCTTGTCTATTACCTTTCCTTCCGGCGTGTAATATTTGGCGATGGTGACGAAAACGCCGGAGGAATCTGGAAGGTTGAAAAGAGTCTGGACAGATCCCTTCCCGAAGGTCTTCTTTCCGAGAAGTACCGCCTTTTCGTGGTCTTTGAGGGCACCGGCAAGAATTTCAGAAGCACTGGCGCTTCCCTCGTTGATAAGTACGGCAATGGGAAGTTCAGCAACTGTGCCGGATGTCGCGTACAAAACCTCGTTGGCCCGCTCGAACCGCCCCTTGGTGCTGACGATGACACCTTCGTCAAGGAACATGTCTGCTATTTCCACGCAGACGTTCAGGAGACCGCCCGGATTGTTCCGCAAATCGAGGACAAGGTCCTTGGCGCCCTTGGCTTTTACATCCCTGAGGGCTTCGAGGAACTCCCGTCTTGTTTTCTGATTGAACTGGGAGATCCTGAGATATCCAGTATCGCCTATCATTTCGTGACGCACAGTGTGTATCTGGATCTGTTCACGCCTGATATCGAACTCGAGAAGCTGGTTCTCGCCTTCGCGCCTGATCCAGATGGTCACTTCAGTCCCCGGCTTGCCCCGGAGGTTGTCAACCACCTTGTTCTGGTCCCACCCGAGGATGACTTCTTCTTCGATCTTGACGATCTCATCCCCGGGCTTCAGTCCTACCCGGTCGGCAGGAGTTCCCTCAATGGGGCTCACGACGAGCGTGCGGCCGTCTCTCTGACTGATGTAAATGCCGAGACCGCCGTATTCCCCTTCCATTTCGATTTCCTCTTCCTCCAGCTGCTCGGGATCCACAAAACGTGTATAGGGATCGTTCCAGGCCTTCACCATCCCGTGTATGGCACCGTAGAGCAGATCCTTTTCCCTGACATTTTCCGAGCCTTCTACATGATAGGTCTCCACGATCGTCCGCGCCTGCTTGATGAGCCACAAATCGGAAGCCGCGAAGGGAACTATCCGCGAAAGGTCATATTCTTCACTCGCCCGGGCGGAAAAGATGCCGCCGGCGATCAGCGAGCCTATCAGGATACCGAGCAATATATCTCTAAAGCGTCGTGACATTCCTCTGTCTCCATCCCTTCACCACTTTTTTCAGCGGCCCAGGTACCTCATCGGGTCCCGGGATTCTCCATTCACCCTGACCTCGAAATGCAAATGAGATCCTGAAGCGACGCCGGTCTGGCCCACATTTCCTATCTGCTGGCCCGCCTTTACGCTTTGCCCCTCCTGGACACCGATCCTTGAGAGATGCGCATAGACAGTCGTCAGGTCACTTCCGTGGTCAATAATGACGATTTGCCCGTAGCCTCGCAACCACCCGGCGTACAGCACTTCGCCCGACTCCGCAGCCCTGACCGGATCACCCTGTCTTGCGTCGATATCGATCCCCGTGTGCATCGTTTTCGTCTTGAACGTCGGGTGGACCCTCATGCCGAAGGTGCTCGTAATATTTCCCTTGACGGGCCAGCTGAGCTTGCCTCCGCTATAGGTCAACACCCTGGTGTTTCTCGACGCTGCAAGTTGCCGTTTTTTTGCCAGAAGCTGCTTGATTTTTCCCTGCAGTTCCTTTTCGGCCTGTTGGAGTTCACGCATGGCCCTGGCATGAGCCTCTTTCCGCTCCGCCAGGGTGTCAAGCATGCTTTCCCTCTTTCTTTCGGCACTCTTGAGTGATTTTTTCCTGGTTTCAAGGTCGGCGCGCTGCTGCTGGAGTGCGCGCTTTTGTTGCTCCAGTTCCGCCTTGGCTGCCTCCAGCTGTCGTGCCGACTCGGCAAGCTCACCGATAATCCGCTGATCCTGTCTGGCGATTTTCGACAACAGATAGGAGTTGGACATGGCCTCATGTGCGTTTGCCGCGGAAAAAAGCAGATTGAAGTTGGCCACATCTCCATATTTGTATATCGCTACAATCCTGTCACCCAGTGCACCCTTTGTCCGCTGGATCTTTTGTTCCGTCCTGGCGATCTTCTCGACGGTTTCCTCGATACGAAGCTGGGTTTGTTGCTCTTTCAGTGTCAGCAGGCGAATCTGCTGTTCAAGCAGGGTAATATTCTGGTTGATCTGTGAAAGGTCATTGAGAATCGATTTTTCCTTTTTTTTCGTCTGTACCACTTGCCGCTGGTGATAGTCTATCTGACGCTTGATCGTTTCCAGACGTTTTTCTTCATTTTTGATGGTTCCCTCAATCTGGGATATGGATGCCGCCTCTGCCGGACAGAACCCGGGCAGTACCGCAATCCAGGCCAGGGCAAGTATTCCAGTGAATAATTGTTTCCATCTTCGCGTTTTCACCGATGTGGACATCCTCGTCACCTCGTCACGTCAATGGGGCCGTGTTGCCGCCCTGATAAATTTCGATACGGCCAGCCAGCTGCATATCCATCCAATTGTAACCCCGCCGCCCACAAGAACGATACCGAGCCGCAGGAGTAATTCCGGATTCTGGATAAGCGACAAAAAGGGCAACGAACGGGCGAGGGCATTTATGGCGTAGCCATATGAAAAGTAGAGAATACCGCTGGCAAAGAACGCCCCAAGCACGCCAAGCACCACTCCCTGAAGTACGAAGGGGAAGGCGACGAATGCAGGTGTAGCTCCCACGAGAAGCATGGTTTCAATCTCTTCTTTCCGGGCAAACACACTGATCCGGATGGTGTTGAAAAGGACCAGCGAAGCCGCCGTGATGGAAATGACCAGGATAATCAGAGACAATCGTGAAACGAAAGAAGAAATTTTCTGAAGCCGCTCGGCCAGTTCTCCTGAGTAGACAACGTCATCGACTTCCGGCATGGCGATCAGCTCCCGTGCAACCACGGTGGCGAACTCCGCCTTTTTGACCTGGACCTGGACACTGGACGGAAGGGGGTTTTCCCCCAGCAACGTGACGGCATCAGCCTGGTTTCCAAGCCTGGCCTTGAGCTTTTCCAGAGCCTCTTCGGGGGTAATGGTTTCCACAGAGGCTACGCAATCCATGGCCGACATCTTTTCCGCCACAGTCTGGAGTACGCCTTCTTCGCTCTTTACATAAGCCTGCACGAGCAGGTTGCTTTCTACTCCGGCAATCATCGCTCTCGTGTTCATGACGAAAAGGACGCTCGCACCCACAAGGTAAAATACGGCTACCGCGGTAATAAACGTCAAGACGCTCAAACCGAGGTTACGGGCAAGAAGACGCCAGGTGTCGCGGAGGACATATCTAAAGATCGCCATCCGGCTCATACCTGCCTTTCCGTTCGTCCCTGATCACGCGTCCCCGACGAATTCCGACGACACGCTGCCGAAACTCGTCAACGATGTATTGGTTGTGGGTTGCCACCAGGACTGTCGTTCCTGACGCATTGATGGAGAGAAGTATGCTCATAATGTCTTCCGCCGTCGTCAGGTCGAGGTTCCCTGTGGGTTCATCGGCCAGCAGGATACCCGGGCAGTTGACCATGGCCCTGGCAATCGCCACGCGCTGCTGTTCCCCTCCGGAGAGCTGTTCCGGATACAGCTGTCGTCTTCTCCACAGTCCCAGACGATCAAGAATTTCCCCCGTCCGGTCATGTATCAGGCTTTTCGGCATACCGATGGCTTCCTGCACGAAGGCGACGTTTTCGTAAACGGTCATGTTTTCTATCAGTCGAAAATCCTGGAAGACCACTCCGATGTCCCGCCTGTAATAGGCGAGGTCAAGAGAACCCAGTGAGCGCAGGTTGCACTCGCCCACGGTAATCTGTCCCTTTGTCGGGACAAGCTCCCGGGTGATCAGGCGCATGAGCGTCGTCTTTCCCGAGCCTGTCGGCCCCACGAGATAGACGAAATCGCCCTGGGGGATGGTGAGGTAAACATCGCGCAGGGCGACGATATCCGGATAAAATTGTTTGGTGACTCCCGCGATCCGGATCTCCATCATAGCCTCCTGCGAAGCGCCCAGACCTGAGCGGTGGCCGAAACGACCTCCCGATAGGTCAAGCCGTAATATTCCTGAAGTTCCCTCGGTGTTCCACTTTGTCCATACTTGTCGTTCACCGCGACGAACCGCATCGGAACGGGGAACTCCGTTGCCGACAATCTCGCGATGGCCTCAGAAAGCCCGCCGATGATATTGTGCTCTTCCGCCACGACACAGCAACCTGTCCTGCGCAACGATGAAAGGATAAGTTGCCGTGGAAGGGGTTTTACGCTGTAACAGTCGATGACCTCTGCCCTGATTCCCTGTTTCTCGAGAATTTCAGCCGCTCTCAAGGCTTCGTGAACCATTATGCCACATGTACAGAAGGTGACGCCGTCTCCCTCTTTCAACAATTGGCCTCCGCCGGCCTCGAAACAACTTTCTCCCTCGGCATACAGTGCGGGGACAGGCTCACGTCCAAGCCTCAAATAGACAGGACCTTCTATTTGTGCTGCCAGAAAAGTAAGTTCCCGGGCCGCTTCCGCATCGGCCGCAACAAGGACGTTCATGTTGGGAAGGCTCCTCATGAGGCCTATGTCTTCAGTCATCTGATGGGTTATGCCGTCTTCCCCTACAGTGATGCCACCATGGGTTCCCACCAGTTTGACAGGAAGTCCCGGCATCGCAACAGTGGTCCTGATCTGGTCGTAAGCCCTGGTTACAAGAAAGGCTGCGAAAGAGCAGGCAAAGGGAACCTTGCCGCACAAGGCCATCCCTGCCGCAACCTGGACCAGATCCTGTTCCGAGACACCCACATTGAAAAACCTGTCTTTAAAGTGCCTCAAAAACATCTCCGTCCTTGTCGACGATGCGAGGTCCGCATCAAGGACGACAATATCATTCTTTCGATGTCCAAGATCCATCAAAGCTTCACCGAAGGCGTCACGGGTACTTTTCATCGGGCTCACCAGCCTCTGCCTCATCCGTCTTGTCTTCGGACCTCTCTTCAAGTTCACTCAGGGATTCCTCCATGGTCATCCTGTCCATGGGTTCCGCCGGACGCAATTTCCCGGTCTCCGCTGAGGATACCCCTTTCCCGGGGATTGTCGCCGCAAGGATCACCGAAGGAGTTTCCACCTTTGAGAGACTGACATCGAGCGCGTCTTCGATGCTGGCCATGTCATGGCCGTCACAGGGCACAGCCGTCCACCCGAAGGATTCGAATTTGTTCGCCAGTGGCTCCATTTGCTTGCTGCCCCTGACGTCACCTTCCATCTGGATGCCATTGACATCCACGATAGCAACGAGGTTGTGCAGTTTCCATTGGGAGGCCGTCATGACCGATTCCCAAACCGATCCCTCCTGAAGCTCACCGTCGCCCAGAATCGCGAACACACGGGAAAGCTTTCCATCTGTTTGCAAGGCAAGCGCCATGCCGGTTGCAATACCCAGTCCCATCCCGAGGGAACCGCTCGGCGCGTCAACACCGGGAGTGCGCGGGAATTGCGGATGCCCCTGGAGCATCGAGCCGAGCCGGCGATATGTCCAAAGCTCGTCCCTGTCGAAGTAACCACGGTTTGCCAATACGGCATACAGGGCAGGGCATCCATGCCCCTTGCTCAAGACAAACCGGTCCCGATCCGGCCGGAGAGGGTCGTCGGGACTGATGTCCATGGTCTCCCAATAGAGAAAAACCAGCAGGTCTACAATCGAAAGGGATGAAAGAAGGTGTCCCCCTTTCGCCACTCCGATCATGCGAACAATATCTTTTCGTACTTTCAACGCTGTCTCTTCCAGGGCTTTTTTTCTCTCAGTCTCCATGGAATCCTCCCAAAAACACCGTTTTGAGGGCGCCATGCATGGTTTCGGCCAGGTTCTGGCGGGTTGTCTCAAGTTTTTTCGACAGGTCCGTGCTCTTTTCAATTGTCGGCAACGGGTCGTCTCCTCCCCACACCGGAAGGCACCACTCCTTTGCGAAGGAAGAAACCTTCGGGTCGTAGGGAATGGCTACACAAGGGAGACCTGCCATAACTGAAAGGACACAAAAATGAAGACGCATTCCATAAGCCGCCGACGCTTTTTGCCATAACTCCGACGCATCGCGGCCCGACGTGATCCTTTTGATCTCTCTGAAGCGTATGATACCTTTTTCCTGAAAGTCCGTCATGCAGCTTTCGTCTTCCGGCGAAAGGGCCACACCGATGATCTCCCGCCTTGACCGGGAGGCATACTCCTGTACGGCTTCAACGGTCCGCCTCGGAAGGTCGTCCCTCCAGGGCCTGACGTTCAACAACAGAAAATCTCCTTCCCCTGCAGTTTCCCCTGAAACGGAAAGGGCAAACACTGGGTCGGGCCCCTTCCGTGCCTCGAGTTTTCTTTCAGCAAGCCAGTTCTGTGAATGCTCGTCCCGCACCACCCGGACCGTGCAACGCCTCAGGGCATCAAAGGCGAAATACCTGGAAAGGCGTCTCGCAAGAGGGCCGATGGACTGACCGAACGCCCAAAGGATGCAGCCGGCCCTTTCCGCCATCCTCACCGTCGCCCAGTAATACATGCATGACCTGAGACTGGTCGTATCCTGGAATAGCCCACCGCCACCGAGAAGAAAGGTCTCCGTAGTTCGAAGCGTGCGCCAGACGGCAAGGGGCCGGTTCCTGTTTACTGCATGTGTCTCGAGGCTGTTTTCCGTTGTCGAAGGATCACCGGAGAGGATCACCATCTCCTCACGGGGAACCCCCTCTTTTTCCAGGAGCGTCACGAGGGCTTCCGCCAAAAGCTCGTCGCCCAGATTTCCGTATCCGTAATACCCGCAAAGGGCAACGCGGAAATCCTTCTTCACGCCGTGAACACCCTTCCCCAGCGCTTCCAGAACGGCAGAAGCACCCACACGAGAACCGCCGCGAGCACAAGGCCTACAGCAACTCCGGCCCAAACCCCGTTAGCCACCCTGAAAAGGATGAAAAACAAATGCGTATGGAAATGACAGAAACTGTTGATCACAGAGGAAAAGGCAAGGGTGCCTCCAAGCCTGAACACCTCGCGATATCGCTGCCATAGCCCCATCCTGGCCGTAACATACCAGAGGATGAGGCTTGGGTAACCAGCCATGAATTCCTTAGTTCTCGGACGCGCCACGAGAAGCTGTTCGAGGCTTTCACGGAAGGCTTTCTCCCATCCCGGCACGAAAGAGACATTCCCGCTCCGCAGAAGCACAAGTCCCGCCAGGCCGAACAGAACAGAAAAAAGCAGGATTTCACCCCATATGGGCGGCCGCGAAAGGACCTGCTCAAGCGATTCGGGATGGATCCTTTGCCTCAAGTCATGAAGCAGAACAATGACCGGCGGGAGCAAAAGCGAGATCTTGACTCCCGAGAAGGTCGACATTCTGAGCATGTACCAGGTATTGCCGAAAAATGCGGCAATTGCAAGGCCTGTCACGAGAGCGACGCCAACCCCAGCCAGAAGCCTCGAGGCAGGTCTTTCCGCCCCGTCGAGAGCGGTCAGCGTCGCCTCGGTCGCTCCCAGCGAAGCGGCCAGTGCACCAAATATCCTTGCCGCAAGAGAAACTTTCATGATAACCGGCGCGGATACAACTGAAAGAAATACAGTCGCTGCAGCAATCAACCAGAAGTTTTTCCCATGGGTGATGTTTTCCTCATCAAGAAACCTGCCGCCTGTTTTCAGCAACAGGAGAAAAACCAGAAGCGACAAGGCAAAGGCTGCCGGAAACCCCGTTTTGACAAGCGGATACGTCGAAGGCCAGCCGTTTTCAAGTCCCAGGCCTTCCATCCTGCCGGTAATTGCCCGGCATTCGGTTTCCATCTGCTCCAGTCGTTTTCCCGAAAACAGCGAAGACGGCCGGATGTAAAGAATCCGCACAGATCGCTCCCTGGCCGCCCTGACAAAACGGTCGACCAGTTCGTCCCTGGTTATCTTTCGAACCACGATCTCATCTTCAAGGACGCTATGAAGGGGCAGGACCCTTGGAAACATCGCCTTTTCCAGATTCCTAATGCCGATCTGACTCGAGAACTCGACTTTTGCGACAGGAATCTTTTGAACCTGCAGGACCGCCGCCAGGGGCTCCAGATCGGGGTACCCCGGCACGACGACCCCCCGCGGAATCACAGCGCCTACCATGTCGTGGCGCTCAAGGACCCACGAAACCGTTTGGGCCACCTTCTCTGCTGGGACACCAGGTGACGGCGACGGCCTGTAGACCGTCATCATTCCGGCTTTGTCTGCAAGTTGAAACCCGATAAAATCAGGGAGTATCCCGATTTTCCATGTTCTGAGGAAACTGACGGGCAGAATGATGCACAGATCGTCCCCAACCCGTCTGACCCGGGACAAAGGAAATTTTATTATCGTATAATCCACGACCCGTTCCGCCAGGGGATCGTCCGCCTTGATGGAAAGGACCGCCCGTTCCGGAATTTCGTCCTCACCTTCGAGGAGTTCGGCCGCTGGACCGAACTCAACGGGAAGGGCTCCTCCGGCAAGTTCTTCACCAGTCAGTTCCTGCACGACAAGGGCCGTCAGACCCGCCCTGCGCAATCTTTCCACGGCGTTCAATGAAGTTGTGCCCGCACCACCTGCAACAGATTCGATGTCCGCAGTTTCCGCCACGAGGGCTGTTTCGGTATTTTCCGACTCGACGTTCCACCGGGTTACAATGGCCGGAAGAGACGCAATCAGGACAAATGCGAGAAGAAAAGCAAAAAACCGGTTACGGTCTTTCATATCCCATCCTCCACTGATGCTCGAGGGGCACCCCGATATCTTCAAGCAGCCTGCTCATCAATCCTAATGGGAGCCCGACTACATTGAAATAACATCCATGAATGCTTTTGACCAACAAGGACCCACGCTCCTGGATTCCGTAAGCCCCGGCCTTGTCAAGACTCTCGTTGCAATCAAGGTACGCGTCGATCGCATCACGAGTAAGGTCCCGGAATTCTACCAGTGTCCGTTCATAGCCTGAAGCTTTCCTTTCACCCTGGACAATAGCGACACCAGTCAACACTTCATGGGTTTTTCCGCCAAGCATGCCGAGAATTTCGAAAGCCTCCAGCCGGTTGGCAGGTTTCCCGAGAACTGCCTGTCCGAGGCGCACGATGGTGTCGGCCGCAACTACAAGGCATTCATGGTGCCTTTGCGCCACGACGGAGGCTTTTTCCAAGGCGAGGCGGACCACGGCGCCTTCCGCCTTTTCCCCGGTGTATAGTCTCTCATCGATGTCGGGAACATCCTTTATAAAATCCCACCCAAGGGCCTTGAGTAATTGCTCCCTTCGGGGCGAGCCCGATGCAAGCACGAACGGGGGAGTCTTCCGGCACACGTCAATCATCTCAATACCCAGACAGCCAGTGCGGCACCAACAAGGGTTCCCGCGTTGATCGTCACGGAAAAAGCCAGCCTGATCTTCAGGAAAACCAGATCCAGACTCCCTGTATCGAATCCCGCATCCACAATGTCGCGAAAAAAACGTTCCGTCACTTCAAAGCCTTGCAGGTAGAGCCCCGCAACGCTCCCAAGTACGACCAGGGCGAACGCAATCCACCATTTTTTCGTCGAAGAACGCGCCATCGTTCCTTACCCTCCGTTCAAAGATCCAAAAATCGCCGCTGTCGCCGCGATGGCGCAATACACGGAGAACCACCGCCATTTCCGTGCAAGCACGACTTTCTTCAAAAGCCAGAGCGAAGCCAGTCCCGAGGAAAAGGCCAATAACAAGCCGACGCTCCAGGCTGAAGGTAATTGGCTCATAAATCCTTTGAACCCTCCGAACTCAAAAAGCTGAAGCAGCGTCGCTCCCCCGATGGCAGGAAGAGACATCAGAAAGGAAAACCTGAAGGCTTCTTCCGGTTCAAGACCTGCACGTTGTCCGGCGATGATCGTCACACCCGAACGGGAAATGCCCGGGATGACTGCCACTCCCTGGACAAGTCCCACGAAAAGACCTCTGGACAAAGAGACCTGCTCTTTGCCGGCTTTGAGTGTGCTTCCGTACCACAAGACACCGGCCGTCACAAAAAAGGCGATCCCGACACACAAGGTGGAAGCAAAAAATGTCTCGACACTGTTTTTCAACGCAAGTGCAACTCCCACGGTGACCGCGTTACCGGCGATGACCGCCCAGCCCAGGATCCATCCGTAGGACCTTCTGAGCGAGCGCTTCACAAACCCCGAAAACCATTCCGCGCAGGCCGCCACGATCTCGTTGAAGAAAAAAAGGATGGTGGCACTCATTGTCGCAAAATGCAGGAGCACGTCATAGGCAAGTGGAGGCTCTGTCATGCCCGAATATTGCTGAAACAGGGCAAGATGTCCCGAACTGCTGATCGGGAGGAACTCCGTCAATCCCTGGATCAGCCCCGAGGCAAGCGTCATGGTCGTTTGCGTCATTTCACCTTCTCCATCCGGGTCTTGATGATGTCTTTCATGATCAGGGCGATGTTGTTGGCGTGATCTCCTATTCGTTCCAGGTTGCTCAAAATATCAATGAAAACCACTCCCGCCCCCGGCTGGCATACCCCTTCGTTGAGCCTTTCTATATGACGCATGCGAAGCTCGCGTTCAAGGCTGTCGATTTCGTCCTCCAGAGACAACACGGCGTTGACCTTGTCGATATCGCCCTCGTCGAGTGCCCCCACAGCCAGATCGATGGCTTCGATGGCCTTGTCGATCATCAGGTTGAACTCCTCCATGCCCAAATCGGAAAAAACAAGGTGGTGGTCAACCTTGTACTCGAAAAGCTCAATCAGGTTTTCAGCATGGTCTCCGACCCGTTCCAGGTCGCCGACGCCATTCACATAAAATGAAAGAGAGGAAGACTGAAGCGGGGGAAGGCTTTCCTGCATGAGTTCCGTAGCAAAGGACGTGATTTCCCTGGTCAGTTCGTTGATCGTTCTCTCCGTCTGGAGAACCTGGGCAATCATCTTTCTGTCGCCGGCTACAAAAGCGGCCTTGACGTCGCGCATCATGTCCTTTGCGAGATATCCAAGTCGAACAAGTTCCTTTCTCACTGCGTCGACGGCTGCTGCGGGTGAGGCCGAAATGAGGTTCCGGTCAAGATACCGGGGACCCATGTCGAAAACTTCTCCCCGGTCTGGAACAACCCATTGTACGAACCTGACGAAGGGACCGGTAAAGGGCAGAAACATGAGTGTGTTCAGGACATTGAAGATCGTGTGGGCGTTGGCCAATTGTCTGGCGATATCAGTGGAGGTCATGAGGACAATCCTGTAGAAAGCCGGGAATATCGCCATGAAGACGATGACACCGATTATTTTGAAAAAAACATGCGCAAAAGCCGCCTGCTTCGCCGACCGGTTCAACCCGAGTGAAGCCAGCACCGCAGTGACGGTAGTCCCGATATTATCTCCGAAGAGGATGGGTATGGCTGCGTCGAGCGGAAGCAATCCCTGGGAGGCCATGGCCATGGTCAAACCGACGGTGGCGGAACTGG
Source organism: uncultured Synergistaceae bacterium (assembly GCA_964515395.1). Classification (GTDB taxonomy): domain Bacteria; phylum Synergistota; class Synergistia; order Synergistales; family Thermovirgaceae; genus UBA1876. The sequence continues at coordinate 9,721 of CAZERC010000002.1, read as the reverse complement.
ATTGCACCAGCATGGTCAAAACCGTACCGGCCATCACGCCCAGTATCGGGTGGTGGCTGAATGCAAGGAAAATGTCCTGTCTGTCCCTCAGAAAATACATGGCCTGCTCCATGGTTTGCATTCCGATGAAAAGCAGGCCGAAACCGACGACGCAATTTCCGATGTACTTTTGTTTCTTGGTCCTCCCGAACACGGCGAAGATCATTCCGATCCCGATGATGGGCAACGCAAAAGCCTTGATTTTGAAGGCAATGATCTGGGCGGTAATGGTCGTTCCAATGGCGGCTCCCATGATGACCCCTATCGCCTGTTTCAAAGTCATGAGCCCCGCGTGAACAAAGCTCGAGGCCATGACTGTTGTGGCGCTGCTGCTTTGTATTAACATCGTGACCGCCGTCCCGACAAGGACTCCCTTTACGGGTGTGCTTGTCAACGCCGAGATAAGGCGGCGCATCCTGTCGCCGGCGAGGTCCTGCAGGGATTCCCCCATCAGCTTGATACCGAAAAGAAAAAGCCCGATTCCACCGAGAAGGTTGAAGACCATACCCATCGACACGTCCTATCTCCTCCAGACCCTGTTCATTCCGTCGGACAGGTTACTACACAAAAGAGTATGTGGCCACCTGGTTTTCCGCAAAGGGCCATCCCGCGCTACCCGCAGTAGTTGTCACAGCGCGGCTGAATTCATTTTTTTTCGTCCAGAACGTTTACCATGGGGACGATGACGGGATATGAACGGCCCTTGACACCGTGTCGCCTCAAAACATCCTTGACCCGGTTCGTGATCAAAGATTCGAGCTGTTCCAAATCTTTTTTCTGTGACGACCTCCCCTTTCCGACAGCGTCTTTGACTGCCTTTCCTAGTTCATTTCTGAGTCCCGTCGCATCTTTCATGTGAATGAACCCCACGCTCTCGATCTGTGGTTCACCGAGGACTTTCCACTTGCCGTCCAGGGCGACCGAAAGCGTGAGAATCCCGTCCTCCGAAAGATCTCGCCGTTCCTTCAAAAGGCTCCCCTGCATCTCTCCCAGGGCCATTCCATCGACAAGCCTTCCTCCCGCAGGGATGGCATTATGTTTCATCTGGGCGGTTTTTTCCGTGATCCGCAACATGTCTCCGTTCTGCATGACGTAAATGTTTCTCTGGGACATGCCCATTTCCTTCGCCAGCTGTCCATGCCGGACAAGATGCCTGTATTCGCCGTGAAGGGGAACGAAATATTTTGGCCGCACCATGCTGAACATCATTTTCAGTTCCTCCAGGGAAGCATGCCCGGAAACGTGAACATTCTTGTCCTTGTCGTAAATCACTTCGCATCCGCATGCAAAAAGTCTGTTGATGGTCCGGCTGACAAGCTTTTCGTTCCCTGGAACAGGGGTCGCGAAAACGGCGACCACATCCTTGGATCCGAGGCTGATATGGCGATGTTCGCCCTTGCTCATAAGGACAAGTCCCGAAAAGGGCTCTCCCTGGCTTCCGGTAGTCAAGACCACGACCCTGCTTTCCGGGACGTCCGATATCTCGTCCAGTGACAGGAAAAGATCATCGTCGGCCTTGATGTACCCGAGCTCACGTGCGAGTTCCACGTTCTGGATCATGCTGCGACCCATGAGAACGACTTTCCTGTTGAACTTTGCGGCAGCATCGATGATCAACTGCGCCCTGTGAAGGTTGCTCGCAAAAGCGGATATGATAATGCGTTTGCTCTTGTAGCTTCTGAAAAGATTATTCAGCGTACCCCCCAAAAGTCGTTCCGACGGGGTAAAACCGTTTCTTTCGACATTGGTGGAATCCGACAGCATGAGCAGAACGCCTCTTCTCCCGAATTCCGCAAAGGTCGAGTAATCGGTGATCCTGCCATCCACAGGGGTCGGATCAAGCTTGAAATCTCCCGTATGGACAATGGTTCCTATGGGCGTCTCTATTGCAAGCCCTATGCCATCCGGGATCGAATGACACACCGATATGCAGTGCAACCGGAAGCACCCCAGGGTAAACGATTCGCCTGCGGCCACTTCGTTCGTCTCCAGCGAATAATCAGGAGCGGAATCCCGGAACTTGGCTTCCACCATGCCAAGGGTCAGTTTCGTTCCGTAAATCGGCACGTCAAGATCGGGCAAAATCAGCGGCAAACCCCCGATGTGGTCTTCATGCCCGTGGGTTACCACGAGTCCGCGGATTTTATCTTTTCGCTCCAGGAGATAGGTTACGTCGGGTATGACGAAGTCTATTCCAAGCATTTCTTCCTCGGGGAACATGAGCCCGCAATCGATCACAATGATGTCGTCGCCATATTCGATGGCCATCATGTTCTTGCCGATCTGGCCCAAACCACCAAGGGGTATGAATCTGAGTTCGCCGTCTTTGGGCCCTTTGATACTGCGGCGACTCCTTGATGTTGTTCTTGCCATTGATGCACCTCCAGAAATTCATCCTAACATGACTCACCCGGCTGCTGGGCGAGCCACGCAACAATCAGGGGTGGCCTGCTGCCACCCCCCCCGCTTTCATCCGCGGATCCGGCATCTGCATGATCCTAGTCGGAAAAGTCCTCGTCCGTGGTTCGGACCTTCCGCCTGGGCGCCTTTTCGGGGACAAAGTCCGTCCTCGGTCCCCGAAGGCTTCTTTCGGGCGCAGCATTGTGGTCCAGCCGCTTCGAGACCGCCTCCATGACCGCTTCCGCCGTCCCTTCACCGTGAAAGGCCTTGATGTAGCGTTCGGCCCATTCGGCGGTCTCCTCTATGATCGCCTCCTGCCGTTTCTCCGGAAGTGACAGGATCAGTTCATGAAATGGCTTGTTGGCTTTCTTGTAGTTTCCATCCTTTCGGGAGTACCCCTGTTCGTCAGCCCACTCGACGATCTTCCGCCAAAGCTCCTCGGGCACACCCCGTTTCGGGTCCTTCAGGTAGGCCCCGGCTTCCGTAAGGGCGTTTCCCGTTTGCGGGTCCATTTCAAGTCCAAAGACAATATTCTGCCACAGGGTTCCCACATTCCCTTTGTTGATGCCATACTCGGGGAAAAGTGAGACCTTGTCCAGAGGAGTCCCGGAAATGCCATGCTGGGCAAGGGTCACCCCGTAGGGCCGGATGGCTCCTGCAACCTCCGCTGTCCTGTCGAGGTCGATTCCCTCGACCTCTCCGGCAGTCGTGTCATAAGTCCCGTGCTTGCTGCCATTTGAAATGGCAAGGTAATCGGGGAAAATTCCCCATGCATTGAGCCCGCCGATGAAAAAAAGCGCTTCTTCAACAGTTGTCAGCTCGCCCGGGCCTTTAATCTCTCCGACTTCGACCTCGAGACCGAGATACGCCGGAATGTTCATGGCCACGTCCCTGGTATAGCACAGGTTTTCCCAGTCCGGATTGTGTGATGCATCGACGGCTACAGAGGTCCAGCCCCTCTCGATGATACCTCTCAGGTGAGCGATGGATTTCAGCAGGTCCTCCTGCGACTTGATGGCATAATGGTCTACATGCAAACCGAAAACCACGCCGTGTCCCAATTCCGCCGAATATTTCACCGCGTAATCGGGAACATTGTCGAAAGTGCAGCCGCAATAGGTGGACTCCGATTTAGCCAGTTCCAAAAGGACTGCGGCATTCAGTTTTTTCGCTGCTTTCAGGACACCCTTTACCGTCAAAGGATTGCGCACATTTGCCGCCAGTACGATGGAACGGGTGTTCCTCGCCGCCTCGGCAATATCCCTGCCGCTCGTGATCGCCACCGGCTCCGTCTCGTAAACAGCCTGAACGTTCAGGGGCCGTTTCGCAAGCAACGCCTTGTACGCCCCGGATTCAACATGCATAGGATGCACCTCCCGAATACTTCCTGAAGGAAAGCCGACATTATCCCTGTCCAGTCACATGTACTTGACGATTATTTCTGATGATGCTCTCATTGTATAATAATCACGGCCCTTCAGGAGAAATTTCTCCTTTTTCGATGTCATCGATGGCGATTTTATATTCCAGGCCGGCGATTATGTCGCCGTTGTCGGCACTGAAGAACAAAACAGGCGTGTCAACACAGATCTCGGCGGGAAATGAAAGCCCTGCCATGCCTCTTGCACGATGGCGGAAGCCATGATATCATATGCCGCGCGTTCCGATTGGAAGGTAGCTAAAGTGGGGGATCGTCTAATTGGCAGGACGCTTGACTCTGGATCAAGAAGTCGGGGTTCGAGTCCCTGTCCCCCAGCCAAAGCGTTCAAAGTGGCCCCATCGTCTAGTGGTCCAGGACCCAGGGTTCTCAGTCCTGTAACACGGGTTCGAATCCCGTTGGGGCTACCAAAATAATGAAAAAGCGGAGGATGAATTCGTCCTCCGCTTTTTCATTTCTGCCCGTGCTTTCGTTTTCGGCCGATCCCAAATCATGGGAATGATGCTCCCTACAAATTAATCCCTTTGGGGTGCAATTTTCCTTATATTTCGCTACACTTGAACTAACGGTTCCCATCCAGGATCATAAAATTGAAGAAAACATATTCGACAACAGTGGTAAAGGGGGAAACAAAATGAGCAAAACAGTTGATCTTGACTGGAAGAATCTGGGTTTTCAATATATGAAGACAGACTTCCGGTACATCTCGAAATGGAAAAACGGCAAATGGGACGAAGGGAAACTTGTCGAGGACAGCACGATCACCTTGAGCGAAGCCGCAAATGTCTTTCACTATTCTCAGGAGTGCTTCGAAGGACTCAAGGCGTACCGTAGGAAAGATGGAAAGATCCAGCTTTTCCGGCCCGATTTGAATGCGAAACGCATGCAGGACAGCGCGAGAAGGATCCTGATGCCGGAGATCCCTGTGGAAAAGTTCATTGATGCCTGCAATCAGGTTGTCAAGGCAAATGAAGCCTACGTACCACCTTACGGTACAGGCGCCACCCTGTACATCAGGCCTTTCATGATCGGATCCGGGGAAACTGTCGGTGTGAAGCCTGCATCGGAATACATTTTCTGCGTCTTTTGCATGCCTGTCGGTGCCTACTTCAAAGGCGGCCTGGCCCCCGTCAATTTCATGGTTTCAGAATTTGACAGAGCCGCACCTTGTGGCACAGGCGCGGCCAAGGTTGGAGGTAACTACGCAGCCAGCCTTCTCCCTCACGAAGAAGCCGTAAAGAAAGGCTTTGCCGACTGCATCTACCTCGACCCCGCCACCCACACCAAGATCGAGGAAGTCGGGGCGGCAAACTTTTTCGGTATTACGAAAGACAACAAGTTCGTCACGCCGAACTCGCCTTCAATTTTGCCGAGTGTTACCAGGAGATCATTGCTGCAGGTCGCCAAGGACTATCTCGGCATGGAAGCGGATGAAAGAGATATCTACATCGATGAACTTGATCAATTCACCGAGGCCGGCGCCTGCGGAACGGCAGCTGTCATTACCCCGATCGGAGGCATCGAATACAAGGGGAAACTGCACGTCTTCCACAGCGAAACCGAAGTTGGTCCCGTGACGAAAAAACTCTACGACACCCTTGTCGGAATTCAGTTTGGCGACATTAAAGCACCCGAAGGTTGGATTCACGAGGTCAAATAAGCGCAAACAGACGAAGGCCAGGCTTTTCAGCCTGGCCTTCGCTTCGGGCCTCTGCTGGGCTTTCCTGCTCATTCCTCCCACAGGCCCTTTTATAACCGGGACCATCTCCCGGGTGAGGACTTTAATTGCTTATCCGCTTTACTTAGTAAAGTAATACTACTCTTTTCCCCGTTTTTTGTCAAACACCTGATTTCGGTAAAAGACCTCCGGTCGGCAGGCAACCTCAAGGCAAGGACCAAATTTCGGGTAAAAACCGTCTCCTTTTTTACGCATGTGAAGGATATCCCCGCCGATACCTTCAACAAAACAGGAGGTCGCCTGTGCAGAAAAGATTGTCTGCAAAAATTTCCCGGATAGCCCTTTTGTCTCTTCTCGTGTTCCTGTTTCTTGCCACCGCGGTCCGGGCCTACAACGAGGTTTTTCCAGCCAGCAGGTACTACCGGTACATGCAGGACATTTATGAAAACCACAATTCACATTATTGCCGGGAACTCAGAATCCTGGCCATCGCGTCCTATTTCAGGGACCGAAACACAGACCTCGCAATAAAGACAGCCAAGACCTATGCGACGCTTGTAGAACGGCATTCCAGGATCAACGACAACCTCAAGGTTGGAACATACATTCTCGGCAGCAAACTGCAAAAATACGACGGAAACGTCGACAGGACCCTGGACCGGTACAGGGGGAAAAGCCTTCTTTCCTGCAGGAAAGAAGTACTCGCCCATTACAAAAAATGGGCCCGTCTCTTCAAAAAACTCAAGGACGGCGACATGGGATTCGCGATCAACGACGTTTTTCACACCATCTTCAAGCAAGAACACCTTTCCCCTTGATCCCGATACCCGAAGCACACCTTCCGAACCCTTCATCGATCAAGGCCAAGTGTTGTCTGGTCCGTCCGGCCATGTGTTAAAGAATCCTATTCACTCCCTCGAGTTTTATTTTTTTCTTCCGAGGATGTATCCTTTATGACATGTTAGGACGATGGCTTCCATGGAGATTCCTTGTAAAGCGGGCGGCGAAGGCCCACGGAATCATTGACCCTCTCGCCCTGCTCGCCCGTTTGAGACGTTTCACCCAACCCTCGGAGGTCCAGGAGCCCATAGAGCTCTTGCGCGCCGGGATCATTTTTCATGCCCGGGGACTCATCAACACCAAGGCTATCCAGCACAACCTGGACTGGGTATGGCCCTACTGGGTGGAACGGCAATTCAACCCCGATGACCCTTCTTTCATCCCCAGGGCCTTTTCCTTCAGTCACGTCAACCTGACACATCGGAACTGGACTGCTGTAGGATGTCCGGATCTGCCGCTATATCCTCTTGTGGACCCACGGGGGCTTGTCACCCCGCTTTACGACGGGTGGTCCATTGATTTCTGGCTTCTTTCGGAGAATGGAGATGTTTTGCTCCCTTCAAAACTTGACGAGGCCCGGCAGGAATTGATCCTTTCGCCAAACCTCGCAGTCATGACCGAGGCCTCCTCCCGTGGGATGAAAATTGTCTCAAGAGCCTCCCTTGAAACAGAAGGAGACGCTCCCTTCCTGAAAATAGACGCTACCTGTTCGTGCATGCACGGTGGATGGCTTGTCGCCGCTGTCCGGCCCTATAATCCCGAAGGCGTCCAGTTCATAGAAAAAATCCGGTATCTGGACAGCTCGAATGAATTGCTCGTCAACGGCAAAATACCTGTCATGTTTGACCGGGCACCCGAAAAAACAGTCTTTTCCGATTACGATTCCGGCGATGTCATCAATCAGCTGGAGAAAACATCTGGAGCGAAGATCGATTGCAAGGTCGGTATGGCTACGGCAGCTGCGCTCTTTCCTTTCCCTGGTGGGAAGGAAGGCTCTCTCGAGCTGAAGGTCCCCCTGAAGTCGGACCTTCCCAAAAAAGCCTCGACACGCCAGGGCTTTGAACACGTTCCGGCAAACGATTCATGGGTTGAAAAACTCTCAAAGACCCCTTCCCTGCAGATTCCTGACGAGAAAATCAAATTCCTTTATGATGCCGCTGTCAGAACAATGATCATGCTTTCAGCAGACGATATCGTTCCAGGCCCTTACACCTATCGCCGTTTCTGGTTCCGTGACGCCTGCTTCATGCTAAACGTTCTCATGGCCCTGGGCCTGACAGACCGCGCAAAAAGAATCCTGGACACTTTTCCTTCCAGGCAGAAAAACAACGGATATTTCCAGTCCCAGGAGGGGGAATGGGACTCCAACGGCCAGGTACTCTGGATCATGGACAGGTATCAGCGGCTTACTGGAGAAAAGCCGGGCGATGACTGGCTGAACGCCGTGGCAAGAGGCGCAGAATGGATCGTGAAAAAACGCATCAGAAACGATGATGCAGATTTGCATGCAGGACTGTTCCCCCCTGGTTTCAGCGCGGAACACCTTGGCCCCAATGACTACTACTACTGGGATGATTTTTGGGGTGTGGCCGGACTTCGTTCGGCTTCGCGCCTTTTGGGACTTGCAAAGCAAAATGAACAAAGCAGGCGTTTCGACATTGAGGCACACCGATTCGAAGAATCCATCTTCAAAAGCATCGACGGCATACCCGAAAGCCGCTCCCAGGGCGCCATCCCTGCCTCGCCATACAGAAGGATCGACGCCGGTGCCGTGGGATCCCTCGTGGCGGATTATCCTTTGCAGATAACACCGCCCGGCGACCGGCGAATCAGGAAAACAGCGGAACTCATGATGGAAAGGTTCTTTCACAAGGGCGCGTTTTTCCAGGACATCGTACACTCGGGAATGAATGTCTACCTGACGATTGACATCGCAGAAACACTCCTGCGGGAAAAGGACCTACGCTACCGGGATTTGCTCAAGACTGTTGCCGGACTTGCTTCGCCTACGGGTCAGTGGCCCGAAGCGATACACCCGTTCACACTCGGCGGCTGCATGGGCGACGGTCAGCACGGCTGGGCCGGTGCCGAATGGGCCATGCTTATCAGAAACCTCTTTGTCAGAGAAGAAGGCAAAACACTGATTCTCGGTTCGGGCATACTGCCGGAATGGATCGAATCGGGGAACACTCTCTCTTTCGGCCCGACGAAAACACCTTTTGGGCCCGTTTCGGTCAAATTGTTCAGAAAAAACGGAACCACCATGTTCGAAATCGGCGCAGACTTTTCAACAGTCCCCCACAGGCCCGAAACTGTTATTGTCGACGTACCAGGATACAAGAAAGCCCATATTGAATACACCGACCAGTCTCTTTTTTCTCTCGAGGAGGTTCAATCATGAATATTTGCATGTTTACCAATACATATCTCCCACATGTCGGCGGAGTGGCACGTTCCGTTTCTTCCTTCGCAGAGGATCTCCGCAGGATGGGGCACCGTGTCCTGATAGTGGCTCCCACATTCCCCAATGACGAAGCCCATGCCGAGGAACACGAGGTCCTGCGGGTCCCGGCAATGCAAAATTTCAATGGCAGCGACTTTTCCGTGCGCATTCCAATCCCGATGTTCATCGACAAGAAAATCGACGAGTTTGCACCCGACGTGATACACAGCCATCACCCTTTTCTTCTCGGCGATGCCGCATTCCGGGCCGCATCCCGGAGAAACCTGCCTCTTGTTTTTACGCACCACACCCTTTACGAACAGTACACCCATTATGTCTTTCCCAATTCGAAGGTCATGAAGCGCCTTGCCATTGAGCTCGCCACAATGTATGCGAACCTTTGCACCAAAGTCGTCGCCCCGAGTGAAAGCATCGCACGCCTGATATCACAACGTGGTGTAACGACGCCGATAGAAGTGATCCCTACCGGCGTCGATATTGATTTCTTCCAATCCGGTGACGGTAATACCTTTCGAAAAAAGCACGACATTCCTGAACAATCGACTGTAATAGGGCATCTCGGCAGGCTGGCGCCCGAGAAAAACCTCGAATACCTCGCTGAGGCTGTCGCCATGGCTCTCAAGGAAATGCCCGAAACGGGACGCTTTCTCGTGGTGGGCGCCGGACCAAGCGAAGAAACCATTCAGGAAATTTTTGAACGGGAAGGCCTCCTGGACCGCCTGGTCATGCCTGGTAAAAAGACGGGAAAAGAGTTGGCCGATGCCTACAAAGCCATGGATCTTTTCGTTTTCGCGTCGAAGTCTGAAACCCAGGGCATGGTCCTGACCGAAGCCATGGCGGCCGAAGTCCCTGTCATCGCACT
>CAZERC010000001.1:45822-181026 GCA_964515395.1 uncultured Synergistaceae bacterium | reverse complement strand
GGAACCCGGCTTGCGGGGAATGAAACAAGCTTCGTCCTTGGGGTAGAATAGGCCCGTGTCGCATTTTTCGGGATTACATCGAGAGGGCAGGTGTTGTGTGATATGAGGCCAGCATTTTCGGCGGTCTGCCTGGGGTTGTTGCTCGTGTTCGTTTTCTGGGCCCCCGTATCGGCCGAAACGTTTGAAATGGTGTCGGACACCCTGGTTTACGACCCGGATACGGATATGATCCGGGCGGAGGGGAACGTGAAGATTACAGGCGAAAGCATGAATGCCTCGGCAAGTCGTGGCGAAGCCACGGCTGACGGGACGGTCATGAGACTTTTCGGAAATGTGGATGCTTCCTGGGAAAACGGGCGCCGCAAGATCCTTTGTGATGAACTTGAATCCGAAATGTTGGACGGGCGCCGCCGGGTGCGGGCGGAACAGGTGCACCGATTCGAGGACGCGGAAATGGATGTCGTCCTTCAAGCCGACAGCGTCAGGGGTTTGCTCGAGGAGGGCGTCTTTGTCACCATGGAGGCCCGGGGAAATGTCAAGGCAGATGCGACAACCGCCGACGGCCGCCCTGTGACGGTAACTTCCCGCGCCGCCGATTATGACAAGACCAAGGGGACGCTGATGTTCTACGGCGAGGCCAAAGCGGTGCAGCCTGGCCGGGTACTGACGGCCGACAGGCTGATATACAGGCTTGAAACGGGCCGGATAGAAGCCGAAGGAAATCCGAGGATCATCGTCGAGATGGAGCAGGAGTCCTGAAAATGCAGGGGAAATATCTCTGGGCGAGGAACCTGAGCAAATCATACAAGGGGCGAACGGTGGTTTCCTCGGTCAACCTGACCGTCCGCCAGGGGGAGATTGTCGGCCTTCTGGGCCCCAACGGAGCGGGCAAGACCACCACGTTTTACATGGTCCTGGGTGTCGTGAAACCTGATGGCGGAAGGGTCTTGATAGATAATGACGACGTAACGGATCTGCCCATGTACAAAAGGGCGCGCCTCGGGATCGGATACCTGCCCCAGGAGGCTTCGGCCTTCCGAAACCTTACGGTGGAACAGAACCTGCACCTCGTCCTCGAGGAACAGGGAGCTTCGGAGGAGGAGAAGAAAAAGGTAACCGGGAGCCTCGTGGAAGAGTTCAACCTGCAGGAGGTTGTCGACCTCCCGGCTTTTGCACTGAGCGGTGGTGAGCGGAGACGTCTGGAGATCGCCAGGAGCCTGGCCATTGACCCCGCGTTCATCCTTCTGGACGAACCCTTCAGCGGGATCGACCCCATTGCCGTCTACGACATCCAGCAGATCATTCTCGGTCTCAGGACGAAGGGGTACGGTATACTCCTCACGGACCACAGCGTCAGGGAGACCCTGGCCATTACCGACAGGACCTATTTGATACACCAGGGCAGCATCCTGATCGAGGGCTCTCCGGAAGAAGTGGCCGAAAGTGAAGTGGCGAGGAAATTCTATCTCGGTGACCGTTTCTCCTGGTGAAGACGGGGGAATTGACGCCATGATCCCTCGAGGATGGCTTTCGCGACAGCATCGACGGCCCTTTCCACCGCCGGAGTCAAGCCGTTTCCTGGTCTGAGGTCCAGGGGCTGTATCCCGATGAGAATGATCTCCGTCGACGCGGCATGCGGGCCCAGCAGCAGGGGCAGGGGCAGTCCATGAGTGGCGAAGTTCACGTCATCGGCGTCTTCGAGAGTTGCCAGCCGGATGTCACCTGCGTTTATCCCCATGTCTGCGGCGTCGATGACGATCAATCGCCCGCCAATTTTCTTTGGAATGGTGGACAGATAGTTTTCAGGAACGGTGCCGCATTCTATGAGAGCCCATGTCGCGGGTGCAGTTTTCGCGAGGCGCCGGATGATTTCAAGCCCGACGGCGTCATCGCCGAGCAGTTCGTTTCCGAGACCCCAGATCACTGTTTTTGCCGGCATCGGCATGCATCCTTTCTGTGGGATTGAATAAGGAGGTCCTGATGGCTTCGAGCGGCTCCAGAATGGTGCGCCACTCCCTCAAGATGATGGCCGGAACCTTCCTGAGCAGGATCCTTGGACTGGCGAGAGAAATCCTGATCGCCGCCTTTTTTGGTGCGTCTGGACGACTCGACGCCTTTTTGGTGGCTTACACCCTCGCCAATCTCTCGAGACGGCTGCTTGCCGAGGGGGCCTTGTCCGCTGCTTTTGTGCCCGTCTTTTCCCAGTCCCTCGAAAGTCATGGCCCGGAGAAGGCACGTGTGCTGGCTCGTCAGACCTTCACGGCCCTTTTGGGGGCCACCGGGCTCCTCGTCGCCGTCGGGATCGGGGTCGCCCCGTGGCTCGTGGCAATCCTGGCGCCGGGTTTTTCCGGCGAGAATGCACGGCTCGCCGTATCCCTGACGCGGACAATGTTGCCTTTCATGCTGTTCATTTCCGTTGCAGCACTGGCCATGGGCATCCTGAACAGCATGGGGTGCTTTTTCGTCCCTGCCGTCGCTCCGGCAGCAAGCAACGTGGTTTTTATCCTGCTCGTGTTGATTCTAGCACCTGCCGCAGGCATTAACAGCCTCGCCCTTGCCGTTCTGGCAGGAGGAGCGGCCCAGTGCCTTCTTCAGTGGATCTGGGCGAACAAATACGGCATGCCCCTCATTCCCATGGTTCCGGACGCGAAAAACGCCGAACTCAGGCGGGTTTTGGCCCTCTTTTTTCCCTACGCGGCAGGCCTTTCCCTTAACCAGCTCATTCCCGTCTTCAGCCGCGTGCTCGGATCCTTCCTGCAGGAAGGGTCCATTTCCGTGCTCAACTATGCTGACAGGATCCTCCAGCTGCCCCTCGGGCTGTTCGTCGTCGCCATCAGCCAGGCGATACTGCCCATTCTGGCCAGGCAGGTCCTGGAAGGCGAAGACGCCTTCCTGCGGGGCATCGAGGATGCCCTCAGGTTCGCCATGTTCATCGTTCTTCCCGTAACGGCGGGCCTTGTCATTTTCAGCAGCGAGATCGTACACCTGCTTTTCGTCCGGGGCGCCTTCGGGGAATGGGCATGGCATGCCACGTCGAAGACGCTTTCCATGTTTGCCCTGGGGCTCCCCGGGATGGCGTCAATGAACGTTCTCCTCAGGGCCCTGCATGCCAGGGGTCTTCCCCGCGAGGCCATGTACGTGGCGGCGTCGAGCGTGGTCACCTACTTTGTTTTCGGGCTGCTTTTCATGCAGCCGCTGGCGTATGCGGGTCTGGCCCTCGGCGCCTCCTGCTCCTTTACAGCATCGGCTCTCTTCGCCGGCTTCCTCCTGCACCGCCGCTGCGGACTTGCCTCTCCCTTCCCTCAACGCTGGGTGAAGCCTGTGGCCGGCAGCGTGGCGCTCATGTCGGCTGCGGTTTTCCTGCTGAAACTTGTGCTACCCTATCCACTGGAACTGAATATCCTCGTGAGAGCCGGCTGGATGGCGCTTCCTGTCGGTGCGGGCGGGGCGGTGTACGGTTTCGCGACGTGGATGGCGAAGTGCGGTGAATGGGAGTGGTTGCGCGAGGTTTTCTCAAGGAAGGTTCACCCTGAAACAGACGGTCGAAAAGAAGATGACGAAAAGACCGGAGGAGGAAAACGGTGATGAAAGTTCTTGTACGGAATATCCTGTTGGTTACGGTCCTGTCCGTCATTACTCTGGCAGGCACCGGCAATGCGGCCGAAAAGCCTTTGGAGGAGCTGATCGCAGACAGGAGCGCAAGATTGTATCTTGAGGGACAGGTGCTGGGTGACATGGTTCTGGGGGCCAGGGCCCGGCTGGATTTTATCTACATTGACCGGACGCTGGCCGATGCCGCCAGGGAAAGCGAAGCGGTTCCGCAATGGCTTGAATGGAACACGAATTATTTTGGTTCCCGGAAAAGCGGGGGAGGGGAGTTGTTTTTGCTCGTATTCGAAACCTTCAAGCCATGGACCTTTGAACCCGGGATGATACGCGTCAATGGAAAACCGATCGGAACGGATGACATCGTAACACGGTCAGCGTATGTCCCTCACGGTGATCTGCCCAGCGATTACACGGGGCGGTTTGCCTTTACCGTCGCCTCTGAATTTGTTGGTCCCGGCAAAGAAATCGTTTTCAGTTGTCAGGATGACAGCGTGACGTGGGTGGTGCCTGAAAAATGACCATGTCTCACAGGTATCGCTGTGTTTCCTGCGGGGAGAGCTTCGGCTCCGAATCCTTTGCCCGACGTTGCCCTTCCTGCGGCGGGAAAGTGCTGGTTCACGAATCAGGGGAAAGAAGACCGTCGAAGCCTTCGTGCAGCGGAACGAATTGTGCCGGCTGCACCGGTTGCGGCGGGTAAGACCATGGGCGCGTCATTTTTGACTCTCGGCATCGAGACAAGCTGTGACGATACCGGTGTCGCCCTTCTTGAAGGCGAGCGGAAGGTTGTGGCTTCCGTGCTGTCCAGTCAGGTGGAGGATCATGCCCGCTACGGTGGTGTCATCCCGGAACTGGCTTCCCGAAAGCACCAGGAAGTGCTTTTGTCGCTTCTCGACGGTATGCTCAAGGAAGCCGGGCTGGGACCGCCGCATCACGGGAAACCGGATCTGATCGCCGTTACCTTCGGGCCCGGACTGATGGGCTCCCTGCTTGTGGGTGTCATGACGGCAAAGGCCCTGGCCCAGGCGTGGGACATCCCCCTTGTGGGTGTGAACCACATTGAAGGACACATGTTTGCCAACGTCATCTCCGATGAAAACGTTGCTCCTCCTTTCATTGCCCTTGTGGCATCGGGAGGACATACCGAGGTGTATCACGTTCCCCGGTTCGGAACCTACGAGCTCCTCGGGAAGACCCGTGACGATGCCGTGGGGGAATGCTACGACAAGGTGGCGAAGCTTCTGGGATTGCCCTATCCAGGCGGCCCGACAGTGGATCGCCTTGCCCGGGACGGGAACCCCGGGGCTTTCTCTTTCCCCGTTCCGCTTTCTTCGTCGAATAAGGTGGAGTTCAGCTACAGCGGTTTGAAAACGGCGGTTTTGACTGAAATCCGCAGGCACGAAAAAAGCGGCAGGCCACTTGACATTGCCGACCTGTGCGCCTCCTTCCAGAAGGCCGCCGTCGCCGCCCTCATGGGCAAGCTTGAAATTGCGGTAAAACAGACCGGCACCACACGCATTGCCGTCTCCGGAGGTGTGGCCTCCAATTCATTGCTCAGGCGGTTGCTGAAAAGCATGAGCAATTGGGAGGTTTTCATTCCCCCCGCGGAGCTTTGTACCGATAACGCAGCCATGATTGCCGCTGCCGGGCGGAACCGCTTCATGCGAGGATTTACCGGTGCCCTTGACCTGACTCCAGACCCATCTGCGTCCCTTTCGGAAAACCGGTAGTCCCTTCGCCGGCCTCGGTGATAACATCAAAACACCTTTCCCAAAAAACGGAGAATAGAAAAGAATAATAGAGAAATAAAAACATAAACGGGAATAATGTCGAATATTCCCGTATTTCTTGTCTTGAGATTGTGCTCCCGGGCGGGTAGTATCGATCGCGGTCAAATTAGCACTCAAGACGAGTGAGTGCTAACATCTCAAAAAGAACCGCAAGGAGGGTGCAACGCATGAAACTCAAACCACTTGGTGACAGAATCGTTGTCAAGGTCCTCAACCAGGAGGAAACCACCAAGGGAGGCATCGTGCTTCCCGACACTGCAAAGGAAAAGCCCCAGGAAGGTGAAGTCGTCGCCGTCGGATCCGGAAAGGTTCTCGACAACGGACAGAAGCTTCCCCTTGAAGTGAAGACAGGCGACAAGGTCCTCTTCAGCAAGTATGGCGGGACGGAAGTCAAGGTCGAGGGCGACGAGTACCTCATCCTCAGCGAGCGGGACGTGCTCGCCATTCTCGACAAGTAACCGCCGGGCAATACGGTTCTTTGTGAGAACGTAAAGACGACAAGGTTCCATTCTGTAGATAACGAAAAGGAGGAAACACGACCATGGCAAAGATTCTTGCATTTGGAGAGGAAGCCCGCAGAGCTCTTGAACGGGGTATCAACCAGGTAGCCGACACGGTTGGAGGGACCCTGGGTCCCAAGGGCCGTAACGTGGTTCTGGAAAAGAAATTCGGTTCACCGACCATCACCAACGATGGTGTGACCATTGCAAAAGAGATCGAGCTTGAGGATCCCTTTGAGAACATGGGGGCCCAGCTCGTCAAGGAAGTCGCCTCGAAGACCAACGACGTCGCCGGAGACGGAACAACGACGGCGACGGTCCTCGCCAGGACCATCATCCTTGAGGGCATGAAGAATGTCGCCGCCGGTGCAAACGGCATGCTCATGCGCCACGGCATCGAGAAGGCCGTCGATCTCGTCGTCGACGAGCTCAAGAAGCTTTCCATCCCCGTCAAGGAACGGGAGAAAATCGCCCAGGTGGCGGCCATTTCCGCCAACGACAAGGCCGTCGGCGAACTCATCGCCGAGGCCATGGAAAAGGTCGGAGAAGACGGCGTCATTACCGTCGAGGACAGCCAGACCGTTGGAACAACCCTCGAAATGGTCGAAGGTCTCCAGTTCGACAAGGGCTATGTGAGCCCCTACATGATGACCGATCCCGAGCGGATGGAAGCGAGCCTTGACGACGCCTACATCCTCATTCACGACGGCAAGATCAGCAACGTCAAGGACCTGATCCCCCTGCTCGAAAAAGTCGTCCAGACCGGCAAGCCCCTGCTCATTATCGCCGAGGACATCGAGGGTGAAGCCCTGGCGACTCTCGTGGTCAACAAGCTTCGCGGCACCATGCAGGCTGTCGCCGTGAAGGCGCCCGGATTTGGCGAGCGCCGGAAGGCAATGCTCCAGGATATCGCCACCGTCACCGGCGGCCAGGTCGTCTCCGAGGACATCGGCCTCAAGCTCGAAAACGCCGACCTGTCCATGCTGGGACGCGCCAAGAAGGTCCGGGTGACCAAGGAAGAGACCACCATCGTTGAAGGCGCCGGAGATACGGAAGCAATCAGGAAACGTGCCTCCCAGATCAAGGCGGAGCTTGAAGAGTCCACCTCCGAGTATGACAAGGAAAAGCTGCAGGAGCGCCTTGCCAAGCTCGTCGGCGGCGTCGCCGTCATTCAGGTCGGTGCCGCTACCGAGACGGAACAGAAGGAACTCAAGCACCGCATCGAGGACGCCCTGAACGCGACCAGGGCCGCCGTTGAAGAAGGCATCGTGGCCGGTGGCGGCGTGTCGCTGCTGAACGCCTCGGAAGCCCTCGACAAATTCATCGAAGACCTCGAAGGCGATGAAAAGACCGGCGCGGTCATCGTCAGCAGATCACTGAAGGCCCCGCTCTATCTCATCGCCTCCAACGCCGGCTACCAGGGCGATGTGGTTGTGGAGAAAGTCCGCGGCCTGAAAAAAGGTCATGGTCTGAACGCCGCAACCGGTGAATATGAAGACCTTGTCAAGGTGGGCATCATCGACCCGGTCAAGGTCACCAGGAGCGCCCTCCAGAATGCGGGCTCCATCGCATCCATGGTGCTTACCACCGAAGGTCTCGTCGCCGACAAGCCCAAGAAAGAAGGCGAAGGCGGCGGTGGAATGCCAGGTGGCATGCCCGGCGGCATGGGCATGGACTACTAGGCCTGCGGCAGCAGGAAAGGATTTCAGGCCTCCGCTTCGGCGGAGGCCTTTGTTTTATTCGACTGCCTTTCTGGTACACTTGTTTCGTTCTTGAGAAAGAAGCGCCGGAGGTGATCAGGGCCGTCATGAAACCGACCCCGGGAATGGAAAACGAAAAGATCGTCATCATTGATTGCGGATCCCAGTACACGCAGCTCATCGCAAGAAGGATCAGGGAACTTGGGGTTTTCAGCGAAATCGTCCCCTGGGATGTTCCTGAAGAAGAAATCAGGCGTGAGAGCCCGAGGGGGATCGTGATTTCCGGAGGACCCGGGACAGTCCGTGCGCCGGATGCCCCGACGGTTCCGGCAACCCTGCTGGACGGAAGCATCCCCGTGCTCGGCATCTGCTACGGCATGCAGCTGGTAGGGCACCTGCTGGGCGGAACAGTAAAAAAGGGCGAGTTTGCCGAATACGGCAAGGCTTCCGTCATGCTGGAGGGGAGCGATACACTGTTGTTCGAGGGAATTCCCCGGGATTTGACGGTCTGGATGAGTCATTGGGATTATGTGGCGGACCCGCCGTCGGGTTTTACCGTTACGGCAAGGAGCGAATCGGGAATGATCGCCGGTTTTGCCGGAGCCGATGGGCGTATTCAGGCGATACAGTTCCACCCGGAGGTCAGTCACACAACCCATGGAAACCACGTATTAAAAAACTTCCTCTTCGGGATTTGCGGGTGTTCAGGCACATGGAGCCTGAGCGACTGGGCCGAAGCCGCCATTCAGGAAATCCGTGAAGACGTGGGTGAAGACCGGGTGGTCTGCGGACTTTCCGGAGGTGTGGATTCCACCGTCTCGGCGGTTTTGACAAACAAGGCCATTGGCGGCCGCCTTGAATGTATCTTCGTCGATACAGGCCTTTTGAGAGCGAATGAGGCCGAAGAAGTCCTGAAGACCTACCGGGACCATCTGGACCTCAGGGTCCATTTCGTCGATGCATCCGATACCTTTCTTGACGCACTTTCCGGCGTGACTGATCCTGAACAAAAGCGCAAGACCATAGGGGAAACCTTTATTCGCGTCTTTGAGAAAAAGGCCGAAGAAATCGGCGGTGCGGAATGGCTTTTGCAGGGAACGGTCTACCCCGATGTCATAGAAAGCGGGAAAAGGGGCAAGGACTCCGCCGTCATCAAGAGCCACCACAACGTGGGAGGACTTCCGGAAGAGATGAACCTCGATGTGCTTGAACCCGTGCGGGACCTCTTCAAGGACGAGGTCAGGAAGATCGGGAAATTGCTCGGTGTCCCCGAAAGCATCCTGAAACGGCACCCCTTCCCGGGTCCCGGGCTGGCCGTCCGGTGCCTCGGGGAAGTGACGCGTGAACGGCTGGACACGTTGCGAAAGGCCGACGCGGTTTTTATCGAGGAAATTCGAAAAGCGGGACTTTACGACTCGCTCTGGCAGGCCTTTTGCGTTCTTTTGCCTGTTCGGACGGTGGGGGTAATGGGGGATATCCGGACCTATGCTGAAGTCGTGGGCCTGAGAGCCGTGGAATCCATAGACGCCATGACCGCGGACTGGGCGAAACTTCCGCCCGAACTGCTTGACAGGACAGCGCGAAGGATTTGCAACGAGGTGGAAGGTGCGAACAGGGTGGTATATGATGTGACGGCCAAGCCGCCGTCAACGATTGAATGGGAATAATTCAAGGGTAAGCGTACCGGGGCAGACATACAGAAGCGAACCGCTGGAAAGGTGAGAGGCACAGTGACCGGAAACATACAGGAACAAGGAAGAAAGAGCCTCGAGGACTACATTCCTTTCTTCGTTGCCTTCTCGATGGTCGGGGTCTTGTCCTTCATCATCGCCATGCCCCTTATCAGGCCCCTGGCGTGGTCTTCGCTGCTTGCCTTTTTTTCCTATCCCCTTTTTAAAGTTGTCCACGGCAGGCTCTTCGGAGGCAAATGGCGGAATCTGGCGGCGGGGATCACGACGGCGGCGGTAATCTTCATGCTCGTTCTTCCAGCCGTTTTGATCGGAACCCTTCTGGCCAGGGAAGGCATCAGGCTTTACGGACAGGTAATCGAACTTCTTTCCGAGCTGGAAGGGCAGGATATCACCTCGGCCCTGGATTTTCTTCCGAACTGGCTTGCGGCCCGCGGCATTCCCCTGGAAGAGCACCTCTCCATGCTCGGGGACGTATTCCGGCAGGGCGGGCGATGGATGGCGTCCCAGGTGGCGTCTTTTTCCCGGGGATTCCTGGGGAATGCGTTCCAGCTGGTTTACCAGCTCATCGTCATCGCCGTGGCGACCTTTTTTTTCATCCGTGACGGCCACGTCCTGATCGAGTATCTCAGGGAGGTCGTGCCACTGCCCAAAAAAGAGCGGGAGATCCTCTTCGACAGGGCGACGCAGATTCTTCAGGCCGTCATCTACGGCCTGACCTTTACCGCAGGAATTCAGGCGGTTCTCGGAGGATTCGGCTGGTGGGGCGTAGGACTGACGGCGCCGGTCCTGTTCGGTTCCGTCATGTTTGTTTTTGCTCTCATTCCCTTCATCGGGACGCCGATGATCCTGATCCCGGGAGCCATTTACCTTGCGGCGACCGGTCAGTGGAAATCGGCCATATTCCTCGCCGTGTGGGCCCTGGCAGTGGTGGCGACAATTGACAATTTCATTCGTCCCCTGTTCATATCGGGTGGCAGCAAGGTTCATTTGCTGATCGTCTTCATCGGCGTTATCGGAGGCCTTGCAGCCTGGGGCGTCATCGGGCTTTTCTACGGGCCGCTTCTGATTTCCATGTTTGTTTTCTTCCTCGACAGTTACCGCCATTTGTGGCTGAAATTCAAAACAGAAGAGTGACCTTTGACCCTTGAAGAAAGGAGAGGACCTGTTTGCCCTATGTCATCGGAGTCAGTGGATACAAGAATTCCGGAAAAACCGGTCTGTGTGCCGATCTGGCGAGGATTCTGACGAGAGACGGTCTTACCGTCGGGTATCTGAAACATACCCACGAGTCAGTGCTCCCGGGCGGCAAAAATGATACGAACACCCTGACGGAAGTGGTTACCGACACTGTTCTTTGGGGATCTGACGGGTTTGCAGGCTTTCATCCCGGTGAAAATCTGGATCTTGATGATATCCTTCCATCGGCTTTTCCGGGCAGGGATATCGTCATCGTCGAGGGTGGAAAACACCTGTCCATGCCGAAGGTATGGTCGGGAGAGCTCGAGGCGGAAGACGAAATACCTGGTGTTATCGCCCGTTTTAATCCACCTGGGCCCCTGGAGGAGGTGCCCTGCTTCTTTCCGGGGGAGGAAGAGGATCTGGGGGAGTTTGTAAAGGATCTGTGGCGCAAGGCGGAACGTGGCCCCGTTGAACTTTACGCGGGCAACCGCAACATCCCCGTCAAGGCCTTCGTCGGAGAATTTATTGCAGGCGGAATACGGGGGATGCTCTCGGCGCTCAAAAAACCGCCGGCTGGAGAAGACCTCCTCCGTGTTTACCTCAAGCCGGAAGAGAAGACCCACGGGTCCTGAAAAAGGGCTCTTGTCTGAAAAAGCGGGCGAGACTATAATGATGGTCGCTCGAATGCCTGCCGCCCGCTTTTGAGCGGGCACTTGCTTTTCATGCAATGTCTTGAAGTTCAGATATAGGGAGGTTTCATCGTATGAGTACGCAGATTCTGATGATTGCGGGAGGGGCCGGGCTGCTCGCCGTGGCGTATGCCATTGTCGCTGCGGGCAGGGTCCGGGCCTTTGATGTCACCAACGAGAGGGTCCTGGAGCTGTCTTCCATCATCCAGAAGGGCGCCATGACCTTTCTGTCAAGAGAGTACAAGGCCCTCATCCCCTTTGTGGTTGTGGTCGCGGCTCTCTTGGGGTGGAAGATCAGCATGGCTTCTTCTGTTTCCTTTCTTTTCGGTGCCCTGTGCAGCGGACTGGCAGGCTATGTAGGGATGCGGGTCGCCACCGGGGCAAACGGGAAAACGGCCTTTGCCGCCAATGAAGGTGTCAACCCGGCATTGCGGATCGCCTTCATGGGCGGAACCGTCATGGGCATGTCCGTTGTGGGGATCGGAATTCTCGGGATTGTCATCAGTTATTTCATTTACCAGGATCCCTCGCTCATCACCGGTTTCGGTTTCGGAGCCAGCTCGATCGCACTCTTCGCCCGCGTCGGTGGAGGGATTTACACGAAGGCGGCGGATGTGGGAGCGGATCTCGTCGGGAAAGTCGAAGCAGGCATCCCCGAAGACGATCCACGGAACCCCGCGGTTATTGCCGACAACGTAGGGGACAACGTCGGCGACATTGCAGGCATGGGGGCGGACCTCTTCGAGTCCTACGTCAACTCCGTCATCGCAGCGATGGCGATAGGCCTGGTGGTTTTCGGCGATGCCGGGATCATCTACCCGTTGCTCCTCGCCGCGCTGGGAATCGTCTCGGCCGTTATCGGGACCTTCTTCGTGCGCGTCAAGGAGGGCGGCGATCCACAGCTGGCTCTCAGGATGGGTACCATGACCACAGGAATCCTCATGATCGTGGGTTCCTTCTTTTTGACGCGAACCCTTTTCAATGACAGCACGCTCTTTTTCGCCGTCGCTGCAGGAGTCGCCGTGGGGGTTCTCATCGGCCTCGTGACGGAAGTGTACACGTCTGCGGCTTACGGCCCCGTCAAGCAGATTGCCGAGGCCTCCGAGACAGGTACGGCCACAAACATACTCGCCGGACTCGGCGTGGGTATGAAATCGACGGCAATCCCGGTTTTAATGATCTGCGCAGCCATCCTTGTCGGAGTGAAATTCGGCGGCCTGTACGGAATCGCCTGCTCGGCCGTGGGAATGCTTTCGATAACGGGCATGTCCCTGAGCGTCGATGCCTATGGCCCCATTTCCGACAATGCCGGCGGAATCGCCGAGATGAGTCACATGCCCCCGGAAGTCCGTCAGATTACCGACAGGCTCGATGCTGTGGGGAATACCACGGCAGCCATCGGGAAAGGGCTTGCCATCGGAAGCGCGGCGCTGACGGCACTGGCGCTTTTCGCAGCCTATGCCACTGCGGTGGGTGTGGAAGTCATTGACCTGAACAACCCGAAAGTCATGGTGGGACTTTTCATCGGAGGAATGCTCCCCTTCCTTTTCAGTGCGCTGACCATCCAGGCCGTCGGAAGGGCTGCTTCCAAGATGATCGACGAAGTGAGGCGGCAATTCCGCGAGGTTCCGGGTATCATGGAAGGGACGGGACGTCCGGAATATGAGAAGTGCGTCGACATTTCGACGGCGGCTTCGCTCAAGGAAATGGTTATCCCCGGGCTCCTGGCTGTAGTGACACCTGTGGTGATCGGCTTGTTTCTCGGAGCCGAAGCCCTTGGTGGACTTTTGGGAGGTGCCATCGTTACCGGCGTCATGATGGCCATCTTTATGTCCAACGCAGGCGGCGCCTGGGACAATGCGAAAAAATATATCGAGGAAGGGCACCACGGTGGAAAGGGCTCTGAACCCCATGCGGCCGCTGTTGTCGGGGACACCGTCGGGGATCCCTTCAAGGATACGGCGGGACCGAGCCTGAATATCCTCATCAAGCTCATGTCGGTGGTCGCCCTCGTGTTGGCTCCTCTTTTCTGAGTGCATGATCGGCGAAGCATCAGCGAAAAGTGTGCGACAATGAGGAAAGGGGAGAGCTTGTGCTCTCCCCTTCTGCTTCAGGGAGGTCTTCCGAGTGGCCCGAGATGAAATAGAAGAAGTCAGGGACCGTCTCGATATCGTCGAAGTGGTCGGAGATTACATACGACTGCATCGTTCCGGTCGGAACTACCGGGCCCTGTGCCCCTTTCACAGCGAGAAGACGCCGTCATTCTACGTTTCCCCCGAACGACAGACCTGGCATTGTTTCGGTTGTGGCAGAGGCGGGGACGTGTTTTCATTCGTCATGGAGCAGGATGGGCTTTCCTTTCCGGAAACGTTGCGACTCCTTGCCGACAGGGCTGGAGTCACCCTCAAGGCACGCGCGGCGGACAAACGGACGAAAGACCTTTACGATGTCATGAACGAGGCACACGCGTTTTACAGGAAGCAGATGCGATCCCGCGGTGCCGAAGCCGCCAGGTCCTATCTGGACAGGCGGGGGATCGATGCACAGCGGGCCTTGCAGTTTGAGCTCGGATGGGCTCCGCAGGGATGGGATGCCCTGAAACGACATTTCACCGAGACGGGTGTGTCGCTTCGACAGGCTGTTGAAGCGGGTCTGCTCGTTGAGGGTGACAGGGGGACATACGACCGTTTCAGGGGGCGTGTGATCTTTCCCATCAAGGATGTACGAGGACGAGTCATCGCCTTTGGGGGGAGAATCCTGTCCGGTGACGGGGCAAAGTACATCAACAGCCCCGAGAGCCCGATATACAGCAAGAGATCGAGCCTGTATCTTCTGAACGCAGCCAAAAAGGCAATGCGGGAGAAAAACAGGGCCATCCTTGTTGAAGGGTACATGGATGCACTCAGGCTGCACCTGGAGGGATTTCCGGAGGCTGTGGCGACCCTGGGGACGTCTTTGACGGATGAGCAGGCGGCGCTGCTGAAACGCTTTTGTGAACAGTGCCTTATCTGCTACGATGCGGACATCGCCGGTCAGGAAGCCGCGATACGGGGCATGTACCTGTTACAGCGTGCGGGGCTCGACATACGGGTTGTCGCCCTCCCCGAAGGGATGGACCCCGACGATCTTGTGGGGACCAAAGGTGGTCGTGAGCGCTTCATGGAACTTTTGAACAGGGCGAACCCTCTGCCGTTGTTCCACATTTCGGCAAAAAAGGGCGAGCTGGACGATAGTGCTTTACAGAACCGTGCCCGTCGGGAGATTATCGAGGGACTGGCCCGGTTGCCTGTTCTCGAGGCGAACCGCTATCTGCCGGAAGTGGCGAAAAGACTCGGCCTGTTGCTGCCTGAGCTTGTGCGTGCGCTGGAAAAAGCGAGAACGTCCTTGAACGGAAGGGACCACAAAAGGCGGCAGGTGCGTGAAGATGTTCCTGGACAAGAACAGAAGTTTTCCGGTGAAAACGCTTCACCCATAGACCCTTTGGAATCCGCCGTGTGCTATCTTCTCTGGACTGATTCCAGACTGCGGGCCACGTCATCGCCGGAACTGGTTCTTCCGCTGTTTTCTGATGAGGTCGTGCAGTCCATCGTTGCAGCGCTCCTGCAGGGCGATGACCCCGTGGAGCTGGAAAGCCGGTGGCACGAGACGGGTGAACGTCGCCCCATGGCGATACTTGCTGCAGGCGGAGCGCACCTGGATGAATATGATGAGAACGGTCGCTGGGAAGTGCTTCTTTCCGCTCTCAAACGACGCAAGGCCCAGCGGCGGTTCCGCTTTCTTAAAGAGAAAAAGGCGCGCGGGGAGGCTTCCATGGAAGAAGTCCGTGAATTCGCCAATCTCGCGAAGGCCCTGAAAGGAGGTTCCCGACAGGATGGCTAAGAAAAAGGGAAGCCGTCCCGCTGCTAAAGGAACCCAGGCGGCGGAAATGGAATCGAAAGAGATCATGCGTTACATCGACAAGTTCAAGGAACTCCTCCATGTCGGCAGGGAAAAGGGGTTCGTTACTTACGAAGACATTGAAAAGCATCTTCCCGGTGAGTTGATCAACGCCGAAACTTTGGACAGCCTGTATTTCAACCTGATGGAACTCGGAATCGATCTGGTGGAGGAAGAAAAGCAGAAAGAGGGCGAAGGTGATGAAGAAAGCGCCCCTGCGGCTGAATTCACCGAGGAAATGGGGAACCTTGAAGATCTGCCACTGTCCGATCCCGTTCGCATGTATCTCAGGGAGATCGGGAAGATTCCCCTTCTAAAGCCGGAAGAAGAAGTCGAGCTGGCCAAGCGGGTGGAAGCCGGAGACCCCGTGGGAAAAGCCAAGCTTGTGGAAGCGAATCTCAGGCTTGTCGTCAGCATTGCAAAAAAGTATATCGGGCGCGGAATGCTTTTCCTCGATCTCATCCAGGAAGGAAACCTGGGATTGATCAGGGCCGTGGAAAAATTCGATTACCGGAAAGGATTCAAGTTCAGCACCTATGCCACATGGTGGATCCGCCAGGCCATTACCAGGGCCATTGCCGATCAGGCCAGGACGATCAGGATCCCCGTGCATATGGTGGAGACCATCAACAAGTTGATCCGCATTTCGAGGCAGTTGGTCCAGCGTCTTGGCAGGGAACCCACAGCGGAGGAAATCGCCCATGAGATGGGGATAGCCTCGGACAGGGTGGAAGAGATTCAGCGGATAGCCCAGGAACCGGTCTCTCTCGAGACGCCAATAGGCGAAGAGGAAGACAGCCAGCTCGGTGATTTCCTGGAGGACAAGGAACTGCCCAGTCCCGATGATGTCGCTGCAGGGCAGCTTTTGAGGGAACAGCTGGAAGGGATGCTCGAGGATCTTACGGAACGCGAAAAGGAAGTCCTTCGCTTGAGGTTCGGCCTTGAGGACGGTCATCCATACACACTGGAAGAGGTCGGACGGCGTTTTGGTGTGACCCGTGAACGTATCCGGCAGATCGAAGCCAAGGCCCTCAGGAAACTCCGGCATCCCAGTCGAAGCAAGAAACTCAGGGATTTCCTCGAATAGAATCGTAAACCGGGGGGAGGCACAAGCCTCCCCCCCCGATGTTCCGGGGGAATGACAGCAGGGTCCCCCTGACGGTACAAAGAAGGTTTTTGGGTGTTTTCCCACTGCTCAAAAGGAGCAGTCCAATGGGCAGCCTCTTTTGCTATAATAAAAAACAGGTTTGTTCCTGGAGGAACAAGGATGCGACTCGACAGGTTTCTCAAACTCGCCAGAATAGTCAAGCGAAGGGCGCTTGCCCAGGACATGATCGACATTGGCGCCGTTCGCGTCAATGCAGCCGTGGCAAAAGCGTCAAGACAGGTAAGGGAAGGTGATGTCATCGAGGTCGCTTTTCCGAGAAAGGTCCTGACCGTTAAGATCCTGGCCTATACCGAAAAGGAACTCAAGCGTGGCGGAAGAGCCTATGAAATTCTCGAGGAACGTCCCGTTTCCGGAGAGGACAGGCCATGGTAGATCCTTCTCCTTCTTCTGGAGGGGATGAAAAACTCAAGTGCAGGACGAGAGGTGATTCATTGTGAGCGAAGTTATCGGCATACATGCAAGAGAGATACTTGATTCCAGGGGGAACCCGACGGTCGAAACGGAGGTTTGGCTGGAATCGGGAGTCATTGGTCGGGCCGCTGTCCCTTCGGGTGCCTCTACAGGCAGTTTCGAGGCTATCGAACTTCGGGACGGCCAGAAGCGGTATCTCGGCAAAGGAGTCCAGCAGGCGGTCTCGAATGTCGTGGAGAAAATCGCCCCTGAGGTCATCGGGCTTGACCCCGCGAATCTCGGTGCTCTCGACAGGATCATGATTGAACTGGACGGGACAGACAACAAGGGGAACCTCGGAGCCAACGCAATCCTCTCCGTATCGATGGCTGCAGCTCGTGCCGCAGCAGCGGAACGGGACCTTCCGCTTTGGGCTTTCCTGGGTGGAGCAGGGCCTTTTTCTCTTCCGGTTCCGCTCATGAATGTGATCAATGGTGGGGAGCACGCGGACAACAACCTGGATATCCAGGAGTTCATGATTGTCCCCTGCGGAGCTCCTTCTTTCGCAGAATCACTCCGCATGGGGGCTGAAATCTACCATACCCTGAAAAAAGTTCTCAAGGAAAGCGGTTTCTCCACCGGCATCGGTGACGAAGGCGGTTTTGCGCCGAATCTCGATTCGAACCGTGAGGCCCTTGAAATTCTCGTCAAGGCCGTCGAAAAGGCCGGGTACGCCCCCGGCAAAGAGGTGGGACTTGCCCTGGATGTGGCCGCGACGGAATTTTACGAGAAAAAGGCCTACCACTTCAATGGAGAAGGCAAGGTGCTGAACGCTGAGGAGCTGGTGTCTTATTACGAAAAACTGTGTGAAGGTTTCCCGGTTCTTTCCATCGAGGACGGTATGGCCGAAGAAGATTGGGATGGCTGGAAACTGATGACCGAAAGGCTCGGCGATAAAATCCAGCTCGTTGGTGACGATGTCTTCGTTACCAACCCTGAGAGGCTTTCAAGGGGCATCAGCAGTGGAGCCGCCAACTCGATCCTTATCAAGCTGAACCAGATAGGTTCCGTCTCCGAGACTCTTTCCGTCATCGAAACGGCGAAGAAGAACGGATACAATTGCGTCATTTCCCACCGGTCAGGAGAGACGGACGACACCTTTATCAGCGATCTTTCTGTGGCTGCCGCGGCCGGGCAGATCAAGGCGGGAGCACCGGCCCGAATCGACAGGGTCGCCAAGTATAACCAGCTTCTGCGGATTGAAGAAGAGCTCCACGAGGTTGCTCCCTTTGCCGGGTTCGGGGAATTCCCCAGGTATCGAGATGTTTCGGCTGAAGGGTCTGGAAGGTGAAAGGCATGGTTCAGGGGAGAAGTTCGAACTCCAGCGGCGGCATCATCAGGGGTGATGAATGCATGTTGCGAATCGCTGAACCGACAGTGGAAAGGCTTGTCCAGTACTACAGGCTTTTGACCCAGCTTCATGACGAAGGACGAAAAGTGGTGTCCTCCCAGGAGATCGGCGACATGCTTGGGCTGAAGGCAAGCCAGGTACGGAAGGACCTTTCTTACTTCGGGGAGATCGGGAAACGCGGAGTCGGGTACCATGTGGAACGGCTGTATCAGCACGTCAGTGATATCCTGTCCCCGAACCGGGTCTGGAAAATTGCCCTTGTCGGCGTCGGCAGGCTTGGAGAGGCGCTGCTCGGGCACAAGGCCCTCAGAAGCGAGAAGTTCCGCATAGAAGCGCTTTTTGACAACGATCCGGAGAAGGTCGGGACGACCATTTATGGAGTGCCTTGCTATCATTCCGACAGGATGCCGGAAATACTCAGGGAAAAGGATATTGAGGTCATCGTCTTGACTGTCCCGCCTGTGGTGGCACAGCAGGTTGTGGACAAGGCGGCGACTTCGGGAACGCTCAAGGGCATCCTGAATTTTGCCACCGCTGCGATCGCCGTTCCCAAAGGTGTTCTGGTCTACAGGGTCGACATTTCCATCGAACTCGAAAAGCTGCTTTTCTACCTGAAAAGTCCCGCAAGCTGAAGAAACACGTTTCCACCGGCGAACGGGTCATGATAGAATGTGCATTGCAAATTTGAACGGACAACATAGAGCAAGGAGGCGTCACAATTGCAGCAGGGTGGATTAATGGGTATGCTCCTTCCTTTGGCGGTATTTGTGGTCATTTTCTATTTCCTCATCATACGGCCACAGAAGAAACGACAGAAGAAGCATGAAGAAATGCTTGCGTCTATCAGACCGGGCGACCATATCGTCACGGCCGGCGGTTTTTTCGGCACCGTCAAGGCTGTCAAGGATGACAGTTATATTCTTGAAATCGCCGATGGAACCAGGGCCAGGGTCTTGAAATCGTCCATCCAGATGAAGCGGACCTCGGGCGAGGACGAAAGCCCGGTTGAACCGGCCGATTCCGATTCTTCAAAAGACAAAGACAAAGACAAAGAGGACGAAACAAAGGAAACCTAGGTCCGGGTGTTGTGGAGAAAAGGAGGCGGAGTGGGTGCCTCGCATCCGCTCCGTTTTTTGTGATTAACGGCCGGACGGGCCAAACAAAGGAGGTCGCGCGATGCAGAGAAGAGACAGATGGCGCCTTGTCATCGTCGGCATCGTGATCGTAGCTGCTCTGGTTTCTGTCTTCCCCCTCGAGGGTCGTATCCGACTTGGACTTGACCTCAAGGGGGGCGCCCATATCCTGCTTCAGGCCAAGGGTACCCCCGAGAATCCACTGACGGAGGACAGCGTCCAGAGGCTCATCGCGGTATTGAGAAACAGGGTCGACCAGTATGGAGTCACAGAGCCCGTCATTCAGCGGGAAGGGAATGACAGGGTCATCGTGGATCTGCCTGGGGTGTCCGATCCCGAAGCGGCTCTTGAGCTGATCGGAAAAACGGCGCAACTGGAGTTCCGGAACGTCGTGGAATCCAGTTCCCCGCTTCCACCCGGGCCAAATCGGCCGAATTACGAAAGCCAGAAAGCCTATATGGAGGCGGTGCAACGCTGGGAAGAGGTCAAAAAACGGCGTGACCGACTGGCCGAACAACTGGCCGCACGTGCCGGTGAAGAGCCAAATCTCGAAGTTTCCCGGGGAGAAGAAGGCGGAGTGTATCTTCTAGGAGAGACCTATGTGACGGGGAAATCCCTGAAGGATGCCAAGACGACTTTCGACAATCTGGGAAGACCTGTGGTCACTCTCGAGTTTGACAAGGAAGGTGCCGGGAAGTTTGATCAGGCGACGGCAGCCAATGTGGGACGCCAGATAGCCATCGTGCTCGACGGGAAAGTGATTTCCGCTCCTGTCGTTCAGGAGCGTATAAGCGGCGGGAACGCCCAGATATCCGGCAATTTTACAACGGCCGAGGCACAGAGGCTGGCGATCATGCTCAGGGCCGGCGCGCTGCCTGTGCCCGTTGAAATTCTCGAAAACAGGTCCATCGGGCCGACCCTTGGAGCGGATTCCATCCGTTCAGGCCTTCGGGCCGGGCTGATCGGGGCAATGCTCGTTCTCGTATTCATGCTCGTTTATTACGGCAAACTGGGCGTTGCCGCGATCGCTGCACTGACATCGACGATTCTGCTGCTTTTCGCAGGGCTTATCAGCCTGAAGGCGACCCTCACGTTGCCTGGAATCGCCGGTATCATACTGACGATAGGGATGGCCGTAGACGGGAACATCCTGATTTTCGAGCGCATGAAGGAAGAGCTCCGGGAAGGGAAGACTCCCCATGCGTCCGTTGACGCCGGGTTCAGAAAGGCCCTGAAAACAATTGTCGACGCGAACGTGACGACGCTGATCGCCGCGGCCGTCCTGTATTATTTCGGAAGCGGACCGATCAGGGGGTTTGCCGTTACCCTTTCCATTGGCATTCTCGCCAGTGTTTTCAGTGCGGTCATCGTGACGAGGGCACTTCTCCAGGTGTTCCAGAGTCGACGCAAGGCAAGGCCGGCGCGGTCTTGAGAACAAAAAGAGGTGGACCGTCATGTTCATAAAAAAACGCGAATGGAAAATTGATTTCATGCGCTTCCGCCGGAAAGCGGTCATCCTGAGCGGCATCCTTGTCCTTGCAAGCCTGGGGCTTTTGATGACCAGGGGACTCAACCTGGGGATCGACTTTAGTGGGGGACATCTCGTTCAGGCTGAATTCTCCGAATCCGTCGGGGTGGCCGAGGTCAGGGACCTGCTTGCCGAAATCGGCCAGGAGCAGGCCGTCATCCAGGGATATGGCGACAACGGGATGATCGTGCGCCTCAGGTCCTCCGCCGATGACAGGCAGGTCGAGGCCGTCATCGATACACTTCGGGAGAATTACAGCGGTATGGAGGTGCTGCGCCTGGAGAAGGTGGGTCCCGTCGTGGGCGAGACACTGAGACGGCAGGCTGTCATTGCTGTTGTCATCGCCCTTGCGGGTATTCTGCTGTACATCACTGTGAGGTTCCGCTTCCGGTTCGCCGTCTCCAGCGTCATGGCCCTGCTGCATGACGCGATTATCACTCTCGGGGTCTTCAGCCTGACGGGACGGGAAATCACCCTGCCCTTCATCGCTGCGATTTTGACCATCGTCGGCTACTCTCTGAACGACACCATCGTGGTTCTGGACCGCATCAGGGAGAACTGGAAGGGACTCCGGAAAGAAGGCATTCTGCCGTTGATCAACCGGTCAATAAACCAGACCCTCTCCCGAACGTTGAATACATCGCTGACGACTTTTCTGCCCGTACTCGCACTCTTTCTGTGGGGAGGCCCGGTAATCGCGAATTTTGCCTTTGCCCTCATGGTGGGCATCATTGTCGGAACCTACAGTTCCATCTATGTTTCCGGAACAATCCTCGGGGAATGGTATCTGAGGTCACCCGAAACGAAGTAAATAAAACAGCGATACCAGATTCGGGCCTTTGCGCTGCCGTCCCATCGGCGGTATAGTAATGGTATAAACAGGATTGCGGTTAAATGTCTGAATCTGGCTCCCACGCAGTAGTCCGGGAGCGAAAAGGATTTCGTTCAGACTTATTCATATGGGAACGTGAGTCGGCAGCTCGAGTCCGGGTTCTGTCCCCGGCTTTTCCCTAAAGGAGGCGGTATCAATGCCCATGAACACGTTTGACAGGCTCAAGGGATTCGTGTCCGGCAAGCTTCTGGATCAGGTCGTCCGCGTGGTAGAAGAAGACGACGAGAAGAAACTCGTTGCACTTTTCGACAACATGTCCAGACTTTCACCGACGAAATACTACAGGGAAAGATTTTCCACCATGGCTCAGTACGCCAGGGAGAATCATCCTTTTACCAGGGTATTCAAGCGCCTGTTTACAGACCTGAACGTGAACTGCAGAAAAAAGGCAATAATCAACTTGCTGGTGAATTTTACTATTCTCGGGAGGGTTATTCGAGACAGGAAAGAGAAGGAACTTGGCATTCACATTCCCAATTTCATGGTCGTCAGCCCGACGATGCGTTGTAACCTGAACTGCAAGGGGTGCTATGCGTCGGCGTACTCGAGGGAAGACGACCTGCCCTTTGAAGTGATTGACCGGATCATCACCGAGGCCAAGGAACTGGGTATGTACTTTTTTACTTTTTCAGGCGGAGAGTGTTTCGTCAGGCCGGACCTGCTCCAGTTGTGGGAAAAGCACAATGACTGCTATTTCCAGGTCTACACGAACGGCACCCTTCTTGACGAAAAGATGACGGACCGCCTGGCCGAACTCGGAAACGTGACACCCATGCTGTCCGTCGAAGGCACGCGCGAGGAGACGGACGAACGCAGGGGCGAGGGCGTGTACGACAAGGTCATGGAGAGTTTTGAAAGGCTCAATCGAAAGGGTATTCTCTACGGTTTCAGCGCGACCTGCACCAGGACAAGCACGGATTACCTGACAAGCGACGCGTTCATTGAGGAAATGCTCGAACGCGGTTGCAAGGCCGGGTGGTATTTCCAGTACATTCCCACAGGGAAGGCCCCCGAGCTGGACTATATGGCGACGCCGAAGCAACGGGCCAGGCTTCACGAAAAAGTCGAGGAATGGAGAATGCGCTATCCCATCTTCCTCGGCGATTTCTGGAACGACGGACCCTACGTGGACGGCTGCATGGCAGGCGGCCAAAGGTACCTGCACATCATCTCAAACGGGGATGTGGAGCCCTGTGTTTTCGTGCATTTTGCGGTGGACAACATCAAGGAAAAGAGCCTGGTCGAGGTTTTGCAGAGCCCCTTTTTCAAGGATATCAGGGATGCGCAGCCCTACGAGGATGATAATCTCCTCTGTCCATGCCTGATTATCGATCATCCGGCGGTGCTCAGGAAGCTTGTGAAAAAGCATGGCGCCCGGCCGACCCACCCGGGTTCGGGAAATATCCTTTCCGAACTGGCTGAAGGTCTCGACGAGTACAGCGGGAAAATCCACGAGGTTTTTGAGCCGGAATGGGAATCCACGGGAAGGGCGAAGTATCTCGAAAGCCTTGAGGGGGAAGACAAGCCCGAGGTTCACGAAAGGTTCAAAAGACGTCTGCCTCAGCGGCAGAAATCATAAGACCTGATCATGGGCTGATGCGGCTTTCCTTTCGGCCGCCCAGGGAGTGATGACAATGAAAAGTTATGCCCTTGCTGTGGCGCTGGCCATGCTTTTGGCGGCAACCTATGCATTTCAGAATACCGGAGAAATCCTCGTCAGGTTCCTCATTTGGGAGCGGACGATTCCGCAGGGCATCTGGGATGTGCTGCTTTTCGCCGCCGGCGGTGTGTTGATGTGGTTCGTGTCACTCTTTGCCCTGCTTGAGACGCGTGGCAAATATGTCCGCCAGGTTCGGGAAAAAGACAAGAGGATCAAGGAGCTTGAGGAAGAGCGAACTTCCCTGATGAACGCCTTCAGGACGCAACAGGAGCCCG
Source organism: uncultured Synergistaceae bacterium (assembly GCA_964515395.1). GTDB lineage: Bacteria > Synergistota > Synergistia > Synergistales > Thermovirgaceae > UBA1876. The sequence continues at coordinate 157,478 of CAZERC010000001.1, read as the reverse complement.
AGGGACTGGTGAAAGAACAACCTGTTTCAGGACCTCCGACTGAAGAAGTCTTTTCGGAGCCGGTCAAACCGGTCGATGATTCCTCCCGGGAAGAAGGCGACGAAGGAAAAACTGATCAGCCGGCGGACCTGAATGAAAGAAGACATCCTTCCGGGGAAGACAATCCGGACGACGAGCCCGGAGAAGCCCTGCCCGAGGAAGAGGAAGACGAGACGAAAGGGGTCTGATCTTTCCTTTGCCGGTTTCCTATCCGCAGGCGCGGGTCCATATTGATGAAATGACCCCTGCCGACCATCATATTGCAACGGCCCTCGGCTGCGCACCAATGACGGCAGCGGTTCTTCGGATGAGAGGGCTTGCTTCTGAAGGGAAATTCGACAAGGCTCGGGAGTGGTTGCGCCCGAGCCTTGACATATCTCTCGCCGATCTGCATTTTGGCACGTCGGGCGGGAAAGCCCGGCAGATCTGGAGAAGTCTCAGGAAACCGGAACGGGTGGTCGTCTACGGCGACTATGACGTTGATGGCGTTTGCTCCACGGTGCTGGCCGTTGAACTCGGACTCGGCGAATTCGGTGACGTGCGGTATTATATTCCCCATCGGCACCGTCAGGGTTACGGAGTCCATGAAGACGTGATCGATGCAGTTAAAAAGACCGGTTGTGATCTTCTTGTCGCCGTCGATTGCGGAACCCGGGACAAAGAAGCTCTTGAGACGGCAGTTGCCGGAGGATTGAAGGTTCTGGTGTTCGATCATCATGCACCAGGTCCGGAGCTTCCTGCCGGAACGGTCGTGGTCAATCCCCATGTCGACGGATCCGTGAAGGGGCAGGGTCTCTGTGCAACGGCGGTACTCTGGGCCTGGGCCTGGGAACAGGGCATAGCCGACAAAAAATGGCTGCTTTCGCGTCTTGATCTCGTCGCCCTTGCGACAGTCGCCGATTCGATGATTCTCAACCAGATGAATCGCGCGTTGATCCTTGAGGGACTCAGGGAAATACGAAAGGGAAAGCGCGAAGGCCTGGACGTTCTGATTCGTGAACTGGGCGTCAACAAGCGCCGGATCGATGAAGAAGACCTCGCCATGAAAATCATACCCTGCCTGAATGCCGCAGGCAGACTTGGACTTGCGGAGCTTGCCGTCAAGGTTCTTCTCGGAGAAGGGGACATGAGAAGGAATGTCCACGGCCTGATATCGCTGAACAAAAAGCGGCAGAGGATCTCACGGGCTTTGATTGAAGAGATCTCGACATCCTTCGACGAAGGGAGACTTGTTCTCCGGGGGGATGAGTGGCCTGTCGGTGTTTTAAGCAGCGTCGCCAGCCGGCTCTGCAATGATTACGGCAAGGCCGTCGCTCTGGCGGCTCCCGCCGGTGATGCTATCCGGGGGACATTGAGGGTTCCTCCAGGAGGGAACGCCCTTGAAGTGCTTGGAGCCCTGGAGGACAAGCTCGGAGCATGGGGAGGGCATGAAAGGGCTGCGGGGTTTACCGTAAACGAAGACCTGTGGGAAGAACTTTGCGTGAGCCTGGAAGAACGACTCGGGAGGCTTGTGACAGTCAGGGAACCCCTGAACGCCCTGGCTTGCAGTCCCTCTGAACATACCGAAGAAAGCCTTTGTGAAATCGGCCGTCTCGGGCCTTTTGGCAACGGGAATCCGAGACCCCTTTTTTTCACACCGAAGGAAGATCCTCTCGAGCTTGTTCCCTTGGGACGGGACGGGAAACACTATCGGATTCGTTCCGGCGGCGGGGAATTTCTCGCGTTTAATGCGGCCGGTTCGGAGAACGAGTTGCACAGCGCTGTGGGCTGGATATACCGGCCAAGGGTGAATTACTGGCGTGGAAAGACACGGGTTGATTTGCTGCTTGAAAATGTGGTGGTTCCGTAGGCGTCGGGGCACCGAAAGGTGTGGTTCCAATGGATCGAAAAGGAAAGGTCTTTCGGGAAAGCCTGGGTCTCCACGAAGAGGAGCAGGCGAAACCTGGCGAAATGAAGTCACTCAGGCTTCTGAGGGACAGTTTTGTCGGCCGTTTCCCCGAGGAAGAGCGGACGATGGCTGTAAAAATGGCATGGCAGGAGTTTTGGGGAAAGACTGCGAAATATCTTTCCCGGGAGGACCTTGCGCGTTGCGGCGAAGCCGTGGTTTTTGCCGCAAAAGCCCATGTCAACCAGAAACGCCTGAGCGGTGAACCCTACATCATCCACACCATACGGGTCGCATCGATTCTCGCGGATATGGAACTGGACTGCCAGACTCTCATTGCGGCATTGCTGCATGACGTTCTCGAAGACACGGAAATTTCGACCGATTCTCTCGAAGATTCCTTTGGTGAAGAAGTCCGTGTTCTCGTGGACGGTGTCACAAAACTGGGCAAGCTTCCCTTCAAATCGTTCGAGGATTACCAGGCGGAAAACCTCAGGAAAATGTTTTTGGTCATGGCAAAAGACATCAGGGTCGTACTGATAAAGCTTGCCGACCGGCTTCACAACATGCGGACCATTCATGCCCTCCGCAGGGACAAGCAGACGCGGATAGCCCAGGAAACCCTCGAGATCTACGCTCCACTTGCCCACAGGTTGGGAATCTACCAGATCAAACGCGAGCTTGAGGATCTGGCCTTCAAGATTACCGATCCGGAAGCCTATTACGACATTCGCAGACGTGTTCGGAAGAAGTTGCCGGAACGGGAGGCAACCATCAAGAAGGCCATAGAGATCCTGGAGAAACGTCTCGCCGAAGAAGGCCTGGAAGCCTACATAACGGGCCGGGCAAAGCATTTTTTCAGCATCTACGAGAAGATGCGCCGGAAGAACGTTTCCCTGGAGGAGCTTTTTGACCTTCTGGCCGTCAGGGTGACGGTACAAAGTGTGGCCGACTGCTACACGGTGCTCGGTATCGTGCACACCATCTGGAAGCCTCTCCCGGGGCAGTTTGATGACTACATTGCAAATCCGAAAAGCAATATGTATCAGTCCCTCCACACTGCGGTGATGGGTCCCAGCGCCGAACCCCTCGAGATACAGATCCGGACCTGGCAGATGCACTGGATATCGGAATACGGCATCGCCTCCCACTGGAGGTACAAGGAAAAACGCCAGAAACAGGATGAGCTCGACCAGAAACTGGACTGGATCAGACAGGTACTCGAAGCCCAGGCCGACAGCAGTGAACCGTCGGAATTTCTGGAGCACGTCAAGGCCGACGTCCTCTCCTCGGAGGTTTTCGTTTTCACCCCGAAGGGTGATGTGGTATCACTCCCGAACGGGTCGACTCCAATTGATTTCGCCTACACGATCCATACGGAAATCGGGAATCATTTCGTTGGAGCCATGGTGAACAACCGTATTGTCCCCATCGATTACAAGATCCAGAACGGGGACATCGTCAAGGTCATGACGTCCCCCCAGGGACGACCCTCGCGCGACTGGCTCAAGATCGCCAAGAGTAGCCGGGCGCGAAGCAAGATCCGGGCCTATTTCAGACAGAAGGAAAGGTCGGACAGGGAGGAAAAGACCGCCAAAGGCCGTGAGCAGCTTCAAAAAGAGCTGCACAGGCGAAGGCCGGACCTCGAAGTCGACCTCGGTGATTCGGGAGCCCTCCTCAACAAGGTGGCAAGAGACCTGGGGTTCGCCAACGGCGAGGACATGCTAGTGGCCATCGGGTCGGGCGACCTGAACTCATCGGCGGCGGCGGCGAAATTTCCCGAGACCAGAGAGGAAATTCCCGTGCCGGAACCCTCAGGGGAGCCGTCAAAGAAAGAGTCTGATACTGAAGTCGTCGTCGAGGGTGCCCCAGGTGTTCTTGTAACCATGGCGAATTGCTGCAAGCCGGTACCGGGAGACGAAATCGTCGGTTTCGTGACGAAGAACCGGGGTATAACCGTTCACAGGAGAGATTGTCCAAACATTTCAGATGTTCCCAAGGAACGTCTTGTCGAAGTCGAATGGGGAAGAAAAACTTCCGATCGCTATTCGAGCAGGCTTCGACTTGAAGGAGTGGACAGGCCGGGACTTTTCGCCGACGTGGCGCAGGGCATCAACGCTACAGCGGGAACCATCGTTCAGATCAAGGCTTTCGTGGCGGGTGGAAACAGGGCGAGAATGTCAATCGATCTCGAGGTGAAAGATCTTGAACACCTTTACAGGGTTATCGCGAAATTGAATACTATACAGGGCGTCATTGAAGTTCTTCGGGGGTGAAGTTCTTGCGAGCAGTGGTGCAACGGGTCAGCCGGGCAGAAGTCAGGGTCGGTGACGAAAAAACGGGGGAAATAGGGCAAGGCCTTTGCGTGCTTTTGGGAGTCCACCGGGAAGACCAGCCCGATGACATCCAGTGGATGGCTGAGAAACTTGTAAATTTGAGGATTTTCGAAGATGATTCGGGTAAGATGAACCTCTCGCTTGTGGACATCGGGGGAGATATCCTGGTGGTTTCCCAGTTTACGCTGTACGGAGATTGCCGAAAAGGGCGGCGTCCTTCCTTCGTCGATGCCGCCGATCCGGACAAGGCCAAAGCCTTTTACAAAGAGTTCATTGACAGGGTCCGGTCGATGGGAGTCCATGCCGAGGAAGGAGTCTTCCAGGCCGTGATGGATGTGGAATTGACGAATCAGGGACCGGTCACGCTTGTCGTTGACAGCAGGAGGGATTGATACGTGTACATTCGGCGCTTTCCTCTCGGTGCGTTGTGGACCAATGGCTATCTTGTTGTAGACAGGGAAGGGAAGGGTGTTTTCGTCGATCCCGGTGGAAACCCGCAAGATGTCATCGATTTCATGGAAAAGCAGGGTGTGGACCTGGAGTGGGTGCTCCTCACGCACGGACACGCAGACCACATCTGCGGTCTTGAAAAGCTGAGAACCCTCGCCCGGCTGGGAGTCGCCGTTCACAGGCTTGATGCCCCCATGCTGGACTCTCCCGAACGGAATCTTTCCGCCTTCATGCAGGACAGGTGTCTGAGTGCGCCCCCGGAGAAAGAGCTGGAAGACGGGGACACGATTCAGGCAGGCAACCTTGCCATTTCGGTGATCCATACGCCTGGACACACGCCTGGAAGCGTCTGTTTTCACGTCCGGGAAAAAGGAGAGGAAGTCCTGCTTTCAGGAGATACCCTTTTTGCCCAGAGCGTGGGCAGGACAGACCTTCCGGGCGGAGACCAGGGGCAATTGCTGAAGTCCCTGAGGAAAATCGCCTGCCTGCCCGACGAAATGGCCGTTTATCCCGGTCATGGTCCTGACTCGACCGTAGGTTTGGAGCGGCGGAACAACCCCTTCTGGCCCGGTGACGAACAATGAAAATGGCTGTTGTCCCCGACCGTGAAAGGCCGCGGGAGCGTCTTTCGAAGCTGGGGCCCGGATCGCTGTCACTGCAGGAGTTGCTGGCCGTCATTCTGAGAACGGGTGACAAAAACAGGAGTGTCCTGGAGCTGGCAGGGGATTTGGTTGCGGAATTCGGAAGCCTTGAGAAGCTCGCGCGCGTCTCCTTTCCCGAACTCTCCCAGGTGGGTGGCCTCAAGTCGGCGAAAGCCGCTTCCCTGGTAGCTGCTTTCGAGCTGGCAAGGAGGCTCAATGCCGAAACGGCGGAAAGCAAAAGCGGTCATGCCGGTGAGCCCGTCGCCGAAGATCTGAAGGAGCGCCTGCACTGGTGGAGTGTGATGCTCAAGGACGAAGAACGGGAATACATTATCGGCATCTTTACAGGCAGAAGCAGGCGCATTATCAACGAGGAGCGACTCTCATGGGGCGGGTTGGATGGCGCCAGCCTGGATATCCGGTACCTTCTTCGAAAAGCCGTGCGGATCGATGCAGAAGGTCTTGCGATCCTGCACAATCATCCCGACGGCTGTCTTGCTCCCAGTGCGGAGGACAGGATCCTTACCGACCACCTCCGGGGAAGGTTGGAGACAATCGGTATCCGGTTTGACGGCCATTACATCGTCGCCGGAGGAAAAAGCAGGACCATTTCGTGAAAACGAGAATCATGAAGATATATCGTGAAAGTTGGTGACGACGGGTGTTCGGTTCAATTTCAGGAATGTTCGGAAAGGATATAGGCATTGATCTCGGGACGGCAAATATCGTTGTGTACCTCAAGGACAAGGGTGTCGTCTACAATGAACCTTCCGTCATCGCCTGCAGGAAGGCTTCCCGAAAAAGTTCCAAGGAAGTGATAGCCTTCGGATACGAAGCAAAGGCGATGTCCGGCAAGACCCCGAAGGGTGTGGAAACGGTCCGGCCCTTGCAAAACGGGGTCATTGCCGATTTTGACATGACCGGAACGTTGATCAGACACGTCATTGAGAAGACTGCCGGTGGCGGAGTAGGTGTTTTCAGTCATCCCAGGGTCATCGTGTGCGCGCCTGTATACGTGACCGAGGTGGAGCGAAAAGCCTTCATCGATGCGACACTGGATGGTGGAGCCAGGGAAGCCTATGTTGTGGAGGAGCCGGTAGCGGCAGCCCTCGGCGTCGGGCTCCCGATTCACGAACCCAGGGGGAGCATGATCCTCGATGTCGGTGGGGGGACAAGCGAAGTTGCAGTTCTCTCTCTCGGTGGTGTGGTCGTCAGTAACTCACTTCGAGGGGCCGGTGACGAGATGGATGATGCCATCATAGGCCTGATTCGGCAGAAATATACCCTCATCATCGGGCCCTCCACGGCAGAGGAAATAAAAAACGCCATTGGTTCCGCGGTCCCCATGGAAAAGGAAAAAGTCCTCGAGGTTCGGGGCAGAAACCTTACGGATGGTTTGCCGAAATCGATCTGTATCTCCAGTGAGGAGGTTCGGGACGCCATAAATCCGGTAGTGACCAGAATCGTCGAAATGGTCAGGGAAACCCTCGAACAGACCCCGCCCGAACTGGCCCGGGATATTGCCGATCAGGGACTGGTCCTGACGGGCGGCGTCGCCCTTCTGGAAGGTCTTGATCGCCGACTGGCCGATGAACTCAACGCACCTGTCGTCAAGGCGGAAAATCCGCTTCATTCCGTGGCTGAAGGATTAGGAAAACTGCTGAACGGGATCGATTCCATGAAAAAAGTGCTTGTCACCGTCGGCCATGGGGTTCGGTAGACCTTTTTTCGCGGGTTCCAAAAGCAAGGCATCGGAGGTGAACCACCGTTGAAGCAGGAATCCCCGACAGCGCTGCATGGTGTCGTCTCGGTGGCAATCGGATTCCTGTTGATGGCCTTTTTGTCCGGAAGTCCTGAGGTGCACCCTATCATGGACATAACCGGGACGCTCTTTTTTTGGCCTGAATTGCCTGCGGCAGCGACACGGGACGGAATAGAGCGAACTATGTCCTGGTTTGCCGACACCTCGCGACTGCGGCAGGAAATACGGGAGACAAGAGAGGAAAACCTTCGCCTCAGACAAGCGCTCCAGAAGAGGTCGTTTTTGAACGAGCCCCTTCCCCGCGAAAGACCGGGCCTCCTGGAGGCACGTGTCACTCTCAGGAGACCTGTCGACTGGTGGGAGGAAATCAAGATCGACAAGGGGTCCTCCCATGGAGTGGAAAAGGGGATGGCCGTCCTGCAGGACGGCTTCCTGGCCGGGCGTGTCTCAAGGACCGGCCCTGCTTCTTCGTGGGTGGAACTTCTGACCTCCCCGGGGCTGATGATCCCGGCCGTCGTGGAAACGACGAGGGATCTCGGCGTTATCGCGGGGGATGGCGAAGGCGGCATCCGGCTTTTGTACGTGCCACTGGAAAAGCTTCTGTCTCCGGGAATGCAACTCAGCTCGACGCTGGTCAGTGAACACCTGGAACCGGGACTTCCGATTGGAGAAGTGGGTGAGGCGATAGACATGACAGGGGGGTATCGGGTCTATTCTGTCGATCCCGGTGCTGAATTCTCACGTCTTTACCGGGTGCAGGTTTCCGTCCAGAAGGAAGGTCCGCAGTGATACCGGCTTTCCTGTTGTGGTACGTACAGGATATTGTCCAGGTGCTGTTTGAAGGATGGGGATTTGCGCCGGATCTTTTCCTGTTTTATCTCCTGTTTCGCTGCTCAAAGGTAGCCGAGGATGAAACCACGTGGATCTGGGTGGCCTTTTTGGGCGGGCTTGTCTGGGATTTTCGATGGTCCGGCCTCTTCGGGTTGAACGCTGGAATGTACGGGGGCCTTCTCGCCCTCGTCTCGGTTTTCTGGAAAAGAATCCCCTTTACGGGGCGCTCCCACTGGGTGTTCATGGGTTTTGTGGCCGGTTCCCATGGAGTGCTTACCCTGGTGAGGATAATCTTTTTGGGCGTTCCTTCGAAAGAGGTTACCTTCGCCTTCATCGTTCAGCTGATAACGGCGGTGCCCATCATCCTGGTTCTCGGGTTTGCCTTCGCATCCCGGGGGGAGAAGAGAAATGTCCTCTAACAGCATGTCGGAAAGGCAACGTCTCGTTTTCTTTCGCTGGGCCGTCCTGTTCTCCCTGTTTTTTTTGATTTTCGGGCTTTACCGGTTCCAGATCGCCCAGGCGGACAAGTACATTCACCTGGCATCGGAGAACCGGCTGAGATTTATACGGCTTCCAGCGGCAAGAGGGGATATCCTTGACGCCAACGGGACTCCTTTGGCCACAAGCGTGAAGACCTTCAACCTCATGGGATATCCCCTGGATCTCAGGCAGCAGGGAAAGATGGGCGAGATAGCGGAATTTCTGGCCCGTCAGGGTATACCCATAAGCAGGGATGAGATCCGGTCCGTCGTGGACAGGCAATACAATGTCCCCTATAATGCCGTGACGATCCTGTCGAACCTGACTTTGGCACAGATCTCCACGATGGTAAGTGATCCGGAATTTCCAGCCAGTCTCTTCCCGTTGCCCGTTTCCCGAAGGGTCTACCCGGCGGGCCCTTTGGTCTCCCATATCGTGGGATACGTTGGAGAGGTGACGAAGAAGGATCTTGAGAGCCTCTCCGGTGATGACTACAGGGGCGGAGACATTATTGGAAAAGGCGGGATCGAACAGTTCTACGAGGAAAAGCTCCGGGGCGCTGCCGGGGAAGAATCCATAGAGGTTGATGCAAGGGGCAGGAGAGTCCAGGTCCTTGACCGAAAGGAACCGGTTTCCGGCCAGACCATCCGGCTGACCGTCGATTTCGGGGCACAGAGCCTGGCAGCGGAGCTCATGGGAGACAGAAGAGGCGCTATTTACGCCATGAACGTTCACACGGGAGACGTAAAGGCCCTCTACAGTTCCCCCACGTTTGACATCAATCCCCTGGCCTGGGGGGTTTCCTCCCGAGAGTGGAACAGGCTCGTCAACGATCCGGAAAGACCGATGTTGAACCGGGTCATCAGCGGGACCTACCCTCCCGGTTCGACTCACAAGGTGGTAACCCTCTACTCGGCGCTTTCGGAAGGGGGCATTACCGAGAGGACAACTTTCCGGTGTACCGGATCTTTCCGGCTCGGCAACAGGGTTTTCAGATGCTGGAAGAGGACCGGACACGGGACGGTTGATATCATCGAATCCTTGCGGGATTCCTGTGACATATACCTGTATCAGGCGGGTCTCAAGGCGGGAATCGATGCCCTTGTCCATTGGGGGAGGCAGTTCGGTTTCGGGGCGGCCACGGGTATAGATCTTCCTGGTGAAGTCTCGGGAATCGTTGCCGGGCGGGAATGGAAGCGGCGCAACATCGGCGAAAAATGGTACCCTGGAGACACCGTGAATTACTCTATCGGGCAGGGGTACCTCCTGGTTACCCCGATACAGACGGCCGTCATGTATGCGGCTATTGCGAATGGGGGTACACTTGTACGGCCAAGGCTTGTCGCCGAAAGACCCGGTGAAAAAAGACACCTCGACCTGTCAGAAAAGTACCTCGGGATTTTGCAAAAAGGTCTGAGGGAAGTTGTGAGAGACGGCACGGGCAGACAGGCGGGAGACTTCGGAGTCAAGATTTCAGGCAAGACCGGGACGGCACAGAACCCTCATGGAGAGGATCATGCCTGGTTCGTAGGCTATGCACCAGCGGATGATCCGGAATACGTGGCCATCGTTCTTGTGGAAGGCGGAGGAAAAGGAAGCAGCACTGCAGGCCCACTTGTGGGCAGGATGCTGGCGTACCTTTGTGATCGCTGAATGGATCCCCGAATGGATATGAAAAGGTGATTTTCATGACTGACAAAGACCGAGCCGTTTTGAAAGGAGAACGAGGCTGCCTTCGCCTCATCGTGCCGGAAGGGGTCCCCGATGGAGACCTTTCCGGGGTCATGGGGGAAACGCTGGATGATGCCGGGAAACTTGTGGAGGGCGCGACGCTGATTCTGGATTTTCATGGACGAACCCTTTCTGAAGACGTCGTGCTTGAAATTCTCAAAACTGTTCTTCTTCCCAGGAACGTTACAGTCAGGGAATGGCGTACTTTCGACGGAAAATCCCAGGACCTGCTCAAAAAGCTGGGGCTCAGGACTTTCGAGCGAGATCCCCAGGAGAAAAAGGGGCCTGCAGGTTTCCTGAAAAACATAGCGTCACCGGCTTTGATTTTGCACAAGTCCCTTCGTTCGGGTCAGCGAGTCGAACATGACGGTGATATCATTATCATCGGAAACGTCAATGAGGGAGCGGAAGTCTACGGCACCGGATCGATCTGCATCTGGGGTCGTCTCTGCGGCCTTGCGCACGCCGGTTGCTCCGGCGACGAGTCCGTCGCCGTCGTGGCCGGACATTTTATCGCCAACCAGGTTCGGATCGGAGAAAAGATTTGTTACCTTGATGCAAGGGCATCGTGGTGGGGGAAATCTGTCCGCATGGTGGTCAAGGGCGACGAGATCGTCGTTGATGAAGTGGCTTTTTGACCATGGGCGAATGTTTGTTTCCAGGTAACGGGACTGCTGGATGAAGAAGATATTTCCTGGACGGGGGGACCTTGATTGGATACGAGAATAATTGTCGTTACATCTGGGAAGGGCGGTGTAGGAAAGACGACCGTAACGGCGAACCTTTCCGCATGCATCGCCAAGGAAGGATATTCCGTGGTAGCCATCGACGCCGATATCGGTCTTCGGAACCTTGATGTCGTCATGGGACTGGAAAACCGCATTGTCTACAACCTCGTGGATGTGGTGGAGAACGGTTGTCGTCTCCAGCAGGCGCTGGTTCGGGACAAGCGTGTTGAAAATCTCTTTCTTCTTCCGGCCGCGCAAACGAGGACGAAGGAAGCTGTCTCTGCCGATCAGATGCGCTTCCTGTGCGATTCTTTGAGGGGATCTTACGATTTTGTCTTCGTCGATAGCCCCGCCGGTATCGAATCAGGATTCAGGAACGCCGTTCTGTGTGCCGATGAAGCCCTGGTTGTCGCCACTCCCGAGGTCTCTTCCGTCCGGGATGCGGACAGGATAATCGGATTGCTCGAGGCGGACGGGAAAGAGAGTATCAACCTGATCGTCAACAGGTTCAGGCAAAATATGGTCAGCAAGGGAAACATGCTTGATGTGAGCGATGTGAGCGAAGTCCTCGCGGTCAATCTCATCGGCGTTATCCCGGAAGACGATTCTGTCGTCATATCCACCAACAGGGGAGAACCTCTTTCCCTGAGCTTCCAGTCACCTGCAACCAGGGCCTTCAAGGATATTACCGACCGCCTTCTCGGAAAGGACATCCCCCTTTCCCTCCCGCAGAATGACGAGGGGCGCGGTTTTCTTGCCGGTCTCCGGAAAATGTTCAAGCTATAGGTGCTCGGAAGGAGTATGACGATGGGTTTTCTTTCGCGCTTTTTCAAGGTAGAGAATTCGAGGAAAGATGCAAAGGAAAGGCTCCAGGTCGTTTTGATCCATGACAGGGCCGATATTTCCGCGGGAATGATGGAATCCCTTCGGCGGGACATTATTTCCGTTATCAGCAACTATATGGATATTTCCGAAGAGGGAATCGAGCTGCAGCTCGAAAAGGAGAAAAGTTCCGTCGCCCTTGTGGCGAACATTCCCGTACTCAGGGTCAAACGTCCGAAAGCCGATGCCGCAAAGGAAGAAGAAAAACCGTCCAGGGGCAACAGGAAAAAAAGGAATACAACCCGCAGGAAATGAACGGCTTCAAAGGGGTTTTTCCCGGGAAACTGAACCAGCTCAGAAACATTGATCCGTTGATCGCCATGCCGGCGATCCTCCTTTTTCTTGTTGGCCTGGTGACAATCTATAGCGCAACGGCAGGGAAAGGGGGCGCCCTGGGAGCGCTCGCCTATCGCCAGCTCCTGTGGGGCCTTGTGGCCCTTGTCGCGTTTCTTGCCGTTTTTTGCATAGGCCATGAACGCTTTTTCAACTGGTCCATCCCGTTATACGGAGCCGTTTTGACAGTGCTTTTTCTTGTGTTCGTCTTGGGGACGGTGACCAGGGGAGCCCAGAGCTGGATCAGTATCGGCGCGATGAACCTGCAGCCTTCGGAAGGAGGAAAGGTCGCCCTTGCCCTGATCCTCTCGACCTGGCTTTACCGGTATCCTCCCGTGGTGATGCGGAGGTTTGTTGGAAGTGTGGTTTTGGCAGGGGTCGCGGGCGGGCTGGTCCTTCTGCAGCCTGATCTCGGAACGGCCGTGGTGTATGGGGCGATAACCTTTGCAGCCCTGTTGGCCGCCGGTGCTCCGAAAAAATATCTTGTCAGCGCCGGCCTGGCGGGGCTTCTGGTTCTCCCGCTGGGATGGCTGTTGCTCAAGGAGTACCAGAAACTGCGACTTCTGGTCTTCCTCAATCCCTACCTGGATCCGCTGGGTGCCGGGTACAACGTGATACAGTCGAGAATAGCCGTGGGAGCCGGAGGACTTTTCGGAAAGGGCTACCTCCAGGGAACGCAGAGTAAACTGCATTTTCTCCCGGAGCCCCATACGGATTTTGTTTTCAGTGTTTTCGCCGAAGAGTTCGGTTTTGTCGGAGCCGTCGTCGTCATTGCCCTTTTTGCCCTTTTGCTCTGGAGATTGATGGGTACCGGAATCCGCTCGAAAGACGTTCGCGCGAAGATTTTTATCGCCGGCATTACCGGGTGGCTCTGGTTCCAGACCGTTGAATGTATTGCCATGAGTATGGGGCTCGCACCTGTCACAGGGTTGCCGCTTCCATTCATATCTTACGGAGGAAGCGCACTCGTTTCAGTTGCGGCGGCTTTGGGGCTGGCTCAAAGCATTTTTGTCTCGACACGTAAACAGTATTGTTGAATGGATCCAATGGAGGTTCACTGATGGAGTTTCCCGAACGGTTCGACCCGATGCGGCCTCTGTTGAGCCGCGTCAAGAAGCCTTTTCGATATATCGGCTGTGACTGGAAAGGTTCCACGGAAGTGCTGGAAGACAAAAAGACGACCCTGTGCCTGGCCTTTCCCGACACCTATGAAGTGGGGATGAGCTACCTGGGTTTCCAGATCCTGCATTCCCTTGCGCGGAGAACGCCCGAAACGGGTGTGGACAGATGCTATTGTCCCTGGCCCGACATGGAGGCCGAGCTGAGGAATGCTTCCATGCCGCTTTGCGGCCTTGATTCCGGAAAACCTCTGAAAAACTTCGATCTCATAGGTTTCACGCTCCAGTATGAACTGACGGCCACGAACATTCTCACCATGCTCGACCTTGCAGGCATACCCCTCAGGAGCGCCCAGAGGCCTGCCGGGACGCCGATTGTAATTGCAGGAGGGCCGGGAGCCTTGACTCCGGAACCCCTGGCGCCGTTCATTGACGTATTTTGCCTGGGCGACGGGGAAATCCTTCTTCCTGAACTCCTCGAGGTCTGTCATTCCTGTGGGAACGAAAGAAAAGACGTCCTCCATGAGCTGTCGCGACGGGAAGGGTTCTATGTCCCGTCGCAAGAAGGCGGCGAAAAGGGAGGCACCGTACCTTCAGGACCTTTCAGGAAACGTGTCGTCAAAGACCTCGATGAGGCGTATATCCCCGAGACCATGGTTGTCCCGGCTTCGGGCATCGTCCACGACAGGGCTGCCGTGGAGCTCTTCAGGGGCTGCACACGGGGATGCAGGTTCTGTCAGGCCGGGATGATGTATCGGCCCTTGAGGGAACGCTCTCCCGGGAAAGTTGCCGAAACGGCCGGAAAAATTGTTGACAACACGGGGTGGGAAGAACTCGGTCTGGTTTCACTGGCGTCTTGTGACTATTCCGGTCTCGAGGAAGTTATCGCCGAACTTGAGCCCTTCCTCAAGGAGCGAAGGGTCAACCTGAGCCTCCCGAGCCTGAGGATGGACGGCTTTTCCGTGGGGCTTGCGAAGCGGCTCAGGTCCATGGGCCGCGGAGGTTTGACCTTTGCACCTGAAGCGGGGACGCAGAGATTGCGGAATGTGATCAACAAGGGCGTGACCGACGAGGACATCGAACGGACCTTCGAAGAAGTGTTCAGCCAGGGCTGGGAGCGGATAAAGCTGTACTTCATGATGGGGTTGCCCACCGAGGGTGACGATGATCTCAAGGGCATCATCAAAACGGGTCAGCTGGCAAGGCGAATCGCCAAAACCCACGGGAGAAGCGGGAAGGTATCCCTTTCGGTTGCCGGTTTTGTCCCAAAACCCCATACGCCCTTCCAGTGGGTAGCCCAGGATACGAGACAGGAGCTTTACCGAAAAGGCAGGTCTCTCAAAAGGGAAGCAAAAGGCAACGGCCTGCGTCTGAACTACCACGACCCTGACCAGTCCTTTCTCGAGGCGGCCGTTGCCCTCGGCGGGAGGGACGTGTCGGAAGCCATAGAGAGGGCGTGGCTGAACGGCGCCCGTTTTGACGGCTGGACGGAGTGCTTCGACATCGGCGTCTGGGAGTCGGCCTTCGAGGAATGCGGCCTCAATCCCGAAAGCTGGGTCAACCGGCCCCGTTCACCTGAAGACGCACTTCCATGGGACCATATTGACGTGGGCATCTTGAGGCAATTCCTTTTGCGTGAATGGGAATACGCGCGGCAGGAGATGACCACCGATGATTGCAGGTGGGGAAAATGTCAGGGGTGCGGCTGGCAGGATCATGGATGTCCGCTTTCGGGGAGGCGTGACAAATGATTCGCTGCAGGTTCCTCTACGCGAAGCGAGGTCGTCTTTGTTTCGTTCCCCATGTGGAGATGCCGCCACTGTTGTGCAGGGTTTTCCGGAGGGCGGGATTCCGCCTGTGTCGGACGGAATCTTTCGCTCCGAAAGACAGGATCAGCCTTGGCCCCCCGCTTCCAATGGGCGTGGCAGGTCTTGCGGAACCGGCAGAAATATGGCTTGATGAAACCGGACTGCCTGAAATCGAAAGGCTCGAGTCTTTTTCACATGAAGGTCTTTCCTTTGTTGCCCTGCAGGCCGTTTCGGAGGGTCCGAATCTCAGCAAGGCATGCAGGGACGGACGGTACAGGGTTTTCCTGAAAAACGAGGATCTGCTTCAAAAAGCGGCAAGCCTCCTTCGCGATGGGTGGGAACCGGCTCGAACCATACGGCAGGCAATAGTGGAAAAATCCTTCATTGACCTCGTCATTGGTGACTCGAACCAGGTTGGGCCGGGTGCCGTCGTCAGGTCAATGAAAGCGCAGCAACTCGTAACGGGCTGGGAGGATCTTTTCATCGTCCGCACAGCGATGGGCATATGGGACGGCAAAAGAGTCATCCCGGTTTTTGAGGCAGGTGAGATGCCATAGACGAGAATATCCAGGACAGGAAGATCATTGCGAACTGTCTCGATCCCGAAGAGATTCGTGTCGCCATCGTGGAAGGCGGGAAACTGGCGGAAGTTTTCGTGGAACGAATGTGGGAACACCAGAGGGCGGGTGACATTTACAAGGCCAGGGTCGACAGCGTCCTTCCGGGGATGAATGCAGCCTTTGTGGACCTCGGGGAGGGGCGGAACGCCTTTTTGTATCTTGCAGATGCGAAAGGAGTGACGGTCCGCCAGAACCAGGAAATACTCGTCCAGGTGTCCAAGACGGCGAGAAAAGGGAAAGGGGCGAGAGTGACACCCCGCGTTTCCCTTCCCGGCAGGTACCTTGTGCTTGTCCCTGGAGGCAGGGAAATCGGGGTATCCCGGAAACTGGGTGATGAGGAGCGGGATCGACTCAGGGCACTGGCGAAGCGGATCAGGCCCGATGGTATGGGGCTGATCGTCAGAACCGCCGCTGAATGGCTTGAAACCGATGTCCTTGAACAAGACCTTGAAGACTTGTTGCGGCTTTGGGAGCAGATTTCCCATGAGGCAAAGATGCAGCAGGCGCCTTGCCTGTTGTACCAGGACATGGGGCTTCTGGGTCGGGTTCTCCGGGACGAGATGAACGAAACCGTGTCCGAGATCATCACCGACGGCAAAGAAGAATATTTCCAGGCCCGATCTTTCGTCGAAAGATTTTGCAGCGAGGGCTCCGAGCCGGAGATTACATTACATCAGGGAAACATCCCCCTCTTCGAGCTGTATGGTCTCGAGCAGGAACTTGAAACCGCCCTGGAGAGAAAGGTCTGGCTCGAGTCCGGGGCGTATCTTGTGATCGACCAGACCGAGGCATTGACGGTCATCGATGTCAACACCGGCAAATTTACGGGCAAGGTGGACCTGAGGAATACGGTACTGGCGACGAACCTCGAGTCGGCGGACGAAATCGCCAGGCAACTGCGCCTGAGGGCCATCGGGGGCATCGTGGTCATTGATTTCATTGACATGGAAAACCCCGAGGATCAGAAAGTGCTTCTTGATCGGCTCCAGCAGGTTTTCAGAAATGACCGCTGCAAGGCCAGGGTCTTTGGTTTGACCCAGCTCGGTTTGGTGGAGCTGACGAGGAAAAGGGCCAGGTCGGACATCCGTTCGACTTTCACCAGGGGCTGTCCCTTTTGCGCCGGGACCGGAGTGGTTGCCAGAGAGGAGAGCCTCGCCGTAGCCATCAAGCGTTTTGTCAGAAAGGTCGCGCTCTCGAGCCATCCTGAAGCGATTCTCCTCGAAATGCATCCATCAATTTCGAAATTCATTTCAGACAACGTCCTGATCCAGTGGGAGGATGAAACGGGTGTAAGGCTGTTTCTGAGGGACATGCCGGAGTTCCCCTGGAGCAAATACCGCATCGAGGCGCAGGGGACTCTCGATCGGGTCCTTCATCGCATCGAACTGCTGGAAACAAGGGAGACCGGGTGCGTTGTACATAGGACGGATCCAGCTTAAAGGTTTCAAGAGCTTTGGGGGAACCCACGAACTGCTTCTTCCTCCCGGCATGACAGCCATCGTGGGACCCAACGGAAGCGGGAAAAGCAACATCCTGGATGCCCTCCGGTGGGCACTGGGAGACAGCAATCCCAGCCGCCTCCGGATTCTCCGCCAGAACGACCTCCTCTTTCAGGGAAGCCCGAGCCTTCCGCCTTCATCCTCCACGGAAGTCATGCTCCAGTTGCGCTCCGGAACCAGGATGTGCTCCATCAAAAGGAAATGGGTTCATGACGAGGGAAGTCTCCTTTTCGTGGACGGGGAGAAGGTCCGGCTCCAGGACCTGGAAACGGTCAAGCGTGACTGGAAACTTGAGGGCGACAGGTTTGCCTTTATCGGCCAGGGAGAGATATCGGAAGTGATCCAGCAGAGACCTGCCCAAAGGCGGGTTCACCTCGAGACCCTTTTCGGCATCGATCTCTACCGGAAACGGCGCGAGGATGCAGCGCAGAGGCTTGATGACGCATCCAGTGAACTTGTGCGCCTTGAAACGCTCAAGGCGGAGCTCGAGAACAGGAAAAAAACCATTGCTCCGCTGGTTGTCCAGGCCAAAAAGGCGAAAGACCTTTCGGAACAGCTTGAAAAGACACATGCCGAGCTGTACAGGATCAAGCGGGCGAAGGCGGAAAAGGTCATCGAAGATGCCGAAAAAGAAATCGGCGCATACGAAGAGGGCCGCCGCCTCTGTCGGTTTTGGGAGCGAGGCTGGACGCGGGTGATCAGCGTTTCTGAAAATGCCTTCCCCCGCTTCGAAAACCGGCTTGAAAAACTTGGAGAAGAGACGGATGCGATGACGGAGAGACTTGCCGCCATGCAGCGCGAAATGTTCGCGAAAGCGACGGTTCTCAAAGACGGGCGGGGCCGGCGAAGCCGCATGGAACAGGAGCTTTGTGAGCGCCGGGAGATGCTCAATCAGACCGATGAGGAACTGGAGCAAGCGGAACAGGCCCTCGACAAGGCTTTGAAAGAAGAGGAAGTTTGCAG
This sequence comes from uncultured Synergistaceae bacterium, assembly GCA_964515395.1. GTDB lineage: Bacteria > Synergistota > Synergistia > Synergistales > Thermovirgaceae > UBA1876. Next base: position 139,372 of record CAZERC010000001.1, on the reverse strand, counting down.
GAAGGAAAAAGAGCGGCTCGATGCGGCCGAAAAGGCGAAAGAAGAGGAAATACGCAAAATCCGGAACGAAACAGTGAAGCTGGAAGAGCGAAAATCAAGGGCCGAAGGTACGATGGGGAGACTGAGGGCGGAACTCGCAAAAAGCGGATCCTATTACAGCGAGGTCAGGGAGAGTCTCTTCGAAAACGACAAAGAGATGTCTTCAATCCGCGAAAAGCTGGACCAGGAACGGAAAAGGCTTGAAAGAGAGAAGAAGGATCTTGCCGAGGCGGTCGGTCGGCACAATGATGCTTACGCGGCATGTCAGAAGAATGCAGCCGGACTCCAGACACTGAGGCGGGACATCATGAAGATGGAAACAGCACTGGAGGAGTTGCAGGACAAGCTTCAGAGCCGGACCTACCCGGCGCCGGTGAGACATCTCATGGCTGCGAAACGGCTTGGAAGGCTCAATGTCGAAATGACACCCGTGGCTGATGCCATCGATTGTCCCGAACATCTCTCCATGGCCCTCGAGGCGTTTTTGGGCGGCAGACAATACTGGATGCTCGTCGAAAACCTGGAAGCGGCGGGGTCCTGCATAGACAGTCTCAAAAAAGCTGGAGCAGGAAGGGGGACCTTTCTTCCTCTGGAGCGTGTACGGCCCAGACACCCTTCAGAAGATCTGGACATGAATCGTCCGGGGATCGTCGGATGGGCGGCCGATCTTCTCTCTCTTGAAAGCAGGTGGGAACCTGCTCTTCTTCACATTTTCGGCGATTTGCTTGTCGTTGAAGACTACGAAACGGCAAAGGAAACGGCACGTGGAGGCGCGCGATTCCCCATAGTCACCCTGGAGGGGGATGTGATCCATCCTTCCGGGACGGTAGCAGGAGGCGGAAAAAAGAAAGAGGCGGGAGCCCTCGGGATTGGAAGGGAAATCTCCCGGTTGCGTGAGGCCGTTGAAGAGGCCCGCCGAAAAAGGGACCGCCTGATGGAGTCAGGCAAAAGACTTGAAACCGTAGAGGAACGGGCCGCCGGAGAACGAGCCGGTCTCGAGACCAAAAGCAGGGAAACGGCCGAGAAAGTCCAGTATCTTGAAAATGCTCTTGCCCGAGTCGAGAGAGAAACGGGACGACTTGAAGGAGAACTGGAGCGGACGGGAAAAATCCTTGCAAGGACGGGTCGTGACTTCTGGAAAAACTTCCGGGAAATCCAGGATGTCAAAGAATCTCTTGACGCGTTGTCACCCCCCGGTGACACGCGGGAAGCGGCAGAGAAAGAGCAAGTCCAGTCCAGGCTTGAAGTGGTTCGCGAGCGGGTCAGGGCGGCCCGTGAAATACATCTTCGCGTTCGTGATGAACGCAACCGGATGTGCGAAGAGGTCAAGACAACCGAGGCAAATCTGGGGGAGCTGGACCAGGAAGTCCGGGAGGCCCGCGGGAGGCTTGAGACCCTCGGCGCGCAATTTTTCGAGACCAGGCAGGCAGGGAGGAACCTGTCTGAAGAGCGGACTCGTCTCCGAAATGAAATGAGACAAATACAGGCATCCTGCGAAAGGGCGCGCCGACGTCGCGATGCGGCCGCCGAACGCCTGAGATCCGTCAACGAAAACCTGGCCCTGGCACGACAGAAGAAGGCATCCGCCGAGGCCGAACTGACGGAGACACGGGAAATGTGGGAGGCGAGGTATTCTTACCTCGGGCAGGAATCGGTTGACCCGTCCAGGCTTGAATCCGTCCGCAGGCGTGCCAGGGAGCTGGAAACGGCCCTCAAGGCCCTTGGCGATGTGGATCTCGGCGTTCTCTCCGAGGATACGTCCCTGGGGGAACGGCTCGAATTTCTCACCAGGCAGCTTGAAGATGTCCGTCAGGGGATAAAAGATCTGAAACGGTTCATTGCCGAAACGGATGAACAGGCGGGAAAACTTTTTTCCGAATCCCTGAAGCGGATAGAAAACAGTTTCAACACGCTTTTTCAGAGACTTTTCGGAGGCGGAGAAGCGGAGCTGAGGCTTTCCGACGGGGACGATGCCTGGAGTGCCGGTGTCGAGGTTTTTGCCAGACCGCCCGGCAAGCGACCCCAGCACCTGGGGCAGTTGTCCGGTGGAGAACAGTCCCTTGCGGCCATATCGCTCCTTTTCGCATCCATGGAAGTGGCGGATGTCCCCATAGGTATTCTCGACGAAGTCGACGCCGCACTTGACGAAGTGAACCTCAGAAGGTTTTCGGAGCTTGCCAGGGAGTATTCGAGCCGAATGCAGCTTGTCTGCATGACGCACAGGAGGGTGACCATGGAGCGATCCGATGTCATGTACGGCGTGACACTCTCCGAGCCGGGGCTCTCGCAGATCGTCAGTGTCAAGCTGGAGGACTGGGATTGATGAAAACCACAAAAGATGCTGTGCTTTACGGTGAAATCATGATCCATCAGCCTGTCGGGGGACCAAGAGTCAGCGTCGACACGATCCTCCTGGCGGCCTATGCGGGGATCAAAAAAAACGAAAGGGCCCTGGAGCTCGGTTCAGCCCACGGAGCCGTCAGCCTTCTGCTCGCGAAAAGATACCCCGGGGCAGGAGCCATCGAGGGTCTCGAAAAGCAGGAAGAACTCGTCGAACTGGCCAGGCGCAACGCTGCTGAAAACGGTTTTTCCGGAATGCCCGTCTTTACCGCCGGAGACCTCAGGAATATACGGGATATTTATTCGCCGCAGTCTTTCCAGGTGGTGGTGATGAATCCTCCCTACGATGAACGGGGCAAGAGCCGCCTGAGCCCCGATCCCAGGGAAGCCGTCGCCAGGCAGGGTGTGCACTGCACCCTGGAAGACGTCGCCCGGGCGACGAAATATGTTCTGGCGAACAAGGGACGGTTCTACCTCGTCATGAGGGCGACCCGACTGGCGGAAACCTGTGCCGTGCTGGTGCAGGCAGGCCTTCAGCCGAAACGGGTGCGACCTGTCTATCCGAAACCGGCCCGGGAGGCCGCGGTCTTCCTGATGAAGGCCGTCAGGGCGGGAGGAACGGGGATGGTCCTGGAGCCTCCCCTTTTCGTGGAGGACGCAGAGGGGAATTTTACCCCCGACCTTCTCAGAGCCTACAGGATAGGTGACTCGTTGTGCCGCTGGTGATCGTTCCGACACCCATAGGAAACCTGGAAGACATCACGCTTCGAGCGCTCAGGGTTCTCAGGGAGGCCGACCTGATCGTTTGCGAGGACACCAGGAGATCGCTGGGGCTGCTGAAGAGATACAACATCAGAAAACCCTTGTTGTCTTACCACGAACACAACGAGCGCAAGAGAACGGAGGAACTTGTCGGCCGGCTCAAAAACGGCGAATACGTTGCCCTTGTCTCCGATGCCGGCACGCCGGCCGTTTCGGATCCGGGATGGATACTGCTCAAAGCCTGCATGGAGAGGGACATCTCCGTCGATGTCCTGCCTGGGCCGACGGCCTTTGTCCCGGCCCTTGTCATGTCCGGGTTTCCCCTGGACACCTTCACCTTTTGCGGTTTCCTGCCCCGGAAGGGAAAGGCCCGCCTTGAAGCGTTCCACTCGATGAAAGATGCCTGCGGCGCCGTCGTCCTCTACGTTTCGCCCCACAGGCTGGACAGGGACCTGGAAGACCTGGAGCAGACTCTGGGTGACCGTGATGCCGTGCTTGTCCGGGAGTTGACGAAGCTGCATCAGGAACGAATCCGTGGAAAACTGTCGGAGATTTCCGCAGAAGTCGCACGGAATCCACGAAAGGGAGAGTTTGTCCTCGTCGTGGCGCCGGCACCTGGGGAGACCTGTTTCATGCAAGAAGAAAGCCAATGGAAAGACGAAGCGCAGGCCCTACGGGAGCAGGGGCTTCCTGTGAGCGAGGTTGTCAAGGCAGTGAAGGAAAGGTATGGTATACCGAAAAACACCATCAAGAAATGGGTAATGGGCCCCGGAGGGCCAGGGGAGGGAAAAACAAATGCCGGAAAATAAGAGCTTTTACATCACGACCCCGATCTATTATGTGAACGACGTGCCCCATATCGGGCATGCCTATACGACCATCGCAGCGGATGCCATGGCGCGCTACAAACGCATGAGGGGATATGACGTCATGTTCGTGACCGGTACCGACGAGCATGGCCAGAAGATCCAGCAGGCCGCATCGGCGAGGGGGCTCTCCGCCCAGGAGCTTGTCGATTCCGTGGTGGTCAACTTCAGGGAACTCTGGGAACGGCTTTCGATTACCAACGACGATTTCATCCGCACCACCGAGAAGCGGCATGAAAAAGTGGTGCAATGGATTTTTGAACGTCTCAGGGAACAGGGTGACATCTATGTCGGTACGTACGAAGGCTGGTACTGTGTCCCCTGCGAAACCTATTTTACAGAAAACCAGGCGGCCCAGGGCATGACCTGCCCGGATTGCGGCAGACCACTGGAGAAAATGACCGAAGAGAGCTATTTTTTCAGGATGTCCCGGTATCAAAAGCCCTTGCTGGAGTATTACGAAAAACATCCCGACGCCATCCTGCCGAAGAGCCGCTACAACGAGGTCCTGAGCTTCATCAGAAGCGGCCTCAGAGACCAGTCCATCTCCAGGACCAGCGTATCCTGGGGGGTTCCCGTGCCCGGCGACGAAAAACATGTCATTTATGTCTGGTTCGATGCCCTCATAAATTACCTGACGGCCTGCGGTTTCCCCGATGACGAGGCAAAAGTGAAAAAATACTGGCCTGTGGTCAACCACATCATGGCGAAAGACATCATTCGCTTCCACTGCATCGTGTGGCCGGCCATCGTGCTGGCGCTCGGGCTCGAACCGCCAAGACGGGTTTTCTCCCACGGCTGGTGGACCGTTGAGGGGGAGAAGATGTCCAAATCCAAGGGCAATGTGGTGGATCCCTTTGAAATGGCTGACATCTACGGTACCGATGCCTTCAGATATTTCCTTCTCCGGGAGATCCCTTTCGGCGCCGACGGGGATTTCTCAGAGTCGGGGCTCGTCCAGCGGATCAACTCTGATCTGGCCAATGACCTGGGCAACCTTCTGAACAGGACGCTCCAGATGATCAACAAGTTCTCCGAGGGCAAGGTTCCGGAACCTGGCGAGCTTCACGGATATGACCGGGATTTGAAGGACCTGGCCGAAAAGACCATGGCAGAGTACAGGGAGGCCATGGATGTCTATGCCTTCGACGAGGCCCTGAAAGCCACCTGGAAACTGGTTCGAAGGGGGAACAAGTACATCGACGAAACCATGCCCTGGAAACTCGGTCGTGAAAAAGACACGGAACGCCTCGGTACGGTACTTTACACCCTGGAGGAAGTCCTGCGTCTTTCGGCCCTTCTCGTGGCGCCGGTGATACCTGAAACGGCCGCCCGGATCTGGGCCCAGCTCGGAATTGAACAGGAACCGGCCATGAGCCTTCTGGACGATTACAGATGGGGTGACAGGGCTCCCGGAAGCGACGTGGGCCGCAAGGAAGTTCTTTTCCCGAGGATTGACATGAAACAATGGGAAGAGGAAAAAGCCGGGCGGGACGCGAAAAAGGGACTGCAACCGGATCCCGGCGAGCACGAAGAGGAAATTTCCATTGATGATTTCAGGAAGGTCGAACTTCGCGTGGCGAAGGTGATTTCCGTTGACGTCGTCCCGAAAGCCGACAAACTCTACAAGATCCATCTCGATCTGGGTTACGAAAGGCGGACCATTGTTTCAGGGATTCGCGAGGAGTATGCACCTGAAGAACTCGAAGGGATGAAGATTATCGTCATCTGTAACCTGAAACCGGCCACCATCAGGGGAGTCGAAAGCAAGGGGATGCTTCTTGCGGCCGAAACTCCGGGGGAAGACGGCCTGGCACTTCTGACGGTGGACAGGGATATTCCTCTCGGCGCCAGGGTACGGTGACGGAAAGGAGAGGTCATGAACTCCCTTCGCTATATTGACACCCATTGTCATCTGGCCATGTCGCCACTTGCGGAGGACATTGCCGGAGTCATGTCGAGAGCCCGTGAACATGGGGTCTTTCGCATGCTGGTAGTGGCTTCCGACAGACCAGGCTGCCGCGATGTCGTGAACCTTGCCGAGAGTCGGGCAGAAAAGGGCCTATCGGCGGCTGTGGGGATTCATCCTCATGAAGCCGAAACCGTCCCTGACGGCCTTCCCGAAAACATTTGCGCCCTTGCCCGGAGGGATGCGGTCGTTGCCGTAGGGGAAACGGGACTCGATTATTACTACGATAACGCGCCCAGGGATTTGCAGCGCAAACTCTTCCGGGAGCATGTCAGGCTCGCAAAAGAGGTAAAAAAGCCCGTAGTGGTCCACGTTCGTGATGCTTTCGAAGACGCTTTCAAAATTCTCGAGGAAGAAGACGCTGCCTCTTGTGGTGGTGTGATCCATTGTTTCTGTGGTACCCCGGAAGATGCCCGGAAGGCTGTCGACATGGGTTTTTTCGTTTCCCTTTCGGGTCTCGTCACCTTTCCGAGTGCGAAGGGGTTGAGAAAAGCGGTGGCCCTCCTGCCTGAAGACGTGATCCTTTGTGAAACGGATTCACCCTTTCTTGCACCCCAGCCGGAGAGGGGAAGAACCAATGAGCCGGCCAACGTTCGTTATGTCTACGAGGAAGTGGCCAGGATTAGGAGTGTTGACCTTGAAGACTTCGCCCGGGCCGTCGAAAATAACGCCGCCCGTCTTTTTCGGTGGGGAGAATGAGCAGGGCCGGAAACTTCAGGGTTGAGGCGCAGTGTGACAGAACCCGTGCCAGGGCCGGCGTTCTCGAGACGGCGCACGGTCCGGTGAAGACGCCCGCCTTTATGCCCGTGGGGACCAGGGCGACCGTAAAGGCCATGGCTCCCTTCGAGCTCAAGGCCATCGGCGTACAGGTCATATTGTCCAATACCTACCACCTTTACCTGCGTCCAGGTCCCGAAATCATCGCCGAGGCAGGAGGGCTGCACCGCTTCATGGGGTGGGACAGACCCATTCTGACGGACAGCGGCGGGTTTCAGGTCTTTTCCCTTTCGGATCTCAGGAAAGTCACCGATGACGGTGTGCATTTCCAGTCTCACATCGACGGGAGCAGGCACTTCCTGACGCCGGAACTGGCCGTCAGGATCCAGGAACAGCTTGGCAGCGACATTGCCATGTGCTTCGACGAGTGTGTCCCCTTTCCATGCAATGAGAAGGAATCCGCCAGAGCCGTTGACCGGACCCTTGAATGGGCGGAAAGATGCCTCCAGGCCCATGAGCGCGAGGACCAGCTTCTTTTCGGTATCGTGCAGGGGTCGGTTTTCGCATCGCAAAGGCGCCGCTGTGCCAGGTCGCTTGTGGAGATGGACTTTCCCGGATACGGCATCGGCGGCCTATCGGTGGGTGAACCTCATGAATGCATGTACGGAATGCTCGATGAACTGGCCCCGATCCTGCCAGGGGGAAAGCCGCGTTACCTGATGGGAGTCGGCTATCCTCCGAATCTTGTCGAGGGGGTCGCCCGGGGTGTAGATATGTTCGACTGCGTCCTTCCCACCCGGCTCGGGCGAAACGGGACGGTTTTTACCTGGAAGGGCAGGATGAACATAAAAAACAGCATCTATGAGAGGGATTTTTCGCCCATAGATCCGGAGTGTTCCTGTTATGCCTGCAGGACGGCCTCAAGAGCCTACATCCGGCACCTGTACCGGTCCGGGGAGATCCTGGCGTCACGATTGTGCACCTGGCACAATCTCCATTTTTTGCAGAAACTCATGGAACGGGTGCGACAGGCTGTTTTCGACGGCACTTTCGAAGAGATGCGAAGGGAATTCCATGAGAGTTTCAGGGAGGGTGAAAAGGCGCGGTGAATACCGAGATCTTGCCTGTAGACAAATGGAATCCTGACGAAAAGGTGCTTGAATACGCCGCGGGGATCCTGAAGGACGGCGGACTTGTAGCCTTTCCCACGGAGACGGTTTATGGCCTCGGCGGCAATGCCCTCGACGGACAGGCTGTCTCGAAAATCTTTTCGGCCAAGGGACGTCCCGCGGACAACCCGCTCATCGTACATGTTTTTTCGAAAAGCCAGGTACTTGAGGTGGCAGAGATCGATCCAAAGGCGGAAGCTTTCATGGACGGTTTCTGGCCGGGGCCCCTCACCCTTGTCCTGTCGGCAAAAGCTGCGGTCCCAAAAGAGGTAACAGCCGGCCTTGATACTGTTGCGGTGCGGATGCCCAACCATCCTGTTGCCCTGGGCCTGATCGAGCGAGCTGGTCTGCCAGTGGCGGCCCCGAGTGCCAACAGAAGCGGCAGGCCGAGTCCGACTTCGGCTCAGGCAGTGTATGACGACCTTTCCGGGAAAATCCCGCTGATCCTTGATGCCGGAGGGACTGAGCTCGGTATGGAATCCACCGTCGTTGCCCTGGAGGATGACGATCTGCGAATTTTGAGGCCCGGCGGGTGTGCCCCGGAGGCACTGAAAGCCCTGGCGGCGAAGATCATATTCGAGAGGGAAAGTCCCTCGATGAAATCCTCGCCGGGGACCAGACACAGGCATTATGCCCCACGGGTCCCTTTGGTGCTTCTGGATTCCGGAAAGAGCAAAAGCGAATGTCAAGTTCCCGAAGGAGGCAAAGGCAGAACCGGATATATCGGGATGACACAGCCGCCTTTTGACCCTTTCAGGGAGATACGGTTTGATTCGCTCGCTCATTTTGCCCGGGGTTTCTTCGCGGCTCTTCGTGAGCTTGAAATGGAAGTGGATGTCATTTTCGTCGAAATGCCTCCGGCGGAAGGGATCGGTTTTGCCCTCAGGGACAGGGTAAGACGTGCAGCAGGTATATTCTAGGGCTTGCCAAAACCCCCTGCCGTTGCTACAATCATCGCCGTTGGAAAGGGGAAGTGGCGGAATGGTAGACGCGCTGGCCTCAGGAGCCAGTGTCCGTAAGGATGTGGGGGTTCGAATCCCCCCTTCCCCACCATTCAGATACCCTGAAAGAGCGGGTAAGAGAGCTGATAAAAGGAGGCGCCTGTCCCTTACTACAAACAGGACATAAGGGTCATGCCGTGTCCCTTGACACGGTGTGACCCTTTCGTTATCCTGTTGGTTTGTCACGTCAAGTTTCCCTAATCCCCTAATGCAGGGAGGTTGTGTTTCTCCCATGGCCGAATTTATTCCCGTAAGCAGCAAGCGCCAGCGGCTGACCTTTGGCCGCGCCCACGATCTCGTCGAGCTTCCTGACCTGATTGCCATCCAGAGGGACTCCTTCAGATGGTTCTTTCAGTTCGATGAAGCCGGAGAACTCAAGGATGCCGCCGAAAGAGACAGTGTCGGTGTCCAGGAGCTCTTTGACGAGATCTTCCCAATCGAGAGCTATGACGGTTCCTTTGCACTCGAGTTTGTCGACTATGCCGTCGAACCGCCGTCGATAACCCAGGAAGAGGCAAGGCAAAGGGACCTGACATGGTCCCGTCCGGTGCGCGCCACCATCTGGCTTGTCAACAGAAAGACCCTGGAGATCAAGGAAGAAGATGTCTACCTCGGTGATTTTCCCGCCATGACACACCGGGGGACTTTCATCGTCAACGGGACGGAACGGGTTGTTGTGAACCAGCTTGCCCGTTCGGCAGGCGTGTATTTCAGCGCCGAGGAAGGCGTCCCCGGGCAGGAAAGGTATGCAGCCAAGGTCATCCCTGACAGGGGAGCCTGGCTGGAATTCGACCTTACGCCCGGCGAAGTCCTGTCCGTCAACATCGACAACAAGAAGAAGCTCCCCGTCACCATGCTTCTCAAGGCTTTCGGCGTGAAAAGCAATGACGAAATCCTGCAACTTTTCGGCGGAGTGGAAGAACAGGTCGACCTCGTCGAGGACGAAGTCAGAGGACACCTGATCGCCGAGAGCATCTCCGACGAATCGGGGCAGGTCCTGATCCAGAGAAATGACAGGATCACCAAGGAAGACCTGGAGGTCCTGTGGGAGCAGGGCCGTACCAAAATCTGGATCTGGAAGGTCAATGCCGCCCTTGCGGCGACGCTCGAGCGGGATTCTACCCGGACGGGTGATGATGCCGTTCTGGAGATTTTCCGCAGGCTGCGGCCGAATGAGCCTGCACGCATGGAAAACGCGCGGGAGCACGTTTACGGGCTTTTCTTCGATTCCAGGCGCTACAACCTCGGACGTGTCGGACGGTACAAGATGAACCGGAGACTGGGTCTCGATGTTCCGGAATCGACGCGCCTTCTGACAGTCGAGGACGTTGCGAGCATCGTCAAGGAGCTCCTCAACCTCAGGAAGGGTGAGGGACATGTTGATGACATCGATCATCTCGGGAACCGGCGTGTTCGTGCTGTAGGTGAACTCCTGCAGAACCAGGTGAGGATCGGTCTTCTCAGGATGGAACGCATTGCCAAGGAACGAATGACCACCATACCCGATCTCAGTGAGGCCACGGCCAGGGACCTGATAAACGTTCGCCCCGTTTCTGCATCGCTTCGTGAATTTTTTGGGTCGGGCCAGCTTTCGCAGTTCATGGACCAGACCAACCCCCTGGCGGAGCTGACCCACAGACGCCGACTTTCGGCATTGGGCCCCGGCGGTTTGAGCAGGGAACGAGCCGGCTTCGAGGCTCGAGACGTCCACTATACCCATTATGGAAGGGTCTGTCCCATAGAAACGCCGGAGGGTCCGAACATCGGTCTCGTTACATCCCTTGCGGTCTACTCGAAAATCAACGAGTACGGCTTTCTGCAGTCTCCGAAGCGGAAGGTTTCAGGCGGCATGGTGAGCAACGAAGTGGAATACCTCTCGGCCGACGAGGAAGACGAATTCTATGTGGGCAGGGCAAACACGCCCCTGAATCCTGACGGAAGCCTGGCGGAAGAGGAAGTGCACGTCAGATATCGTGACGACATCATGGAAGTGTCGCCGGAAGAAGTCGAATACCTTGACGTGTCGCCGAAGCAGATCGTTTCGGCGTCGACGGCGTTGATTCCGTTTCTCGAGCACGATGACGCGAACAGGGCCCTCATGGGCTCGAACATGCAGCGTCAGGCCGTACCACTCATCGAGGCCGATGCGCCGCGCATCGGAACGGGAATCGAGGCCCGGATCGCGAAGGATTCCGGCTCCTGCGTCACAGCCATGCGTGCCGGAACAGTCACGTATGTTGATGCCTGCAAGGTCGTCGTGCAACCAGATGACGGCGGGGAACCCGACGAGTATCCCCTCGTCAAGTTCAGACGTTCCAACCAGGGGACCATTATTCATCAGAAACCGGTGGTTACCGTCGGAGAGTCACTTTCAGAAGGCGACATCCTGGCCGACGGGCAATCCGTCGACCGCGGGGAGCTTGCCCTGGGGAAAAATGTCCGCGTGGCTTTTGTCTCCTGGGAAGGATACAACTACGAGGATGCCATCCTTGTGAGCGAACGGCTTGTCAAGGAGGACATGTATACCTCCATACACATCGAGGAATATGAAATGGAAGCCCGGGACACGAAACTCGGTCCCGAGGAAATCACCAGGGATATCCCGAACGTCGGCGAAGATGCCCTGAAAAACCTCGACGAAACGGGAGTCGTCCGGGTTGGGGCGGAAGTGCTTGCCGGAGACATCCTGGTAGGGAAAGTCACTCCCAAGGGTGAGACGGACCAGACTCCTGAAGAAAAGTTGCTTCGTGCCATTTTCGGCGAAAAGGCGAGGGAAGTGCGCGATACGTCCCTCCGGATTCCCCACGGCGAAGGTGGCAAGGTGGTTGCCGTCAAACGGCTGAGCAGGCTGGAGAACGGCGACGAGCTGAGCCCTGGTGTCAACGAAGTCGTCAAGGTCTATGTGGCCCAGCTCAGGAAGATTACCGTGGGTGACAAGATGGCCGGGCGCCACGGGAACAAGGGGGTCGTTTCCAGAATTCTTCCGGAAGAGGACATGCCGTACCTGCCGGATGGCACACCCGTGGATGTCGTGCTGAACCCCCTCGGCGTCCCGAGCAGAATGAATCTCGGCCAGGTGCTGGAAACCATTATGGGTTTCGTCGCCGAACGGAGGGACTGGTACGTTTCGACACCGGTTTTTGAAGGTGCGAAGGAAAACGAGATATTCGAACTGATCGAGGACTTGCGGAAGGAATGTCTTCCGTGGCTCACCGAGGACGGCAGTGCGATCCTGTACGACGGCCGCACGGGCGAGCCCATGGAATATCCCGTAACGGTTGGTTCCATGTACATGATGAAACTGATTCATCTTGTGGACGACAAGATTCACGCGAGGTCCATAGGACCTTACAGTTTGATCACACAACAGCCCCTTGGCGGGAAGGCCCAGTTCGGCGGCCAGAGATTCGGCGAAATGGAAGTCTGGGCCCTTGAAGGATATGGCGCATCCCATATTCTTCAGGAAATGTTGACTGTGAAGTCCGATGACATCAGGGGACGTCTGAAGACCTACGAAAGGATCGTGAAAGGACAGAACTTGTCCGATCCTGGAGTCCCCGAGAGTTTCCGGGTGCTCGTCAAGGAACTGCAGGGCCTGGGCCTTGATGTGGAGATTTCCTATGATGACGGGAGCCAGGGCGAACTCGTTTATGAAGACGAGGAAGAGTCTTTCGCCCGGCCCGGTCGTGGGCGGACGGAACGTGCCGAGGAGAGCCCCGCGCGCAGCATGGAGGATATGTTTATTACTCCTGAAAAGGATGAACGCAAGGAGCAGGACCGGGAACATGTCGCCAAAGAGGGCGCTCAGGACCCGAAAGAGGGGGCTGATGGGTAAATGAGCCGAAAAGAAATTGCTGGAGTCCGGATAAAGCTGTCCAGCCCCGAAAAGATCCGGGGGCTTTCCAGCGGAGAAGTCAAAAAACCAGAAACCATCAATTACAGGACACTCCGTCCAGAAAAGGACGGGCTTTTCTGCGAGCGAATCTTCGGCCCGACGAAAAGCTACGAGTGCGCCTGTGGGAAATACAAACGCAGCGGCCCGAAATTCAAGGGGGTCGTTTGTGACAGGTGCGGGGTGGAAATAGCCGACAGTCGTGTCAGAAGGGAACGGATGGGGCACATTGAACTGGCGGCCCCTGTTATTCACATATGGTACCTGAGGGGGATACCCAGCAGGCTGAGCCTTCTTCTGGGCACGTCGACGAAAGATCTCGAGAAGGTAGTCTATTTCGCCCCGACCCGACGACGCGAACCTGTCTACAAGGTCGTCATCGAGGGCAGAAGGACGGACCTTCTCAAGCGGGGCGATCTCATAGCAGCCTGCGAGGAGAGGATTCACCGTCATTTCGACCACAAGTTCAAGTCCGAAGAAGCCTATCGGGTGACTCAGGCCGACGATGTGCCCATCAACGAAGGAGATGTCATTTCCGCTGAGCAGGCAGGTCTACTGAAGCGTGACTTTGGTGACGCCCTCTTCCATGTTGAACCTGCATTCAGGGTTACGGAAACGTCCGAAGACGGCCGGTATGAGGAAGGCCTGATTCTTTCACGTTCCGAACTGGATACCCTGAAGAAGGAGGGGAAAGCCCCCCAAACGGAGCGCGCCATGACCGGCAACCAGGAAGGCTTTGTCGTGACGGCCGTATCGCATCTTCCCTTCGCCAAAGGGGATGTCATTTCCTCCAGTGAATATCAGTTGTTTTACCAGAAATATCCCGGGAGATTCGCCGTTCAGCCTGAAACCGTAACCATAGAGGATCCCTGCTACATTGTCGTCAACGGAGGCAATTCGCCCTTCGAGACAGGATCCATCATTCTCGAACGGGAGCAGGAACTCTGTACGGCTTACGACAAGGAATTCGACGCAGGAATCGGCGCCGAGGGCGTCGTCTCTCTCCTGAAGACCATCGACCTTGAGGAGCTCAGCGCTTCACTGCGCGAGGAAATCGCCGAGACGACGGGACAGAAAAAGCGGAAGCTCATCAAGAGGCTTCAGGTCGCCGAGGATTTCCGCAAGAGCGACAGTAAGCCGGAATGGATGGTACTGGAAGTTTTGCCGGTCATTCCGCCGGAGCTTCGCCCCATGGTGCAGCTTGACGGCGGCCGCTTCGCCACGTCAGACCTGAACGACCTGTACCGGCGTGTCATCAACCGGAACAACAGGTTGAAAAAACTCCAGGAACTGCGGGCCCCCGAGATCATCATCCGCAACGAAAAACGGATGCTGCAGGAATCGGTCGATGCCCTGGTGGACAACGGCAGGATGGGCAAGGCCGTCCTTGGTGCCGGCAACAGGCCTCTCAAGAGCCTTACGGACCTTTTGCGAGGCAAGAAGGGACGATTCCGGCAGAACCTCCTCGGCAAACGGGTGGATTATTCAGGGAGATCAGTCATCGTCATCGGCCCGAACCTGAAGCTTCACCAGTGTGGTTTGCCGAAGCAGATGGCCCTGGAGCTTTTCAAGCCCTTCGTCATCGAAAAACTTGTAGAACGAGGACTTGCACCGAATGTGAAAAGCGCAAAACGGGTTATCGAGCGTGGGCGAGAGGATGTCTGGGGCATTCTCGAAGAGGTCATCCAGGGACATTCCGTCCTGTTGAACCGTGCCCCCACCCTTCACAGACTGGGGATCCAGGCTTTCGAGCCTGTCCTGATGGAAGGAAAGGCCATACGACTCCATCCTTTGGTCTGTTCGGCATTCAATGCGGACTTCGATGGTGACCAGATGGCCGTGCACGTGCCGCTTTCCATCGAGGCAAGGGTCGAAGCGCAGATAATCATGCTTTCGGCGAAGAACCTTCTTTCTCCGGCCAGTGGGAAAGCAGTGGTGACGCCGACCCAGGACATCGTTCTCGGGATGCATTACCTGACGGGCATGCGTGACGGAATGAAAGGTGAAGGAGCTTCCTTTGCCGAAATCGACGAGGTGCTGAGTGCCCTTGACCATGGAGCTGTACATGTCAACAGCAAGATCCAGCTCAAAGTCAAGGGTGAATGGATAGAAACCTCCCCGGGCAGGGCACTTTTCAACAGTGTCATCCCCGAGGAACTTCGGTACATCAACAAGCAGATGAACAAGAAGACCCTCGGTCTTCTGATCGATACGGCCTATGACAGGGTCGGCAGAGAAAAACTTGTCGGGACCCTCGATGCGATCAAGTCCCTGGGGTACCACTGGGCCACCGTCAGCGGTCTCAGCCTGGGTCTCAAGTACCTGTTGATTCCGCCGAAAAAGAAAAATATTGTCGAAACGACGATGGAACATGAAAAAGAGCTGTCTTCCCAGTATGAAATGGGGATCCTGACAGAAGATGAATATCTGAGGCAGAAGGAGACCCTGTGGTCGGAAGCTTCACGCGAGGTGGCCGACTCTATTTTGGAAAACATGGATGAGGCGAATCCACTCAGGATGATGGTTGAATCGGGGGCCAGGGGAAGCAAGAGCCAGATTGCACAGATGGCCGGCATTCGCGGTCTCATGGCCGATCCTTCCGGCCGGATCATCGACTACCCGATTTCCTCGAATTTCCGCGAGGGGCTCAACATGCTGGAATACTTCATTTCAACCCACGGGGCCAGGAAGGGGCTTGCCGATACGGCTCTCAGGACGGCCAAATCAGGTTACCTGACCCGTCGGCTGGTCGATGTGGCGCAGGATCTCATCGTGACCGCCGAGGATTGCGGAACGGACCAGGGAATTTGCATCAGGCCCCTGAAGCAGGATGACAAGATCGTGATTCATCTCAGCGAAAGAATTGCGGGAAGAACGGTCCTGGAAGATGTCCGGCACCCCGAAACGGGAGAGCTCATTATCAAGGGTGGCAAGGTGATCACCAACGATATCGCCTCCAGGATCGAAAGTGCCGGTCTTGAAGAGGTCTGGGTCAGGAGCCCCATGACATGTTTCCTTCAGAACGGGGTCTGTCAGAAATGCTACGGGACGGATCTTTCCTCAAGGCAACCGATCGCCATAGGTGAAACAGTCGGTGTCGTCGCGGCGCAATCCATCGGAGAGCCGGGAACCCAGCTGACGATGCGGACATTCCACACCGGCGGCGTGCGGCTGACGGGAGAAGACATCACCCAGGGCCTTCCCAGGATCGAACAGCTTTTCGAGGTCCGGCGTCCCAAGAAAGTGGCCCTTCTCGCCTACAAGGAGGGCGTGGTCACCGAGATCCGGGAAATGGAAGGCAAGAGGAAGGTCTTTGTGACTTCCACCGACGAGGGCGGGAACGAGCAGAAAATTTCCTACAACGTCCCGGCTTCGCAGAACCTTCTTGTCGAAGAGGGACAGCGGATCGAAAAAGGCGAAGCCCTCACGGAAGGATACCCGGATCCGCAGCAGATTCTCGAAGTCAGCGGACTTGAGGCGGTGCAGCATTATCTGGTGGACAATATCCAGGCCGTCTACAGGTCACAGGGTGTCTCGATCAACAACAAGCACATCGAGGTCATTCTCAGAAAGGTGGCGCCCGTCAACAGGGTCAGGATCGCCGAAGAGGGCGACAGCTCCTTTGTGGCCAATGAGCTCGTCTGGTACAGGGATTTCGAGAAGGAAGTGGAGAAAATCCGCTCCGAGAACAACCGCTATCTCGAAGAGGCCATAACAAAGATCAGCGGGAAGGTCCTGAAAGATATCCACGGGCAGGGCAATCTGGAGAACGCATTGCCATTCAAAGGTGAAAAGCTTGATGAACGGAGCATCCGCCAGATTTTGAGACCAGGAACAGGCGTATCGGAAATCATGCTCGTCGACGATGAAGGCCAGTTGCGGCTCATCCTTGGAGAGGCTTCCTTCAGGCGGGAAATGGAAGGGCTTGAGCTGATCGAGTCAGTCGACGTTGAAGACGGGAAAACCATTGAAGCCGGTTCCGTGCTGACCATGGGGCAGCTGATGCTGGTGACCAAAAGCGCCCCGATCGACATCTGGGTGCGGGACCTTGATGTCCTGGAGTCCCTGGAGGGGAAAGCCTATCTTGCCGAAGATGTTTACGACGGCGACGAGAAGATTGCCGACAAGGATCAGTTGATAACTGCTGAGACGGCCGAAAATCTCCGTCTCTTGAACATCCACCAGATCAAGGTCTGGAGGACTCCTGAAACGGTAACCATTCCCGATGCCATGCAGAAAATGCTCATCGACAAGGTCTGGGGCAGACCCCTTTCCAAGGCCATCGATGCCGACGGGAATGAAGTGTCCGATATCTCCCACATGGTCGACGGACGGGTTGTCCGCGGCCTGGTGGAAGGGGACCTGACGGCTGTGGAAATCGAGGGGCAGATTCATACCAGGGATACAATCCTTCACGAAGTCCTGACCGATGTCGCCTACGGAAAAGTCCTTCTCGAAGACATCACCGACAGGAAGATGAACGTCGTGGCCACGGCCGGCAGAGAAGTCAACCACCAGGTCCTTGATGCCATCGTCGAGGCCGATCCTGATGAACTCGTCGTGAGGCCCATATCCACACAGTCGGAGACGAAAAACCTGGTCCATCGTGTTTCTTTCGTCAGGCGCCTCAGGGAAGAACCGATCTGGAAACCGGTGATCCATGGCATTACCAAGGCAGCACTGGCCACTGACAGCTTCCTGAGCGCGGCATCCTTCCAGCAGACGGCGCAGGTCCTTGCCGGAGCTGCCGTCAGAGGCGATTTTGATGACCTCAAGGGGTTGAAGGAGAACGTCATTATCGGGCACCTTATCCCTGCAGGAACCGGTCTTGATGAATACCGGAAGGTGGAGATCATGCCTTCCGATGGGGAAATGGAAACTGAGAGAACGGCAGCGGAACCGGTTGTCGATGTCTAGAAGGCGGACGGAAGATTTTTGCGGACATCCGCCGTCTTGACACGTTCATGCGGCGTTGTTATTATTTGCCGGTGTCCTTTCAAGGGGGGATTTTTGTGCCCTTGAACGAGTTGGCTGTGAGTTCCAGGCTGGTCGGAACAAAGAAGTTGTGCAGGGCCCTGAAAAAGGGCAACGTTCGGAAGGTGTTTCTGGCCAGGGACGCAGATTCGGTTCTGACCGTTCCGCTTGAACGACAGGCGGTGGCTTTGGGGATTCCCGTGGAGTGGGTCAAAACACGGCAGATGCTCGGGAGAGCCTGTTGTATCGATCGGCCCACCAGCGCGGCGGGAATTGGTGTTGAATCACCGGAGCAGGGTGGACAAAAATAAATCAATCTTTTCCCTGAAGGAGGGAGTTGCGTGCCGACAATCAATCAACTTATCAGGAAAGGCCGTTTCGAGAGAAAGGAGCGCTCAAGCGCACCTGCACTCGAGCGGAACCCCATGAGGAGAGGTGTGTGCACGAGAGTCTACACGGTCACACCAAAGAAGCCGAACTCGGCGTTGAGGAAAGTCGCCAGGGTGCGTCTGACCAACGGCATCGAGGTGACTTCATATATCCCGGGTGTGGGACACAATCTGCAGGAACACTCCGTTGTCCTCGTCAGGGGAGGTCGTGTCAAGGACTTGCCTGGCGTTCGTTATCACATTGTCCGGGGAACCCTGGATTGCGGCGGTGTTGAGGGCAGGCGGCAAAGCCGGTCCAAGTACGGCGCAAGACGGCCCAAATAACCGAAGGAGGCTGCTGGATAAATGCCAAGGAAAGGACATATCCGGAAACGGGGAGTTCAGCCGGATTCTAAATACGGAAGTAAAGAGGTTACGCAGTTCGTCAATTCCATCATGAAAGACGGGAAGAAGAGTCTTGCCGAAAGGATCATGTACGAGGCACTCGAAGTCGCTGCGAAACGGCTGAATACCGACCCCATGGATGTTTTCGAAAAAGCCATGGAAAATGCACGCCCGGTTGTCGAAGTTCGCCCCAGGCGTGTCGGAGGAGCGACATACCAGGTCCCCGTCGAGGTGCAGCCTGCGAGAGCCCAGGCTCTGGCCACGAGATGGATACTCCAGTATGCCCGGGGAAGGTCAGGCATGCCCATGACGGAAAGGCTGGCCCGGGAGTTCGTCGATGCCTACAAGGGTGAAGGCAGCACGATAAAAAAGAAGGAAGACACCCACAGAATGGCCGAAGCGAACAGGGCCTTTGCGCATTATCGTTGGTAAGGGAAGTAATAATGGATGTGCCGGAAGACGGCTTTCTGGATGGTCTTCCCGGCAAGGTGGTGATTTGGCGTGTCTGAATTTAATCTGAAAAACATACGGAATATCGGGATTGCCGCCCATATCGATGCCGGTAAGACGACAACTACGGAGCGTATCCTTTTTTACACCGGTCGCAAACACAAGATGGGCGAAGTTCACGAAGGCGCAGCCACAATGGACTGGATGGAGCAGGAACGTGAGCGTGGCATTACGATCACCTCTGCGGCCACGACATGTTTCTGGCGGAATCATCAGGTAAATATTATTGATACACCCGGCCACGTGGATTTTACCGTCGAGGTCGAGCGTTCCATGAGAGTGCTAGATGGCGCAGTCGCGGTCTTTTGTGCCGTTGGAGGGGTGGAACCCCAGTCGGAAACGGTCTGGCGCCAGGCGGACAAGTATCATGTTCCGAGAATCGCCTTTATCAACAAGATGGACCGTGTGGGTGCGGATTTTACTTCCGTGGTATCGCAAATGAAGGAGAAACTCGGAGCCAGAGCCGTACCGATCCAGATGCCCATCGGCGTGGAGGACACGTTTACGGGTGTAGTGGATCTGGTGAAGTTCAAGGCCATTGTCTATCATGACGAGCTGGGGTCGCAACCGAAGGAAGTGGACATCCCGCCGGAGCTTCTTGAGGAAGCCCAGTATGCCAGAGAGGTGCTGGTGGAAGCCCTTGCCGATTTCGACGAGGAGATCATGGTCCTGTTTCTGGATGGAAAACCTGTTCCAGAAGAAATGCTTCGCCATGCGGTCAGGGAGAACACCATCAACCTCAACATCTTTCCTGTAACCTGTGGTTCGGCGTTCAAGAACAAGGGAGTACAGCCTCTGCTTGATGCCGTTGTTGATTATCTGCCGAGCCCCCTGGAGCTCCCGCCCGTGAAAGGGATACATCCCGACACGGGTGATACGGTGACGCTAAAACCCGAAGTGGATGAACCTTTTGCGGCGCTTGCCTTCAAGATAGTCGTTGATCCCTTTGTGGGGAGGCTCGTCTATTGCCGCATCTACAGCGGTTCCGTGCATAACGGTGAAACCCTGCTGAACACGACCACACGGGGCAAGGAAAGGGTCGGCCGGATACTGAGGATGCACGCCAACAAACGGGAAGAACTCGAGTTGGCGGAAACAGGCATGATAGTGGCGCTTCCCGGGCTCAAGGCGACCAAGACGGGAGATACGCTGTGCGACGGGAAAAAACCGGTGGTTCTCGAACCCCTGGCGTTTCCTGAACCGGTCATCTCCCTTTCCGTGGAACCCATGAGCAAGGCCGACCAGGTCAAGCTTTCGAAAGGGCTCACCGGTCTGGCCGAGGAAGATCCGACGTTCAGGGTACAAACCGACGAAGAGACTGGTCAGACCGTTATTTCGGGCATGGGTGAACTCCATCTGGAGATCATCGTGGATCGGCTCAAACGTGAATATGGTGTGGATGTGAAGGTCGGCAGGCCGCAGGTGGCCTACCGCGAGACCATAAGGAAACCTGCTTCCGCGGAAGGCAGGTTCGTGAGGCAGTCAGGTGGCCGTGGCCAATACGGACATGTCGTCCTTGAGCTTGAACCCCTTTCCGACGGGAAACGTTTCGAGTTTGAGAACAGGATCGTCGGCGGTGCCATACCCAAGGAATTTATTCCCGCCGTACAGAAGGGGCTGGAGGAGACCATCGGTACTGGTATCCTCGGCGGGTACCCCGTCATCGGAATCAAGGCCACTCTTGTCGACGGGAGCTTCCATGAGGTGGACAGTTCGGAAATGGCTTTCAAGATTGCTGCCTCCATGGCATTCAAGGAAGCCATGAGAAGAGCGGATCCCGTTTTGCAGGAGCCGATCATGGAAGTTGAGGTGGTTACCCCTGAGGATTATCTTGGTGAAGTCATGGGAGACCTCTCGGGAAGGCGCGGTCATGTCGAAGGCATGGAGATGCGGGGGAATACGCGGATTGTCAACGCACACGTGCCACTTTCGGAGATGTTCGGTTATGCCACCGATTTGAGAAGCAAGACATCAGGCAGGGCGTCCTATTCAATGCAATTCTCTCATTATGAGGAAGTTCCGCAGACATTGGCGGATCAACTCCTGGACCGATAAGTTCGGCAGGATGAACAAAAAGAATGTTTTCAGGGAGGGAATGAAAGATGGCGAAGGCACATTTTGACAGATCGAAGCCTCACTTGAACATTGGGACCATAGGACACATTGACCACGGGAAGACGACGTTGACGGCGGCGATCACGAAGACCCTTGGCAGCAAGGGATGGGCGGACTTTACGCCCTTTGACATGATCGACAAGGCGCCGGAGGAACGCGAGCGCGGTATCACCATCAACATCGCGCATGTGGAGTACCAGACGGAAAACCGGCACTACGCGCACATCGACTGCCCGGGCCACGCGGACTACATCAAGAACATGATCACCGGGGCGGCGCAGATGGACGGAGCGATCCTGGTGGTTTCGGCGGCTGACGGTCCGATGCCGCAGACGCGTGAGCACGTGCTTCTGGCCCGGCAGGTGAACGTGCCGGCGCTGGTGGTATACATGAACAAGGTTGACCAGGTGGATGACGAGGAGCTGCTGGACCTGGTGGAGATGGAGATCCGGGATCTATTGAACCAGTACGAATTTCCCGGCGACGACGTGCCGATCATACGTGGTTCTGCGCTGAAGGCGCTCGAGAGCGATGACACGAGCCGCGAGGACGAGTGGGCCAAATCCATCTGGGAGCTCATGGACGCGTGCGACAGCTACATACCGGACCCCGAGCGGGACGTGGACAAGCCGTTTTTGATGCCCATCGAGGACGTGTTCACCATCACGGGCCGCGGGACCGTTGTGACGGGCCGAGTGGAGCGCGGGAAGATTCACGCCGGGGACGAGATCGAGATTGTCGGTATGCAGGAAGACACGCGGAAGACGGTCGCCACGTCGCTTGAGATGTTCCGGAAGATCCTTGACGACGCGCTGGCGGGCGACAACGTGGGTGTTCTGCTTCGCGGCATCGGCAAGGATGACGTGGAGCGCGGGCAGGTTCTGGCGAAACCCGGCAGCATCACGCCTCACCGCCACTTCAAGAGCGAGGTGTACGTGCTGAAGAAGGAAGAAGGCGGTCGTCACACGCCGTTTTTCACCGGGTACAAGCCGCAGTTTTACTTCCGGACCACGGACGTGACGGGCGACATCAAGCTTCCTGAGGGCGTGGAGATGGTCATGCCCGGAGACAACGCGACCTTTGAAGTGAACCTGATCGTACCTGTGGCGCTTGAGCAGGGACTCCGCTTCGCCGTTCGCGAGGGCGGCCGGACCGTCGGCGCAGGCGTCGTCACGGAAATCCTGGACGACTAGCCCCAAAGGGGGAAAAGACGGTGGCAAAAAACATTCGCATCAAGCTGAAAGCCTTTGATCACAGGGCTTTGGATTCGTCGGCACATCAGATCGCCGAAACGGCGCAGAGAACGGGCGCCAAGGTTTCCGGCCCGATTCCGCTGCCGACGGAGATCAACAAGTTCACTGTCCTCAAATCGCCGCACAAGGACAAGGACGCACGGGAACAGTTTGAAATGAGGACTCATAAGCGATTGATCGACATCATCGACCCGACGCAGAAGACGATGGAATCGCTTATGCAGCTGAACCTCCCCTCGGGAGTGGACATCCAGATCAAGCTTTAGGGGGAGCTCTGGGCTGAAAGGAGCGTATAACGATATGAGCATGGGAATTCTGGGACGTAAACTTGGGATGACCCAGATTTACGACGAAAACGGGGTCAACGTTCCCGTGACAGTTGTAGAGGCTGGTCCCTGCAGCGTCGTTGGCATCCGGACACAAGAGGAAAACGGCTATACAGCCGTGGTGGTCGGATTCGGGGACGTCAAGGAAAAGCGCCTGAACAAGCCCGAAAGGGGCGTTTTCGAGAAAAAGAAAATCCAGCCGAAGCGTTGGGTAAGGGAATTCAGACTTGAAGATACTTCAGGACTGGAAGTTGGACAGGACATCACCGTGGACATGTTTGAAAACGGTGAAGTCATCGATGTGATCGGCCGCAGCAAGGGGAAAGGGTTTGCCGGTGTCATGAAGAGGCACCACTTCAAGGGCGGACCGGCGAGTCACGGCTCTTCGAAGTTTCACAGGCAGCCTGGATCTGCAGGCGGAAGCAGTTCTCCCAGTCACATATTCAAGGGAAAAACCATGCCTGGGAGAATGGGAAACAAGAGAGTGACCGTCAAAAACCTCTCCGTTGCCGGTGTCGATCCTGAAAATCATCTCCTGCTGATCAAGGGGGCCATCCCGGGTCCGAAAAACGGCCTCGTCATGGTCCGCAAACGCAAAGGGTCGCCGGAGTAGGGGGGCAGAGAGAATGCCGACAGTCAAAGTAGTCAATCTCAAGGGAGAAGTTGTCGGAGAGCAGGAACTGTCAGATGCGGTTTTTGCGGCTCCTGTCCATGTCCCTGCGATGCACCAGGTCGTCGTGGCCCAGCTGGCCAACAAGAGACAGGGAACCCATTCGACGAAGACACGGGGAGAGGTCCGTGGAGGCGGTCGCAAGCCGTGGAGGCAGAAACACACGGGACGTGCGCGGCACGGGAGCAGCAGGTCGCCGATCTGGACCGGAGGCGGCGTCACCCACGGGCCGAAGCCGCGTGACTATCACCAGAAAGTGAATCGGAAGGTACGGCGGCTGGCTCTCAGAAGCGCTCTTTCGGTAAAGGTCCGGGAGGAACGGCTTTTGGTTCTCGATTCCTTCGATATGGAAAAACCGAAGACTCGCGAAATGGTCTCCTTCTTTCGTGCTGTAGAAGCCGGCAAAAAACCGCTCCTGATGATCGGACAGTCTCATCCTGCGGCATACAAGTCGCTGAGCAACATACCGGGAGCCAGGCTGCTTCATGTGGACAGCATAAATGTCTTCGATCTTTTGCATCACGACCATCTGATTCTTACCTCCGAGGCACTGCGGAAGATCGAGGAGGTGCTTGCGCAATGAAGATGACATCCCATGACATCATCGTGCGTCCTGTCATCACCGAAAAAAGCAGTCGTCTGATGGGGCTGAACCAGTACACTTTCGAGGTACATCCGAGGGCGAACAAGATCCAGATCAGGAAGGCCGTGAGCGAGATTTTCAAGGTCAAGGTCCGTTCGGTCCATACCATACCCGTACGGTCCAAACCGAAAAGGATGGGAATCTTTCTCGGACGGTCCCGGTCGTGGAAAAAGGCAGTAGTGACCCTGGAACCCGGCGAGCGGATCGAGTTCTTCGAGGGCGCAAACATCTAGCCGGGGAGGACTGAAAAGTGGGTATTAAAAAATACAAACCGACAACCGCCGGCAGAAGATTCATGACCGGCGCGACATATGAAGAGATTACAAAAAAAGAACCGGAAAAGTCGCTTGTGGAAACCATCAAAAAGAATGGCGGCCGGAACAACCTCGGCCGGATTACTCTGCGACACCGGGGCGGTGGATCAAAAAGACGGTACAGGATCATCGACTTCAAGCGCAACAAGCCGGATGTGCCCGGAAAGGTTGCAGCCATCGAATACGATCCCAACCGTTCGGCCAGGATTGCCCTGATCCACTACGTGGACGGCGAAAAACGATATATTCTCGCTCCACAAGGGCTCTCCGTCGGTGATACCGTCATGGCCGGAGAGAAGGCCGACATCAAGCCGGGGAACGCCATGAAGCTGAGGGACATGCCCGTCGGGACCTTTGTGCACAACATAGAACTTGAACCCGGGCGGGGCGGCGTCCTTGCGAGAGCGGCCGGAGCCGGGGCGCAGCTGATGGCGAAGGAAGGCAAATATGCCTATCTCAGGATGCCCAGCGGAGAGCTTCGTCTTGCACTCCTTGAGTGCATGGCGACCGTCGGCCAGCTGGGGAACGTGACACATGAGAACGTGACCGCCGGCAAGGCTGGCCGTACACGATGGCTCGGCCGCCGTCCACATGTCAGGGGCATGGTCATGAACCCGGTGGATCATCCAATGGGTGGCGGTGAAGGACGGAGCAAGTCCAACAAGCATCCCGTCTCGCCTTGGGGAACGCCGGCGAAGGGGTACCGGACCAGAAAGAAAAAGCCGTCCGACAGGTTTATCGTGCGGCGTCGACGTCAGAAGTAGGAGCAGGGAGGGACGGTTATGGCTCGATCCACAAAGAAGGGACCCTTTGTTGACCAGAAGCTTCTTCGCAAGATCGAGGCGATGAATGCGGAAGGGAAAAAACGGGTTATCAGGACGTGGTCCCGCCGGTCCACGATAGTGCCCGACATGATCGGACACACCATCGCGGTTCACAACGGCAGGACGCACATACCGATCTATATCAGCGAAAACATGGTTGGACACAAGCTGGGGGAGTTCGCCCCGACGCGTAAGTTTGGCGGCCACGCCGGCCAGGAACGTTCCACCCGTGTAAGGTAGGAGGGAGAGGTCATGGAAGCTCAAGCAACAATCCGGCAGGTGCGCATCTCGCCTTTCAAAAGCAGACAGGTGCTCGCCCTGATACGGGGAAAAAGGGCCGACCAGGCGCTCATGACCCTCCGTTACACGCCGAAAAAGGCCGCAAAGATCATTGAAAAGGTCCTCAGGAGCGCGATCGCCAACGCGGAACACAATTACGGCATGGATGTCGACAGGCTTGTCGTGGTTGAGGCTTACGCCGATCAGGGGCCTTCGATGAAAAGATGGCGGCCGGTGTCCATGGGACGGGTTCACGGATACCGCCACCGGACCAGCCATATAACCGTAGTGGTCGCTGAGCGGTAAGGAGGGGTGACAGTTGGGTCATAAAGTGCATCCCGTCGGTTTCCGACTCGGTGTTGTCAGGGACTGGGAATCAAAGTGGTTTGCCGACGGAAAGAACTATGCGGAAAAACTTCATGACGACCTGAAACTGCGCGAATGGATCCTTAACAGGTGGTCCCGCGCCGGTATTTCCAAGGTCGAAATAGAGCGTATCGGGAAAGTTATCAGGTTTACGGTGTGGACCGCCCGGCCTGGTGTCGTAATCGGCAAAGGCGGTTCGGAAATACAGGCTGTTCGAGAAGAGCTCCAGCAGATGACCGGGCACAAGATCATGATCAACGTTCAGGAGATCAAGACGCCTGACAGGGACGCCCAGATCGTTTCCGAAGGCGTGGCGTCCTCCCTTGAGCGGAGAGTCAGTTTCCGCCGGGCCATGAAGCAGGCCATATTCCGTGCCATGAAAGCCGGAGCCGAGGGAATCAAGATACAGTGCAGCGGAAGACTTGGCGGGGCTGAAATTGCCCGGACAGAATGGTACCTCGAGGGACGCTTGCCTCTTTCGACACTGAGAAACGATGTCGATTACGGGTACACTGAAGCCCGGACCATGTATGGTGTCATTGGCGTCAAGGTCTGGATCAACCGGGGTATCGCCGAAACAGGTGTTGAAACCTCCAGCCAGACGCAGCAGGGAGAGAGGGGGTAGCCGCCATGCTCATGCCGAAAAGGGTGAAATACCGAAAACCCCAGAGAAGACCCCTCCACGGTGTAGCCAAGGGCGGGAAGTACCTTGCCTTCGGAGAATACGGGCTGCAGGCAATGGAATGCGCCTGGATCACGGCGCGGCAGATTGAAGCGGCGCGTATCGCCATTTCGAGAAAGATGAAAAAGGGCGGGAAAATCTGGATCAGGATATTCCCGGATATGCCCTACACCAAGAAACCTCTTGAAACGCGGATGGGAAAAGGGAAGGGTGCTCCCGATCATTGGGTCGCTCCCGTGAAACGAGGCCGCGTCATGTTTGAAATTGCCGGAGTTTCCCGTGAGGTTGCGGAACAGGCCTTTCGTACGGCAGCGCACAAGCTGCCCGTGAAGGTCAAGTTCCTCACCCGTACCGGGATGGGTGGTGAATGACAATGAAAGCCAGTGACCTGAGGGAACTTTCATTGGAAGAACTGCAGGAACGTCACAAACAATACAAGGAAGAGCTTTTTAACCTCCGTTTCCAGCATGCCATCGGGCAACTGGGCAATACGAACAGAATCAAGGATGTCAAGCGTTCGATTGCCCGTGTCCTGACGGTAATGCGGGAAAAGGAGATCGGGCTTGACCGGTCGGTCTAGGGGGTGTAGCGGCTATGAGTAAAGGAACGCGAAAGTTGCGGATCGGGACGATCGTCAGTGACAAGATGCAGAAAACCGTTGTCGTCAAGGTCGACCGGATGTCGGAGCATACACTGTACGGAAAACCCGTCCTCCGCAGCAAGAATTACATGGCCCACGACGAAGAAGAAAGCTGCCGGATCGGCGACAGGGTGCGAATCGAGGAAACCCGTCCCCTGAGTCGTCACAAGAGATGGAAGGTCGTCGAAATCATCGAGCGGGCTCCCGTCCTCGGCGGCACCGCTGAGAAGGAGGCCTAGACCATGATCCAGCTTCGATCCACCATGAACGTGGCCGACAATTCAGGGGCGAAGAAGATCATGTGCATACAGGTTCTCGGCGGCAGCGGGCGTCGCTGGGCATCCGTCGGCGACGTTATCGTCGCTTCCGTCAAGGAAGCCATTCCAAACAGCAACGTTGGAAAAGGCGAAGTCGTAAAGGCCGTCATCGTCAGGACGAAGAAGGAAATCCGGAGGAAAGACGGTTCTTACGTCAGGTTCGATGAAAATGCCGCCGTTGTACTCGATAACAACGGTGACCCGAAAGGGACACGCATTTTTGGTCCCGTAGCCAGAGAGCTGAGGGAGAAGAAATTCATGAGGATCGTGTCCCTCGCTCCGGAGGTTGTCTAGGGAGGCTGCGGAAAAATGGGAAAAATGAGAATCAAAAAAAGCGACAGAGTGCGTGTCATTTCAGGCAAGGACAAGGGAAAGGAAGGCAAGGTCCTCCGTCGCAACCCTGCAAGGGATATGGTTGTCGTGGAAGGGGTCAATGTCGTGACCAAGCACATGAGGCCTTCCGCGAAGAATCCGCAGGCCGGGATCATCAAGCAGGAAGCCCCGGTTTACGCGAGCAAGGTGATGTTGGTCTGCCCCATGTGCGGTGAAGCGACGAGGGTTGCAAGGGCGTACCTGGAAGACGGACGGAAAGTCCGTGTCTGCAAGAAATGCAGCGAGATCGTCGACAAGGTCTAGAAGGAGGCGACAGGAGAATGGTCCCGCGTTTGGCTGAAAGATACCAAAAGGAAATCGTTCCTCGCCTCCAGAAGGAATTCGGTTACAAGAACGTGATGGAGGTACCGCGGATCGTCAAGGTTGTCGTCAATGCTGGTGTTGGCGACGCGAAACAGGATTACAAGATGATGGATGCGGCCGTCTCGGAGGTCGAGACGATTACGGGCCAGCACCCCATGGTCAAGAGGGCCCGAAAATCCGTTGCCGGATTCAAGGTTCGTGCGGGCATGCCCGTCGGATGTTCGGTAACCCTGAGGGGCGCGAAGATGTGGGAATTCCTTGACAGGATGATCTCGCTGGCCCTTCCGAGGATCAAGGACTTCCAGGGGATTTCCCCGAAGGGGTTCGACGGAAGAGGGAACTACAATCTCGGTCTCAGGGAGCAGCTGATTTTTCCCGAAATCGATTATGACAAGGTTGCAAGGGTCCGTGGGATGAATGTCAGCATTGTTTCCACGGCGAAGACGGACGAAGAAGCCATGAGTCTCCTCAGGGAGCTCGGGATGCCCTTCAGCCGATAAGGAGGGTTCGGATATATGTCCCGGAAAGCATTGGAAATCAAGGCAAAACAGAAACCCAAGTACGCCGTCCGGTCCTACAACAGGTGTCCGATTTGCGGCAGGGTTCACTCGTACATGAGGAAGTTCAATATGTGCCGTTGTTGCTTCCGCAAGCTGGCCAGGGAAGGCAAAATCCCTGGAGTCGTCAAGTCCAGCTGGTAGCGCGGGATGCGGTGGAGGAGGCAAAAGCGATGAATGTGACAGACCCAATCGCGGACATGCTCACGCGCATCCGGAATGCGAATATGGTTTTCCACGATACGGTGGAGATGCCTTTGAGCAAGGCGAAACTGGCGATTGCCAAGATCCTGAAAGAAGAAGGATACGTCAAGAATTTCAGGGTTATCAACGATCCGAAGAAGCCCTTTCCGGTTCTTCGTTTGTACCTGCATTACGGTCCTGAAAAGCAGCGCGTGATTCAGGGCCTCAGAAGAATCAGCAAACCCGGACGCAGGATATATGTCAGGAAAGACGAGTTGCCCCGGGTGCTGCGTGGACTCGGGACGGCGATCATTTCGACGTCCCAGGGGATGATGACTGACAGTGAGGCCCGCAGGCAGGGTCTCGGCGGAGAAGTCATCTGCTACGTATGGTAGGGGGTGCGCGGTTTGTCGAGAATTGGAAGAAAACCCATTTCCCTGCCTGACGGTGTCACGGTGACAGAAGAATCCGGCAGAATCCGGGTGAAAGGTCCCAAGGGGGAGCTGTCCATGGATCTTGTCTCCGGGGTCGAGGTCGAGATGAAAGATCAAACTGTGACCGTGACAAGAAACGGTGAGGACAAGAAAACCCGGGCTTTTCACGGCATGACCAGGGCCCTGGTCAATAACCTTGTCGTCGGCGTCAGCCAGGGATTCGAGAAAAAACTGGAAATCGTGGGAGTCGGATGGAGAGCCCAGATGCAGGGGAAAACCCTCGTCTTGAACCTTGGGTATTCCAATCCCGTTCAGTTCGAACCTCCGGAGGGTGTAGAAATTTCCACCGACGGCCCAACGAAAATTTCTGTCAAGGGAATCGATAAGCAGGCCGTAGGCCAGGCAGCTGCGGAAATCCGCGGATTCAGGCCACCGGAGCCCTACAAGGGCAAGGGGATCAGGTACGCCGATGAATATGTCATACGGAAAGCCGGCAAAGCCGGGGCCTAACAGTGAGAGGTGAAGGACAATGATTACAAAACGTTCAAGAAATGAAATGCGTCTCATTCGGCATCGCCGCCTTCGCCGCAAGATCTCTGGGACTCCGGAGAGACCGAGACTGGCAGTCTTCAGGAGCCTGAATCACGTCTATGCGCAACTGATCGACGATACGAAAGGCCACACTCTGGTTTCGGCGTCGACGGCTGAGGCGGACATGAAAGGCACCCTTGAGAGCACGCGTGACATCGAGGCGGCAAAAGCCGTCGGGAAGCGCATCGCTGCCAAGGCGCAGGATATGGGAATCACCGCGGCAGTCTTCGACCGGGGAGGGCACATGTATCATGGCAAGGTCAAAGCCCTTGCCGATGCCGCCCGGCAATCCGGCCTGAAGCTGTAAGGAGGCTTGGAAAATGAGAGGAACGACATCAAACGCGAAAGGGACGGAACTTCTCGAAAGGGTCGTCTCCATAAACAGGGTCAGCAAGGTCGTCAAGGGCGGGAAACGCTTCAAGTTCAGCGTGCTGGTTGTCGTCGGCGACGGCCAAAGCCAGGTCGGAGTCGGAATCGGAAAGGCCAAGGAAATTTCCGAGGCGGTACGGAAAGGTATCGACAAGGCGAAGAAGAACCTCGTCGAGTTCAAACAGGTGGGATCGACGATTCCCCATGACATCATCGGCCGTTATGGTGCGGCCGAGGTGCTGCTGAAGCCTGCCGCACCAGGCACCGGGGTTATCGCCGGAGGAGTTGTACGTGCGATCATGGAGCTTGGCGGCGTCAGCGATGTTCTCACGAAAGTCATCGGGAGGACGTCAAATCCTGTCAACGTGGCCTACGCAACCATGCAGGCCGTCAAAACCCTGAGGAGTCCCGAGGAAGTCATGCGCCTCAGGGGGAAATCCCGCCGGAACGAGCAGACGGCTTAGGAGGCGTGAAGGTCAATGGCAAAGATACGGGTGACACTCAAACGCAGTGCCGCGAGCCGTACCGAAAGGCAGAAGGGAACGGTTCGCGCACTCGGCCTTCGCCGCATCCGGCAAAGCGTGGTCCACGAACAGACTCCGCAGATCATGGGGATGGTCAGGGCTGTTTCGCACCTTGTCGACTGGGAACAGATTGAGGAGTAGGAGGGACAGCCATGGAACTTCATGAACTCAGGCCGGCAAAAGGTTCGACCAAAAAAAGAAAACGCATCGGCCAGGGAAGAGGCAGCGGGCTCGGCAAGACAAGCGGCAAAGGACACAAGGGCCAGAACGCCCGAAGCGGAGGCGGTGTCAGACCCGGCTTCGAGGGCGGACAGATGCCCCTTGCGAGGAGGGTGCCGAAACGTGGATTCAACAACGTACGTTTTGCGAAGAAGTGGCAGATCGTCAATGTATCGTCTTTGGACGGATTTTTTGAGGCAGGTTCCGAGATCGGCCCGAAGGAACTGTACGAACGGGGGCTGATCAAGACGTTGCGGGAACCGGTGAAGGTTCTCGCCGATGGTGACCTGACGAAAGCGTTGACCGTCAGGGCACATGCCTTCAGCGGACAGGCCGCGGAAAAAATCAAGGCTGCAGGCGGAAAAACCGAGGTGGTTTAGGTGCTAGATGCTTTTCGGGATGCATTCAGGCTTCCGGATCTGAAGCGACGAATCCTTTTTACAGTCGGGGTCCTTTTCATTTACCGACTGGGCGCCCACATCCCGACACCGGGGATTGATGCAAAGGCCATGTCCCAGCTGTTCGATCAGGGTGGCGTGCTCGGTTTCCTGGACCTTTTCGCCGGTGGTGCTCTTCGGCGTTTCAGTGTTTTCGCACTGGGCGTGGCACCATATATCAATGCGAGCATCGTGATGCAGCTTCTGGTCGTTATTTTCCCGGCACTTGAAAAGCTTCAGAAAGAAGGAGAACAGGGACGGAAGAAAATCGTCCAGTACACCAGGCTGGGTACAGTCTTTTTTGCTGCCGTCCAGTCGGTAGGGATGAGCTTCTGGCTTCGCAATCTCGGAATTTTCACCGGCTCGATGCTGGACTTTGCAGCCGTCGTCCTGACGATTACCACAGGGGCGCTGGTAGTGATGTGGCTTGGTGAAGAAATCTCCGACCACGGCATCGGAAACGGCATTTCTCTTCTGATTTTCGCCGGTATCGTTGCCAGGATACCCGAGGCCATCATCAGGACCTGGGAACTTTTGCGGCTTGGAGAGATCAACTTTCTCGTCTTGACCCTTGCTGTGATCGTCATGGTGGCCGTTGTAGCCGGATGCGTCCTGCTCCAGGAAGGGCAGAGACGATTGCCCGTACAGTATGCAAAGCGTGTCGTCGGAAACAAGATGTATGGGGGACAGAGCACCTTCATTCCGTTGAAAGTCAACCAGGCCGGGGTCATACCGATCATTTTTGCCTCGTCGGTTTTGCTTTTCCCGTTCACGATACTTCGCTTTTTCTCCGGGAGCCTGGCGACGCAGGTGCAAAACATGCTTTCTCCCGGGAGTCCGGTTTACATGGTCCTTTACGTGGCGCTTATCATCTTCTTCGCCTATTTTTACACGGCGGTGGTTTTTGATCCTGTCGATACTGCGAGCAACATGAAAAAGTACGGGGGCTTCATCCTCGGGATAAGGCCCGGGAAACCGACGTCGGAATATATCGAAAAAGTCATGTCGAGAATCACCCTTGGAGGCGCCGTCTTTCTTGCAGGTGTTGCGCTTTTGCCGACGCTCATGACGCAGCTCATGGGTATCACGACCTTCTATTTCGGGGGCACGGCGGTCCTGATCGTCGTTGGTGTTGCCCTTGATACGGTTCACCAGGTCGAGGCGCAGCTTTTGATGCGGCATTACGAGGGTATTCTGAAGCGCGGCAAGGGCAAGTCCGCCGGTCTGCTGAAGATGTAACCAGCCATTTTGAGGTGTTGCGCTATGCGAGTCATTTTTATTGGCCCTCCCGGGGCAGGAAAAGGTACCCAGGCTGAAGTCATAAGCCGGGAGCAGGATATCGCCCACATTTCGACAGGGGATATCCTGAGAAAGAACGTTGTGGAAGGAACGGATCTCGGGAAAGCGGCCAGAGAATATATGGATGCCGGCAAGCTTGTTCCCGACGACATCATCATCGGGATGATGGAAAAACGACTTGCCGAAAAAGACTGTGCCAACGGGTTCATCCTTGACGGATTTCCCAGGACGGTTCCTCAGGCAGAGGCACTCGATGCGCTTCTTGACCGGATGGATATCGCCCTTGACGGCGTCATCCTCTTCAAGGCCCCGGACGAAGTGGTTATCAGGCGGCTTTCGGGACGGAGGGTCTGCAGATCTTGTGGAGCGATCTACAATGTCCGTTCGAAACCGCCAGGTGAGGATGACCGTTGTGACAAGTGCGGTGGGGAACTCTATCAGCGTGATGACGACAGGGAAGAAGTCGTCAGGAACCGCCTTGAAGTCTACAAGGAGCAGACGGCGCCCCTCATCGGATACTACAGGCAAAAGGGGCTTCTCATCGAGGTGGACGCCTCCAGGGAGAGTGCCGAAGTGGTGGCGGACATCGTCAGATCCGTCAAGGGATCGCAATGATTTCCCTGAAGACCGGCAAGGATGTTTCATCCATGAAGGCCGCCGGGAAGATCGTGGTCGATGTTATTGAATATATGAAGGAGCTGGTGACCCCGGGGGTTGATACCCTGACCCTCGATGAAAAGGCCCGGGAGCTGATTGCGGGAGCGAAGGCCAAACCTGCGTTCCTGGGATACAAGGTTCCCGGTGTCCCCAGGCCTTTCCCGGGGGCTCTCTGTGTCTCCGTCAACGAAGAAATCGTTCACGGTATCCCGAGCCGGGAGAAAATCCTCGAAGAAGGAGACATCGTCAGCATCGACGTAGGCGTCTTGTTTCAAGGGTACTATGGAGATGCCGCCTATACCTACGGCGTGGGGCAAATCAGCGACGAGCGCCGGCGGCTCCTCGAGGTCACGAGAGAATCTCTGGAACGGGCCATCTCCGCCGCGATGCCGGGAAACACAATTGGAGATATCGGGCATGCCGTGGAATCCTTTGCGACATCGAAGGGGTACGGCCTCGTGAGGGATTATGCCGGTCACGGCATCGGCAGGAGACTTCACGAACCCCCCCAGGTTCCGAATTACGGGCAACCCGGGCAAGGTATTACGCTCAAAACAGGCATGACGATTGCCATCGAGCCGATGATCATGTCAGGAGGGGAAGAAGTGGAAACGCTTTCAGACCTCTGGACGGTAGTCACCAGCGATCGTTCCGATGCCGCGCACTTCGAAAAATCCATACTGGTAACCGATGAAGAACCCGAAATACTGACACCATGGGAGTGAAACCCGGGTGGGTTCTCTGAAAACGGGCCAGATCGTCATATCCAAACAGGGCAAGGATTCCGGGAAATGGTATATTGTTGCGGGATTTTCCGGTGATGGGCGAAGGGTTTTTCTCGTTGACGGCGGGAAACGGACATGGGACAGGCCGAAGAGGAAGAATCCGTTACATGTCCAGCCAACCCGAACTGTCATAAAGGAGGTCGCCGAGATGGCTGAAGCGAACAGGATGATGAACGATGAACGGCTCCGGAGCATACTCAACGATGCCCGCAGGCGTGTTCTGGAAACCGGAAAGGTGACGGGACCGGATGCCGAAAAATGATGTAATCGAAGTCAGGGGGAAGGTCGTTGAACCTCTCCCGAATGCGATGTTCCGTGTCGAACTCGAAAACGGCCACAAGATCCTGGCCCATGTATCGGGGAAAATGAGGATGCATTTCATACGCATCCTGCCGGGTGACAGGGTGTTGCTGGAAATTTCACCCTATGACTTGACACGGGGACGAATCGTGTATAGATATAAATAGTTTGCCTTCCGGTCGGTGGACTTATGTGCGAACCGTCGTGGTGGCATGCTCAGGAGGAGTGTTCGAAGATGAAGGTAAAACCCTCGGTGAAACCGATTTGCGAATATTGTCGCGTGATCAAGAGAAACGGCGTCGTCCGGATAATCTGCAAGAAAAATCCCAGGCACAAACAGCGCCAGGGAGCAAGGAGGTAACGCTCGAATGGCACGGATCGCAGGAGTTGATCTGCCGAGAGAGAAACGGGTTGAAATCGCGCTGACCTACATTTTTGGTATTGGCCATTCAACGGCCCGGCGTATTCTTGCCGACACGTCCATCAATCCCGACACCCGGGTCAAGGACCTGACTGAGGATGAAGAGCAGAAGCTTCGCGCCGAGATCGACGAGCATTACAAGGTCGAAGGTGATCTCAGACGAGAAGTGACGATGAACGTGAAACGGCTCATGGAGATCGGCTGCTACAGGGGGCTGAGGCACAAGCAGGGGCTCCCGGTACGCGGCCAGAAGACAAAGACCAATGCCCGCACCCGCAAGGGGCCGAGACGGGCGATAATGGGCAAGAAGAAAGCACCGGGCAAAAAATAGATCCTTCAGCCCGTGTACGAGGGAATAGACCAAAGGAGGGAATCCTGGCGTGGCAAAGAGACCGCAGCGTCGTGGAAAACGGAAAGAACGCAAGAATATCAGCTATGGTGTGGCCCATATCCATTCGACTTTCAACAACACCATCATTGGTGTCACTGACAAGGAAGGGAACCTCGTGTCCTGGGCTTCGGGGGGCAACGTAGGGTTCAAGGGAACCCGAAAATCCACACCCTACGCAGCGCAGATGGCTGCTCAGCAGGTGGCAAGGCAGGCACAGGACCATGGCCTTCAGGAAATTGACGTCGTCGTCAAGGGACCGGGCCCGGGCAGGGAATCGGCGATACGTTCGCTGCAGGCGGCCGGACTTCAGGTCAACATGATCAGGGACGACACGCCGATTCCTCATAACGGGTGCCGACCGCCGAAAAGACGACGGGTCTAGTCGACGGTCAAGAGGAGGTAACGCTAAAAATGAGCAGATATACTGGATCAGTTTGTCGCCTGTGCAGGACGGAGGGGACCAAGCTTTTCCTCAAGGGCGACAGATGTTACACGGAGAAATGTTCCCTCAACAGGAAAAGCCATCGTCCCGGTCAGCATGGACAGCGGCGGATAAAAGTCAGCGAATACGGACTCCGGCTGCGGGAGAAGCAGAAGTTGCGTCGATTCTATGGAATGAATGAAAATCAGTTCCGGAAGTTCTATCACTCCGCGGCAAAGATGGCGGGGCAGACGGGACACAACTTCCTTCAGCTTCTTGAACGCAGGTTGGATAACACCATTTATCGTCTCGGCATCGGAAGCAGTCGCAGGCAGGCCAGACAGATTGTTCTGCACGGTCATATCGCCGTGAACGGTCGGAAAGTCGACATCCCCAGCTATCTCGTTCGCGAGGGGGACAAAATCTCTGTCGTGGAAGGAAGCCGGGAGATCCCGGTCATCAGGGAGAATGTGGAAGTGGCCGGTAGCCGGACGCTTCCTGGATGGCTTTCCCTGGACGCCGAGCGGTATGAAGGCAACGTCCTCTCCCTGCCGACACGGGACGAGATTGACGTTCCGGTGAAAGAACAGCTGGTTGTCGAGTTCTATGCCAGATAAGCCAGCAATGGGGGGATTTATTTTGGAACATATCCGGCCAGAAATCCGTATCGAGGAAAGCACCCCCCTGCACGGAAAAATCATTCTCGAACCTCTTGAGAGAGGATACGGAGTGACTCTGGGGAATGCCCTCAGGAGGGTCTTGCTTTCTTCCATTCGGGGAGCGGCCATTTCGGCTGTTCGGATCGAGGGTGTACTGCACGAGTTCAGCACGATCGAAGGCGTGTATGAGGATGCCATTGAGCTTATGCTGAACCTGAAGAAGATTCCGGTCCGGTCCCATTCCAGGGAAGTCCGCGTCCTCAGGCTCGAGGTAGAGGGACCGAAGGATGTTACTGCCGGGGACATACATCCCGACAGCGAGGTTGAATTCACCGATCCCGATGTGCCGATCTGCAGCCTCGCTGATGGAGCCAGGCTCGAAATGGACCTTTTCGTAGAAAGAGGAACGGGTTACGCCACATCTGATCGACAGCGTCCATCTTATCTGCCCGTGGACGCCATGATGGTGGATGCGATCTTTTCGCCGGTGCTGCGGGTGCAGTATGAAGTCCAGGATGCCAGGGTGGGCCAGAGAACGGACTACGAAAGGCTCCTGCTTGATGTCTGGACCAACGGAGCAGTGGAACCGGAAGCTGCCGTCGTCGAAGCCGCAGGCATACTGCAGGGGTATTTCGGCCGCGTTGTCGACGATCTTCAGAAAATCAGTGAAAACGCCCCTGAAGAAGAGCTCGAGGAAGCTGCCGCTGCAGGAAGTTCCGTGATTCCGGAAGAAAGTTACAACCCGGAGGAAAATGCCTTGATGGTCAGGCCGATAAAGGATCTCGAGCTTTCCATCCGCAGTGAAAACTCTCTATTAAGGGGTGGAGTCCAGACCATCGGCGATCTTGTTTCCAGAGGAAGAACGGAACTCCTCAAGATCAGGAACCTCGGGAATATCTCCTTGAAGGAGATCGAGGAAAAGCTGGAAAAATTCGGGTTGACGCTTGACGACGGTGACAGCGGGGATAGTTCGTCCCAGGCGCCCGGTGAAGAACACGATTCGAAGGAGGAAACAGTCTGATGAGGCACCGGATGGACAGACGCACCCTCGGGCGGTATGGAAGCCACCGACGGGCGATGCTCTCAAATCTCGCTGCAGATCTCTTCCTGCAGGAAAGACTGGAAACAACCCTTCCGAAAGCCAGGGAACTCCGGAGGGTTGCAGAGAAACTTATAACCAAGGCGAAGCACGGCGGACTTCATAACAGGCGTATCGTAGCCTCCAGAATGCCTGACAAGGCTGCCGTGAAAAAACTTTTTGACGAGCTTGCAGCGAGGTATGAATCCCGTGAAGGCGGTTATACCAGGATAGTCAAAACAGGTTTCCGCCACGGGGATTCCTCCCCGATGGCCGTGATCGAACTCGTAGAGGAGTCATGACGGCAGGGACCATCGTATCCTTCCGGAATACCGGGTATACATACCCCGGAAGCGAAAAGGCCGCTCTCAGGGGAATAGATCTGGATGTGCGAAAGGGAGAGTGGCTTGCCGTTCTGGGAGCCAACGGATCGGGGAAATCCACGCTTGCCAGACATTTCAACGCCCTGCTGGTGCCAACGCAGGGCGCTTGTTTTGTCGGCGGGGTCGACACCAAAACTGAAGAGGGACAGCGATGTGCCCGGACACAGGCGGCGATCGTTTTTCAGAACCCTGAAAACCAGATCGTGGCTGCCATTGTGGAGGAGGATGTCGCCTTCGGTCCTGAGAACCTTGGAATCGCCCCCGAAGAAATCAGAAAGCGCGTAAAGGATGCCCTTGAGGAGACAGGGCTTGCAGAACTCGCTGAAAAGCCGACCTATGCCCTTTCCGGGGGACAGAAACAACGCCTTGCCGTTGCCGGGGCCATTGCCATGAAACCGCCCTGCCTTGTTCTTGACGAGGCGACGTCAATGCTGGACCCAAGTGGCCGCAAGGAGTTGCAACAGGTTTTGAGACGGCTTCACACGGAAGGGATGACCCTCGTCTCAATCACGCACAGGATGGAGGAAATCCTTTCTTGTGACCGTTGTGTCGTACTTGAGTCGGGCACACTTGTGTGGGAAGGATCGCCTGTCGACCTTTTTCGTGAAGAAAAGCGGCTCGCCGGTTGGGGAATCGACGTTCCTCCGCTGGTCGTCTTGTGGAGAGAACTCGTGAGAAGGAATCTCATCGACGGGGATGTGAAACCTGTTCCCGGGGAAATGGTGTCTGCCCTGTGTCCATAATTATCGATCACCTCACACATGTCTACCATAAAGGCACACCGCTGGAGACGACGGCCTTGTCCGATGTTTCCCTCCAGGTGAACCGGGGCGAATGGATTTCCGTTGTAGGGCATACGGGCAGCGGGAAGTCGACTCTTGCCCAGCACATGAATGCGCTGTTGTTGCCTGCAGCTGGTGACGTTGCAATTGATGGAATCGGAGTTCGTGAAAATCGATCTCAGCTTCGCGAGATCCGGAGGAAAGTCGGGCTCGTCTTTCAGTATCCGGAGCAGCAGATCTTTGAGGAAACGGTGTACGACGAAATCGCCTTCGGCCCCAAAAACTGGCGGGTGCCGAAGGGGGAGATTCCCGAAAGGGTTGCGGAGGCCATGACATTAACAGGTCTCGCCGAAAGATTCAGGACCCTTTCTCCTTTCAACCTGTCGGGAGGCGAAAAGCGAAGGGTTGCCATAGCCTCCGTACTGGCTGTCCGACCTGATTATCTCGTTCTCGACGAACCAACAGCCGGGCTCGACGCATCGGGGAAAAGGGAACTCTGCCGACTCCTCGCGAAGCTGAAAGAAAATGGTACCGGAATCGTGCATGTCACCCATGATCTCGAGCTTGCCGTAGAGGTGAGCGATAAAATCCTTGTTTTGACAAATGGCCGATCGAAGCTTTGGGGAACACCTGAAGTCATTCTGGAAGAGCTTATGGAGTGCGAAGTCCCGGGCCTTGTGATGCCTCCGGTCCCCTTTTTCGCGGGAAGGTTGAGGGACCTCGGTCTGGATGTCCCCGTCACGTGGGATCCTGAACGTCTCGTCGATGCCATAGAAAGGTCGGTCCGGCGATGAAATTCCTGAATTACCTGACCCTCGGGCAATATGTCCCGACCGGCTCGATAGTTCACAGGGCTGACCCGCGGACGAAAATCGTCGCAACGCTGTTTTTTCTCGCCGGTGTGTTCCTTGCCGATCACGGAATGGTTTTTGCCCTGTGGGCTGCGACACTTGGAGGGATTGTTGTCCTGGCCAGGCTCCCCGTGTCCATGGTTCTGCGGACCGCAAAACCCGTCCTTTTTCTGATCCTTTTCACTGGCCTCATTCATCTTTTCTTCAGCCAGGGGACTCCGGTTTTCCAGTGGGGGATCCTCAAGATCACTCAAGAAGGCATCAGGATGGCCTTTAAGATGGGTTTTCGTCTTTTTCTCCTTGTCCTTTATGCAGGGACGCTGACATTGACCACCAGCCCGACGGAACTGGCGGACGGGTTGGAACGACTTTTTTCTCCCTTGAAACCACTGGGTTTTCCTGCCCATGAAATGGCCATGATGATGACCATCGCCATTCGCTTCATTCCTACGCTCCTGGATGAAACTGACAGGATCATGAAGGCCCAGCTCGCACGTGGTGCCGACCTTGACCGGGGAGGCCTATTCAGGCGATTGAGAGCCTTTATTCCCGTTTTGATTCCGCTTTTCGTAATTGTTTTCCAGCGGGCCGACGATCTTGCCGTCGCCATGGAATCCCGGAACTACAGGGGCGGGGCGGGCAGAACCCGGATGAACCCCCTTACGTGGCGGATGCAAGATTCCGTCACTCTTGTACTGGCGCTGGCGATCACCCTTGCGTTCTCCTTTCTTGATGCGAGGTTGCCGGGATTATGAGATATGCCGTGAAGCTTGCCTATGACGGGAGCGCCTTTTCGGGTTGGCAGAAGCAGCCGGGGTGCTTGACCGTTCAGGGCGTTCTGGAGGATGCTTTCGCAGCCTTTTGTCCCGAGAAGGTCGCCATCCAGGGTGCGGGAAGGACCGACAAGGGAGTGCACGCCCTGGGACAGGTCGCCCATCTTGATCTGCCCTCCGGTAAACCTGAGAAAACGGTTCTTTTGGCGGCCAACGCACACCTGCCCCGTCAGGTCAGGGTGATGGACGTGGCCAGAGTGGACAGTTCCTTCCATGCGAGATACAGTGCGCTCTGGAGAGAATATGTCTATCATGTCTGGATGGATGGTGCGTGTTATCCTCATGTCAGACCCTTCGTGTGGTGGAACGGGCGACGCCGATGGGACATGGAAAGGATCCGGGAAGCCTGCAGGCATTTTGTGGGAAAACACGATTTCAGCGCTTTCTGCAGGACAAGCGAGCGCCCGGATGATGCCTTTCGGTCCATTACCCGCATGACGGTGGCACGGCGCGGATCCCTCGTCCGCTTTCGGGTGCGGGGAAATGCCTTCCTGACGAACATGGTCAGAATCATGATAGGCACGCTGGACCTCATAGGCGCGGAGGAATGCAGCCCCGGCATCATCGACGATCTTCTGAAAGGTGCCGACAGGACTGAAGCCGGACCTACGGCTCCGGCGGAGGGACTGGTCCTCCAGAAAGTCGGATATGCTTCCTTGTCGTGGCCCGGCCGTGCTTTCTTGAGGTAAGGGGTGTTTCAGGATATAGTTTTTTACGGTGCCTCCGAATCCCGTTGCGAGGGCATGTGGGGGACATCCAGGCATTGTCCCGTTACATGGAGGCAGCCCATTGAAGGAGTGATAGGGCGTGTGGGGAATGGACATCGGAATTGACCTTGGTACAGCCAATGTGCTGATTTACATGAAACAGAAAGGCGTGGTCCTGAGAGAGCCTTCCGTCGTGGCCGTGGACATGAATACCGACCGGATCCTTGCCGTGGGACTTGAGGCCAAGAAGATGCTGGGCAGGACCCCCGGCAATGTTGTGGCCGTCAGACCCCTCAGGGACGGTGTTATCGCCGACTACACAATGACGGAAGCCATGCTCCGTTATTTCCTCAAGAAGGTCATCAAGGGGTTCGGAAGAATGCTCAGGCGAAGGGTCATGGTGTGCGTTCCTTCCGGGGCGACGGATGTTGAACGAAGAGCCGTGCTTGAGGCCGCTGTGGAGATAGGGGCCAAAGAAGCCTATCTTATTGAAGAGCCCATGTCCGCGGCAATCGGGGCGAACCTGGATATCTCGGAACCAAGGGGAAACATGATCGTCGACATCGGTGGCGGCACCACCGATATTGCCGTCATTTCCTACGGCGGGATTGTCGTCACGGAATCCCTCAGACTTGGCGGTGATCGTCTGGATGAAAACATCACGCGCTATATTCGAAAGGAATACAACCTGGCCATCGGCGAACAGACGGCTGAAGACATCAAGATGAACATTGCCACGTGTCTGCCGTCTGGAAACGAGGAAAAAACCATGGTAATCAAGGGGCGGGACCTGGTGCACGGTTTGCCCCGCCAGATAGAGATCTCGGAAAGCCTTGTGGCATCAGCCATCGAGGAAACGATTCAAATGATCGTGGATGGTGTCCGTCAGGTTCTGGAACAGACGCCACCAGAACTTTCGGCGGATATTATCGACAGGGGGATCACCCTGACCGGCGGAGGCGCGCTGCTTCGGGGACTTCCCGAGCTTCTCGCCGATAAAACCGAGATACCCGCCTATGTAGCTGACGCCCCGCTTGAGTGCGTTGTCCTGGGAACAGGCAAGGCGCTGGATTCCCTTGATGTCCTGAAGGCCAACGGCGCTCTCCTGGGAACGTCGAGGAAAAGGGGCCGGCGCGGTTGACAGTGAATGAACACTGGTGGAGCGAAGGTTTACGATTTTCCTGTGCAAGATGCGGAAGGTGCTGTCGGGGAGAACCGGGGATGGTCCTGGTGACTTCCCAGGAAGTCTCTGCAATTTCCGAAAGGATGCAAGTCGCCGCGACAACTTTTACGAGATCTGTCTTTTTTCTGGGGGAGAAGAGACGTTCTCTCCGGGAAAGACCGACAGGTGAATGTGTATTTTACGAAAGGGCAACAGGAAAATGCCTCTTGTACGACCTCAGGCCTCTTCAATGCCGGCTTTATCCATTCTGGCCCTCCATACTCCAAAACCGTGAAACCTGGGAGGAAGAAAAAAGGCGTTGTCCGGGGATCGGGTCAGGGACATGGCATTCTCCCGAAGCGATACGAGCGTCACTTGAGCAGGCCCCACACCCCGAATTGTAGAATTTCTCACATAGGAAACAATATTCCGAATTAACGAAAGAGTGTTGAAATATTTTCCTTTCTGTGTGAGAATGAAAACTGTCAT
Source organism: uncultured Synergistaceae bacterium (assembly GCA_964515395.1). Classification (GTDB taxonomy): domain Bacteria; phylum Synergistota; class Synergistia; order Synergistales; family Thermovirgaceae; genus UBA1876. The sequence goes on along the minus strand of CAZERC010000001.1, from coordinate 96,703 downwards.
ATAAACTATAAAACGTGGATGGTAAACAGTTATGGGCGCTTCGGGAAGGCCCAAATATCATTGCAGGGAGGCAGTAAGAATGGCAAAGGTTAACAGAGATGTAGCACCGCAGGATGTTTTTTCGGAAATTTCAAAATTGTTGCTTCGGGACGGTTTCGACATTGTCATCGACATGGAGAAATCCCAGGGATCCCACATGGTCAACAAACTTGACGGTGCGGAATGGCTTGATTTCTACACCTTTTTTGCCTCTTCGCCCTTCGGCATGAACCATCCCAAGCTGGCAAACGACGAATTCAAGGAGACGATTTTCCGGTCAGCCATCAACAAGGTCGCAAATTCGGACATTTACACCCAGGAACTCGCCAAGTTCGTCAAGACCTTCGGCGATATCGCAGTTCCCGACGGATTCAACCACATCTTCCTGATCGACTATGGAACGCTTGCAGTGGAAAACACCTTCAAGGTCGCCATGGACTGGAAGGTCCAGAAATTGCTCAAGCAGGGCAAGATCAGCAAGGGAGACGCCATCAAGGGCAAAAAGGGCACCAAGGTCCTGCATTTCAATGAGGCCTTTCACGGACGAAGCGGGTACACCCTGACGGTCACCAACACCCATGACCCCAACAAGTACCAGTATTTTGCCCAGTATGACTGGCCCCGCGTCCTGAACCCGAAGATTTACTGGCCCCTCGAGGAAAACCTCGGCATCGTGGAATGGCTCGAACGCGTTTCCATCAAGCAGATCAAACAGGCCATCTGGGAGAATCCCGATGACATCTGTGCGATCATCATCGAGACGATCCAGGGCGAAGGCGGCGACAATCATTTCCGGACCGAGTTCTTCCAGCAGCTGCGTGAAATCTGCGATGAAAACGACATTCTTCTTATTTTCGACGAAGTCCAGTGCGGCATGGGGATCACCGGCAAGATGTGGGCTTTCGAGCACCATTCTCCGGTCAAGCCGGACATGTTCGCCTTCGGGAAGAAGGCACAGATCTGCGGACTTGTTGCCGGCCCGCGGCTTGATGAAGTCGATGACAACTGCTTCAAGATTTCGAGCCGCATCAACTCCACCTGGGGCGGCAACCTTGTCGACATGGTGAGGTCGACAAGGTATCTCGAGATCTATGAAGAGGACAATGTCCTGGATTACGTGGCCGGCACCGCGGGACCGAAGCTGCTTGAGGGGCTCCATGAGATCCAGAAGGAATATCCTGACATGATCTGGAACGCCCGGGGCAAGGGACTCATGTGCGCCTACGACTTCCACAGCTCCGAGATGCGGAACAAGGCCGTTCAGAAGTTCCACGCCAAGCACGTGCTCGTGCTGCCCTGCGGCGATGTTTCCATCAGATTCCGGCCGGCGTTGAACATCTCCGAAAAGGACCTGCAGAAAGGACTTGACGTTACAAGGGAAGTCCTTGGCGAGCTCAGAAAAGAGAACGCCTAGAGAAATCAAAAAACCCAGGTAGTACCGGCAGGGGGAGCGGATGCCCGCTCCCCCTGCATTCTTGTGTTCCTTCCAGGGGGTAATGCGAAGGATCTCTCTTTGTGCTAACGTTGTTGCGGATATGGAGGAGGTCTCAAGGAAGTGCTTCCCAGCCTGCCTGAACTGAACTGGACGCTGGTGGTCATGCTCTTGATCGTCAGCGCCGTTGTTTCCTTTATCGGTGACATAGTTGGGATGCGTATCGGAAAAAAGCGCATCAGCCTCTTTGGTTTGCGCCCAAGATACACATCGTCACTGGTGACGGTTGTCACGGGCATCCTTATCATGCTGTTTACACTTGGAGCCCTCGCAATGACCTCCGATACTGTCCGTACGGCGATTTTCAGTATGAAAATCGTACAAAGCCAGATACGTGACCTGACATCCCAGCTCCAGGAAAACCGCTCCGAGCTCGAATCCATGGAAAACAGGCTTGCCGAAAGCCAGATGTCGCTGATAGAGAAACAGACTCAGTTGTCGGAAGTCCAGAGCGAATTGGAAAGCCGGGAAAAACGTCTTGAGCAGGTAGAGCAGGAACTTGAAGAAACCAGACGGGAACAGAAGCTGACACAACAGCAGCTTGAAGAACTCCGGGAAGAGCGCGCCCTGCTGAATCGCCAGATAGAACGACTGCGGGCGGATGCCGAGTTTCTCAAGGAAGGTCTGGAAGAATTACGCGCCGGAAAAATTGTCGTTTTTGCCGGTGAGCTGATAGCACAAACGGTTATCGATCCGGGCGACAGCAGCGCCTCGGCTGAAAGGCTGAGAGAAAACCTTGTTTCGAATGCAAAACAGACCATCGCCTATCGAACCGGAACCCGGAGCGGCCGGGTGGAAATTGTCATTGAAGATGACAGCTCCATCGCGGAAATTTTGCAAAAAAGCAGGGAAAGTGGAGAGCGTGTTCTCCTTCGCCTGCTTGCTTCTGAAAACGCAATTGCCGGTGAGCCGGTGTATGCGGAACTTTCCGATTATCCCTCGAAACTCGTTTACCAGGAAGGAACGGTTCTCGCCGATGAAGTGTTGCCTTCGGGTTTGAGCGAAAGGGAGGCGGAAAACGCCCTTTATGCAGTTTTGAGGCAGATCAACAAGAAGGCCAGGGAGGATGGGGTGCTTCCCGACCCGCTGAGGGGTACGGTAGGTGACCTTGAAGCTTCCGATTTCTTCGATGCCATCGAGAAAATCGCCGGTCGAGAGCAACCTCCGCGCATTGTCGTGGAAACGGCGGAGGACATTTACACGGAGGGTCCCGTTCGGGTTCAAATCCGGGTCCTGCCGTGAGGGCAAGACATGGGAGGGATTCCATGTTGATCGTTGCGTGCCAGATATGTGGCGAAACGGTGATCCTGCCCGGTACACCTGATTCGGACGGCGTTGCCCGCGTCAGCTGGACGTGCAAGGCCTGCGGTGTGAGTCAGGTGCTGGAGCTGAATGTGAGCTCCGATGGCCGGGCCAATCTGCGAAAGATCGTGGGAGGAATGTCCTTTTGCGAAGAGCAGACGAAGAGTCCCGCAAACCAGGAGTAGGGAAAAGTACCAACAATGGAGTCGGTCAAGGATATCTCTTTTACGACAGCAAGCACGCAGTGAGCGCCAGGGAGCTTCAGGACCTCTATCGTTTTACAAAATGGGGGCGGAGCCGGTCGCTTGAACAGATTGACCGCATGCTTGAGGGGACTTCCATGTGTTTTTCCATTCGCAAGGAAGGGAAAATGGTGGCTTTCTGCAGGTTGTTGACTGATTTCGTTTTCAGGGGATCCATATGGGATATCATGGTTCATCCGGATCACCAGGGAAAGGGGCTTGGATCGGCTCTCATGAATTACCTTCTCGAACATCCACGGGTTCATGATATCCCGCTGATCATCACCTATACCAGTGAGCTGGCGCCCTTTCTGGAGCGTTTGGGCTTCGTCCAGAAGGAAGGAACCCTGATGCTTTTGAGAAAACCGATAGAATACTCATAACGAATCAAAGGCTGGGTGATTTGCCGATGCGCCGGGGTTTTCAGGGCGCTTCGGTTTTCATATATGAAATGCGACATTTTCTGGAGGTGGGAAGGATTGGAAAACCGGTTTCTCCTTACATCTGAATCGGTTACGGAGGGGCACCCTGACAAGCTTGCAGACCAGGTGTCCGACGGAATTCTGGACTCGATCCTTGAAGAGGACCCAATGGGGCGGGTTGCGTGCGAGACCCTCGTAACTACTGGACTTGTCATGGTCGCAGGCGAAATAACCACGTCCTGTTATGTGGACATTCCGCGCCTGACACGGGAGATCATCAAGGAAATAGGATATACCAGGGCAAAATATGGGTTTGACGGCGACACCTGTGCCGTTTTGACCGCCATTGATGAGCAGTCCGCTGACATCCAGCAGGGCGTGGATATGGCACTGGAGGCGAGAGAGGGGAACATGACGGAGAGGGAAATCAACAGTGTCGGCGCCGGCGACCAGGGTATGATGGTCGGTTATGCCTGCGATGAGACCGAGGAGTTCCTTCCACTGCCGATCGCGCTGTCGCACCGGCTTGCGCGACGTTTGAGCCAGGTTCGAAAAGACAAGACCCTTCCCTATCTCCGGCCTGACGGCAAGACCCAGGTGACCGTCGAATATGCCGAAGGGAAGGCCGTCGGCATAGATACCGTTGTCGTGTCGGCCCAGCATCATCCCGCCGTTGGCGGGGACCAGATATACACGGACCTGCAGGAGCACGTCATCAAACCGACCCTTCCGGAGTATCTGATTGAAAAAGCCCCGAGAACCCTCGTCAATCCTACAGGACGTTTCGTCCTCGGCGGCCCGATGGCGGACACTGGGCTGACAGGCAGAAAGATCATGGTGGACACCTATGGTGGTATCGTGCCCCACGGAGGCGGGTCTTTTTCGGGAAAAGATCCGACCAAGGTGGACAGGTCCGCCGCATATATGACGCGTTATGTGGCAAAAAACGTTGTGGCTGCAGGATTGGCGAAAGAATGCAAGATCCAGGTGGCCTATGCCATTGGTGTTGCGCATCCCGTGTCGGTCATGGTGGATACCCAGGGAACGGGTTCCCTTCCCGATTTTAAACTGACCGAACTCGTCAGGGAACATTTCGATTTCCGTCCGGCAGCCATTATCCGTGATCTTGACTTGCGGAAGCCTCTTTACCGGAGAATCGCGGCATATGGGCACATGGGACGGATTGACCTCGATCCGGTCCCGGCGTGGGAACGTATCGACAGGGCGGAAAGCCTGAGAAAAGCTGCCCAGACTGCCTAGACTTGCACATCAGCAAGGGAGGATGCAAACAAGCCGTGCAACTTCTCGAGCCGATTCTGCATCTTTTTTGGCCGGAGAGTTGTCCGGTGTGCGGGCGGCTTGCAACAGTTGCATGTTTGGAGTGCCTCGATTCCATAGTGAAAACGGCAAAACCAGTCTGCCTTCACTGTTTGCGGCCCATTCCCTGCATGGTGCACGGTGAAGCAGCGCCCTTTCTCGTCTATGGGGCAATGCACCGTGGATTGGCGAAAAGGCTTGTTCACAGGTTCAAGTACGAGGGCCACAGGGCTTTGGGGAGACAGATGGGGAAGGCCCTTGCCAGGAATATGACGGTGCCGGCAGTCGTGGACGTCATTGTTCCCGTGCCCCTTCACAGGAAATCGGACAGACCCTATAATCAGGCCCTGGAACTCGCCTGCGGAATGTCGGAAATCTGGGAAATTCCCGTTGCAAACGTTCTCCAGTGGGCCCTGGAGGGGAAAAGACAGGTCGAAAAGACGGCCCGGGAAAGAAAAGAACTTCCCCTCAACGCTCTCATTTTTTCAGGTTCGCCTGGTGCCCTGTGCGGAAAAAAGGCATTGGTGGTTGATGATGTCAGCACCACGGGGACGACCCTGAAACGCTCCGTGGAGGTGCTTCAGCGGAACGGGGTGAAAGTTCCCGGGGCCGTTGTCTGGACCCGGGTTCCCGACAAGGAGTGAAGAGTGTCATTCCGGGAGCGATAAAAATCACAGGCTGTGGAAAGCGTTCACGGAGACGTTTTTTTCGGAGCAGATCTTTTTGATTTTCTCCATGTCGGAACAGGGAAACCTGCAGGCAAGACCGCAGCTTGCCGAAAACTCTCGAGGAATTGGGACGATTTTGACGGCCAGGCCGGCTTTTCTGCAATTTTTTTCGAAAGTTATTGCCATATGGGTCGTTTCAAATGTTGCGATGCAATCCATTGCAACCTCCGTTTGATCGTGATCGGAATTCGGGTGGCCTTACGCCAGAGAAGTTACCACTTTATCAGTAATTATACCTAGACGCGCCGTGGTGTGGAAGTTACAATAAAGCGCATGAATGCCGCCAAAGGAGGTTCTTTTATGGTTATCAACACGCGAAGAATCGCAGCTGTTTTTGTCATGAGCGTGTTTCTTGTTGCCGCACTGGCAGGAATGGCAGCTGCGCAGGAAAAAGTGGGTGTCATCGATCCCCAGAAGGTGCTTTTCCAGCATCCCAAATTCCAGGAAGTTCAGCAAAAGATTAAATCCGTGGTCGAAAATAAGCAGCAGGAAGCAAAATCCGCGATTGATCAGACGGCGGACAACCAGCAAAAACAGCAGATTTTTGAAAGGAAACGCCAGGAAGCTGCCATGGAAGAGCAGAAACTTATGCAGCCCCTCTTCAAGGATATCGATCTGGCGATCAGGACGGTAGCAAAGGCGAAATCCATTACCGTTGTACTGGACAAGGATCAGGTCTTTTTCGGAGGGACGGATATCACGGAAGACGTCATCCAGGAACTGAAGAAAAAGCACGCCCTTAATTGATCGTTTTTTTTCAAAAGAACAGATAATGAAGAATGACATGAAGTACGAAGGGGACACCCATGACGGGTGATCCCCTTCGTCTTGTCGGCCCCAGGGACAGGAAGCACGAAATCTGAACTCCACCGGTTCATTCAGTGATTTCAAAAAAGATGCATGCCTGTTTCTCTTTTCCAGGTGCTCACCCCTGTTTGAATGCGGACCATGCCAAAGGTCATGCAGGAATCTTCAGGGGATATCTCGTTGAATGAATTTTTCTCAAAAGAAGGGGGATGGCCGGTCTGGTTGAAAAAATGATCGTGACCGACATTGACGGCACCCTGGCACACAAGGATCACATACCTGCAGAAGTTGCAAAAACCTGTATCCTTCTCAAAGAAGACGGCTGGTCCTTTCATGTGGCTACAGGAAGGATTTTGAAAGCTGCCTTGCCTCACGCGCTGCGCATCGGGGCCTTAAGCCCGGCCATCGTATATGATGGTGCGCGTCTTATGGATCTCGAAAAAAGTACGGCCATCAGAGAGGCTTCTCTCGGGGGCGACGTCCTGTCCATGGCCCTGGCTTCGGTCTGGGACGCCCCGGTCATGCTTCAACTGTTTTCCGATGAAAGAATCCGCTGCAGGCCAGGCGACGTCAGAGTCGCGGAATATTTTCGCTCCATCGGGATTCCTGTGACGCAAGACCTTGTTTCTCCCGACGTGGGGGACGGGTATTTTCGGGGTATCGCCTATGGCGCCCCGAAGGACATCCAGGAAGTACGGCGGACCGTAGAAAAGGCGCTCGGAGACAGGGCGACGTTGACCATGGCAGGAGATTCCTTCCTTGATATTCTCCCTCCGGGTGTGTCGAAAGGCGCCGCCCTTGACTGGTATCTCGAGAGCCTGCCGGAACAAAGACGCGTGATCGTAGCGGTAGGGGATCATTTGAATGACAAGGATCTTCTCGAAAGGGCTGATATCGCCGTTTCCATGGAAGACGCTCCCCTTGAAATCAGGCGTGTGGCGGACATTCTTTTGCCCCCCGCATCGGAAGGCGGTTTCCGGAAACTGGCTGATTACCTTCGTGACGAAAACTTCGTAAGGGGGAAAATCCCCGCGAAAAGAAACCGTGAACGGGGTAACGTGATGTGACTGCAACGATCAGTTTCGCCAGTGGAAATTATTGAATTTTACCGGAGGTGGAGGAAATGGGAACGGTGAAAAAGTGGGATGTTGCCGAGGCTGTGATTCCGGAAGACTGCAATATCATCGTCGGACAAAGTCACTTCATCAAGACCGTGGAGGACCTCTATGAAGCGCTGGTGACGGCCTCTCCGTCGCTTGAATTCGGAATAGCCTTTTGTGAAGCCAGCGGAGTGTGCCTGATACGAAAGGACGGCAACGCCAAAGATCTCGTTGAGGCGGCGGTAGAGACAGCTGAAAGGATCGCCGCAGGACATGTGTTCGTCATCCTTCTCAGGAACGGGTATCCCATCAATGTCCTGAACAGGATCAAGGACGTTCAGGAAGTGTGCCGGATTTTCGCCGCCACAGCGAATCCGTTGCAGGTTGTTGTCGTTGAGACGTCGCAAGGGCGCGGTGTTGTCGGAGTTGTGGACGGATTTGTTCCCAAAGGGGTTGAAGCTCAACAGGATGTTGAAGACAGGAAAGGATTGCTCCGGGACATCATCGGGTACAAGAGATAGTTACACGGGAGTTCCCCTCAGGCGGCGTCAACGGCGCCGCCCCTTTTTTTGGAGGAGTCCCGCCGCCGTGAGGAACCCGGAGGCACCAAGGCCGGCAAAAAGAGGTTCAAGGGGAATCCGTGTCAAGGGCCAGAGTATCGTGACAGCGAGGCCTCCAAGACTTGCGGCGAAAGCCCAGCCGGGCGAAAGCCGCTTTGGGGCGGCAATGCCGGCGATCAGGGGGAAAAAGGTTCCCGCCCCCCTCAATCCCATGCTGAGGTAGCTCCATTCGAGAATGAGCGATTCCTTGCTCATCAGTCCCACCATTGCAGCCAAAAAGACCACGAGAGTCACCGCTCCACGATTTGCGGCAAGCAAATGCCTTTCGCCGCATCCGCCCTTTTTGAGCGGTACGTACCAGTCATATACGAGATTGGTGGCGATGCCGAGGGACAGCCCGGCTGCGGTACCGATGACGGTGATGAGAATGCCGCCCCAGAGCAGTCCTCCCAGGGCGGGATGAAAATAGGTTTCTATAAAATAGGTCAGTGCTTCGGAAGAACTGATATCAACTCCTGAATGGCGCAGGCCGAGCCCGACCCACACACCGAGAAGACCGAGCGGGGGCATGAGGACGGCGGAAACGAGGGCCCCCCTGCGTGCCGTTTCAGGAGATGAGGCCGAGAAGACTGCCTGAATGTATATCTGGGTGCACAAAACTCCAATGACGAGGGAAATGCCTGCACTCAGCCCCTTTCCCAATCCATTGCCGAAAAGGCTGAAAAAGGGGAACCGGGGGAGGTCTGCAACGAGGGCCGACGGGGAGTGGCCGTGGAACAAAGTCGTTGCGGCGCATAAAATGAGAATTCCATAGAGAAGGAAAATCTTTGCCACTCCAAGGGAGCTATAACCTTTCAGCCCACCACCGAAGAGAAAAGCCAAAACGAAAAGGAAGATCAACAGGGCCGACAGCCAGGCGGGTCCGGGCAATATCCCCGCCAGAAGCGCCATACCGGCCAGAAACTGGGCGACTACCGAAATGAAGGTCCCGATCGTCGAAGCCCACATGGCCGTGGTCCCCGTTGCACGGTTGTAGGTTTTCGTAAGGTGTCCCGGGATGGTTTCGACTCCCGAGGACCGGAGCGGGATTGCGAACCACAGTCCGAGGACGAGACATCCGATTCCGCCGCCAAGAGTGAACCACCATGCAGCAAGGCCGTACTCATACGCCATCTGGACCGTCCCCACCGTCGAGGCTCCGCCAACCAGGGCGCCGAGAAGCACTCCGGATACGGCAGATGATGACGCCTTCCTGCCGGCCAGGGAGTAGTCTTTCCCCCCGGAAACGGCTTTTCTGAAGCGGGAACCGAGAAGGACGAAAAAAAAGACGACCGCCGCTGCGGTCAGAAGGAAAAAGCCCATGTCTGAAGATCCCCCCGTAACGAGGTAGACTGTACCATATACGGAAGGTGGAGGGCATACTCGACATGGTAGGAAGGCGACTGCTACAATGTGCTTGAACAATGCAATCTGGTAAACAGGAATTTTTCAAAGCAGGGGCGGGCTGCCGATGGCCGGCAAAAAACAAATCATGTACCAATGTACTGAATGCGGGTTTCTGGCAACAGCATGGTCAGGGAAATGTCCCTCTTGTGGAAGCTGGGGGAGCCTGGAAGCCTTCGAGAGCGGAAATGATGGAAAAAGCGTGGGGGCTACACGTCGGCATGTTTCCATCTCTGCGCCTGTTGCGGTTGCCGGTGTCGAGGCACCTGCGAGGGTTTCGTCCGGCTTGAACGAACTTGACAGGGTGCTCGGCGGCGGATGGGTAGAAGGCTCCCTGGTGCTTGTCGCGGGAGAACCGGGAATCGGCAAATCGACTCTTCTCCTTCAAACCTGTGGACTCATGGCGTCGCAGGGGCGCAATGTCCTGTACATTTCAGGTGAAGAGTCTCTGTCGCAGGTGGCCCTGCGGGCCAGGAGGCTCGGAGCCGGCAGCGATGGACTGAAAATCGCCGCAGGGACCGAAGTGGACGACCTTCCGGCACAAGAAATCGAAAATGCAGGCCTTGTTGTGCTGGACAGCGTCCAGGCCTTCGGTGCAGGCGATCTTCCTGGATACCCAGGGACACCCTCCCAGGTGCGGGCCGTTGCGCTCAAGGCGGCGGAGCTTGCGAAAAACGGCACAGCCCCAGTCGTCCTCGTGGGGCACATCAACAAGGAAGGTCTCATAGCCGGACCGAAACTCCTGGAGCATATGGTCGATACAGTTCTCCTTTTTTCGGGAGAGAATCCATCAGCTCACCGAATGCTCAGGGCGACGAAGAACCGTTTCGGCGCAACCGACGAAGTGGGACTCTTCGAGATGAAGGAAACAGGTCTCGTCCCCGTGGAGGATCCCAGCAGGCTGTACTGGTCCGGGATTGACCGCGCCCTTCCGGGCGTAGCCATGGCGGTGACCCTCGAAGGTTCACGGCCTTTCGTGGCGGAGATTCAGGCTCTCGCGTCATCGACGCCATATCCCTATCCGAAGAGGACGGCCCGGGGTTTCGAGAACGGGAGACTCCAGCTGATGCTTGCCGTTTTGGACCGCCGATGCGGACTAACGACGGCATCTCTGGATGTCTACGTCAACGTTGCCGGGGGGCTTTCCATCAGGGGACCTCATGCCGACCTCGCATTGTGCCTCTCGGTGGCTTCCGCCGTGAAAGACAGGGCGCTGCCGGAGGACTTCTGCTGCATCGGGGAAGTCGGCCTTGCAGGGGAGGTTCGGCCTGTTTCGAGAACAGCTCTGCGGGTGCGGGAGGCCAAACGACTGGGGTTCCGTCATGTCCTTTTGAGCCGGAAAGAGGACGATGTCCTTGATGAAGGAGTGGAAACACACCGGGTGGCGACCCTTCGGGAGGCACTGAAGGTGATGGGGATATGAGAAAAAATGTGCTGTTTTTCGCACTCTTGCTTCTAATGATCTGTACCGCATTGTTTGTTCCTGCGGCCGGTGCTGTGACGGACAACGCCGGCGAGGTTGTTTTGCGGGCTTCACTGGAAGGCGTCATCGGCATAGCCATGGAGGATCATCTCGCAGAAATTTTCGAGGAAGCGGAAAAGACGGGAGCCGGCCTCATCATTCTCGACATCGATACGCCGGGGGGACTCGCGACGTCCATGCGGTCCATGTATCAATCCATACTTGAATCTCCCGTTCCAGTCGTTGTCTGGGTCTGGCCTTCGGGAGCGCGGGCCGCGTCGGCGGGTGCCTTCATCGTTCTTTCGGGCCATGTGGCGGCAATGGCCCCCGGGACCAATATAGGGGCGGCCCATCCCGTGACCGCCGGTGGGGGAGACATTCCCGACGACGATATGGTGAAAAAGGTGACCAACGATTTTGCAGCCCAGATCCGTTCCCTGGCGGAACAGCGTGGACGTGACACCAGGGCCTGCGAGCGGATGGTTACCGACAGCGTCTCCTACACTGCCAAAGAGGCGCTCGAAGCAGGTGTCATCGATATCGTTGCGGCGGATTTGCAGGCACTCCTCCAGGCACTTTCGGGCAGGACGATCAGGCTTGCCCCGGGAGAGGAAACTACGCTGGAACTCGATTCCTACGAAGTCCGGCGGTACGAGATGAGCCCGCGTCTGAAGATCCTTCACTTCATTTCACGTCCCGATATCGCCTATCTGCTCCTTATTGTCGGCATCTACGCCATCATCTTCGAGGTTCTGTCCCCCGGCGGCTTCGTCATGGGTGTTTCAGGTGCCGTCTTGGTGCTTTTGGGGTCCTACGGGTTGAGGATGCTTCCGGTGAACATTGCCGGCATTATCCTGCTCGTAGCGGGGATCGCCGTGATGATCCTGGATCTTGTCGTCGGCGGCGTAGGCGTCCTCAGCCTTTTCGGGGCGGCGGCGCTTGTGTTCGGAGGCCTCATTATCTACAGGGCCCCGGGAGGTGAGCTGCTCAACATGTCGTACAGTTTTCTCATCGGTGCCGTGGTTGTCATTACGGCCTTTTTCTTGCTGGCGGCCTTTGCGGTATGGAAATCCTTCGGCCGCAAAGCCGTGTCGGGCAGTGAAGGAATGAGCGGCCTTGAAGGTGTCGTGGTGGCGGATCTGTCGCCTGAGGGCTCCGTCAATTGTCATGGCGAGATCTGGCGTGCCGTGAGCCGGACAGGGGAGACCATTTCCCGGGGCCAAAAAGTGAAAGTTGTCAAAAGCGAAGGCCTGACACTGTACGTCCTTCGTTTAGAGGATGAGAACGGGAACAGAACCGGGGAGGGGGAGAAAGCATGATTGGTGAACTGGTGAACACGCTTTTCAGTATGGGAAGCTACCTTGGCGGACTGCTCATCCTTGTCGTCATTCTCGTTACCGCGCTCAGGATCGTACCGGAATACCAGAGGGGCGTGGTTTTCCGACTTGGTCGATACGTCGCTGTCAAGGGCCCGGGACTGGTGATCATCATACCTTTTGTTGACCGGCTCTACAGGGTAGATCTCAGGGTGGTGACCCTCGACGTCCCCTATCAGGAGGTCATCACAAAAGACAATGTTCCGGTGAAAGTCAATGCCGTCGTCTATTTCCGGGTACTTGATCCGGCAAAATCGATCATCGAGGTGGAAAACTACATTATGGCTACCAGCCAGCTTTCCCAGACGACGTTACGATCCGTCGTCGGGCGGGCTGACCTTGATGACGTGCTTTCGGCCAGGGACAAGATCAACATGGAATTGCAGCAGATCATCGATGAACGGACGGATCCCTGGGGCATCAAGGTGAGCGCCGTGGAGGTCAAGGAACTCGAACTGCCCGAGACAATGAAGCGGGCCATGGCACGCCAGGCGGAAGCCGAACGGGATCGCCGGGCCAAGATCATCGCCGCTGAAGGTGAACTCCAGGCGGCCGTGAAACTGACGGAAGCGGCAAAGATGATGGAAGCCTCACCCATCACGGTTCAGCTTCGCTATCTTCAGACACTCAAAGAAGTCGCCGCGGAAAACAACTCGACAACGCTTTTCCCGATCCCCATCGATATGTTTAAGGCCTTTACGGAGAAACTGGCGAAAGGAAACTAGGCGACCCGGTGGACAGGGCGAGGGACCCTCGCCCTGTTTTTTTTGCCTCGGGGGCGGCAGGCGGCTATAATAAGTCCCGATTCAGGGCACGGAACGAGCCATGTGCCCGACAGGGAGGATTCGTAATGGCTTACTCATTCGATGCCGTCGAGAAAAAATGGCAGCAATACTGGGAAGAAAACGGTGTGTTCAATGTAGAAACCGACCCCGATTCGCAAAAGTTCTATTGCCTGGAAATGTTTCCTTACCCGAGCGGGGCCCTCCACATGGGACATCTGCGAAATTACTCCATCGGCGACATGCTGGCGCGTTTTTTGCGGATGAAAGGCCTGAACGTCCTGCACCCCATGGGGTACGACGCATTCGGGATGCCTGCCGAGAATGCCGCGATAAAATACGGAGTCCATCCCAACAAATGGACCTGGGATAACATCGAGCACATGACGACCCAGCTCAAGAGAATGGGATGCAGCTACGACTGGCGAAGACGCATAGAAAGCTGCAACCCGGAGTATTACCGCTGGACCCAGTGGCTGTTCCTGCAATTTTTCGACAAGGGCCTGGCCTACAGGAAAAAGGCGCCCGTCAACTGGTGCGAAAGCTGCAAGACTGTCCTTGCCAACGAACAGGTCATCAACGAAGGACACTGCTGGAGATGCGGGACCAGGGTCGTCAAGAAAAATCTTGAGCAGTGGTTTCTGCGAATCACCGATTATGCCCAGGAGCTTCTCGACTCGCTGGAAGATCTACCGGGTTGGCCTGAACGGGTCAAGCTCATGCAGCGCAACTGGATCGGACGTTCCGAAGGCGTGAGGCTTTCCTTCGATGTGGAAGGAAGCGACGTCTCCATAGAAACATTTACGACCAGAATCGATACGATCTGTGGCGTGACATTTATTGCCCTGGCGCCGGAGCATCCCCTGGTGGAAAAGCTTGCGTCCCTTGCGGAAAACGGTGAGGAAATCCGGGAATTCGCGGCAGAGTGTGCATCAGTGAACGAAACTGAAAGGACGGTTTCCGGAAGCGCCAAGCTTGGAGTGGACACGGGCCTTCGAGCCGTCAACCCTGCAACGGGCGAATGCGTTCCCATATGGATAGCCAACTACATTCTCATGGAATACGGCACAGGGGCGATCATGGGGGTTCCTGCCCATGACGAGAGGGACTTCGAATTTGCCCGAGCATACGGGATTCCCGTGCGGGCCGTCATCAATCCACCGGACGGGACTGTGCTTGAAGGAAAAACCATGGTGGAAGCCTATCAGGAAGACGGAATCCAGTGCAATTCCGGGCAGTTCGACGGCCTTGCGACGCGGGAGGCCCTTCCGCGAATGGCCCGGTGGTTCGAGGAAAACGGGTGGGGGAAAAGGGAGGTCAACTATCGTCTCAGGGATTGGCTCATTTCCAGACAGCGTTACTGGGGAGCGCCGATCCCCGTGGTGTATTGTGATTCCTGTGGGATCGTCCCCGTGCCCGAAGAGGACCTGCCAGTCGAACTGCCCCTGGACATCGGGATGAAGCCCGGCGGGAATCCCCTCGATGAAGCGGAAGAGTGGATGTCCACCACTTGCCCTGTTTGCGGAGGACCGGCAAGGCGGGAAACGGACACCATGGATACCTTTATTTGTTCATCCTGGTACTTCCTGAGATTCACGTCTCCGTGGACACAGGAAAGTCCCTTCCGTAGAGAAGACGCAGCGTATTGGATGCCGGTGGACCAGTACATCGGTGGCATCGAACATGCCTGCCTGCACCTGATCTATGCACGGTTCTTTACGAAATTTTTTGCTGATCTCGGACTTTTGGAGGCAAGAGAGCCCTTTACGAACCTTTTGACCCAGGGCATGGTCATCAAAGACGGAGCAAAAATGTCCAAATCAAAGGGCAACGTGGTCGATCCGGACGAAATCATCAAGACATACGGTGCGGATACGGCCCGACTTTTCATACTTTTTGCCTCTCCGCCTGAAAAGGACCTGGACTGGTCAGACCAGGGAGTCGAGGGCGCACATCGATTCCTTCACAGGGTTTGGCGGCTCGTCGAAGAGCGCCTGGAGCCGCTGAAAAAAGCGCCGAGGAAAACCTGTTCCATGAAAGACCTCGACAAGTCCCGGACGCGGGACGTGAAGCGTTCGATCCATTCCACAATCCGGAAGGTAACCCGGGATATCGAGGAGGAGCGCCAGTTCAATACGGCGGTGGCGCGGTTGATGGAACTCTCGAACGCACTTTCGTCCTTCAATCCTGAGGATGAGATGGACTGGAGAGTCTTCCGTGAGGGCGTCGAGACCTTGTTGCTGTGCCTTACACCCATTGCGCCTCACCTTTGCGAAGAATTGTGGGCGATGCTTGGCAACGAGGGCTTCATTTCTTCCCAAAACTGGCCCGAAGCAAGTGAGGAAGCGTTGATAGAGGATGAAATGACTGTGGTCCTCCAGGTGAACGGAAAGGTCCGGCAGGAATTCAGGATGCCTGCGAGCCTTTCACCTGATGACATGAGGGAACGTATCCTTGAAGATCCTTCGACCCGAAGACGGCTTGAAGGAAAAAACGTGGTCAAGGTTATCACCGTGCCAGGAAAACTCGTCAATGTGGTGGTGAAAGACTGAGGCCATGGCCCGCCCCTTGGTGATCGACGCGAGAGGTTCTTCCCAGCGGAGGCTCCTGGAAGAAACCGTTTCGGAATATCGCAAAAAAGGGTTTGCCCATGACAGCAGGCTGGAAGGGGTCTCCTGGGTGGATCTTCTTGCTGACAGCAGAAGCGGTGGGCTTTTTGAAGAAAAACGGCTTGTTGTGGTTGAATGCGCCGAAACCATGGGAAGTCTGCAGGAATCCCTTGTCTCCATGGTTGAAACAGGGGGAAATAGCGAAACTGTCTGCATACTCCTGTATAACGAGGATCCGTCCAGGTTTTTCCCGAAGGATCTCTTCAAAAAACTGGAGGTCCGGCGGGCCGAGAAGGTTCCCCACTGGACCGACGCTCGTATTTCATGGATGCAAAAGCGGTCCTCCCGTAGCGGGGCCACCTGGTCAAGGGAGGCAATGCAGCTTTTGGCCGAATGGATTGAAGATCCTGAAGAACTGCGGAACGAAATGGAGAAACTGGAACGAGCCGCCGGAACCGAAGGCGTCACGGAAACCCTGGTGCGGCAGCTTTGCCTGGACGAAGGCGGCAAAGTGCTTCTTCGTCTTCTGGATGGGCTGTGTCATGGACGCCTTGACCATGTGCTTGCGTCTCTGGCAGGCATGCGGGTGCATGAAGAACCCTTGAGAGTGATCAGCGCCTTGCACAAGAGGATGCGTTTTTCCATGTATTTGTCCAGGTATGGTGCAAAGAGGAAGGACGAGTTGATGAAAGTGCTTGGGGCAAAACCTTACCAGATGAAACAGGCAGGAGCCGCAGCTTCGAGGTATTCCTGCGAGGGGTTGGCACGCTTTGTCCAGGACATGATCAGGGCGAGTTATCTGGCGAAAACGACCAGCGTCGACATATGGAACGATGTAGAGCTTGCCGTGCTCCGACTCTTGCGGGAGGATACGAAACGGCGGACCGAAAGTGCACGGCCCGCCGGTAACAAACGCTATTCCGGGAAACCGATGACTTAACCTGCGGTATTCTCCGCATCAGCCTGCGGAAAGAGGCTCTTAACGGCCTTCGTCAGCCGGGATTTCTTCCGTGCAGCCTTGTTTTTGTGGATGACGCCCTTGACGACGGCCTTGTCAAAAGCAGCCTGCGCTTCATTCAGCCTTTTGACGGCCATGTCGGAGTCTTTTGCGGCAACGGCTTCCAGAACCTTTTTGGACGTGGTTTTGCAACGGGTTGTCCAGTATTTGTTGTAGATCCTGTTTCGTTCGGCAACCCGCATTCTCTTCGCAGCAGATTTCGAGTTCGCCACATATGTCACCCCCTTCCACAGCAGGCCTCATTCTACCATGGGTGTGAAAAAAGCTGCAACAACGGCACAGTATACTACAACATTCGTTGAATTGGAATCGGGAAACCGGTTTTCTTTCGAGATGAAGGAAGTGAATGCCGTGAACATCTCTTTTGGCTGGATCATCGCTATGGCTACTGCTCCCGGGCTGCTTCTTCTCATGTGGTTTTATCACAAGGACGTTCTCGATCCCGAGCCGCTCAATCTCGTCGTCTCGTCGTTTTTCAGGGGAGCCCTCTTCGTGTTTCCGGCCGGGCTTCTGGAGGGAATGACCGGCCCTTTTTTGATTGCCCTGTCCCCCCTATTTTATCCTTTTATCGGCATTGCTGTCATTGAGGAGGGGCTGAAGTGGCTGGCACTGAAACGATATATTCTGCATCCGGCATGTGATGAGTGTTATGACGGAATCGTCTACGGTACCGGAGTAGCCCTGGGGTTTGCAACCCTTGAAAACCTCATGTACCTCGTTGGTTCCATAAACCCCTGGGCCGTGGCCGGATGGAGGGCTTTGTTGTCCGTCCCGCTTCACGGCTTGTGCGGTCTTTTTATGGGATATGAAGCGGCGAGGCAGAAACAGACTGAGGGGGGGCCTGTCCGGGTTTTTTCGATCCTTGCCCTTCCTGTGGCGGCTCACGGGGCGTACAATCTTCTTTTGTTCACCGGTACGGCATGGGGGGTACTTTCTGCCGTAGGACTTGTCGGATTACTCTGGATCAAGGCGTTTGGGACCATAAAACGGTCCCGGACATGCTCCTGAACTTGCGGCTGGAGAGGAGAAAACCTTCGTGAAACGCTGGTTTGGTCCCGAAGGAATATTGTCAAAGAGCTTGCCCAACTTCGAATTCCGCAGGGGACAACTCGAGCTTGCCGAAAAGGTCTGGAAGTGCCTGAATTCAGGCGAAGGGAAGACCCTTCTGGCCGAAGCTCCCACGGGAATCGGAAAGACACTGGCACTTCTGGTTCCCGGCATCCTTTGGACATCTTCAACATCAAAACGTCTTCTTTACCTTACATCCACCATAACCCTTCAGGAACATCTTTTTCGGCACCATCTTCCACAATTGAGGGAACTCACGGGCTTGGACCTGCATTTCGGCGTTCTCAAGGGTCGGCGGCATTATGCCTGCCCACTGAAAGTCCTTGAATGGTGCAGCCAGTCGGAAAACGATACAGTTTCCGGCGCGGATACCCCCTCAAGGAAAGAGCTTTCTGCCTGGCTTGAAATGACCGGGACGGGAGAACTCGCCGAGTTGGGCATATCGCCGGACTCGGTCATTGCCAGGAAGCTTTCGGCGTCGAAGGAAGGCTGCAGGGGGAACTCCTGCCCGAATCGAAACGAATGTTTCCTTTATCGGATGTATAGGGAGGCGAAAGACTGGGATGTGGTGGTCGCGAACTACCATCTTTTTTTCTCCCACGGTCCCTCCGTTTTTCCCGTGCCCTACGATGCGCTGTTTTGTGATGAGGCCCATCATGTGGCGGAAGCCGCAAGATCTGCCGTCACCCGCAGGGTTTGTCGTGAAGACTGGGAACGGGTTACGGAGCTTTGCATCCGTCACGTAACACCTTCACTGGCGAAGCGGCTGCCCGACAAGGCGGAAACCTTGAGGACGGCGGCACAGGACTGTATGAAAAGGATTGATTCCTTTTTTGCGATGAGCCGGAAGATTTTCGAGGCGGGAACGGTCTTCGAAGGCCCGACGGATCTTCCCGCCCAGGTGGAAGAGGTGATTGCAGCCGTCGATGGAATGATCGGGAAGGGCAGAGACTGTGTCGAATCAAAAAACCTTTTCGGTGAAAACGAAACTCTTTCTTCCGTTGTCGACCAATGGCTGGACGAGGCCGCAGGATTGCGGGACACCCTGGTGTGGTGTTCCAGAGTCGACATGTTCCCTCAGTGGGGCTACTGGTGGGACGGGACCTGTCTTGTCAGTGCTCCCGCGGATTGTTCGTCAATCGTGCCGGAATGGATTGGATACGAACACCCTGTTGTGGCTGTTTCAGCCACAATGGCTTTGGGCAGCGACATGACTTACTGGGAACGGGAAACCGGGCTTGTCGCTGACGAGAAGGCCCTTTTCGATTCACCCTTCCCTCTGGTTGACCAGATGGAGATCTGGATTGTCGACATTGGTGTGACCGTGACGGATCCTGATTATGACGAAAGGGTATCCAGAGTTGTGGAAAAACTCTGTGATATGAATAACGGCAGGACACTGGTGCTTTTGAGCTCCCACAGGTTGTTGAAAAAAGTCGGGATTCGGCTCAGGTCCAGAGAACGGCCATACAATGTCCTGCTTCAGGGGGATGCTCCGCCCGGCGCTCTTGCGGAAGCTTTCAGAACGGATCGTTCTTCCGTGCTTGCCGGGAGCGTTTCCTACAGGGAGGGTGTCGATATCCCGGGAGACGGCCTCACCCAGGTGATCATCGACAGGATTCCCTTCCAGCACCCGCGAGATCCCTTGTTGAGGACCCGAAAAGCCCTTTACGGCAGGAGGCTCTTTCCCGAAGTCGTCCTGCCCATGGCCAAAATGTACCTGAAGCAGGCGGCAGGACGTCTCATAAGGACGGCCTCCGATTCGGGACGCGTGGTGATTCTCGACAATCGCGTCCTTTCAAGAGGGGATTGGGACATTCCGGAGGCCCTGCCCCCCGTCGTCTACCGACGTGTCCAATTGTCGGGACTGTCGGTTGCCCGCCGATAAAGCCTGTGCTATAGTATCCAGGCTGGCCGGAGGCCAGTGGGGATTCTTGTGGCCTCATGGAAGGAAAGGGAGGTGGTCGGAGTGAAACAGACTTTTCAACCTCATACGAAACGCAGAAAAAGACGCCTTGGCTTTCTGAGCCGTTCGAAATCGGCAAGCGGCCGGCGGATACTGCAAAACCGGAGAAACAAGGGTCGGAAACGAATTGCCGTATGAAGGAACGACGCTTTCGCTTTCCCAAAAATATCCGCCTCCAGAAGGCGTGGCAATTTGACCGTTTATTCCGCACCGGCCGCCGGAATCAGGGCAGGCTGGTGCGGTTGCTGTTTATCGCCGCCCCGGACGGGACGAGGCGTATCGGTGTTGCCGTAGGGAAAAGACAAGGCGACTCTCCGGCCAGAAACCGGGGACGAAGGGTTTTGAAAGAGGCATTGAGGCGTTTGTTGCCCTGGATGCGCAACGGTTACTGGGTTGTTTTCACTCTCAAAACGTCCGGCCTGGACACCTCGGCCCGGGATGTCTACTTCGACAGTGCACAATTGATGAAACGCGCCGGACTTCTCCGGGAGGATTGGCCTGGTCCGGATTGGGAAACAGACAGGAGGAGAATGCCCGATGAAACTGCCTGTTAGGGTTCTCTCCGTGGCTATCAGGGGGTACCAGCTTCTCCTTTCCCCTTTTCTTGGGAAGAATTGCCGTTTTTATCCGACATGTTCCCAGTATGCACTGGAAAGCGTCCAGCGCTTTGGTGTCCTGAAAGGCACCCTGCTTGCCGTTGTCCGGATCGTCAAATGCGGGCCCTGGCATCCAGGCGGGTATGATCCGGTACCGGAGCGTTTTTGCCTCGTGAACTGCAGGGCCTCGGAAACCACGAAATTCTGTCAAGGAAGGTGAGAAATTTGGGTACGATTTGGCAAGCGGCGAGCGATTTCCTTGTGCTCGTTCTCAACACTCTTTACTCCCTGACACATTCATACGGTTTGGCGATCATCATTCTGACCGTATTCATACGTATTCTTCTGCACCCGTTGTCCCACAAGCAGATGGTGAGCATGCAGAGGATGCAAAAACTTCAGCCGAGACTGAAGGCCCTGCAGGAAAAGTACGCTGGAGACAAGGAAACCCTCAACAAGGAGATCATGAGGCTCTACAAGGAAAACAACGTCAATCCCGCGGCGGGGTGCCTCCCGCTCCTTGTTCAGTTGCCCATCCTGATCCTGTTGTTTCGCGTGCTGCTCAACCTTGACATCGGCGGGGCTACATTCATAGGGATCAGCCTTGAGGGTTCCGTTCTATCCAGAATGGCTGCAGCCCTCGGTGTATCAGCCGAGACCATCGGGATTGGTGCGGTTTTCGCGGGCTTGACATCGAACCCTGCAGGTCTTTTGAATGTTCTGGTCTACCTGCCCAACCTGTTGTTGCTTCTGTTCATCGCTTTTGTGACGTGGTACCAGCAGCAGCTGAGCGCTGCTTCAAACCCGCAGATGCAGTTTATGAACTGGTTTATGCCTGCGTTTTTGACATTCATTTGTCTGAGCCTGCCGGGAGGGGTGCTCCTCTACTGGGGTGTGTCATCCCTTATTGGTGTGGCGCAGCAATGGCGTATCAAGCACAAGACCGAGGTTGAGATGCAGGAGAAGCCCGCGCTGTACAAGGAAAAGCCTCCCAAAAAGGAATCCGGTGACGCCAAGAGTTAGGAGGTCTGGGAGATTCCCATGGATGACAGAGAATTTGTTGCAGAAGTTCAGAACCTGGATGAGGCCCGCCGTTTGGGAGCCCTCAAGTGGTCAGTGGATCCTGAAGAGGTGGAAGTGACAGTTCTCGGTGAGGACAAGAAGCTCTTCGGCATTTTAGGAAAAAAGATGCAGGTGCGGATTGCCCTGCCCGCAGATGCAGGCCGACTCGACGCCAGGGGATTTATCGGGCAGCTTGTCGAGATGATGGATCTCGATATCAAAGCCGATTTCCGTGATGACGGCATCGTCAATCTCAGTGGTGAAGATGCCGGGATTATCATCGGGAGATATGGAGAAACGCTGAAAGCTCTCGAATATGTGACGAACCTGACGCTTCGGGATGATGCGTCAAGGCGGCGTTTGCGGTTTGATAGTGACGGATACCGCACGCGGAGGGAGGAAAGCCTCGAAAAGCTGGCTTCCGCCGCCGCACGGGAGGCTGTCCGCAAGGGCCGTGCAGTCAAGCTCGAGCCCATGAGCAGCTGGGAGCGGAGGGTGGTTCATCTCGCCCTCAAGGAGAGGGAGGATGTACGAACGTCTTCCACCGGTTCGGAACCCCTTCGCCGGGTGGTCGTCACTCCGGCCGCCTCTCAGGGGAGAAAGTCCTCTTCGAGGTCCTTTTCCAGGTAAAACCGTTTCGGGAAGCGGCCCGTTTCCCGAAACGGTGAAGTCATGGCTCGTCGGGAAAGGGAAGAGTCCCCAGAATTTGCGAAGGAACAACGTGTTCCCAGAGGACAGGCTTCACAAGAGGGACTTTTTCCACAATAGCTTTTGCCGTGCATGACGACAAGCGCGTGAAACTCTCCAAGTACCTGCGCATCTTCGGGCAGATCATTTTGGAGGCATTCCCGGATTGCCTCGTAGGACGAAATCCTTTCGTCAATCAGACCTGTTCGTTTGACCAACCTCCGCGCATACCTGTCGATGACAAGGAAAGGCACCTGTGCACCATAGCAGAGAATTGTGTCCGCCGTTTCCTGGCCGATGCCTTTACGTCTCAACAGCCATTTTCTGGTCGAAAGTGGCTCCTCCTTCCTGAAAGATTCCACAGTTTTGAAGTCGGCTGTAAAATCGCTGGCGAAGGCCCAGATGATTGCAGCCTTGCGTCGATATGTCCCGGCCGGATAAACAGCTTCTTCAAGTCGGCACAGTTGAGCGGAGGCGACGGAGGGCAAGGAGAGCAGCCCCTTTTCTGCCAGGTTCGACAATGCCATGGTGGCGTTATTCCAGCTGGTGTTCTGGACGAGAATCGCTCCGAGACATAATTCATCGAAAGAATCGGCGGGCCACCAGCCCTGGGGTCCGTAAATTTCAAGCAGCGCCTCGAAAAGATCACGAGCAGTCAAGGGCAAGCCCTCCACGAGAAGGTCCAAACCGGCAGATCGGAAGAAGCAGCCTGGGAACGCAATAAAATGCATGTCTTTTCATCAAGGACATTCCTCCCAATGTTATAGTAATGGATATGGTCCTTGAGGGTGAGGAGGTATCGTAATGCATGAACCAACGGGTGCATATCGGTGTATCAGTTTTCTTTCAGATTTTGGATCCGGCGATGAAACGGTCGCATGCTGCAAGGGCGTTTTGATCGGGCGGGGAGTAGTGCTTCCCCTTGTCGACATCAGTCACGATGTCCCGCCCTTTGACATTGTGTCGGGAGGCTGGATGCTTGCGGGAGCCGTTACCTATCTCCCGGTGGGCATTCACCTGGCCGTTGTCGACCCGGGTGTCGGCACCGACAGGCCTATTCTTGTCATCCAGGCGGACCGTGGAGACCTTTTTGTAGGGCCCGACAACGGCCTCCTCCTGCCGGCGGTGGAGCGCCTGGGTGGAGTGGAAAAGGTGTGGAAGCTCCATCCGGAACATTATGAAAACCGGTCCGTTTCGCCGACCTTTCATGCCAGGGACATCATGGCGCCGGTAGTGGCCGACCTTGTTGCGGACATCCCCCCTCCGGTTCTCGGAAAAGAGATCCACAGTTCCGGCCTCGAGGAATATCCGCTTCCGGAACCGTCAAAGGAAAAGGAAAAGATTTCCGGTGCCGTCGCCCGGATCGACACCTACGGGACCGTCAGGACGAATATTCCCTGGAAATGGCTCGACAAGAGACAAGAAGGAGCCCTGCGGATCAGCAGGGGATGGCTTTTCAGTATTTCAGTGGGAAGAACCTTCGCCGACGTGGGACTTGGAGACCTCGTGATCCTTGAAGACAGCTGGGGGTTTCTTTCCATTGCCGTCAACAGGGGGAAGGCGGCCGATGTCCTCGGATTCAAGGTGGGGGACCCGATTTCAGTAGAATATACGATGTAAGAGGCTCTTCTTTTGCCTAGCATACTTGTCATCATGGGAGGTGATACCAAATGCATGAAATGAAAACGGGGAAACTGAACCGATTACTGGTTGTACTTTTTACCCTGGGGGTGCTTGTCCTGGGGACGACTCTGCCGTCGCATGCGCAAGTTGACGTCTTTTCCGGCAACCCTGTAGCCGATATCGTGGAAGAGGCTTCGCCGGCGGTGGTAAACATCGACACCGAAACGATGGTCCGTCAGTCCATGAGTCCCTTCCCGGATGATCCCTTCTTCAGGGAGTTCTTCGGGGAACAGTTCGAGCGCTTTTCGAGGAATATCCCCATGAAAGGAAAGGGGTCAGGGTTTATCGTCAGCGAAGATGGGTATATCCTGACCAACAATCACGTAGTTGCCGACGCCGATAAAATTGAAGTAACCCTGGCCGATGGAAAGTCTTTTCCGGCGGAAGTGGTGGGAACCGATCCCACTTTTGATCTCGCCGTCATCAAGATTGACGCAAAGAACCTGCCCGTTCTGGAACTTGGGGATTCCGACGAAATCCGCGTAGGTGAATGGGTGGTCGCCATCGGCAATCCCTATGGTTTTGAAAGCAGCGTCACAGTAGGTGTTATTTCGGCGAAAAACCGTTCTGTCAGGGCAAAAAACCTGAATTTTGACGGTTTCCTGCAAACCGATGCAGCCATCAACCCGGGCAACAGCGGAGGACCGCTCCTCGATCTTGACGGCAATGTGGTCGGGATCAACACGGCGATCATTCCTTATGCCCAGGGGATCGGCTTTGCCGTCCCCGTCAACATGGCGAAACAGGTTCTCGATGATCTCGTCAAATACGGAACCGTGAAAAGAGGCTGGCTCGGCGTCTATATCCAGCCGCTGACGCCGGAGTTTGCAAAGGCCTACGGCGTTGAAGGCGACAACGGGGCCGTCGTGAGCGACGTGATTCCCGAATCGCCCGCCGCGAAGGCGGGACTCCGACGCGGGGATGTCATCGTCGCAGTGGACGGGCGTGCCATCGAGGATCACACTGATCTTTCACTCCGCATCCGGAGCCATCTCGAAGGTGACAAAGTCCGGTTGAAGGTCATTCGTGAAGGCAAGGAACGCGAGATCAGCGTCACCCTTGGCAGCATACCCGGCCAGTCGCAGCAAGCCGATCGCTCATTGAAGGAAACGGAAGAACGGCTCGGACTGAGAGTGGAACCGGTCACTCCCGAGCTGAAGCGAGAACTTGGAGCTCCTGCTTCCAGAGGCATGGCCGTTACGGAAGTCGTTCCAGGGTCTCCGGCCCACAGAACAGGACTCAGACGGGGTGACATCATCCTTGAAGTCAACGGCAGGCCGGTGGACGATCTCCAGGCATGGCAGGATGTCATGGGAAGTGTCGGTAAATCCGCCGTCCTGCTGGTATGGAGAGATGGACGGACCTTCTTTGTCTCAGTGAGAATGTAAGATCGTAGGACGCGAAAAGGGCTGCTCATGAGTCGCCCTTTTCGCGTCCTTATTGAGCGTCGTAGTTTTCGAGAGCCTTTTCATCAAGGGGAAATCGAAAGCGGAAGAGTGTGCCTTTGTTGGGTTTCGATTCTATTTCCGGTCGGCCGCCGTGAAGCTCTGCAATCCTCAGGACAAGAGGAAGCCCAAGACCGTAGCCCGCCGTTGTGCGTGAGTGGTCGGCCCGCCAGAAACGGTCGAAGCAGTGACTGATTTCATCTTCTGTCATTCCCTTGCCCGTATCCTCGATTTCGAGCACAGCCTCTTTGCGGGTTGTGTCGGCGTAGGTTCTGAGGGATACCGTTCCTTCTTCCGGGGTGTACTTGGCGGCGTTGTCCAGCAGGTTCGTGACAAGCCTGAGAAGAAGGGCTTCACGGCCAAACGTCGGAGCGGGTGCGAGTTCTTTTTGCAGGGTCTGGTTTTTCATCTTTATGTGAGGTTCGGAAGCAGCGACGGCGTCATCGGCGACGATGAGGAGTTCCACCGGTTCCTTGCGGTCGATCCTGTTGAAGGTGTCCAGTCTGGCCAGTTCGAGCAGGGCCCCGACGAGAGCCTGCATTCCGTCGATGTGACCTGCCAGCTCCTGCAGCTTTCCCATGTAGTACTCCGGCTCCCGTTCCTTGAGAAGGGCTACTTCGACAACACCCTTCATGACGGCCAGGGGTGTCCGGAGTTCATGGCTCGCATCGGCGGTAAATTGCTGTAGCTGGTGTATGGATTTTTCAAGGTTTTCGAGCATTGTGTTGATGAGAAGAACCGTTTCCCGGATTTCCTCGTCGGCATCCTGAACGGAGACATCGAGTTTCATGTTCTCTATCGAGATTTTCGAGACGGCGTTGTTGATTTGCAAAAAAGGCTTGATCGCTTTTCGCGAGGTGAAATACCCCACTGCCGCCGAAAGTAGCACGGTCACACCCAGCATGAAGAGGATCATTCGCAAAAGGGACCCTCTCGAGGCGAGCAGGCCGTCGAGTGGATGAAGGACAAAAAGATAATAGGTCTTGTTGTCCAGGTTGAATTTTTCCCATCGGGCTCGCAAAAGATCCTGCTCCGGTTCAGGAAAACAGGGTGAAAGCCAGCTTGCTTCAGGCATAATCGTCATTTTCGACTGATCGATCGTTGAAGCTGTCTGGCGCTTCCGGATTATGGTCCGGACGAGTTCCGGATTCAGAGGTGCGAGCCTGTTCCCCGCGGAAAGGATGTTTTCACGGAAATTGCCGTCGGAACGGTAGATGTGAAATTCCGCATTTCGGCTTTGCCATGTCCGGCTGAGCTCCTCATATTCCGGGTTCGCAAGATAAAACTGACCTGTTCCCTCTATCTGTCCGGTGAGAAAATGGAGAATGTCCTCTTGTGCATTGTCCAGGCTGTCGAGTTCAGTCCAGGTAAAAAAAACGAAAACGGCGGCACTGAAAAGAAGGGTGACGGCAAGAATGGAAAGGGATACGAGAAATATCATACGGAACCTGAAAGAGCGGAGAAAAACTCCTCTCCGCTCTTTCAGGGTGTTTTTGTCCGTTGCCTTCCTGCGTCGGTTCACTCTGCCGGATCCACTTCCGAAAGCAGGATTCACTCGTAATCAGGGCAGGTCACCTTGTACCCGACGCCGCGAACGGTGACCACCAGGGTGTCCAGGTTGTAAGGGCGGAGTTTGTCCCTCAGGTATTTGACGTGCACGTCCACGACGTTGCTGGTTCCGTCATATTCCTTCTGCCAGACATGGGCGATGATCCGGTCCCTTGTAAATACCTGGTTTTCGTAACGCATAAGGAGTTCCAGGATGTCGAATTCCCGTCTTCTCAAGGGGATGCTGTTCCCGTCGACTGTACATTCTCTTGCCACAGGGTCGAGAACGAGGGGTCCACACTTGAGAAGGGGTCGTTTCTGCTCGGATCTTCGACGGATCAGTGCATTGATCCTTGCCATAAGTTCCCTGAAATCGAAAGGTTTGACGAGGTAATCGTCGGCACCCCTGTTGAGCCCTTCGACGCGGTCCTCGATGGTGTCTTTCGCCGTGAGAACAATCACAGGCGTGTCCTTGCCGACTTCTCTTGCTTTCTCGACCACCTCGTATCCGTCGAGTTTCGGCAGCATGATGTCCAGGACGACGCAATCGTAGTCTGTATTGTTGATCTTTTGTAATCCTTCTTCCCCATCAAAGGCGCTTTCGACGGTAAACCCGTTTTCTTCAAAACCCTCGGCCAACACTTGAACAAGATCCTTGTTATCCTCTACGATGAGGATTTTCATCATGAGACTCCCTCCAAACACTCAGAATTCTGTTGATTTTCGCTCTAATATTAACAATATAAACACATCTTTAAGAAAATGTCGAGTGCAGAATGAGCGCAGCCTTATTTCCCAGTTTCCATCGGCCCCCGAGGCCGTTCAAGGGATCTTTTGCGGGTGGGACCGGAGGATGGTATAATACCAGAACCCACTACTCGGTCGCGCGCTTCGTGTCGCGCCACTTGGTTGTGGGACTTTTCTTGAAGAGGTGGTACGACATGATTCAAAAGGAAAAGAAACAGGGAATCATTGAGGATTTCAAGACGCACCCCGCTGATACGGGGTCGCCGGAGGTGCAGGTTGCGATCCTGACGGCACGAATCAGGGAGCTGACGGAACATCTCAAGGTTCACAAGAAGGACCACCATTCCCAGAGGGGTCTGCTCAAGATGGTCGGCCGGCGTCGTCGTCTGCTCCAGTACCTGCGTGAAAAGGACTTCAACAGGTACAGTACGTTGATTCAGCGGCTGGGGTTGCGCCACTGACGGTCGCTTTCGCTGCAGCAGAGGATAATTTCCGGGCTGTTTCAGGGACGAGGGCGATGCCCTCGTCCTTTCTTTTGCTGCATGTGATATCCTGTTAGGGATAGACAAAAAGGATGAAAAATACGAGGAGGAAAAAGAATATGTCAGAAGAGTTTTCCGTCGAAACAGGCGGCGAGAGAATGGTATTTGAAACGGGAACATTGGCAAAACAGGCAAGTGGGGCAGTAAAAGTAACCATGGGTGAAACCGTCGTTCTCGTGACGGCCTGTGTGACTGATTTCCCCAGGGAAGGCCTGGACTTTTTCCCTTTGCTCGTTGATTACGAGGAAAGGTTTTACTCTGCAGGGAAAATACCCGGAGGATTCATCAAACGGGAAGGGCGCCCGTCGGAGACGGCGGTGCTGACGGCAAGGTTGACGGATCGTTCCGTCAGGTCCCTTTTTCCGCAGCATATGAGGCATGACGTCCATGTCGTGATCACCACGCTGTCAGTTGACCAGGAAAACCCCCCGAACGTGCTCGCCATTAACGGCGCCTCCGCGGCGCTCGCCATCTCGGAAATTCCGTGGTCGGGGCCGGTGGGAGCCGTCAGGATAGGGTGCATCGAAGGAGAACTCGTGGTCAACCCCACGGAGAGCATGATGAGCAGAAGCACCCTGGATCTTGTCGTGAGCGGTCACAGGGATGGAGTGACCATGGTGGAGGCCGGATCTTTCGAGGTCTCCGAGGAGACCCTTGTGGATGCCCTCGAGCTTGCGCAACAGGAAATCAGGAAGATCGTCGACATGCAGCTTGAGATGGCTGCCGCCATCGGCAAGGAAAAAATGGTCATACCCGATCCGGAAGAACATCCCGAGATGGATTCCTGGATTGCGGAAAACCTCTACAACGACATTTACGAAGCCGTACAGATTCATGACAAGAAGGCACGGAGCCAGGCGGTTTCGGCAATCAAGGAACGAGCCGCAAAGGCTTTTGAGGAAAACCATCCTGAAATGGAAGGGTACATCGGAAATGCCGTGGATGATTTCGTCAAGAAGGCACTTCGCGAAAGCATCCTCAAGGAGCATAAACGGGCCGACGGAAGGGCACTCGACCAGATTCGACCTGTGAGCTGCGAGGCCGGAGTTTTGCCCAGGACCCATGGCTCGGCCCTGTTTACCCGGGGAGAGACCCAGGCCCTCGTAACGACGACTCTCGGAATGGTCGGGGAAGATGATCAGATCGTGGACGGCCTGAAACACGATGAACCTGCGAAACGGTTCATGCTTCACTACAATTTCCCGCCCTTTTCTGTGGGTGAAGTCCGCCCGATGAGAGGTCCGGGACGACGCGAAATAGGTCACGGCGCCCTGGCCGAGCGGGCGGTGAGGCCCCTTTTGCCCGACGAGAATGAATTCCCTTATACGATCCGGGTTGTTTCAGACATCCTCGAATCGAACGGTTCAAGCTCGATGGCGTCCGTCTGCGGGGCGAGCCTTTCGCTCATGGATGCGGGCGTCAAACTGAAAAAACCTGTAGCCGGCGTTGCCATGGGCCTTATCAAGGAAGGTGACGAAGTCGCAGTGCTCTCCGACATCCAGGGCCTGGAAGATCATTACGGCGACATGGATTTCAAGGTGACGGGAACACGTGACGGTGTTACCGCCCTGCAGATGGACAACAAGGCAGGGGGGATCACCAGAGAAATACTCAGCAAGGCTCTTGCGCAGGCTCGGGACGGACGGTTTTTCATCCTCGACAAGATGGATGAGGCCATAACCGAACCACGAGAAGAGATTTCCAGCTACGCGCCCCGCATTTATACCGTGAATGTCGATAAAGACAAGATCAGGGACATCATCGGCCCCGGCGGCAAGACAATCAGAAGCATTGTCGCCCAGACGGGTGTCAAGGTCGATGTGGAGGATGATGGTCGGGTCTTCGTGGCATCACCGTCCAGAGAGGCGGCCGAAAAGGCCCTGGAAATCATCGAGGATCTTGTCAAGGAAGTTGAAGCAGGTGACGTCTACATCGGCAAGGTTACGAGGCTCATGCCCTTCGGTGCCTTTGTGGAGGTGCTTCCCGGCAAGGAAGGGCTGCTTCACGTCAGCGAAATCAGCCAGTGCCACGTTCCCAAAGTCGACGACGTGCTTCAGCCCGGGGATTCCGTACTCGTCATCGTCAAGGAGATCGATGACATGGGACGGATCAACCTTTCGCGAAAGCGGATTCTGGACAAGGGGGATACACTCGACGAAAGTCTCCGCGATGAACTCGCCAGGGAACTGGAACGGGAGAAAGAAATCGAGAAATTGCCGCAGGAGTCGTCTGGTGACAGGAATTCACGGGATCGTGACAGGAACAACGGCGGAAGGAAAGGCGGCCGGTCGGGTCCTCGCGGCAGCCAAAGGTCTTCAAGGGATCATGGATCGGGAAGGAACCGCTGAGATCATGGAAGAACTGAAAGTGCTTGTGTCGCGGAGCGAGGATTCGGCTGATCTGCCGCTTCCGGGATACGCGACGGAAGGCTCGTCGGGAATGGACGCTGTCGCTGCGGAGGATTGCGTCATCCCTCCGGGTGAATGGCGTGCCGTCGGGACGGGGATATATCTCGAGATCCCCGAAGGGTTTGAATGCCAGGTCCGGCCGAGAAGCGGCCTCGCCCTGAGAGAGGGTGTCACGGTCCTGAATGCTCCTGGAACGGTTGACAGCGACTACCGGGGGGAAGTCAGGATCATCCTTATCAACCACGCAAAAAAACCCTTCAGGATCGCCCGGGGCGACCGTGTTGCCCAGCTGGTTTTCGCTTCCGTCACGAGGGCAGGCCTTCACACCAAAAAGAATCTTTCTGAAACCGCCCGCGGCGCCGGCGGGTTCGGGAGCACGGGCAAGTAGGCTCCAATCCAGTCGTGAAATGTAAAACGCGAGGGCCGTCCATTCAATTGAATGGACGGCCCTCGCGTTTCTTTCTCGCTTGCCTGTCATTGTGATATATTACAGGCTGTTATTTTTTGCCCGTTTCCGTAGTCATGGTCTTGCGGACCAGCCAGAGAGTTCCACCCCAGACGATGAGCAGAATCAGCGCCATATATACTTGCCAACCCATCAGTAATCCTCCTTTGTGTTGCAACGTTCGGTCAGGCAGCCTGCGATCCTAATTGGTGGCCTCAAACTTGTGTTTCATCCTGTTTGCCAGCCAGTTGTTGAGCACCAGGAAGACCACGAGCATGATCCCCCACTGGTAGACCATGGTGCCGACGGTGAAGGTGTACTCTGAAATCGGCAGCCATTTCATGTAAGTTTCGGGATACCAGCTCGCAGATTGTTTGATCCACCAGCCGAAGATGATCACGAACCACACGGGGAAGAGGTAGATCAGCTTCCACATCCAGGCAGCCTTCAGGTCGGAGACGGGTTCGATGTACTCGTCCCAGATCTTGTTCACGCCGACCTTGATGGCGCCGATGGAAAAGAGCAGGCCGCTCAACAGCAGCCCGACGCCCCAGACCCAGTCCTGGTTGTCGAGAAAGGAGATGCTCATCGAGGACGGAAGTCCCAGGATGGTGATTCCGATGCCTGCGGCAAGGGCGGCCTTGTGACGCGGCCATCCGGCGTCCATGAAGAGCCTGACGCAGAGTTCGACCATGGAAAGGAGCGAGCTCAAGGCCGCGAAAACCAGCGCCAGGAAAAAGAGCCCCGCAAAGAACGCGCCGCCGGGCATGACGGTGAAGAGCTTCGTCAGGTGGATGAACGCAAGCCCCGTATTTCCAGAAGCGACGGCGGCTTGGGGATCCTCTGAAAGGGCGAAGATGGTCGGAATGATGGCGATGGCGGCGAGGAGTCCCGCGGAGGTATCGGCGAAGGCGATGGTCGTCGCGTTCAGGGAAATGTCTTCCGTTTTCTTGACGTAGACATAGTACGTCAGGAGCAGTCCCCAGCCCGCGCCCGTGGACCAGGCTACCTGGGTGAAGGCTTCGAGCCAGAGCCGTCCCTGGAGGAACGTGCTGAAATTCGGTTCGAAGAGGAACTGGAGTCCCTTGACAGCACCGGGAAGCATGACGGAACGGATGGCCAGGACGATGAGCAGGATGAACAATGACGGAATGAGAATCTTGTTGATCTTTTCAAGTCCCTGGGAAACGCCCTTGAAGATGACGAGGGTCGCGATGACCATGGAGAAGATGTGCCAGGGCACCATGGCGCCGGGAGTCGTGGAAAAGGCCGTCCAGAGAGCCTCCGTGTCAAGGCCGGGTTTGATGACGCCAGTCAGGACGTAGACGAAATACCTGACGCACCAGCCCATGACGACGGCATAGTAGAAGGCGATCCCCAGAGAAATCCAGGCGACACAGCCGCCGGCCCATGTCCACTTTCGTCCCATCATTTCTTTGAATGAGCCGATAACGCCCATCCGTGAGATCTTGCCCCAGACTTCCTCCGCCATGAGCAGCGGGATCGCCCAGAGGAACAATCCGATAATAACGGCGATGACAAAAGCCCCGCCGCCCTGGGCGGCGGCGACGCGGGGAAACCTCCAGATGTTGCCCGTTCCCACGGCCATACCGATTGCCGAGAAGATAAGGCCCCACCTGCTTACCCACTGGTCGGCCTTCTTTATCTCTGCCATTCTCTTAATCCCTCCTGTCAATTCAGAAATCTCAACCTGTGAAAAAAACAATAAAACCCGTGGCGTTCGAGATTTTTTTCTTTCCCTGCCCTCGCCTCACCGTCCTTTCCGGCCTCGTTTTCGATGCGGCAAAAAATGGAGAAGAAAAGAATGATTTTGTGAAGATCTGAAAGTCATAGAAACAGCGCAGCATCGTACATTATCACAACTATGGCATTGCGTCGTTGTAAAACGGGTGTGAAATCGGCCTTGGTTCAAATTCCTTGTTTATTATAAGGGCACCGCGAAGGCTTTTCCAGTCGAGAGGTGAAAATAAATTACACTTCAAAGCTCTGAAGTGGAATATTCTTGCCTGGCCGAGTCACTCCGGTTTTCGGCAGTGTCCCGGCGACTCACGACATTTGCTGTGTTACAATGCATGAATAGCAAAATCTGGATGTTTCGTGTTTTGATACGGCCATTTCCCGGCACGAAAATCAGGAGGCGATGAATATGCCCAAACTGACGGGCCCGGAAGGGCGGGTTCTTGAACTTGATGCACCGATTTCAGTAAAAGAAGCTCTCAAAAAATGGAAGATTGCCAAGGGTGCCGTTGCTGCGGAAGTCAATGGAGTCCCCGTCGATCTCGAATCCGAATTGACTGATGATGCACAGATCATGCCCATCCAGGGAGATTCCCCACGCGGACTTGAGATTCTTCGCCATTCCGCCTCCCATTTGATGGCCCAGGCAATCAAACGGCTGTATCCGGGCACACGTCTGGGGATAGGACCGGCCATTGAGGATGGATTCTATTACGATCTGGATATTCCCGAGCAGATTGGCGAGGATGACCTCGATGCCATCGAAAAGGAAATGCGCAGGATATCCAAGGAGAATCTTCCCGTGAAACGCGAGGTCCTCTCCAGGCAGGAAGCCGAAAAGCTCTTCGCAGAACGGGATGAGCCCTATAAACTGGAACTTGTCGGGGAGCTCGAAGGGGAGACGGTCACCGTCTACAGGCAGGGCGAGTTCGTGGACCTTTGTCGCGGGCCCCATGTCACCAACACTTCAGCCCTGAAGCACTTCAGGCTTCTTTCCATCGCGGGTGCCTACTGGCGGGGCGACGAAAAGAACAAGATGCTGACGCGGATCTACGGGACGGCGTTTGCCTCCAGGGAGGCCCTCGAGGAGCACATCAACCGGATCGAGGAGGCCAGAAAGCGCGATCACCGGAAACTGGGCAGGGAACTGGACCTTTTCAGCCTGCAACCCGAAGCTCCGGGTTTTCCCTTCTTTCATCCCAAAGGGATGGTGGTCATCAATCAACTCGTGGATTTCTGGCGAAAGGAGCATATCCGCCGGGGATACTGCGAAATCAGGACTCCCCTGATCCTCGACCGTGACCTCTGGATCCGGTCGGGACACTGGGATCATTACCGGGAAAACATGTATTTCACCGAGATCGATGATCGGCCCTTTGCAATCAAACCCATGAACTGCCCCGGAGGCATGCTCGTGTACAGGAGCCAGATCCGAAGCTACAGGGACCTACCGCTTCGAATGGCGGAGCTCGGGACGGTTCACAGACACGAACGTTCGGGCGTGCTTCACGGACTTATGCGCGTCAGAAGTTTTACCCAGGACGATGCCCACCTGTATGTGACTCCGGAACAGATCAAAGCGGAGATTCTTGGAATCATGGATCTCGTCCGGTATATCTACAGTGACGTCTTCGGCTTCAGCTACAGGGTGGAGCTTTCCACGCGGCCCGAAAAGGCCATGGGTGATCCAAAAATGTGGGAGATTGCGGAACGGGACCTTCAGAATGCACTTGAAGAGGCTGGAGTCACATTCAAGGTCAATCCGGGCGATGGCGCCTTTTACGGTCCCAAGATCGACTTCCACCTGGAAGACTGCATCGGACGAACCTGGCAATGCGGGACGATCCAGCTCGATTTCCAGATGCCCGAAAAGTTCGATATCAGCTACATCGGACCCGACGGTGCGCAGCACAGGCCGGTCATGTTGCACCGGACAATTTACGGCAGTCTTGAACGTTTCCTCGGGATCCTTGTCGAGCATTATGCAGGTGCATTCCCCTATTGGCTCGCACCTGTACAGGTGCGACTGATTCCTGTCTCGGAGGATCATCGGGAGTATGCCGAAAGAACCGTCGCACGGCTCCGGGAAAAAGATATTCGCGTAGATACGGATTTCAGGGATGAAAAACTCGGGAAGCGCATCAGGGATGCCCAGATGCAAAAGGTTCCGTTCATGATCGTCGTGGGAGACAAGGAAGTGGAAACAGACACACTTGCCGTGCGGGACAGGATTCAGGGAGATCTTGGATCCATGCCTCTCCCGGAATTCCTGGAGCGACTTGGAGCCGAGTTTGATCCTCTGCGGTGAACTTGCACCGACAGGGAGTCTGTGGTATATTCCTGATTCGGCAGTATAAACGGAAAGACAATTTTATAATGCAAAGAGGGGGAAGGAAATCCCCCCACCTGCTGACGCCCAGCGCTGTTTACAGGTCGGAGCGATTTTGTGAACGGAAGAATTGTCTCTTCCCGAACAGGTTGTTAATGCCGGGCGTGAAGCCCGGCATTTTCATTATCAAAACACATTACGGAGGTGACGGACAATAGCTAAACGGAGTGACGAACCGAGAGTGAATGAGGAAATCAGGGCCAAAGAGGTGCTTCTCATCGACAACCAGGGAGTGAAAGTCGGAGTCGTTCCCACTGAAAGGGCACTCTCCATGGCGGAGGAGCAGGAGCTTGATCTGGTCGAGGTGGCGCCCCAGGCAAGCCCCCCGGTATGCCGCATTCTGGATTACGGAAAGTACAAGTATCAGCAGCAAAAACGTGAAAAAGACGCCCGAAAAAAGACGAAAAGCCAGACCGTCAAGGAAATGAAGATGCGTCCCAAGATCGATCAGCATGACTACGATTTCAAGACCAAGGCCATCAAGAACTTCCTCGAGGCCGGGCACCGGGTGAAAGTCGCCATCTTTTTCAGGGGAAGGGAAATGGCTTTTCTCGACAGGGGACGGCAAGTCCTTGACAAGGTGATGAACGACTGCGAGGGGTTGGGGAAAGTTGAAGTTCCTCCTCGCATGGAAGGACGATACATGCGCATGATGTTGTCCCCGATTCCGCAAAAGAAGAAAAACGCAAAAGACGACGAAAATTCTTCGAAGCAGGACTCCTCCGAGAAGAAGGAGTGAAGTCGCCGGAGACAGGACGATACAAGTGCCTTTGAATCGGTGAATGTAAAAGGAATATGGGAGGTTTGGGACATGCCGAAAATGAAGACCCATTCGGGAGCGAAGAAGCGGTTCCATAGAACCGGTTCCGGGAAGATCGCCTATAAAAGAAGCGGACGGGGCCATCTGCTTCGCAAGAAGAACGCCTCGCGGCTCAGACGCCTCAGAAAGAAGGGCTACCTGCATCCAACCCTCGAGTCCAGGATGGATGTCCTGCTGCCGAATGACTGACAGATCCTTCACGTTCAAACAGTGAAGGTGACATCTGACGAATGAAAACAAAACAGAAATTTTGACCGAAAGAGGTGAACGCTCATGCCCAGAGTCAAAGGCGGAGGCGCGAGCGACAGGAAGCGCAAGAAGCTTTTCGAGACGACCAAGGGCTTTTACGGCAGGAAGAAAAACACGTACAGGAGAGCCAAGGAGGCGTCACTCCATGCTCTTTCAAGCGCCTACAAGGACCGCAGGAACAAAAAGCGTGACTTCAGGCGTCTTTGGGTTACACGGATCAGTGCCGCCGCCCGGATGAACGACATGTCCTACAGCAACTTCATCAACGGGTTGAGAAAGGCTGACATCCAGATCAACAGGAAGATGCTTTCGGAACTGGCGATTCAGGATATGCCTGCCTTTCGCAAGCTCGTTGACCAGGCGAAGGAGGCGCTGGGACAATAAATTTCAGGTCATATAGCGCGCTGCGCACGGAAAGGACCATCGTCGGAGGGTTCCTGATGCTCATAGCCTCGGGAACCTTTCTTCTATGGCTCGGAAATCTTTTTTTTCAGCCCCTTCGGGTTATCGACGCCCTTTTTACGGCGACCTCAGCGGTCTGCGTCACCGGGTTGATTGTGGTCGACACGGGCCGCGACCTTTCCATTTTCTCTCAATGGATCGTCCTCCTTTTGATCCAGTTGGGAGGACTGGGTGTCATGACGGCTTTCACTGCCCTGCCGCTTTTGCGGGGATCAAGGATCGGCATCCGTCAACGGCTCCTTTTCACCGGCGGCCTTGGACTTGACACGCCCGTCGGGGCGGTGAGGCTGCTCGTCAGGATTCTCCAGATGACCCTGGCCATAGAGCTTTTCGGAGCGCTGCTGCTTTTCGGAGCCTTCCTGGATTCCTTCGAGCCGGGCCGGGCCATGTACCACGCCGTTTTTCACAGCGTCAGCGCCTTTTGCAATGCCGGATTCTCCACCTTTTCCAACAGCCTGGAGGGTTTTTCAAAGACCGGTATCATTCCGGGTACGGTCATGGGGCTGATCGCGCTGGGCGGTCTCGGTTTCATCCCACTCTCCGAATTGGCCTCCTTCCCGCACCGGAAGAGACTATCCCCCTACTGCCGACTTGTTCTGGCCGTCACGACAACGCTGATCGTTGCGGGAACATTGATGGTTCTGGCCACGGAATGGAGCGGCCCGCTTGAGAGCCTGCCATTGCACCTGAAGGTGTGGAACGCTCTCTTCCAGTCCGTGACAGCCCGCACGGCGGGATTCAACACGATTTCCATCCCCGCCATGTCCACCACTGGTCTTTTCGTAATCTCTATCCTCATGATCATCGGGGCGTCACCCGGTTCGACCGGAGGGGGAATCAAGACCACCACCTTCGGCATCCTCACCCTTTCGAGCGTGACGGATATCACGGGCAGAAGAGAGGTTCTTCTTTACCGGCATCGGCTGTCGCCGCAAATCATCAGGAAAGCCCTCACGTTGACGTTCATGTATATTGGCACTATTCTCGGAAGCACTTTCGCCCTGAATCTCATTGAACCGTTTGCTTTCAGGGATGTTTTTTTCGAGGTCGTTTCGGCTCTCGGGACGGTGGGCCTCTCCACGGGAATCACCGGTGACCTTTCCGATTCGGGGAAGTTCCTCCTTGTTATACTTATGTTCTGGGGTCGTGTCGGAATCGTCACTTTCGTGTACGGTTTGATTGAAACCGAGGAAAAGACGAAAATCTCCTTCGCCGACACAAACGTTCCCATCGGATAAAAGGGGCGGTGTAGATGACAAGGAAAACGGGCAGCAAGAGGGAAAGGACCTGCATTGTCGTCGGACTCGGCCGTTTCGGGAAGGCGGTATGTGAACGCCTCACCGAGCTCGGCGAAAGCGTCATCGGCGTTGACAGGGTTCGTGCGCGGGTCGAGGAAATGTCCGAAGTAATCGACCTTGCGGCCCAACTTGATGCCACCGACGAGGATGCGCTCGTCAAGGCGGGCGCCAGGGAGGCCGACATCGCTGTCGTGGCCATAGGCGAGAGCATCGAGGCAAGCATCCTGGCGACGACGATCCTCATCGGACTGGGTGTGCCGGTGGTCACTGCACGGGCCCAGAACGCACTTCACGCGAGGGTGCTTGCGAGGATAGGGGCTTCACGTGTATTTTTCCCGGAACGCGACCTCGGGCAGCGGGTGGCCGATCAGATATCCCACCCGGTATTGGCGCAATTCACGGAATTGCCGGGTAGTGATTTTATGGTTGGAGAGATCAGTCCGCTCAAGGAGATGGTAGGCAAGAACCTCATGGAGCTTGAGTTCCGGAGCCGTTATAATGCTGTCATTCTGCTTGTGAAACGGGGTGAAAGCAACTTTCTCCCCAAGGCGGATACTGTACTCGAGAAATCCGACAGCCTGGTTGTCGCCGCAAGGCGGCAAAACCTCAGGGACCTCGCAGCGACAGTCGAGAAATCGGAAGAAAACTCCTGATTTTCTCAAGAGTATTGAAGGAAACGAGGTGGCGATTGTTTTGAGCGATATTCTGGACAAAGTTCCGAAGCTGAAAGAAGACTTCATCGAAAGCCTTGAAGCGGCCGAAAGTCCAGAGGACCTTCAGGCTCTGCGTGTCGGGTATCTCGGAAAAAAGGGGAAAGTCACACAGTTGCTCAAGTCCATAGGAACCCTTCCGGACGACAAGCGCCCGGAGGCGGGGCAGAGGCTGAACACCTTGAGAGGAGAAATGGAAAGTCTCCTGGAGGAGCGGATGAAGACGCTCGAAACGCAGGCTTTCCGTGCGAAGGAAGAGGAAGAAAGGATCGACGTTACCCTTCCGGCCCGGGGCCGTCCCTGGGGAGCCTGCCATCCAGTCGAGCAGGTTACCCAGGAGATCGTGGAGATATTCGCCTCCCTTGGATTTACCGTTGCCTTTGGTCCTGAAATGGAAAACGATTTCTACAATTTCGAAGCCCTGAACATACCTCCCCATCATCCCGCGAGGGACATGCAGGATACCTTTTACATGAAAAACGGTCTCCTGCTGAGGACTCACACCTCCCCGGTGGAAGTCCGGGCCATGAGACGGTGGGGGGCGCCTCTGAGGATCATTGTTCCGGGAAAGGTTTACAGGCGGGATAACGACCCCACCCATTCTCCCATGTTCCACCAGCTGGAAGGACTGCTCGTGGACGAGGACATCTCCGTTGCCGACCTGAAAGGATGTCTCGAGGCATTCGTCACGAAGATATTCGAGAAACCCCTCGATGTCCGGTACCGGGCGAGCTATTTCCCCTTCACGGAACCTTCCATCGAGATGGATGTGGAATGTGTCGCCTGCAGGGGCAAGAACCCTGCCTGCAGGATTTGCAAGGGAACCGGATGGCTTGAGATAGCCGGTTCCGGAATGACACACCCCAACGTGTTGCGAGCCGGGGGCGTCGACCCGGAAAAATACAATGGTTTTGCCTGGGGGATGGGGTTGGACAGAATCGCCATGCTGAAATATGGTCTCGATGACTTGAGGGTGTTTTTCGAAGGGGATCTTCCATTCCTGACCGGAGGGGGCCGGAGCTGACGATGAAGATATGTCTGAACTGGTTGCGCGAATTTGTCGATTTCGATCTGGACGCTGAACAGCTCGCCCGACGCCTCACTGAAACCGGAACGGAAGTCGAGGCTGTTGAGAAGCCCTGTGAGCGTTTTCAGGGTGCAATCAGCGCCAGGATAAACAAACTCGAGGTTCATCCCGAAAGGGGTGATCTGTACATAGCCGAGCTCGACACAGGTACCGAAAAAGCCCGTTGCGTCTCGGCAGCACCGAATCTCAGACAGGGAGCATGCGTTCCTTATGGACCGCCGGGATGCGTTCTGGCTGACGGGACAGTCATCGGCAGGCGTGATTTCAGTGGCGTTGAAAGCGTCGGGATGATGCTTTCCGCCGAGGAAATCGGGCTTCCCGAAATCGCCGACGAGTTCGGAATTCTGAAACTGGATCCGGGGACACCCCCGGGGCTGGATATCCGTGATGTGCTGGGACTGGACGATCTGGTTTTTGACTTGTCCATAACGCCGAACCGCGGGGATCTTCTGAGCATCAAGGGACTCGCAACGGAAGTCGCCGGAATCGTCGGTGGTGTGAGACCTGTCGGGCATGAGCCGGTTTCTGTTCCACAAGGATTCCGATCGGAGGGATTCAAGGGCATCCACCTCGAGGATCCGGACTGTCCGTTGTACGTTCTTGGATTTGCCGATTCGATATCCATGGCTCCCTCGCCGCTTTCGGCACGTGTCCGGCTATGTCTTTCGGGGATGCGTCCGGTGAGCAATATCGTTGATGCGACGAACCTTGTCATGCTTTCAACAGGGCAGCCGCTCCACGCCTTTGACGCGGATCTTTTGCCGGAGGCTGAAATAACCGTCAGGTCTGCACGCCCGGGTGAAACCCTCATGACCCTCGACGGGAAGCACAGGGCATTGACGACGGAGGATCTCCTGATCACGAGCGGGGGGGTCCCCATTGCCCTTGCCGGTGTGATGGGGGGGCTTGACACGGAGATAAATGCAAAGACGAGGAAGATCCTCATCGAATCAGCCAACTTCAATTCCATCAGGATCAGCAGGACAAGCAGACGCCTTGGCTTGCCGAGCGAGGCATCGTACCGATACGCCCGCACAGTGGATCCCTGGAAGGCCGAAGCCGCCGTAAGGGAGATTTTCGGATTGCTCTCCTCCTGGAAGGCTGCCCGGCCTCTCGGTTTGATCGTTGAAGGGACAGCCGGCGAAGAGGACAGGGGAACCGTACCCTTGAGGAAGAAAACCCTTGAAAAGATTCTCCTTACACAGGATATGGACATGGCCTCACGAATCCTGGCCGGTCTCGGATTTGAAGAAACCGGGAGGGAACAGGATCGTCGTGTATTTCGTGTTCCAAATCACCGCCCCGATGTGGCCATAGAGGAAGATCTCGTGGAGGAAGTCGCAAGAGTCTGGGGCTATGACAAGATCCCGTCGAGGCTTCCGTCGGTTACCCGAGGTGCCGGAGACCGGACGAACCAGATGCGGTGCAGGCAGGTTCTCCGGGATACCGCCATGGCCAGGGGGTATATGGAAGCGATCACCTACAGTTTTATCTCGCCGGACATCCTCAAGACCATGGGGATATCCGGAGATGACCCTAGGGCGAAGGCCATGGCCATCGCAAACCCCGTCAGCAGAGACCAGTCGGTCATGAGAACCCTTCTCGGGCCCGGCCTCCTCAAGGCGGTCGCCTCGAACCTCCGGTCCGGATGGAGACGGCCGATACGGCTTTTCGAAGTAGGCGTCGTCTTTCGGGAAGATCCCTCCAATGAACTCGGTGTGCGGGAGAAGCTCTTTATCGGGGGGG
Organism: uncultured Synergistaceae bacterium; assembly: GCA_964515395.1. Taxonomy (GTDB): domain Bacteria; phylum Synergistota; class Synergistia; order Synergistales; family Thermovirgaceae; genus UBA1876. The sequence continues at coordinate 55,288 of CAZERC010000001.1, read as the reverse complement.
CCGTGTGTCCGGGCAGGGATTCCCGTTCTCCATGGAAAGCCGAGGCGATTGAGGACTTTTACTCCGTCAAGGGAGACGTGGAAGTCCTTGCAGCGAGTCGCGGCGTGGATGTCCGTTTCGTTTCGGGTGATGAACCCTTCGGCCACGGAGGGCAGACTGCGACGATCCTGTGCGGCGGAGAAGCGATAGGTTACCTGTGCAGGATCAAGCCTTCACTCCAGGAAGAAATGTCGATTCCCGAACCGGTCTACCTCTTCGAGATGGACCTTGATCGTTTCATCGACAGTGAAGCGGCCCGCTTTGGAGAACCCTACAGGTATCCCGCCGTGTACAGGGATATTTCACTGGTCGTGGACAAGGACATTGCGGCCGACGACGTCAAGCGGGACATTCGACACGAGGCGGATGACACCCTTGACGAACTTCACCTGTTTGACATGTATGAAGGGAAAGGAATACCGTCAGGCAAGCGAAGCCTGGCCTTTTCCCTCGCCTATCGTTCCAGGGAGCGTACAATGAGGGATGAGGAGGTTGATAAAGCCCATGAAAACCTGAGGAAGAACCTATCCAGAAAGGGTTATATCTTGCGGTAAGGAGGGGTTCCCATGCAAGAGCATCTTGTCGACATCGAGCGGCTGGTGGATGAATTGACAGGGAGATTGCGGACCCTGCGAGATGAAAACAACAGTCTGAAAGAGGAAATCGAAACGCAGCAGGAATTGCTCCAGGAAAACGAGGAAGCATTGACGGCCGTCAGGGAAGAACATGAACGGATTCTGGCCGAGCGCGACGGGATCATCAACGAGCTTCGGAAGGAACAAAAGGAAACGGAAGAACGCCTCAAGTCACTGCTTGAGAAGCTCAGGAGCCTTGCAGGCGGTTTTCCCGTGGAGAAAACAGGAGAAGATCAAGACGGCGATACCTGGCACCAGGGAGAGCTGATTGACAGGTCATAGACCGGGCAAAGAAGGAGGCGACGTCATCATGGCCGAGGAAACCCGGCGCGTCAGCGTACTTGTCGGGAAAAAGACCTACCCTGTACTGACCCGTCTCGATGAGGATCGTTTTGAGTCGGTTCTTGAAATCGTCAGGGACAATCTCGGAAAGATTGACAGCTCCGTCGACCAGGAAGAGCGTCTCCTCCTGACGTGTTTCAAACTGGCCCATGCACTCGACAATGCATCGAGAAAGCTGTCGAAAGCGCTGAAAGAATGCGGAAACGATGGATCTGGCGGCGGCCGTTGACATCTTTGCCGCGCTGCTTCTGGTGACCTTTCTCGTCAAGGGAGCGGTGCGCGGACTCTCGGGCGAGGTCATTTCGCTTGCCGCAACAGTAGGCGGATTTCTTCTTGCCTGGAAGATTTCAATCCCGGTATCAGATCTCATGCTGCAGTTTTTCGAAATTGATCCCTCTTTGGCGAGAATTCTCTCCCTTGTAGGGATATACGCCCTCTGCCTTCTTGTTGGAGCCTATATCCAGAGAGGCGTGAAGGCCTTTTTGCGCCTGACCCATCTCTCCACGGTAGACAGAACCCTCGGTGCGGCTGCCGGAGCAGCGAAGACCTTTATCCTTCTGGTGCTTGTCTACATGGCGCTTCTCGCGCTTTCCCCGCTGGTTTCGACGTATTGGATGAAAGAATCCCTCGCCATGTCCTCGGCCGAATACGCATGGCCCCATATACAGTCCTTTTTGAAAAAAGTCCACCTCGGGGAGTATGAACTTCCCCCTTTCATGGAACAGGAGGGACCGACCCCTGAGGGAAGTTTCCCGGAGGTTGGAACAACGGAACAAGAGCTGAATTCATCCGGAGGTGAAGGGAACCGGCAGTGAGAACCGATGCGCGTACGTTCAAGGCCATAGAGATGCAAAAGATACTCGCCCTTTTGGAAAAAGCCTGCAGGAGTGACCTCGGACTGAAACGCCTGGGAAAGACCAGTCCCCTTGAGACGACGGGACAGGTTCGCAGGCGGCAGGATTTGCAAAGGGCCTACAATCGTTACTTCGACACGCACGGTGACCTTCCCTGGGATGAGAGAATACAATCCGTGGAACCTCTTCTCCAAGAGGCAAAGAGAACGGGCCTTTTGACGGGGGAGGGGATACTCTCCTGCAGGATTCTCATCGGTGTTTGTCTTCGGCTGAAATCGGTGGTTACGGAGATGAAGGAGGACTTCCCCGAGTTTGCCGATTTGACCAGGAAACTTGGGGACTTCAGCGAACTTTTTCAGGAACTCCAGGTTGTTGCCGATGATGGCAGGCTCTATGACGGAGCCTCGGCCAAGCTTGCCGAGTTGCGCGATGCCATGCGTGCAGTGATGTCTTCAGCGAGAAAAAAAGCCCGCTCAATGATGGAAAGTCCGTCCTTTTCCGCCATGCTCCAGGATCGGACTCCGCATTTCAGGAATGGCAGGATAACCTTTCTCGTGAAGCTTGAGGATATGTCCCGTTTTGACGGTATGACCGTTGACAGGTCAGGCACCGGCAACAGCGTCTACATGGAACCAAAAGGCCTTATCGAGACAAATAACAGGATAGCCCTGCTGCACCGGGATGTGGAAAAAGAGGAATACAGGATACTCAGGCACCTGACCGGAAAAATCCTCGAGCGTCATGGGGCGCTTCTCGAAGTCGAACGTGTTCTGGGTGAAGTTGACGTGCTCCATGGGGTCTTCTCGATTCAAAAGGAAAAATCCTGGGTACTGCCTGAAATGGAGGAAAAATCCAGATTTGCGCTGAGACAGGCGGTGCATCCCCTGCTCGGAGACGGCTGTGTTCCCGTCGATATCCATTGTGGTGACCGGTTCAGGCAACTGGTGATCACCGGTCCGAACACGGGGGGCAAGACGGTTGTGCTCAAGACGACGGCAGCGGCGGTCTATCTTGCCTGGTGCGGTTTGCCGGCCCCCGTCGGAGAAGGTTCCGTGGTGGGCAATATTGACTGGATGGCGGCCGACATCGGTGACGAGCAGAGCATCGAACAAAGCCTCTCCACCTTCAGCTCCCATCTGCGGAATATCGTCGAAATGCTTGAGCGCGCCGGAAGGAACAGTCTTCTCCTCATTGATGAACTGGGGGCGGGAACTGATCCACAGGAAGGGGCAGCCCTGGGGGTGGCGATTTTGGAGCACCTCAATGAACGAGGCTGCCTTGTCCTTGCCACCACTCACCACAATGCCATCAAGCGGTACGCGCTGACACGAAGTGGTGTTGAAACGGCCGGGATGGAGTTCGACAGCGAGAGACTCCTTCCAACCTACCGGCTCAGGATGGGGATCCCCGGTGAAAGCAATGCCCTGCGGATTGCCGGTCGCCTGGGCATCTCCTCAGCCATCATCGAAAAAGCGAAAGCCGTCCTTCACGAGGGACATGCCGATGCCGAAAGGCTTCTCGAGGAACTCTTGAGAAAACAGCAACATCTTGAGGATGCCGAAGAACGTCTGTACCGGGAACGAAAGGAAATAGCGGCCCTGAAGGAAACGCTCCTGAACCAGCGGAGATCGATAGAATCGAAACGTGAAAAGATCCTGGAGGATGCCGAAAGAAAGGCCCGGGCGATTCTCGAGGAGGCACAGGAGAAGTCAAAAGCCATGATAAAGAAGATGGAGGGTTCCGACGGTTCCTCCGGTCTGAATCAAATCCAGAGGGCGCGACAGGAGATTGTTGATATGAAGAAATCTCTCGAGCGTCGTGAAGATCAACGTGAAGAGAGACGGCTCAGTCGTGAAAAGAAACCCGGTGAATGGAAGCCGGCCCGGGGAGAAGCCGTCCGGATCGCCGGGACATCGACGCGGGGAGTCATCGAAGCCTTTGACGGGAAAAAGGCGCTCATTTTGAGCGGTTCCATGAAATTCGAGGTCCCGCTGAAAAAGCTCCTCCCGGTAGCCGACAAGGATCTCCCGGAAGATCCTGTCCCCGTGAAAACGAACCTTTCACCTGCGGGACATGTGCCTTCCTCCATAATGGTCCGCGGAATGACCGTCGATGAGGCCGTTCCGGAGGTGGAGCGATACCTCGACAGGGCCTTTCGGGCGGGTTACGGCGAGGTGACCGTCATACACGGCAAGGGGGAGGGGATTTTGAGACGTGAAGTCCACGCTCTTTGCAAAACCCTCCCCTTTGTCATCGATTACAGGCTTGGCGGTCCGGGTGAAGGAGGACACGGCGTCACCATTGTCCGCTTCAGGCAGTGACAGTGGGACAGCGTGCGAATCGTCTCTTGACAACCGGACGCCGCCGGGGTACCCTAATCGCCGCATACAGGTGTCCGTAGCTCAGCTGGATAGAGCGTTGGCCTCCGGAGCCAAAGGTCTCGGGTTCAAATCCCGACGGGCACGCCAGCAAATCTTCCGACAAGGCTTTTTGCCTTGTCGGCTTTTTTTTGACGCAACCCGATCCCGGGACTCACTGAAAACCTTCCCTGTCATCTCAGACGAGACCGTTCCGTTGGTTCATGCTGGATTTGTCGCAGGTCGACATTTCTTTTGAAGATGAAAACGCCACTGCCCGTTTACCTGGAAATCCTTAAAACGATGATCCTTTTGGTGTTACCCTTTCGGTATGGGGTATCATCTTGCTGTTGAACAGTTGGAGGGGCTCCGATTGAAAAATTTTTCCTGGAGAAGCGTCTCGAAACATGGTTATACCCTGGCTCTTTTCTGCATAGCCTTGTCCACGGGGATTTTTTTGCTGGGACGCGATTTTTTCGACAAAGGGCAGTGGGCCCTCCTCTACCTGCTCATCATAACCTTCGTGGCCGCAGTGAGCGGCTTTAGTTCCGCCTTACTGGCAGCAATGTTTTCTTTCCTTGCATGGAATTTCTTTTTTCTTCCGCCTTATGGGACTTTCTGGATAAATGATCCCAAAGACTGGCTGTTTTTGTTCGTGTTTCTTTTCGTTGCCGTTGCTATGGGATACCAGACGGGGCAGCTTCGAAAAAGAGAAGCGAGCGCCGTCGCACGGGAAAAAGAAATGGCTCTTATGAACCGATTGACCATTGGCATGGTATCGGAACCTGCAAGTATCACTATGGTTCGCACCCTTTTCAAGGAGATTAAAAAAGTTATGGATGTTTCCGACCTGGCCCTTTACTTTCGTGAGGAAGACGGTGGCAATCTCCGTGAAGTCAGAACAGATCCGGAAACAAAAGCTGTGGCTCCTTACGTTGATACATGCCTCAGATGGGTTTTTCAAAACAGGAAAGTCCTTGCTGCACCGGATCCAGATGAATTGAATATGGATCAGGATTTCAATGACGTTGGCCAGTTGGTCGCCCCCAGTGAAATAGTTCCGGAAGCAAGTGATCGGGAAGTGTTTATTCCTCTCGCGACGTCGGAGAGAATCGAAGGGGTCCTGCACGTAGGACAGAAAAAGGAACAGAAGCAGTTCTCAAGGTATGACTTGCGGTTGCTTACATCGGTGGCAAGCATGGCGGCAGGCTACCTTGAAAGACAGCGTCTGCAAGGAGCGGCTTCACTTGCGGAAACGCTCAGGGAAGCCGATAAAATGAAATCGGCCCTTGTATCCTCCGTATCGCACGAACTTAAAACGCCGCTGGCTGCCATAACGGCAACAATTACGGGATTACTTGAGGAAGACATTGACTTGACTCACGACGAGATAAAGACAGAGCTTGATTCTGTGAGAATGAACCTGCACAGATTATCGGGGGCTATCGAATCCCTGTTGGATCTTTCCAGACTCGAAGCTGACGCCTGGCAACCAAAGCGGGAATGGAACGATTTGCGGGAAATCGTGGGCACCGTGCTTTCAAAATTCCCGAGAAATCAGATCGGCAGGTTCCGATTGGATTTTAGCGAACCAACGCCGTTTGTTTTTGTAGATTATCAGCAATGGTGCCGACTCATGTACCACTTGGTGGAAAACGCCCTGTCCTATGGTCCGGAGGGGTCGGAAATAGTCATTGGCGCCGCTGTGTCGAGATCAAACCTGCATATCTGGGTAGAAGATTCAGGACCGGGCATACAGAAAGACGAGGAAAACAGAATTTTCCAAAAATTTTACAGGGGCAGGGCGTCAGAATCAGTACCTGGTGGAACGGGGCTTGGGCTTGCAGTTGTGCAGGAGATCGTCAATGCTCATGGGGGGGATATTTCCCTTGAGCGACCGGAAAGCGGAGGAGCCCGCTTTGTGATTGAGCTACCTGTTCAATTTTTCCGGGAGGTAGTCGAATAATGTCCTCACCTGAGAGAAAACAAAAAGTGCTTGTGATCGACGATGAGGTGGAAATACGGAGAGCGTTGACTTCAATTCTGAAAGCACGCAATTATCATGTCGAGACTGCTTCAACGGGCGCGGACGGTATGCGGGTTGCAATCGACCTGAACCCGGATCTGGTGATCCTCGATTTGGCGCTCCCGGATATTGACGGGATAGATGTCTGCAGAGAATTGAGGGAATGGATGGTGTCTCCGATACTTGTTCTTTCCGTTAGGGACAAAGAAACTGACAAAATTGCCGCCCTTGACACGGGAGCGGACGATTTTCTCACGAAGCCATTTTCAACGGGCGAACTTCTCGCACGCATGAGAGCTTTGAGAAGAAGAACTTCCGTTCAAGAGTCGCCTCCCGCTGTCATAGAAACGGGTGAATTGTGCATAAATATCGCAAAAAGAGAAGTGAGTATAGCGGACAATGAGATTCAGTTGACCAAAACGGAATTCGATATACTTGTTGTTCTTGCCAAAAACGCCAACTGCGTTGTTACCTCGAAAATGCTTCTGGAACAGGTTTGGGGTGAAGAAGCCATGGAAGACGCGCAAAGGCTGCGTGTTCACATGAGCAATTTGCGAAAAAAGATCGAACCCCATAGTACTGTACCAAGATACATTCACACCGAACCTGGAGTTGGGTATCGGTTCGCAGCCATATAGATTTTGCATTTCTGCCTTTACAAAATCTTTATAACTTAAGCCTTGTTCTTTACTCATCCTTTATCGGTCATTTGGTATTCTCCCTGATGGACAATCTCCGGATATTGTCAGGGAGTGATGCCGGGTGCAGGGGACACTTTCACTTGAAGACACGATTTCCCTGTTAGCTGATTCCTTCAAGGAAACAGCGGAAAAGGATACTGTTGATGGCGCGAAGCAACTCATCCTCCCCTTCAGGGTCATGTGCAGGCTCGAGGACCCTCTCGAGATGAAGACAGCCCTTTTTTATTACCTCCACAAGAATGGGAAAATAACACTGGCGGGTCTTCTCAGGCAAGGCGCTTCGAAAGAAAGCGTTAGAGCCATAGAGATACTGGAAAGCTCGAAGCCTGAGAGCGCAAGAGACTATGCCCTGAAAGTTGCGACAAGTCCGCTCGCCGTAGCGGTTAAAAAGGCAGAGCTGCTGGAGCGTTTGTCGGAGTGCGGTGAGACACAGGGGGCATTTGACAAAGATGAAGAAAAGTCCCGGGAGCTGCTGGAATATTTATGCAGGGTCTCTGCTTCGGGACAAGATGTGCTGCATGGTTTCGTCAAGGACCCTCAAACAAAGATCCTTTGTCATATAAAGGCCCTCGAGGAAGAAAATTACGGAACGAAAGGGAAAGAGCTTGAAGACAAAGGTTTCCCGGATGAAAATGACGAAGATGAGCAGGATTGAAGGCCAATGTTGTTGACACCCTATGATCTTGAAGGTTCGAACGGGGCAGTCTTCGAGGAGGATGGCACCGTCAGGATCGAATTTTCGGACGGTTCACAGGTAATTATGGAACCCGGAAAGGGTCCTTACTGCGTTGCCGAAAAGGGCAGGAATGATGTTCACGAAACGTTTGCGATGAAATGGTTAAGAAAGAAACTGCTTCATGGGTGAATGCATTGGAAAATCACATAGGGATAAGAATGAAATAATGGTGATAGATCTTATTATGCTGCGAATAGTTTCGCCAAGGGGTAAAAACGATGCACCCCAAAGCACCAACGCAGAAGAACATATCAGGCGCCCTTCAGCCTTATTGGTCGGGGTGATCCTGGGAGATTCCCTATCACGTTCGTACGGTTGTTCTGCCTGGTTCTAACGGAAATCCAGCCGGGAGGCCTTTCGCAAATTCTCCTGACGGCACATAATAAATCGTTAGACGATGAAAGAAAGGCCGAATAGTTTCTGTACGGCAAACCAAGATCGAAATGGTGAGCCCGGCTTGATTGCATGAGTTTTCCTTCCTGAAGTAAGCATCCCGATTATTTTGCAATGAAAACAAGGAGGTCATTCGAGCACTTTCCTTTGCCTCAGGTGCGGTTTATGATTGTACGTGACCTTTGCCGGCAAAAATAAGAGCAAGAAGAATGTCACCGAGCTGCAAAATCCGTGTGCGTTGACCAAAGAACGGAAAAAACGGTTTTGATGCCACAAGAAAACCGAAACCAACGGCAGCCGAAGAATGACGGTCGCCATCATAAAGAACAGAAACGATAAAACGGAGGTCTGCAATGACTGTCTACAAGGTTCGCAGCAAAAGCCCTTCATGGGACGGCGAGTCCATAGGTATCCTTATTCTTGACGCTGCGTATCCCCGTATTCCCGGAAACGTCGGTAATGCAAGCACCTTTGGTTTTCCCGTCCGCTACAAGGAAGTGCGGGGAGCCTCGATAAAAAGGCTTATCAACAAGATGGATCCCGGGCTTCTCGGTCCCTTTGTCGAAGCGGCCAGGGAGCTGGAAATGGAAGGAGTCAAGGCCGTTACAGGGGCCTGCGGCTTCATGGCCCTTTTTCAGCGGGAAGTTGCAGCGGCCCTGAAGATTCCGGTTTTCCTCTCGAGCCTTCTTCAGGTCCCGTTCATCTGGAGAACTCTCTCGCCAGGCGGGAAAATCGGCATCATTACCGCAAATTCCGCATATCTTACGGACAGGCACTTCGAAGCGGTGGGGATCACGCGCGAAATTCCACTTGTCATCCGGGGCATGGAGGACCAGGAGGAATTCCGGAGCGCGGTGCTCGAGGAAAAAGGGACCCTCGATTCCCGAAAAATCGAAGAGGAAGTTACCGGCGTCGCCAGGGCGATGATTGATGACAATCCGGAGACGGAGGCGATCCTCCTGGAGTGCAGCGACCTCCCCCCTTATGCGAAGGCCGTGCAGGATGTAACGAGGCGCCCCGTATTTGACTTTATCACCATGATCAGCCATTTTCACACGGCGATGGTCCGCGAGAGATACCAGGGCTTCATGTAAAATACGCCTGAAGAGCTTTCACAACAGCCGACTGTCAGCGGTCCGAAGAAACAGGTTCCTGCACAGGGAGAAAATGCAGGTAAAACGGAGGGTATATCCAGGTGCAGTGGGGAAATTCCTTTATCGAAAAATCGGTGGCAAAAATGCTCGATCGGGTGGTCATTCCCGAGGAACTGCGGCGGAGACGCGGCAGGATGATGCTGCATGTTTCCGATACGCCGTCCGCATTTTACCGCTGTCTTGAGAGAATAATCGATATCCTGCAGCCGCCCTGTATCCTTCATACCGG
>CAZERC010000001.1:28749-45722 GCA_964515395.1 uncultured Synergistaceae bacterium | reverse complement strand
GCTGTCTTGAGAGAATAATCGATATCCTGCAGCCGCCCTGTATCCTTCATACCGGTGATTTCGTCGATGAGATCAAGCTGGGGCAGACGAAAAGGGGTCTCGGGCTTTACCGGCAAAGGGTAAGGGTTCTTGTGGATATTCTGCGAGGGGAAAACGGAAGAGATGTTGTGCTCGTTACAGGCAATCACGACCTTTACCAAGTGGTTCTGGAGGCAGCCGCGGGCTGCACCGTTCTGGACACGAGGGGAACGGTGACGATATGCGGGAAGCACGTCAATGTCGGTCATTCCTTTTCCGATCTGCCGGAAGGTCCTTGTCCTTTGAACTTTTATGGCCACGACACGACGCCTCCTCCCGAAGATGGCGTCGTAATGTTTTTCAATGGTCTTCTGTCGATGAACCTGATAGACATTCATGATCACGAAGTCTTTTCGCTGAAATATCCTGCGTATGTCCAGAGGGAACGCCAATGCATCCGGAGCATAGGATTGTGACGGGAGGAGAGGCCGATGCTTTCGCTCATGTGTTCAGGGCCAAGAGGGATTACCCTGGCCGGCAGGGCCGATTGCATTATCGAAAGGGTTTCCGCGGATTTCGAAATGGAAGAGCAGGACATCAGGACCGCCAGAGACCAAATCAAAGGGGAAAAGACCCTGCTTTTCGTCAGCAACCGAGGCCGCCCGAAGATCCTCAGGTTTTTTGTTACCCGTGCGACACCGGAAGATATGTTGGCCGATGCCCTTTCTTCAGGGTGGGGCGAATGTATCCAGAATGTGAGAATCCATCCAAGAAACATCATCGTGAGGCTTTATGGAGATCCCCTTCCCGTAATTAGCCAGATGGAAAAGGAACTTCCGTCTTCGCAGGACGGGCTTCAGAGACTCCTTCGCAGGAGTTCCGATCGCGGTGTGGCTGTCTGCTTTACACGAAAACCTTTGAACAGGCCGCTTTCCGTTGCGGATGTGTTCGAGAAAATTCTCATGGTGGACCTTCCTTATGACGACGTGTGCGCGCGGCGCGAGGCCCGTGCCATGGATCTTTTCAACGAGAGCATCGGGCGGCGTGACTGGACGGAAATGGAAATACGCATCTATGACGCTTATGAGCATTACTCTCCCCATATTGAACGACTCCGTACGGTTTTACGCAGCCTTCAGATAGGCCTCAACCTCGGGGAGGGCTGGGGCAAGGACCACGCAAGAATTCTCATGCCCATTCAGGTGTACAGGTTGCGGATTTTGACCTTTGTGGAACCTGAAGAAATAAAAAAAACCCTGGTCGCACTGGAACATACGCAAGAGGGTACACGGTTCGTCGATATGGATCTCTTCGTGAAAGGGAGAAAAGTCAGTTGGACGAGTCTGCATGAAGAGGACCTGAAGGAACGTGTCCAAATGGGTGCGGGATTGCGCAGAAGAGCTGTACGGGAAGTTGTCACGGGAGGAAAAGAAACATATCTTCCGCCTTGAACAGGAGATCCTGCGATCGAGAGCTTGACAGGATAGTCCGCTTCCTGTATTGTGCGTTCTTAGGTTGACAGGCGCCGTCAGCCGATTCTATTTCCACGTATTAGGAGGAAGTACTTTGACAACAGAAGGAACAGTAAAGTGGTTCAACGAGGCAAAGGGTTACGGGTTCATTACAGCTGAGAGTGGCACGGACGTTTTTGTCCACTATTCCGCCATTGAAGAAGAAGGTTTCAAGACTCTCGCTGAAGGACAGCGTGTTTCCTTCGAAGTCGTAGAGGGTACCAAAGGTCCCCAGGCTTCGAATGTCGTAAAGCTGTAAATACAGAACGAAACACTCCTTCAAACAAAAAACGGCATCCCGAAAGGGATGCCGTTTTTTTGTTCCTGCGCCACTACTGGCGACGCGAAACTTTAAACTTTCAAGATCTTCAGACTACTTGATTTCGGGAACTTCGAGACCGATTTCCCTGTAGTACCTGGCTGCGCCGGGATGTACGGGTACGGAAACGCCGTCCAGGGCCGTTTCGATGGTAACGAGTTTGCCCTTGGAGTGGACCTGGTACAAATCCTCGACGTTTTCCCAGAAAGCCTTCGTGATCTTGTAGACCGCATCCTCGCTCATGTCGGCATCGCAGACCCACATGGCCTGAACGGCTGCCGTAACGGTATCTTTATCCACACCGTTGTAGGTTCCAGCAGGAACGACATTCTTGGTGAAGAAGGGATACTTGCTGTTCAGATCGTCGATGAAGCTCTCGTCGAACTCGACGAGGGTGATGTCGTGACGGGTGGCCAGGTCCATGATTGCGGCGGTGGGCCATCCTGCGACGACGAATCCGACGTCAAGCTGACCGTCTTTCATGCGGTCCGCTGTGTTGTTGAAGTCCAGGAAGTCCGTATTCATGTCGCCGAACTTGTAGCCGAGAACACGGAAGATAAGCTGCACGTCGGCAAGGACGCCTGATCCCGGAGCACCGACGGATACCCTTTTGCCCGGAAGGTCATGAATCGTCTTGACACCGGAATCCTTCATGGCGACGACCTGGATCGTTTCAGGATACAGGGTGGCGATTGCACGTACATTTTTGTAGGGTTCATCGAACATCATCTCGCCGTTGTAGGCGAAGTAGGCCACGTCGTTCTGGACGAGGGCCATTTCAATCTGGTTCGTTCCGATCAGGTTGAGGTTCGCCACCGAGGCGTTACCTGTCTCGGCCGTCATCTGCAGGCCGTCCACGTTCCTGCTGACGATGTCGGCGATGCCGCCGCCGATTGGATAATAGGTGCCACCGGTGCCTCCTGTGGCCAGCGACACGAAGTCCTGGGCCGCAGCCATGCCTGCGAGGGCAAATACCAGAGCCAGTGCAAGTACGAGAATTTTCTTCATCTAAACATCCCCTCCTCGGAATTTGAGTGCTTCTGTTTCAAACAGCCGGACCAGCGTACGTTGAAGCGCGAAAGAACCACCTCCTCCTCTCTTTGCCCGAAAATGTTCCATTTCCCGTGTATTTTCAGACAAATACAGTATAGAGGCCACGAGCCGGGCTTTCAAGTCTTCCCGGCGCAAGGTGAATCATGGCCGCGCTCGGCATGTTTGGTATATACTACCCATGGCCCTGCAAGACTACCAGGTGTGGGCTTTTGAATTCAGGAGGAATGGTTTTGATGAAATGGAAAGACATATTCAGCGGGAAAGAAAATCCAGGAAGTAATGGCACCATGGTACCGGAAAAGCCGACAAAAGGAGATGACGATACGACCGAGAATCAGGGAACCGAACGGCGTGGGACAATGGATCTGCAGCTGTCCGTCCAGATACGCCTTACAGACGAAAGCCAGGTCGGAAGGGCTGCCCTGCTGCTGGCTTCGACGACGACCCCGCAAGAGGAAAACTCTTTAAAATCACAGATTATGAACTCGGAATGGCAAGCCGTTGCCACCGAAGTCGGCGGTCTCGCGAACGATCTCTCGCAAAAGATTACACGTGCCGTCGTTGGCGCCGCTTTGAACTCCGGTGTCATAAAGAAAAAAAGCGGTGAAATGCATGCCTTGATGCATGCTGCTCTCGAGGCCATGAACAGTTTTATCTCCATGAGCCTTCTTGAAGCGAGCATCGGAGCGAAAATTGCCATCGTCCGCAACCGCCTCTGGGTTGCCGTGGCCGTTGTCGGCGATTCCGCATATCATGCCGTGGCCCACCATGAGCGATGCGGCCTGGGGGTCATGCATCTGTAGACCTTCAAGCCGGCGGGAAGGTCTTGTCCCGCCGCTTCGTGTGTGATACATTCACACATTGTGAATATTCAAATGCGCCAAGGAGGTGTCTGATCCAGTGAAAAAAGACATACACCCGGAATACAAGAAATGTCGTGTGACCTGCGCTTGCGGCAATACCTTTGAGACCCGTTCCACTGTCGAGGAGATCAAGGTGGCCGTATGTTCGTCCTGCCACCCCTTCTACACCGGGAAACGGGGTTCGATGGTGATGGAAGCCGGCAGGGTCGAGAAATTCCAGCGGAAGTACGCCGGCACGAGATTCGGGAAAAAGCAGGACGACGAAAAGGAAAGTCGGGAATAGTCCGCTATTCCCGACGACTTTCATGATGACTCTCGCCGTGCACCTGCTTTCTTGCACTCCGGAACCAGACAGGACCGTGGCCGCAGCAGCCCGCCTGTGCTACAGTGATGCTTCGGCGGAAGATCTTCTTGCGAAAATCGAAGAGAAAAAGGTCATGGGTTTTTTGAGGCACCTCAGAAGGTCGGGACACATGTCACCTTTCGAACACGCCTCTTTCAGTTTTGCCGTTGACGGCATCAGCCGGATTTGCTCGCATCAGCTCGTGCGGCACAGGATGGCCAGCTATTCCCAGCAAAGCCAGCGGTATGTGGCGATGTCGGAGGTCGACGTGGTGGTTCCGCCTTCCATCGAAGCGGACCCCGGATTGAAGGAACGTTTCCTGAATCTCGCGGCATCAAGCCATGAAGCATATCGTGAATTCATCGAAGAAGGCGTCCCGCGGGAAGATGCGCGATACCTGTTGCCCCATGGGTGGCGGACACGTCTTGTCTTGACCATGAATGCCAGGGAACTCCATCACTTCTTCCGCCTCCGGTTGTGCAGGAGAGCCCAGTGGGAAATCCGCGAACTCGCCAGAAGAATGCTGTTGATCGCCCGCGGGGCGGCACCGCTTCTTTTCGATGTCGCCGGACCGGATTGTCTGGTGGAAGGGGAATGTCGAGAGGCGAATCCTTGCGGCCATCCCTGTGTTTCGATCGAGGATCTTTTGGCGGATGAAACGCCTCTTTAAGGCTGTCCGGAGCTTTCTTGCCCTGTGGAGTCTTGCCGCCTGCGAAAAACGGGAGATTCCCGTCGGGGGCCAGGCGGTAATTGAAGGCGTTTTGATGAGAGGCCCCCAGCGTTGGGGGCTCTCGGTGAGAACATCTGAAGGCGACATTTGGCGACATGCCTGGGAAAATCGACCCTGGTCAAGGCTTCGACCCTGGAACCTCCCCGTCCTCAGAGGCGTTGCAACGATGGCGGAAATGCTTTATACGGGGACCAAAGCCATTTCATTATCGGCCGAGATCTCCCTCGGGGAGGAAGAAAGCCTGGGAACCTGGGGGCTCGTTCTTTCCATCGGCACGGCGATTTTGGCCGTCGTTGGTCTTTTTATCGCCCTGCCTCTTTTTTCCGCGGATCTTGCAGTGAAATATCTGGGTTTGCCTGCGGGATGGAGGCATGTTGTCGAAGGCCTGGCAAGAGCCGGTGTTTTTATAGGCTATGTCGCGGCCATCGGCCTGTGGAAGGAAATAGGCCGTGTCTTCGAGTATCACGGGGCGGAGCACAAAACCATCAACGCCTTTGAAGCAGGGAGCCCGATGACACCGGCCGTGATTGCGGACTACTCAAGGGTTCATGCACGGTGCGGGACATCCTTCCTTTTGGTGGTCGTTGCCGTCAGTGTCGTCGTCTTTTCCCTGATCGGCGAGGGCGGGATAATCTGGCGAATCGGCTCAAGGGTTGTTTTGCTGCCCCTGGTGATCGGAATTTCCTACGAAATCATCAAATGGTGCGGCAGAAATCCCGGGACAGGAAGAATCCTCATGGCCCCGGCATTGTGGCTGCAATTTCTGACGACCCGGGAGCCTGACGAATCACAGATTGCGGTGGCTCTTTCCGCACTTTGGACAGCCTTGGGAGAAGAGTCTTTCGTGCAGGAGACAACAGGCGGTGAAGACCATGGAAATAGCGAAGAAGCTTGAAGAAATCGAACAGACTTACCGGGACCTTGAAAAGCGGATGGCCGACCCCGAAGTGGCCAGGGATCCGCAGAAAGTCCAGGAACTTGCAAAAAAACATGCCGGGCTCGAACAGGTAGTCCAGGCCTACAGGGAGTACAGGGAATTATCCAGGCGCCTGGAAGAAGCAAGAGGGCTGTTGCATGCTTCAGACAAGGAACTGGCGGACATGGCCCATGATGAAGTGAAAAGCCTGGAACCTGAACTTGAAAGTCTCGAAGAAAGACTGAAGATTCTTCTTTTGCCCAAAGATCCGAACGATGAAAAGAACGTCATCATGGAAGTCCGTGCAGGTGCAGGAGGCGATGAAGCCGCACTTTTCGCCGGGGACTTGTATCGCATGTATTCCAGATATGCCGAGCGGAAAAACTGGGGTGTGGAAATCCTGACCAGCAATGAAACGGGCATCGGAGGCTACAAGGAAATTGTCTTCCGCATTGATGGACGGGGCGCCTACAGCGAACTCAAGTACGAAAGCGGTGTCCACAGGGTCCAGAGGGTACCGGTTACCGAATCGGGAGGACGGATCCATACCTCGACGGCAACGGTTGCCGTGCTGCCTGAAGCAGAAGATGTAGACGTGGAAGTCCGCCAGGAAGACCTGAAGATCGACACCTACCGGGCAAGTGGTGCCGGAGGGCAGCATGTCAACATGACCGATTCGGCGGTGCGTATAACCCACTTGCCGACAGGCATCGTCGTGACATGTCAGGATGAACGGTCGCAAATCAAGAACAGGGTCAAGGCCATGAAGCTTTTGCGCTCGAAGCTCCTGGATGAGGAAATCAGGAGGCAGGAAGCGGACGTTGCTGCGGAACGCAAGGGCCAGGTCGGCACCGGCGACCGTTCGGAACGGATACGGACTTACAATTTTCCTCAAAACAGGGTGACCGACCACCGTATCGGCATGACGCTCCACAAGCTTGAGGCCATGCTTGAAGGAGACCTTGACGAAATCCTCTCCGCTCTTGCCTTCGCGGACCAGTCGGAGAAACTGAAACGGCTGGAGGCATAGTCCATGTCCATGCAGGTGGGCATGGCGAGGGGTCTTGCCGTTTCGCGCCTTCGGGAGGCGAAACTGGAAAGCCCGGGGCTCGAGGCCGATCTGCTGCTGGAATGGGCTTCCGGCATGTCCCGGACATTTCTCCACACCCATCCTGAAAAGGAGCTTTCGGAGGACGCCTGGAGACGTTACCGTGAAGCCATCGAAAGACGATGCGGAAGGGTCCCGCTGCAACATATCACGGGCGCAACCGTTTTTTTCGGTCTGCCCCTGGAGGTCGCCCCGGGGACCCTTGTCCCGAGACCTGAAACGGAAATTGCCGTTGAGACCGCCCTCGAACAGTTCCCGGGCGGTTTTTTTGTCGACTGGGGCACCGGAAGCGGTTGCATTGCCGCGGCCATCATGGAAAAGCGGCCCGATGCGCATTGCATTGCTGTGGACTGTTCGCCGAAAGCCATCTTCACGGCCTGGCGGAATTTCAGGAATCTCGGGTTGCTTTCCCGTGTTCTGCTCTGGCACGGCAACGATCCATGGAAGCTGCCCGTAAGATCAAATTCAGTGGATCTGCTGATCAGCAACCCGCCTTATATTCCAGATTCGCAGATTCCTTTTTTGATGCCCGAGGTCCGACTGCACGACCCACGCGAGGCGCTGTCCGGGGGGGAAGACGGACTTGTCGCCTACAGGATGCTGCTTCCCTGGGCCTTTCATGTTCTCAAAAAGGGCGGACTCGTTGTCCTGGAAATAGGAAATGAAAGTCAAAAGCAGGCGATCCGCGCCATGGCGGCCTTCCGGTTTGAAAAGATGCTTCGGGATTACTCGGGTCTTGCCCGCGTCCTGGTTTTGAAGAAAGAGCGAGTTTGATACAATAAAGGGAACTTTCATAAACGACAACGAAGACCCTTGCGGGGAGGTAGGAGAGTATGGAAAAAAGAGAACTGGTCATCATCGGTGCGGGCCCGGCAGGGCTGACAGCCGCGGTCTACGGGAAACGGTCGGGACTGGATGTCCTCGTCATCGAAAAGGGTGCTCCGGGCGGCCAGATCAACGTGACAGACGAAATAGAGAACTGGACGGGAACGATCCATGCAAGCGGACCGGAGCTTGCCGAGAGCTTCAGGAAACATGCCGAACATTTTCAGGCGGAATTCCGGGAAATGACGGTGGAAGGAATAGAAGTCCGTGACGGCAGCAAGATCATCAAGACCGATTCGGGCGAGATCGAAGCTGAAGCAGTCATCGTGGCCACGGGGGCCAGTTTCAGGAAAGTCGGCGTCAAGGGTGAAGAGGAATTCACCGGGCGCGGCGTGAGCTATTGCGCGGTGTGTGACGGCGCGTTTTTCGAGGACGAGACCGTCGCGGTCATCGGGGGCGGGAACACCGCCGTGGAGGAAGCCGTTTACCTGACGCAGTTTGCTTCAAAAGTCTATATCATTCATAGAAGAGACAGCTTCAGGGCTGACCGTGTCGCTTCGGAGCGTGCCTTGACCCATGAAAAGATCGAAGTCGTCTGGAACAGCGTGGTCGAGGAAATCGCCGGGGAGGAAATGGTCGAGAAAGTGGTCATTCAGAACGTCAAGACCGGAGAACGAAGCGAACTCCCCGTTGCGGGTGTCTTTGTCTTCGTTGGAATGGAGCCGAACGCGGAATTCGTGAAAGACATGGTGGACACCGCCAGGGGCGGGTGGCTCAAGACCAATGACAAAATGGAAACCAGCGTGGAAGGCATCTTCGCAGCGGGAGATGTGAGGGACAAGTTCCTGCGACAGGTCATCACGGCGGCAGGCGATGGTGCGACGGCTTCCATGGCTGCATATGCATACATCTCCGAGCAGCTTCACCTGAAACGCAAGGTCCTGGATCCGGAGCACGTCTTTGCCTTCCTCTATTCGAGCATCGACAAGGAACAGGTGCGTCTTGCAGGTGAGGTTGAGGAACTTGCCGAAAAGAAAGATGACCTGGTGATCCTGGACGGCTACAAGAATGCCCGGATGACGGAGAAGCTGGGCATTTCCGAATTGCCGGCCCTGCTTGAGATAAAAAAGGGAGAAATCATCCGAAGCGAAACCCCGAAAGATCTGGCATCAGTCGGCAAATTCGTGGACAACTAGTCTGAAAACCGGATCCCGACAAGAAGGGTGAAGCCAATGAGGCCCGTCTTTTGGAAATGCAGAGGGGGAAACGACAGGTGATCATTACAGTCACGCTCAACCCCGCCGTCGACGAAGAATATGTTGTGCCCGAATTCAGGCCGGGAGGCTGGTTCCGCACCAGCAGCACCGACCGCTCTCCGGGCGGAAAAGGTATCAACGTATCGCTGCTTTTGGCGCAGTTGGGCTATACTTCGGCCGCCATGGGATTTCTTGCGGGCTTTAACGGCGAATATATCCGTGACGTGCTCAGGCGGAAAAGAATAACGACCAATTTCGTGCATGTTCGGGGAGAGACAAGAACAAACGTCTACATCGTGGACGAAATCGGACATGTCGAAACCGGGATCGCCGAAAGCGGACCATACATTCCTGAAGGTGCCGTTTCCAGGTTTCTTGCCAACTTCGACAGGATGCTTGCGAGGGCGCGCCTGATCGTCATCGGGGGGTCTCTCCCTCCGGGCGTGCCTCTCGATTTTTACAGGGAACTGATTTCACGGGCCAAGAGCCGGGAAATTCCCACACTTGTAGATGCTGCGGGTCCTCCCTTCATGGAAGCACTCGAAGCGGGTCCCACTTTCGCCAAGATTGACCACCGGTTCATGTCGCGGATGGCCGGAGTCGCCCTGACCTCGCTGGACAATCTCATCGAGGTGGTTTCAAAGGTTCATGACCAGGGGGTCGAATGGGCCGTAACGTCTTACAGGACCTACGGTGAAGTCTTTTTCACGCCTGAGGGGATCTATCTTGCGGAATACGAGAGGAAAGGCCTTGTCTCACTCTTCGGTGCAGATGATGCCCTTATCGCGGGCCTCGTCGTGGCGAGGGAAGAAGGCATGAACGTCGAGGAGGCGGTCCGTTTCGCGACGGCCTGTGCCTGGGAAGACACCCTCCATTTCGAAAAGGGCATCCGGGACAGGGAAACCGTGGAAGGACACATGGAGAAAGTGGAGATACAGAAACTGGAATGATCTTCTTGCAAAAGGGGACACCGGCCCTGCCGCAGCAGCCGGCTCACCAGGGGTGCATACTATTCGTATGCACCGGCAATACCTGCAGGAGTCCGATGGCCGAAGCCTTCGCAAACCGTCATCTTCGAGAGGCGGGGTTGACGCCGGCCTGGTTCGCCATCTCCGCAGGGACTGCCGTATGGCAGCGGTTGCCGGCTGCAGAAGGCGCCGTCAGGGCAATGAAAGAATACGGTCTTGACATCTCCAGGCACAGGTCCAGGAGCATCGAGGAAATTTCAGTACTCGACGCGGTTCTTATCCTTGGGATGACGCAAGATCACACCGATATCCTGAAAGGATTGTTCCCCGAAAAGAAAAGTGTCATTTTCAGGTTTGCCGATTACCTGGGTTCATACAAGCCCCGAGATATTCCGGATCCCTTCGGTCTTGACCTGCCGTCCTACCGGGAAGTGGCCCGGATTCTCGCCAGGTACACGCAGGAACTGGTACAACGCCTTTCAGTCGCATCTGGTGGTCAGGACGCTGAATGACCAGAGTCCCCGGGTGAATTTACCCGCATTTTCCCAAAACACCGTCGATGGATTACAATTTTTACCGTGTCATGCAGGAAGCAAGACACGAGAGGTTGTGAACATATATGAGGAAAACAAAGGCTCTCCGCTTCCTGTCTTTCCTTCTCGTTGCCCTTTTGTTCGGATCCTGCAGCGTTTCGGCAGCGGAAGAGGATCTTTCGGAGCGGGAACGACAACTTCGGGACAAGACCATCAAGCAGGTCGAGGAACACTGGGAAGTTGTCAAGGATCCATCCCGATCGGCACTGGTGGAGATGACCGGCAGCCGCTGCGCGGTTTTGACGGAAAGGGATCTGGAATATTCCTTCAGACTCTTGTCCGACGATCGTCCCAATGCCTTTACAATACCGGGCGGTGTCATCTACGTATCCACGGGTATGCTGGACTTCGTCAAAAGCGATGATGAACTGGCTGCGATCCTTTCCCATGAACTTGTTCATGCGGACAAAAACCACGTCATGCGGCAGGTGGCGAGAAACCAGAAACTCTCCGTAGGGGCCCTTCTTTTGACAGTGGCCTCCGGAGGGACGGCACCGGTGGCTGTTCTCTCGAACCTTATCGCCGTAGCCGTACAAAACGACTACAGCCGCGATTTCGAGCGCGAGGCGGACCGTGGTTCCATAGAAATCCTTCATGAAGCCGGTTATCATCCTTCAGCAACAGTGACGATCCTGGAACGGCTCCAGGAGGAGGAAGTGAAACAACCCTATGTGGACCCGGGAGTCTACAGGACCCACCCGAGGACGGAAGAGCGGGTGGAATATATCATCTCCTTCATGCGGGAACAGGATTTGTCCGTGGAAAGAAAGTTTCCTCTGAGGCTTCTGGTTCCGGAGGTGATATGCGGCGAAAATGCCTGTGTCTTCCGCATCGACGGACGGGAAATCTGCCGC
The DNA here is from genome assembly GCA_964515395.1 of uncultured Synergistaceae bacterium. Taxonomy (GTDB): domain Bacteria; phylum Synergistota; class Synergistia; order Synergistales; family Thermovirgaceae; genus UBA1876. The sequence goes on along the minus strand of CAZERC010000001.1, from coordinate 34,365 downwards.
GGTCCAAAGACGCCGGAAACCCGGGACGTCCTGGAAAAACTTGAAGAGGTTGTCCGTGAAAACCTGCAACTGGAAACGGCTCCCTATGACATACATATCATCGAGAGCAAAGGATCGGAAAAACTGCTGATCGGCCGGGCCGTTGCGGCTGATGCCAGTGACGTGCCGTCAGAAATGGGCTCCCTTGACTCTTTGAGAGAGGCCTTGATCGAAGCCCTGCAGGCGGCCAAGAGGTCTCATCCCGTTGCCGAGTATTTCCAGTAGGCCAAGGGCGAAAGAAAAGGAGGTCCGGAACAGGTGCCTCATGTGACGCTTTACAGAAAGTACAGACCGCAGTCCTTCAGCCAGGTGGTGGGACAGGAAGAAGCCGTGACGGTTCTCAAAAGAGAAGTTGCAGCCGGCAAGACCGGTCACGCCTATCTTTTTTCGGGGCCGAGGGGCTGCGGCAAGACGACTGTAGCCCGGCTGCTGGCCAAGGCCGTAAATTGCAGCGAACCCGGGGAAGACGGAGAACCCTGTGGTGCCTGTGAAAGCTGCCGGAACATTACGGCAGGGAGCAGTCTTGATGTGGTCGAGATCGACGGGGCCTCGAACAGGGGAATCGACGAGGTGAGGGATCTCAAGGAACACGTTTCGCTTTCTCCCTTCTCGGCACGATACAAGGTGTATATCATCGATGAAGTGCACATGTTGACCGACGCGGCCTTCAACGCCCTTCTCAAGACCCTTGAGGAACCACCTTCATCGGTTGTCTTCATTTTCGCCACCACGGAACCGGCCAAAGTGCCGGCTACGATCAGATCCAGATGTCAGCACATTCCCTTTCACAGGATCGACGCCGCACTCATCGTGCCCTGCGTCCGTGACGTGGCTTCCAGGGAGGGCGCCGCTTTTGATGAAAGGGCGCTCTGGGATATCGCGAGAGAGGCCGACGGCTCCCTGCGGGATGCGCTCTCCCTGCTGGAGCAGGCCTTGTCGCTGGGAAGCGATGTGTCGACGGAAAAGCTCAGGAGCCTTTTCGGAGGAGGAAGCAGGAAGGATCTCGAGTCCTTCGTGAGCCTCCTCAGGACGAATCGAAAGGAAGCCTTTATGGACCTGAACGGATCCTTCCGGAAGGGTCTGACGGGACAGCGCCTTCTGGAAAGTCTGTTTTCGATTTTCAGGGATTTGTGGATCGTCAAAAAATGGGGGGACCAGATGATCTCCCAGCTCCCGTTGGCCGAGGAGGAAAGCCGTTTCATCATTGAGGAAAGTGACTTTTGGTCGGAAAAGGTCTTGTGGGAAGGCATGGAGTTTTTCGCCTCCATGATGCCCCGCGCACGCCGGGGACTTCGTTCCGATGTTTTGGGGGGACTCCTCTTCGGCTTCTTCGAACGGATCTTTGCCGCGGAGGGTGAAACACCGGCGAAGGAGACGGACAGCGCGCCAGCGAAGGAAGATGAGAGCTCCCCGAAAAGTGCTTCTCCGGCTTCACCGCCGGTTGTCGGGCAGGGGCGGGATCAAAAGACTGTTTCAGAGGACGGGTCCCCTCTGCATGTAACGGTTGAAGCAGAGCCCGCCGAAAAACAGGAGCCCCCGGCAACAACCGAAGACAGTCTCGCCGGCGAAGGAAAAGAGCAGGACATGGATCCAAAGCATTGGAAGGATTTTCTGGAGAGTTTTTTTCCGGACGACCTGGGTCTTCATTGTGCCCTCTTGTCAGCCAGACCGAAAGCGGAGGACGGTGCGATCCGCATTTCCTTCGATGAAGATGACCGTCTCTGTTTCGAAATGTCGAAGACGGGCCGCAACCTTGCGAAAATTGCAAAACGACGCAACCTGTTCGGAGAGTCTGCGAAATTACTCCTTTGTTGCGGAGAAGACGAGATTGACGTTGAGTCCCATTCCTTTCTCGATTCGACTCCGGCGGAAGAAAAGGCCGTGAAGGAGTCGGACGGAGAAGACAACGCGGAAAAAAGAAAGACTTCGAGGGGAAAAAACGGAGAAGCCGCCGGGAAATCCCGGGAAGGGAAGAATTCCCGCGAAAAGGGAGAAAAAACCCGGGATGACGGGGAGCTGGATACGGTAATGAGCCTTTTCGACGCGGAACTCCTTTTCGTCCGGGAAGAACTGGCAGAGAACGGTGAAAGCGGGGGAGACATCGTTGAATAAACCTTTCGTCCATCTTCATGTTCACACGGAATACAGCCTCCTCGATGGTGCCATACGGTGCCAGGAACTTGCCGAACGCGCATCCCGCTGGGGGTGCCCCGCCGTGGCCATCACTGATCACGGAACCATGTACGGTGTCATTGAACACTATGAGAACTGCACGGCCGGGGGAGTGAAACCCATCATCGGCTGCGAGGTCTATGTGGATCCCAGAGGGCACACATGCCGTGACAGGATGGGGAAAAACGCTCACCTGTTGCTCCTGGCGGAGACACAGGAGGGATACAACAACCTGGTGAAGCTTGTTTCCATTGCGAACACCGACGGGTTTTACTACAAACCCAGGGTCGACCACGAGTTGCTCGCTACCTACAGCAAGGGGCTTATCGCCTCTTCGGCCTGCCTTTCCGGGGAGATCCCGTCTTTGATTCTGGACAAGAACCCGCAAGGCGCCCTTGAGCGGGCGGAGATGTACAGGGATATTTTCGGCCCCGACAATTTCTTTCTGGAGATCATGCACAACAGCGTGCCCGAACAGGCCTATGTCAACAAGGAGCTGATCAGGCTCTCGAAAGAGACGGGAATCCCGTTAATTGCGACCAACGACGCCCATTATCTGGAGGCCGACGATGCGGCCTGGCATGATGTTCTGCTTTGTGTCCAGACCAATTCGACGGTCAATTCCCAAAACAGGTACCGTTTCGGGTCCAATGATTTCTATCTCCGGTCGCCCGAAGAGATGTGGAGTCTCTTCGGCGAGGAGGTCCCGGAAGCCCTGGAAAACACCCTGACCATTGCGGAACGCTGCAACGTCGATTTTTCCTTCGAGGGTCACATGCTTCCGAAGGTTGACGTCCCGGAAGGGAAAAGCCTGGAGGAAGCCCTCAGCGAGAGGGCTACGGCAGGACTCAAGGAACGGTTCGGCGAAACAGTCGCCCCGGAGTATCTTCCCCGGTTGGAATATGAGCTCGGTGTCATCAGGCAGATGGGGTTTGCCGGGTATTTCCTGATTGTTGCCGATATCATCCAGGCGGCCAAAAACGACGGAATACCGGTTGGCCCGGGGCGGGGTTCGGCCGCGGGTTCGCTGGTGGCCTACAGTCTGAAGATCACCGAAGTGGATCCGCTGAAGTATGATCTTCTTTTCGAACGTTTTCTCAATCCCGACAGGATCAGCATGCCCGATATTGACACGGACATTTCAGACAAGAGGCGGGATCAGGTCCTCGAGCATATCGTCGACAAATACGGCAGAGGCAACGTGGGACAGATCATCACCTTCGACCGGATGAAATGCAAGGGCGCCGTGCGGGATGTGGGACGGGCCCTGGACATGAGCTACCCGGAAGTGGACAAGGTGGCGAAAATGATTCCCGCCGGCGTCGGTTCCATCGACGAAGCCATGGAACAGAACTCCGAACTGAAGCAGCTCCACCGGAATGACGCGATGGTTCGAAAGCTCCTCGATTATGCTTCCCGCATCGAAGGGCTTGCCCGACACTGCTCGCAGCATGCGGCCGGAGTGGTCATCACTCCCGGCCCCCTCACGGATTACGTCCCCGTAAGGAGGATCGGCGACGGACAGATTGTTACCCAGTACGCCATGGAGCCCGTGGAAAAGCTCGGCCTCGTCAAGATGGACTTTTTGGGGCTTCGGACGCTGTCCATGGTGGAGGAAGCGCTGGACAACATCAAGGGGAACGGGAAAACAGCCCCGGATATCTACAATCTCCCGCTGGACGACCAAAAAACCTACGACCTGCTTTCCAGTGCGGACACCCTCGGGGTGTTCCAGCTCGAATCCGGCGGAATGCGGCAGCTTTTGAAGCGTCTTGCTCCCGACTGTTTCGAAGACCTCATCGCCGTGCTTGCCCTTTACAGGCCGGGTCCGCTTGGAAGCGGCATGGTCGACCAGTATGTCGAGTGCAAGCATGGGCGCCAGGAGGCCTCGTATCTTCATCCCCTGCTTGAGGACATACTGAAGGAGACCCATGGGGTCATGCTCTACCAGGAACAGGTCATGCAATGCGCGGCCACGCTCGGGGGATACACCCTGGGCCAGGCGGATCTGCTCAGGCGGGCCATGGGCAAGAAAAAGGTGGAGGTGATGGAAAAGGAGAGGGCCCATTTCGTCGAAGGTTGTGCGAGAAAGGGCATCGACGCGAAAAAGGCCGAGCAGATTTTCGACATCATCCAGGAATTCGCCGGATACGGTTTCAACAAATCCCACAGCACGGCCTATGCAATGATCAGTTACCAGACAGCCTACCTCAAGGCTCATTACCCTGTGGAATTCATGGCGGCTTTCCTCTCAAGCCACATCCACTCGAAACTTGAAATTCTCGCGCGGTATGTGAGGGCCGTCAAAAATTCCGGGATTAACGTCCGTCCGCCCGACATCAACAAGTCCGGTTCCCTTTTCACCGTGGACGGGGACGAGATCCTTTTCGGACTCAGCGCCGTGTCCAAGGTCGGCGAAGGGGCGGTGGAGGCAATCATCGAGGCCAGGAAGGAAGAACCCTTCGAATCCCTGTGGGATTTCCTGAACAGGGTGGACATGAGGGTCGTCGGGAAATCCGTCGTGGAAAATCTCATCCAGGCCGGATCCTTCGACTCCGTCATTTCAAACCGGAAACAGCTTCTGGACAGCCTGCAGCCCATGGTGGACATCGTCCAGCGACGTTCCGCCGACGGCCGTCAGCAATCGCTTTTGTCCCTTGTCCAGGAAGAGGACCCCGGCAGCCCTGAACTTGCCGAAACCGAGGATTTCGATTTCCACACCCGAATGACCATGGAAAAAGAGGCCACGGGGCTCTACATCTCCGGGCATCCCTGCGAGCAGTATGAACCCCTGTACAGGGACATTACAACCTGCTCGATCGGCGAACTTCCTTTGTGGAGGTCCTCGAGCTGCAAGCCTGTGATCGCCGGTGTCGTTGTCGATCTGCAGGAGAAGTTCACGAGAAGGGGCGACAAGATGGCTATTCTCGAAATCGAGGATACGGAGGGGAAAATCGAGGCCGTCTGCTTTCCCAGGACATGGAGCAACCTGGAATACATCCCTGAAAAGGGCGAGGTTTGCGTCGTCACGGGAACTCCACAGGAACGGGACGGCCTGAACCTGATCGTGGATTCCGTCCTGCCTGTAGACAGGGCCAGGGAGGCAACGCCCCCCGCTGTCAGACTGAGGGTTCACGACTCAGGCGGAAGCCTCAACGGATGTCTCCGGGACGTGTACCGCGAACTCAAGGGATACCCCGGTGAAGCGCCTGTCTTCATTGAATATGTCTCCGATACATGCAGGGCGGTCTTGCGATCGAGGCGCCTGAAGGTCGATCCTGCAAAACCCTTCTGCGAGGAAATACGACGGATTTCCGGAGGCGCTGTTGAAGTCGTATAGCAAGCCGGTAGAATGGATGGATGGAAGGAGGAAAGCGAAGTGAGAGCAGAGGAGAAGGAAACCCC
>CAZERC010000001.1:0-28649 GCA_964515395.1 uncultured Synergistaceae bacterium | reverse complement strand
GAATGGATGGATGGAAGGAGGAAAGCGAAGTGAGAGCAGAGGAGAAGGAAACCCCATCGGTGATGGCGGATTTTGTCGTCGTCAAGGCAATGGAAAACGGCGTTTCCGTCATCGGTCTGACCCGGGGTCAGGAAACCCGGTTCGCCCACAGCGAGAAACTCGACGAGGGCGAAGTCTGGATATCGCAGTTCACGGAATACACTTCAGCCATAAAAGTCAGGGGAAAGGCTGAAATACTTACGGCTCACGGAAGTATCATGAGCGGAAGGGGTCCCGATGAAACGAGTTAAGGTCGTATGCACCCTCGGGCCGGCATGTGAAACAAAGGAGACGCTCAAGGAAATGGCTGTCTCCGGCATGGATGTGGCCCGCCTGAATTTCAGCCATGGCACCCAGGAAAGCCACGGACGGCATCTTGAGAATGTTCGTTCCCTCGAAAAGGAACTGGCACGGCCCTTTGCCGCCATGCTCGATACGAAGGGCCCGGAGATCAGGACGGGAAAGCTTGCCGGAGGAAACCCCGTCCATCTCGAGACCGGGGCCACGGTGCGCCTGACGCCGGACGAAACCGAAGGTACCGGCAAGAGGTTCCATGTGGGATACGAACCGCTGCTGACCGAAATCCAGCCGGGGCAATCAATTTTTATTGACGACGGCACCATCCACCTGAAAGCCGGTGAAACGGAGGGAAGGGACCTCCTGTGCGAGGTTGTCGTCGGTGGGGAACTTGGTGAACGCAAGGGCGTGTCCATACCGGGATCACTGTCTGCCTTGCCCATCCTGACTGAAAAGGACAAGGATGATGTCCGTTGGGCCGTTGAAAACAGCCTCGAGTATATCGCCCTTTCCTTTGTGAGGGACAGGGACGATGTCATGGAAGCCCGCCGAGTCATCGAGGATCTTGGCGGAGATCTGAGGGTCATCGCAAAGATTGAGACCCAGAAGGCCGTGGAGAACCTCGAATCCATCGCCGAAGTCGTGGACGGAATGATGGTGGCAAGGGGGGATCTGGGTGTGGAGATCCCCCTTGAAGATGTGCCGCTTGTTCAAAAGCGCATCGTTGATCTTTGCCGCAGCCAGGGAAAACCTGTCATTGTCGCGACGCAGATGCTTGATTCCATGATCCGGAATCCCAGGGCGACACGGGCAGAAGCCAGCGATGTGGCCAATGCCGTTCTCGATGGTGCCGATGCAGTCATGCTTTCCGGCGAGACGGCGAATGGGGCATATCCTGTAGAAGCCGTCAGGACCATGACGAAGATCATCGTCCGTACCGAATCGGACGAAAGGTTTTTGCCTGGAAGATCGCTTCCCTATACGGACATCAATCGTGTGCCCGATGCCGTGAGCCATGCCGCGGGGCTCATTTCCGAACGGATGAAGACGAGAGCGATCCTGTCTTTGACCCAAAGCGGAGGCACGGCCCAGATGATCAGCAAATATCGTCCCAGGGCGTTGATTATCGGGGCAACGCCATCGAAAGGGACATGGAGATCCCTCTGTCTTGTGTGGGGTGTGGCCCCGCTGTTCGTCGAGCGGGAGGAAACCCTCGAAACGGCGCTGGCAACGGCCATGGAAAGGGCCATCGACGAAGGGCTTCTTTACGAGGGGGACCTGATCGTCGTGACGGCCGGTGTGCCCGTGGGCATGAGGGGGACCACGAATACCATAGAGGTGGTAACCGTCGGACAGATTCTCGTCAAGGGCCTGTCACTGCTCAAGCAGGATGCCACAGGGCGTATAGCGAAAGCCCATAATGCCGAGGAAGCTCGGCGAAAGGTTCGGGAGGGCGACATCCTTGTTGCGAAACACACCGACAGGGATTTTGTTCCTGCCATGAAAAAGGCCGGCGCCGTCGTTACCGAGGAGGGCGGGCTGACCAGCCATGCCGCCATTGTCGCACTGGAGCTCAGAATTCCGTGCATCGTTGGAGCCGAGGGGGCACTGGAACTCCTTGAAGACGGTATCATCGCCACCGTGGACGGAAGTCGGGGAGTCGTGTTCAGGGGCAAGGTCCATCTCCATTCAGGCCGCTAGGACGTAGGAAAGCACGCTGGAAAACTGAGGAAACCGGAAAGAAGTGGCGCCTATGAACGAGGGCGGTATTATCCTGCAGGAATGGGTTCCCCTGCCGCACGACAAATCGGACCCACCGGATTCTGTCACAGGTGTGGGTGATCCGGGTGATGCCGCGTTGTGGAACGACCTTGACGACGAAGGCAAGAGGCAGAGTGCCGTCGTGGTGGCGTATACCGAAGTGGAAGACAGGATTTCCGTGCTTTGTGTCGAGAGGTCGACCCGATTGCGTCGGCATGCCGGCCAACTCGCTTTTCCGGGAGGAGCGAGAGAACAGGGTGACGGAACTCCGATGGACACCGCTTTCCGGGAATGTCATGAAGAACTCGGTCTCTCACCCGGGCAGTTCCGGATAGAGGCAAAGTTGCCCAAAGAATACGCCTTTTCCAGTGATTTCGTCATTTACCCTTTTGTCGCCTGCATTGAAATCGACGAACTCAGAAGGTGTGTCCGCCCGGATCCGGTGGAGATCAGCAGCGCTTTCCTGGTTTTGACCGACAGGCTTCGGTTGCCTCCCGAACTTTTCTGGGGAAATTCGAAAACAGGCGCCTTCATGTATCCCGTCTTCAGGGTCGACGACACCCGGTCCATCTGGGGCGCAACGGCAAAGATCCTCTGGAAGTTCCTGCGGTACCTGGCGCGTCGCGATGGAGTTGCGACGTGTCCCTGATCGGTGCACACGTCTCGGCTGCTGGAGGCGTGTACCGGGCCATAGAGAGGGGCGAAGCCCTGGGATGCGAGGCCATCCAGATATTCACCAAGAACCAGTTGCAGTGGAGGGGAGCGCCCCTTCCAGACGGAGTTTGCGAGCGGTTTCTCAAGAAGTGGGGCAAAAGCCGGATACGAAGGGTTGTGGCCCATTCGACCTACCTCATCAACCTGGCCGGGTCGGAGAAAATCCGCAAAAAAAGCATCGACGCCCTTGCCGATGAAGTGATTCGCTGCGACCAGCTCGGCATAGATGATCTCGTGCTGCACCCGGGTTCTCACCGTGGAGATGGTCTCGAGACAGGAATCGAGAGGATCGTCAGGTCGCTTGAGAGCCTTTTTGAAAGGACCGACGGCTTGCGGGTGAGGATCCTCCTGGAAACCATGGCAGGCCAGGGTGAAGGGATCGGTGCCTCCCTTGACGAGCTTGGTGCAGTGTTCGATAGGCTCGGCGGACATGACAGGATCGGGATTTGTCTGGATACATGTCACCTTTTCGCAGCAGGGTATGAGATACGCACTCCCGACAGCTACGAACGGCTCGTGGGGCGTGTGGACAGGCTGTTCGGAACGGGAAACATCGGCTGCTGGCATTTGAATGATTCCAAAGAAAAGAAAGGAACCAGAAAAGACCGGCACCAGCATATCGGTGCCGGAGAGATCGGTATGGAACCTTTCGGCAGGATTGTGGCCGATGCCCGCTGGGCCGACGTCCCGTGCATACTGGAGACCCCCAAGGAGGAACAGGGGGATATGAGAAACCTCTCGCTTCTCAGAAAATTGAGAGGTTTCTGAAAAAGGGAGGATGTGTCACATGTTCGAGTATCCCCGGATTTGCATCGACACCGGAGTGATTCGCAGGAACAGCAGCAAGGTGTCGGAGCTTTGCGCCAAGGCGGGAATCGCCGTGTGGGGGGTTACGAAAGGTTTGTCAGGGCATCCCGAAGTCGCCCGTGCCATGTTGGAGGGCGGTTGCAGCGGTATTGCCGACAGCCGCTGCGCCAACATTCTCCGGATGCGGGAAGCGGGAGTCAAGGGGCCTTTCATGCTGCTTCGGATTCCCATGCCCAGCGAATTGTCCTTTGTGGCGGAACATGTGGATATCGCCCTGGTCTCCATGGCGGAAACCCTGGAGGCACTCGATGCCGAATGCCGGAAAGTGAAAAGAAATTGCGGCGTGATCGTCATGGCCGACATGGGGGACCTCAGGGAAGGGATATGGCCCGATGAAGCCACCAGCATGGGTGAAACCCTGAAAAAGTGCAAAGCCCTCCGTTTTGCAGGAGTCGGAGCGAATTTCGGCTGTCTTTCGGGCGTTCTCCCGACGGGAAAAAACCTTTCAGGTCTTGTCGAAGTGGGACAAGAAATCGCCGCATCTGCAGGTGTCGGACTGGACCTCGTCTCCGGTGGTGCCACCTCGTCGCTTTACCTTGTCGAGGAAAACAGGATGCCCCGGGGAGTCAACCAGCTTCGTGTCGGGGAAGCCATCCTGCTTGGAACAGATGTAACGGGCCGCAGGGAAATTCCCTATCTCGAAAAGGAAGCCGTGGAAATCCTGGCGGAGGTAGTGGAGTGCCGGCGAAAACCCACCAAGCCGATCGGCGAGATCGGAGCCGATGCTTTCGGAAGGGTCCCCGTCTTTGAGGACCGCGGAGAACGACTCAGGGTGATTACCGCAATGGGGAGGCAGGATGTGAATCCGGAAGGGCTGGAACCGGTCCTGGAGGGGGCATCGATCATCGGTGCTTCGAGCGATCATCTGACCATCGACGTGGAGGAAACGGGAAAAAGTTTCAAACCCGGCGATATCCTGCGGTTCAGGCCGGACTACGGGGCCATGCTCGCGGCCTCAACTTCCGGATATGTGAATGTTAAAATACTCTAGAAAGGGAGCCCGGGAAGAACGTGACGGCCATGCTTGAAATTATCCGCTGGCAGGATTTCATAGATATTGCGATCATTGCCTTCATCTTTTACAGGATTCTGCTGCTTCTCGTTGACACCAGGGCGATGCAGCTCGTCAAGGGGCTGTTCATCCTCGGGCTTTTTGCCGCCTTTGCGAGACTCATCCAGCTTGAAGCCCTTTCCTGGATGTTGGGAAGGCTCCTCGGCGTCATCATTATTGCCATCCCCATCGTCTTTCAACCTGAATTGAGGAGGATGCTGGAGGAGTTGGGAAGGGGAAATATCCTGCGGAGGAGGCAGGCCGAAGAACTGGCTGCCCAGCTTTCCGACGAGGTGACCCGGGCGCTGTTGTATCTGCAGAGCCAGCGGATAGGCGCGATTCTCGTATTTCAGCGGAACACCGGGTTGAAGGATATCTGGCGGTCGGCCGTCCAGATTCAAAGTGTCATCACCCATGATCTGCTCGTCTCAATATTCTGGCCGGGGAACCCTCTTCACGATGGTGCGGTCATTATCGACAGGTCAACTGTGCTCGCCGCGGCCTGTTACCTTCCGCTCACCGAAAACAGCAATCTTTCCCGATGGATCGGAACAAGACACAGGGCGGCCCTTGGGATCACGGAAGTTTCCGATGCCATGGCCCTGGTCGTTTCCGAAGAACGCGGCGAGGTGGCTCTTGCGATCAACGGGCACCTTTCACGACAACTGAAGGAAAACCAGATACGTCGTCTCTTGCTTCACTATTTCTCGGCAACGGCTTCAAGCCGATCGGTTCTCGACAATCTCCAGAAGGACCTTCGTACGCTCTGGTCAAGCGAGCCGGAGGAAAATCATGATAAAAAATCTTGACAGACTGCTTTCCTCAAGAACCTTTCTGAAAATTGTCTCGATTATTGTCGCGGTCCTTGTCTGGTATTATGTAACGGCGGAAAGGACAACCGAAGTCGTGCGGACCTTTACGCTCCCCATCGAATATCTCAATGTGCCGCAGGAGCTGTCCATCAGCAGTGAAACCCGCAACGTGGACCTGCAGATTGCTGCCCCGCGGGATGTCCTCTCGGGGAAATCCCTCGAGTCGATTGCCTGCCAGGTCGATTTGAAAGGTCTCGATGCGGGAACTCACGTGGTGCCTGTGAGGGCGATATTGCCTTCGGGGGTCCGCCTGATCGATATCAAGCCGTCGAATATCGAGGTGCAGTTGACCAAAACGACAACGAAAACCCTCACTCTCGAGGTCAAAGTCGAGGGAGGGCTGCCTCCCGGTTACAGGCTTGAGGATGTCAGGTTCGATCCGGAAGAAGTCCGGCTGGAGGGTCCGGAGCACAAGCTGCAATCGATCGACAGGGTCTATGTGGAACCTTCTCTGGACCAGTTGCTTGAGGGTGAAAGCCTGACCTTGAGGCCGTCATGGAAAGGTTCCCGGGAAATGGAGGACGTCACCGTTGAGCCTGTCCAGGTGCGCATGGATTACGTCCTCATCCAGGGCATTCCGAGGAAAAACGTCAAGGTCGATGTCTCCATAACGGGTGACCCCCATAAGGATTACCTGGTGCAGGGGGTTTCCGTGGATCCTCCGGAAGTCACAGTAAAAGGGCCTGTCGAGGTTCTCGACAGGATCAGGAACGTGGAGCTTCCCGCCGTTGATGTGAGTGGTCTGAAAGAGGATGAGGTCTTTGAGGTCAGGGTGCCCAAGGGATATGGCGGAGCCCGGGAAATCGAACCGGCCTTTGTCAGGGTCAGGGTTCTCCTTGCGCCGAACCTCCAGGAGCGGATGTACAAGAACGTGCCCATACAAATCAGGGGAAGAAGCATCTATCCATCCTGGAGGTCGGAACCGTCCCGGGCGGATGTCATCGTGAAAGGAATGCCGTCTGTCCTTGACGAGCTTGAGGATTCCGGGCCACCTGTAGAGTTGTATGTTGATGTGACCAACATCGTCTCCAGGAAACTGCGGGTGCCTCTACAGTACAAGGCCGTCAGCGGTGACGTCGAGATCGTCAAGATTGAGCCGGCTCACGTGACGGTTTATGCGAACACGGAGTAACAAAGCCAGGCCGGAAGGATGAAGCCCATGATCAACGAGATGAGAATCCGGTGCCTCTTTGGTACGGACGGAGTCAGGGATGTCGCCAACAGGGGGCTGATGACGCCCGAGATGGTACTTCGCCTCGGCCGTGCTTTTGTGCTTTTCCTGATAGAAAGGGGGTGCCCGAAACCCCACATTGCCGTCGGGCGTGATACGCGCCGTTCCGGCGTCATGCTTGAATCAGCGCTGGTTTCGGGGTTGACTTCCGCCGGAGCCGAGGTTATTGATCTCGGGGTGCTTCCGACGCCGGCCCTCAGTCATTCAATCAAGCGTCTGGGTTGTGCGGGAGGCGCCATGGTGAGCGCTTCTCACAATCCACCGGAATATAACGGAATCAAGTTCCTCAACAGTCATGGATTCAAGCTTCGTGACGAGGAAGAGGCCGAAATCGAGGAATATCTCGGCGACAGCCTGAACGACGAATGGCGCCCCACCGGAGCCGCTATAGGGAACATCCAGAGCGATCCCGCAGCCTGGGAAATCTATGTTCGGTGGCTTGCGGACGCAATCGGCGACGGAGGAGGGCACAGCGATCGGAAGATTCTCGTGGATTGTGCCAATGGAGCCGCCACGGCCCCGGCAACGTCTCTTTTTGCGAAACTCGGGTACAAGGCGGACTTCATAGGTGCTGAGCCCGACGGCATGAATATCAACGAACACTCGGGTGTCATGCATCTGGGGAGCCTTTCGGAGGGGGTCAAATCGGGGGGCTATCATCTGGGGATCGCCTTTGACGGTGACGCCGACAGGATGCTCTGTGTGGACGGTAAGGGTCGTCCCCTCGACGGAGATATCCTCCTGTGGGTCATTGCAAGGTGGCTGAAAACACGCGATCTGCTTGGAAGCGGGGTCGTGGCGACGGTCATGAGCAATCTCGCTCTCGAGGATCACCTCAAGCCGCTGGGTATACCCGTTCACCGTTGTCCCGTAGGCGACAGGTATGTGCTTGACAAGATGCGCGAGACGGGATCGCGGCTGGGTGGCGAGCAGTCGGGCCACATTATTCTTGACGAATTCGTCTCCACAGGTGACGGCCTTTGCACGGCCCTTGCCTTCCTGAAGGCGTGCAGGGAACTTTCGGAGAACATTGACTCCCTGGTCGACCGTTTCAGCCGTTACCCCCAGATTCTGAAAAACGTTCCCGTCCAGCAGAAGGAAGTGGTCATGGAGGATCCCGGCTTGTGGACCGTGATCGGCGAGGTGGAACGATCTCTCGGGGATTCCGGGCGTGTCCTCGTACGGCCCTCCGGTACTGAACCCATGATTCGCGTTCTGGTGCAAACAAAGGATCCTGCGGCACTGGAACGCTCTGCAGTGAGGATCGTGGAGGCCATCGTGCAGGCCGGGCACAACTGAGGACCGATAACTGATGACAGATCTGCGAAGAAAGGATGTGATCCCGTGAAAGAAAAGGCTGACAAAGCAGTGCAAAAGTGCCTTTTCCCCGTTGCGGGGATGGGAACGAGGTTTTTGCCTGCAACCAAGGACATCCCGAAGGAAATGGTTCCGCTGATCGACAGGCCCCTCATCCATTACGGAGTGGATGAAGCCGTTTCGTCAGGTTGTGAAGAAATCGTCCTCGTGACAGGCAGGGGGAAACAGGCCATAGAAGATTATTTCGACCGTTCGCTGGAGCTTGAAAAAGCGCTGGAGACGAAGGGGAAAAGGGATCTTCGCGATCTTGTAAAATCCATCGGGGGTATGGCAAAGGTCATGTCGGTCAGGCAGCCTGAACCCCTTGGCCTGGGCCATGCCGTCTTGTGTGGGGAACCGGCGTGCAGCGAAGGACCCTTCGGTGTCGTCCTTCCCGATGACGTGATGATTGCTGATGAAGGAGATCCCCCGGTGCTGGCCCAGCTGGTCCGTGTACATGAAAAACGGGGCGGAATCGTCGTCGCCCTGGAAAAGGTGCCCCGTGAAGAGACTTCCAGGTACGGCATCGTCGATGTGGAAGAGACCGATGACCCGAGAGTGTTCAAGGTTCGTGACCTGGTGGAAAAGCCTGATCCGGATACCGCCCCCAGCGAATATGCGATCATGGGTCGATATGTCCTGACGCCGGGGATTTTCGACCACATCAGAAACCTCGAAAAAGGTGCCGGCGGTGAATACCAGCTGACTGACGCGATGAAAGCGGCCATTTCCGATGGACCTGTCTGGGGATATGTATATTCGGGTCGCCGCTACGATTGCGGAACCAGGGAAAGCTGGCTCCGTGCCACGATAGCGATTGCAGCACGGGATGAGAGACTCAGGGCGATCATCGAGCAGGAGCTGGCGGCATACAAAGACGGGCGGTGATGCGATGGAAGATCCATGTTGAATATCAGTTTTGATGCGGCGGAGGCAAGCGCCTGAACTGGGAACCCAGTTGACGAGGTCCGGGATGATCGAGGATTCGGCGGATGTCCCGGGGGCTGCGGGAATCAGCCCGAGGAGCCGTTTCTCAAAACCGGGGAGCGATCTCCGGCACAAAAAGGACGGCAATTCCCCCTGGAAACATGAAAGGAGTGTCTGAACCGCATTATGTGCGGAATCGTCGGATATATAGGCATGAAGAACGCCTCGGATGTCATTCTCGACAGTCTGAGGCGGCTGGAATATCGTGGATATGATTCGGCCGGGATGGCCCTCGGAGTCAACGGGGAGATCGAGATCTACAAGGAAGTCGGGAAAGTGGCTGATCTCGCCGCCATACTCGAGAAGAGAAAACCCC
Source organism: uncultured Synergistaceae bacterium (assembly GCA_964515395.1). Lineage (GTDB taxonomy): Bacteria > Synergistota > Synergistia > Synergistales > Thermovirgaceae > UBA1876. Next base: position 19,158 of record CAZERC010000001.1, on the reverse strand, counting down.
GTGCAACCAGGGGGATCGGTCACACGCGATGGGCTACGCACGGAGGCGTTACCGTCGCCAACGCCCACCCGCACAGTGACGGAAACAAGCGGTTCGCCCTGGTCCATAACGGGATCATTGAAAATTATCTCGATGTCAAGGAAGAACTCGAACGGGAAGGTTCGGAGTTCGTTTCCGAAACCGATACGGAAGTGATTGTCCACCTCCTCTCAAAATACTTCCAACAGACGCAGGACATGGTCAGGACGGTGGCTTCCCTTCAGGAACGATTGAGGGGATCCTTTGCGATCGCCGTGATCCAGCAGGACTGTGACGACCGGATCTACTGTTTTCGGAAAGGGTCCCCCCTCGTGCTCGGCGTCGGGGAAAAGGAGATGTTCTGTGCTTCCGACATACCGGCCTTCCTGCCTTACACCCGCCAGGCCGTCTACCTCGATGAGGGGGAGATCGCGGAACTGTCCCCGGGGGCGTTCCGGGTGTGGGACGAAGAGGGGAATCTCCTGAAAAAAGCGGTCAATCTCGTCGATTGGGACGTGGATATGGCGGAAAAGGGCGGGTTTTCCCATTACATGCACAAGGAGATCCACGAACAGGGGATGGTTCTGAGATCCACCCTCAAGGGTCGCGTTGCGGAGGGCAAGGTCGACCTTTCCGAAGAACTCGACTGGACGCCCGGGGATGCGGCCCGGTGGGACAGGATTCACATCATTGCCTGCGGGACGTCGTACTACGCCGCTCTCGTGGCCGAAAGGGCGTTTGAAAGGTGGACCGATCTCGATGTCAAGGTGGATATTGCGTCGGAATACCGGTACCGCCGTGTGAGATGCGATCAGAATACCCTCGCGGTGTTCGTCTCCCAGTCAGGAGAAACGGCGGATACGCTGGCGGCCCAAAGGAAGGCCAGGGCCGACGGGGCTCATTGCCTCGCCATCACCAACGTTCGGGGATCGACCCTTGCCAGGGAAGTTCACAGCGTCCTTTTGCTCAAGGCGGGACCCGAAATCGGGGTTGCCGCCACAAAAACCTTTACCGGCCAGGTGGCGACCCTGTTTCTTGCGGCCCTGTATCTGGCTCGCCTCAGGGGGACCATCACTGAAGACGAGGAGGAGCGTCTTTCAACGGAATTCCTCCAGATTCCCTACAAGGTGGAGAAAGTCCTCGAGAACGAGAAAGACATTCTTCCCATTGCGAAAGCGTATTCCGACAGGTCGAATTTCCTGTTCATCGGAAGGGGCGTTTCATTTCCCGTTGCCCTTGAAGGGGCTTTGAAACTCAAGGAAATCTCCTATATCCATGCCGAGGCGTACGCCGCCGGAGAAATGAAGCATGGCCCCATCGCGTTGCTGGAGCCCAGGGTGCCCGTGGTGGTCGTGAGCCCGAGGGACAGCATGTATGAAAAGACCTTGTCGAACATCCAGGAGGCGAGAGCCCGGAATGCGCCGGTCATCGGCATTTGTACAGAGGGGGACAGTCTCGTGAAAAAACAGGCCGAGGCCCTCGTAGAGGTGCCATGGACCGACGAGGAGTTCAGTCCCTTTCTGACGGTCGTGCCTTTGCAGCTTCTCGCATTCCATGTCGCAAAGATCCTCGGGAAGGAGATCGATCAACCGAGGAACCTGGCGAAAAGTGTCACCGTGGAATAAGAAGACGAATAAGCGAAACGGGAGTCCGCAAAAGGCGGCCGGTGCCTACCGGGTATCGGCCGCCTTCAACGGTTCACGGGTGGATGGAAAATAAAGACGCAGATGGGTAATCTTTTCCAGAGCGGTGTCGTTCCTTCCTGTGGCTTCGGGCATCCATTCCCAGGGGCCTCCGCTGATCCTGGCGAGGACAAGGGATCTGCGCCCGTAGGTTGACCAGAAATCCCAGAGTTTTTCGCCGGCGGCGGGGCCTGTGACAAAACCGGAAGAAAAGAGGGGCTCCCTGCCTGTGAAGGTTCCCTTGTCCGGAGCCACGATGAGCCACTGGGACAGTTTCCATGCGCTGTCCATTTCCGGCGACGCGGCATGTGCCAGCGGCAGAATCTGAAACCCTCCGATGATCCCTTCCGGTGAAGTGCTGACATCAACGACGCCCGGGTGATTTGCCCTGATCCTGCCCGTTCGCTGGAACCGGGTTCCGCCGAAACGTCCGCACCCGGCAAGTGGACGGACGATCCTGCCCAAAAGCCGGGGGCCCGAGTCGGTCCACGCGGTGATGCGTCCGCCCGGACGGTTTTCGAATTCGACGTACCATGGCGTCTGCTGCGGAGCCACCATGATTTCCACTGTCGACGTCGTCACTCCGGCCTTTGGCTTTTCATCTTTGGAAGCGTTTTTCCTGAAGATTACAGTGCTTCCCACAGGCGGGGCCCATGCACCAAACAGGCCTCGCCCAGGCGGAATGTCAGTGAGGTAGAAGGCTTTTTCTCCGGCAGCCGGTGCAAAGGTGTCTTTCGGGAGGATGCTGACGGTCCGTCCCCGCCCGTCCTCGATATCAACAAGAATGTGGATGGCGTTGACCGCAGTTGCCACAACTGTGCCCGGCTTCCCCCATTTGGCGGCCGTGAAGGCAGGCCATCTGGTGGATGACGGCAGGGAAACCACCGATCCGAGATGCAGCGATCCGCCTTGATTCCTCACCGCTGTGATGTTTCCGTCGGGTACGGCCTCGATGACGATTCTGTACCCCTGCGTGTCTGCTGCGGCTCCTTCGGCGACTGTCAGGGCCAGAAACGCAAGACTGACGAGGATTCCCGACACTATACGTTTCCCGAAAATCTCTTTCATCATCTTTCGTCACCGGCTTTCATCTTTGCTTTCCTCAGGGGCTTTTTGTCTGCCCTTTGCCATCTGAAGCTTTCTGCCTTTGCAGAGAATGATCGCGATGAGGAATGATGCCGGGATCATGACGAGGCCCGCAAACCAGGTGATCCGGAAAAGGGTGAAAGCGGCGAGGGCGAAAAACAAAAACAGGAAAAGGTAAAAGACGACTGACCTTGAAGATCTCCGCTTCCCGGCCCAAATCCCTGCGATGCTGATCATTACCAGAAGTGCCGCCAGAGCAAGCCAGAGGATCTCCATGAAGGCGACGGATCCTAATGAATCTGCGGTTTTTCCCTGCGGGCGCAAGCCGCGCACAGACCGTACAGATACACTTGAACACCTGTGACACTGTGTGGTGTGCTCTCCTTGAGGCTTTCGACGATCTGGTCGTCTACCGGAAAGTCGGAAAGGCCTCCGCAGCGGTTGCATTGAAAATGTCCGTGAACCTCGGGATTCGGGTCAAAGAATACCCGCTTGTCGTCTATGGTGATGATCTGGATGAGCCCCGCCTGCTCGAGAAGCTGGGCGGTACTGTAAATCGTGGCGAACGAAATGGTGGGAAAGGCCTTTTGCATCTCACGGTAGATCTGTTCCGCAGCAGGGTGATCCTTTCTGCCCTCCAGAAGTCGCAGTATGCCGACGCGTTGCGACGTAATCTTGGCTCCGGTATCCTTCAGCTGTTCTATTGCTTCATCGACATTCCACATTGCCTGTCCCCCAATTGGGAAATCTTTTGGTTACTCCCGAGAAGTATATAATACTTTCGGGGAGTTTGCGAACGCAAGATACAGGTAATAATCATCCACTGTTCATGCCTTGACAGGGTCCCGGCATGAAAGGCTATAATTGCTGCGCCTGTGATGGGGTGTAGCCAAGTTGGCAAGGCAGCGGACTTTGGATCCGCGATCGCTGGTTCGAATCCAGCCACCCCAGCCAATTGTCCGTGTACGGGGGAAGCCGAGGCTTCCCCCGCTTTACGTGTTTTGCAGAAAAAGCGTTCCTTGTAGTAGAGTGTATTGGCCTGCTGCCTGAAAGGAATGCGAAAAGGGGGCTTCCAGGATGCAGGGGAAGGGTACTGGTGCACTGGTACTTGCCGCGGGAAAGGGAACGCGGATGAAAAGCGGGACACCGAAGGTCCTGCTTCCGATTCTTGGAGAACCCCTCCTGTGGTATGTTCTTGAAAACCTGTCGGGAACTCCCGTGGACAAAAAGGCAGTAGTCGTCGGGCATGGACGGGAACGTGTCGAGGACTATGTACAGGAGGCATGGCCCGAAACGGAAATCTGCGTTCAAAAGCGGCAGAACGGGACCGGACATGCCGTCATGAGTGCAGGTGACTGGCTTCGCGGGCTGGAACACGTGCTTGTGCTTCCCGGGGATGTCCCGCAGCTTTCGAGCCGGTCGGCAGGTTGGCTTTTGAAAGAGCATGTCGCCGGCAACGGGGCCTGTACCTTTTTCGGTTTCCGGCCTGACGATCCGTCCGGGTACGGCAGGGTTATCGAAAAAGACGGCCTGGTAAGGGTCGTCGAGGAACGGGACGCTACGGAAGATGAGAAGAAAACCCCCGTAGCGAACAGTGGTGTTTACGTCTTTCGTGTTCCGGACCTCCTGGAGTGTCTCCAGGGACTTGGAAGGGAGAATGCCCAGGGGGAATACTATCTCACCGATGTCGTCGAGTCGCTGTCACGGACAAAGGCAGGGGCGAAGATGGTCCTGATCGATGATGCCGATGAGGTTGCCGGTGTCAACGACCCCGTCCAGCTTGCCCGGGCGGCGGAGAGAATACGGGATTGTATCCTCGACAGGCACATGAGAGCCGGAGTGCGCTGTGCCGATCCCCGAACGGTGTACATTGGTCCGAAAGTGCAAATCGATCCGGATGTTTCCATCGATCCCTTCGTCCAGATATACGGCGGGAGTAAAATCGGTCGCGGAAGCCGGATTGGAAGCCATTCGCTTCTTCGGAAAGTTCAATGCGGCAACGACGTTACCATCACCGGGCATGTCGATGTGAGGGAAAGTTCACTGGCCGACAGGTCCGTCATCGGCCCTTTCTCGCATATCCGTAACGGGAGCGAGATCGGCGAGGGTGCAGTCATCGGCAAGTTCGTGGAAGTCAAGAACAGCAGGATAGGCAATGATGCCAAGGTACCTCACCTGTCATACATGGGAGATGCCGATGTCGGCGAGAGGACGAATGTCGGAGCCGGTACGATTACCTGCAATTATGACGGACAAAAGAAGCACGAAACCCGCATCGGAAAGGACTGTTTCATCGGGAGCGACACCATGCTCGTGGCGCCCGTGGAACTGGGAGACGGTTCGTTCACCGGTGCAGGATCGGTCATCACGAAGGATGTTCCGGAAGGCAGCCTGGCCGTCGGAAGGTCCAGGCAGACGAATATAGAAGGATGGGCACATCGGAAAAAGAAGCAGGGGGGGCAATCCTGAATGGTATCAAAACTTCGTGAAATCAAGGTGTTTTCCGGAACGTCGCACCCGGCCTTCACCGAAAGGATTTGTGAAAGCCTCGGCATCAACGTCGCTTCGGCCAGGCTTTTCAGGTTTTCAGACGGCGAAACTGGCGTGTCGGTGGAGGAAAGCGTCCGCGGTGCTGACGTCTACGTTGTTCAGCCTACATGCCACCCCGTCAATGAAAACCTGGTGGAACTTCTCATCATGCTCGACGTGCTCCGGCGGGCATCGGCCTACAGAATCAATGTGGTAACGCCATATTTTGGATATGCAAGGCAGGACAGAAAGACCAAGGCGCGTGAACCGATCACGGCAAAACTCGTGGCCAACCTGATCGAGAAGGCCGGAGCCGATCGACTCATCGCCGCGGATCTTCATGCAGGCCAGATCCAGGGGTTTTTCGATGTTCCCGTCGACCACCTGACGGGCACTCCACTGCTTGCATCCCATTTTCGGGAGATCCTCAAACAGGAGATAGATGAGGGACGAGTCGTCGTCGTTTCACCGGATATCGGAGGTGTCGTTCGGGCGCGGAGATTTGCGGTGCACCTCAACACCGATCTTGCCATCGTTGACAAAAGGAGGTCCCACGAAGTTGCGAACCTGAGCAAGGTAATGGAGATTATCGGCCATGTGGATGGAAAAGTCGCCATCCTGGTCGATGACATCATCGACACTGCGGGGACCATGGTCCAGGCGGCGGAGGCATTGCTGAACAGGGGCGCGGAAAAGGTCTACGCCTGCGCAACTCACGGTGTACTTTCGGGACCGGCGGTGGAAAGGATAGGCCCGTCGCCCATCGATCGACTGGTATTGACAGATACGATACCATTGCCCAAAGAGAAACAAATCGATAAAATCACAACATTGTCTATCGCACCGCTTTTTGCGGAAGCCATCAGCAGGATACATTCCGACCATTCCGTCAGCATTCTTTTCCGCTAGATGGCAGTCTAAACAGGCTGGATTGAGAATCTCTAAGGAGGAAGAGTCATGACATCGTCTTCTGTCAAACTGACACTGAAAAAACGGAGCAAGACCGGCAAGGAAGTGAGCAAGAAACTTCGTGCCGGAGGAGTGATACCGGCTGTCTTCTACGGCCCCGAGCTCGATGAAGCCATTCCGGTAATCGTGGAGTCGAAAAACGTCCTTCAGTATGCCAACTCCCCGCACTGGGAAACTGTCAGGATCGACGCCACGTTGCCTGACGGCAGTGAGGAAATGTGCCTCATGCGCGACGTCCAGAGGGATCCCCTGACTGGAGATGTGCTTCATATCGACTTCCTCCAGCTGCTGTCGGGGCACAAGGTATACGTCAACGTCCCTGTCGAGGTCAGCGGAAGGGAACACTGTGTCGGCGTCAAGCAGGGCGGCGTCTTCGAGCAGGTCATACACGAGCTCGAGATGTATGTGCTTCCGAAGGAAATCCCCGATTCAATCGTCGTGGACGTATCGGAACTCGGAATCGAGGACGCTGTCTACGTCAAGGACCTTGAGCTTCCGGAAAGCGCCGCCATCGAGCATGATCCGGAGTCGGCCGTCGTCATGGTGACCTACGCCACGATGCCCGAACTGCCCGAGGAAGAAGAGGAAGAAGAGGCGGAAGAAGGCGAAGAAATGGAAATCGAAGTTGTCGGCAAGGGCAAGGCGAAAGAGGAAGAGGAAGAGGACCAGGAAAAAGAGGACTGACGCCGGGTGCGGCTCATACTGGGGTTGGGGAATCCGGGACTGCAATATGCCTGGACCCGGCACAACGTCGGCTGGCTTGTTCTCGATGCGCTGCTGGATGATATCGGTGAGGTCCCGTCAACGGAAACCAGACGTCTCCGGCGTTGGGGTCCCCTTGTGATAGAAGGCAGGGAGGTTCTTCTCGTCAAACCCCTGACTTACATGAACAGAAGCGGCCTGGTTTTTCATGAGCTTTCAGAAGAACTGATGCAAGATCCAGGGAAAATACTTGTCGTCTACGATGACATCGCTCTTCCTTTCGGCAGACTACGTCTGCGAAAGAGCGGCTCGGCCGGGGGACATAACGGCATGAAATCAGTTCTTTCGGTTCTCGGAACTTTGGACGTTCCGCGCCTGCGCATCGGCATAGCGGGCGCGGATCATCCGGGGGATGTGGCAGGATACGTGACATCCCCCTTTCGTCGTTGGGAGTTGAAGCGGCTCCCATCGATTCTTGACAGGGCCGTTGATGCGCTTCGCCTGTGGGTTGCCGGAAAATTGGACGAAGCCATGCAGCGGGCCAATGCACCGGACCTTCTCGAGGAAAACGGAGAATCTGAAAGGAATTGATTGTGGCGGGGGCGGGCCCTCGCCATGTTTCTTTTTGGGGAGTGCTGAAATGAAGGAAGTTCCACAGGTTCGGTCTGCACAGGAAGCCCTGGCCTATCCGCAAGGTCCTGCTGCCGGAAGCCGGCGTGTCCATGTTGGAGGAAAAACAGCTTCCTGGGCATGGTTCTGCAGGGATGTGGAGGGGCCCTTGCTTTTCCTCATGCCGGACAAACGGATTCTTCAGGAATTCGTTTCAGACTGGGCAGCCCTCCATGGGGACAGGGAAATGATCATCCTTCCCGAGCTCCCGCTTTGGATCGATGGATTCAGGAACGAAGCCCTTCGAGTCAGGCGCGGTGAAATCCTGGAAAAGTGGAAGAAGGAAGAGAGCCTTCTCGCAGCCACACCTGCTGCGCTCATGACCCCCTTCAAGGTCTCTACGGGTTCGTTTCCGATTGTCGTTGGAGAAAGTCCGGGTCGGGATACCCTCCTGGAATGGCTCGCCTCTTCGGGATACGAAAGAACGGATCTTGTCTGGCATCCAGGACAATACGTCAGTCGCGGCAGCATCGTGGATGTTTTTGATCCCGCCTGGAAACTTCCCCACCGTGTTGAATTTTTTGATGATCGCATCGAGAGTCTCCGGCTCTTCAGAACCGAGGACCAGCGAAGCGTCGCCCCCATGAAAGAATCCTTTTTTCATGGGCTCAGGGGTGCTTCGGACGTAGCTTTTTCCGAACTGGTGCCTGAAACCACGCGGATCGTCCTTTTCGAGCCTGACAAGATTGAAACCCAGGCCGACTCTGCCTGGTGGCTTCTCGAGGAGATGATGGAAAAGGCCGGCATTCGGGAAGGACAGTCATGGAATGAAGTCAGGAAAGAACTGGACATCCTTGATTGCCTGGAAATCAGCGGCATGCTCAAGGGGGCGAGGTTGCGCTCGTTCATGGCCGAACTGCCTGATTTCCGGGGGGACAGGCGGGCTCTTTGGAATTTTCTCGAATACTGGAAAGAGCAGGGATACAGCGTCACAATCTGCTCAGGTGCGGGAAATACCCCCCTTCTGGAAAGCCTGAAAGATGTGCAGGTGAGGGAGCGGAATCTCTCGGCCGGGTTCATCGATCACGGAACTTCCAGTTTGTTCCTTTCCGATGGTGAGCTGTACGGTGTCATTCCCCCTCCCCAAAGCGATCCTGTCGAGCCCGGGCCGCCTGTGGAATGGGACGAAAGCGTACAGAAGACGGACTATGTCGTCCATGAGGACTACGGGGTGGCGAAAAACAGGGGCATCGATACCATTGTGGCCGACGGGATGGCGAGGGATTGCCTGATACTTGAATTCTCGGACAACAAGAGGCTGCTCGTGCCCCTTGTCCAGATCCACAAGATCTTGCCCTATCAAGTATCTCCCGGTGAAGAGGTGTCCCTGGACAGCCTTGGCGGAAAGTCCTGGAAGCGATCCGTCAATCGGGCAAGGGAGCAGGCCAGGGAATCGGCCGAGGCGCTGATGGGTCTCTATGCGAGGCGGGAGACCCTCCGGGGATACAGCAATGGCCCTGACGGACAGCTGGCCGAGAGCATCGAGGCGAACTGTCCGTTCCAGCTGACTGCGGACCAGGCCAGGGCAATTGAAGACGTGAAGCAAGACATGGAACGGCCGCAGCCCATGGATCGTCTCTTGATCGGTGATGTCGGATTCGGAAAGACCGAGGTCGCTCTCAGGGCTGCCGTCAAGGCCGTGGAGAACGGTCGCCAGGTGCTTTTTTTGGTCCCCACCACGCTTCTTGCCGAGCAGCACATGACGACATTCAGCGCCCGATGCGACGGTCTTCCGGTGAATGTAAGGATGCTTTCACGCTTTGTCCCTTCCCCCGAGCAACGGTCAATCATAGACGATGTCTCGGCGGGGCGGGTGGACATCCTCATCGGGACCCACAGGTTGCTCCAGAAGGACCTGCAGATGAAAGAACCCGGTCTTGTCATTATTGACGAAGAGCATCGTTTCGGGGTGTTTCACAAGGAGTACGCCAAGTTCCTGCACCCCGAGGTGGATGTGCTGTCCATCACGGCCACGCCGATACCGAGGACACTGCACATGGCCATGGGCGGGCTCAGGGACGTTTCTGTTCTTTCCGCCCCGCCCCACAGGAAGCGTCCCGTGCTGACCTCTCTCGGCGAATGGGACGAGGGGCTGGTTCGGCAGGCGGTCAGGCGAGAGACGGCAAGGGGCGGACAGGTCTTTTTCGTTCACAACAGGATACGAACCATCGAACATGTCGCAGCGCGGCTCAAGGAACTTTTTCCCGACCTGGCCGTCGATATCGCTCACGGGAGAATGAATGAACGCCGGCTTGAAAAGGTGATGCAGAGGTTCCGCAAAGGCGAAACGCAGCTGCTTGTATGCACCACGATCATTGAAAGTGGCCTCGATCTCCCGAGGGTGAACACACTGATCGTCGACGAGGCTCAGGATCTCGGTCTCGCGCAGATGTACCAGTTGCGTGGCAGGATAGGCCGTCGTGAAGAGCAGGCTTTCTGTTTCCTGTTTTATCCCTCCGAGTCGTCCCTGACAGCGGAGGCGAGGGAACGTCTCGAGGCCGTCTCCGAAATGACGGAGCTCGGTTCCGGCTACAAGCTGGCCAGGAGGGATCTCGAGATACGCGGCGGGGGCCAGCTGATTGGAACGAAACAGCACGGACGGATCGAACGGGTGGGTTTTACCCTGTACTACAGGATGCTCGAGGAGGAAGTGGCGAAACTCAAGGGTGAAGAGGCACAGGGAAAGACGCGCGTGGAATTTCAGTTGCCCCTCAGGCTTCCGGCCTCATACATTCCCCAGTCCAATGTCCGGGTTACCCTCTTTCGCCGTCTGCTGAGGGCATCGGAAACGGAAGAAGTGAAGGCTATAGAAGAGGAACTCAGGGACCGTTTCGGACCCGTTCCGGATTCCGTGGCAAGCGTCCTTGCCCTGGCGAGACTCAGGCTTGCGGGCAAAAATCATGGTATAGAATACGTGAGGTGCACCGAGGCGGAAACGGTGTTGTTCGGTGCCACAGAGGAACTTGGCTCGGGTCTGGACCGAAGAAGGTGGCATAGGGCAAGCAGTGGCCGGCTGCGCGGGCCTGGAGGCTACAAGGGGATGATCGAACTCGACAGGGTCCTGAAGGAACTCGAAAGGTCCGACGAGGGCAGGGAGGATGTACGCCATGGACACTACCGGTGAAAAACTGCTCAGACTGATGGATGTGCTCAGGAAGCTCCGGGAACCCGGAGGATGTCCCTGGGACCGGGAACAGACGATGGAGAGCCTCAGGCCCTGCATCATTGAAGAAGCCTACGAACTGATCGAGGCGATCGATTCCGGTGATGGAAACATCATCGCCGAGGAATGCGGGGACAACCTGCTTCAGGTGGCCTTCATTGCGAGAATCGCCGAGGAAGAAGGAAGTTTCGACCTTGGCGGCGTTCTGGATATCCTTGTGGAGAAGCTGATCCGCCGCCATCCTCATGTGTTCGGAGACGTCTCCGTCACCGACAGCGAAGGAGTAAAGAAGAACTGGGAGCAGATCAAACAGGAGGAACGACGGGCCAGGGACAGGGATCATTCCATTCTTTCGGGGGTTCCGAAAAGCCTCCCGGCCCTTGTACGGGCCTTCCAGATCCAGGAGAGGGCCGCCAAGGTCGGCTTCGACTGGCCCGCCGGTGATGTTTCCCCCTTGCTTGAGAAGATCGACGAGGAACTCGAAGAGCTTGCCGAAGCCCGCAGATCGGAGGACATGGAGCGAATCAGGGAAGAAGTGGGAGACCTGTTGTTTGCCGTCGTCAACCTGGCGAGGCACCTCGGAGTCGATGCCGAATTCAGTCTCCAGGAGACGAATAAAAAGTTCACCAGGCGTTTCGGGTTCATAGAAAAAACTGTCGAGGGAGGCTCGCGGGACTGGTCGGAATACAGCCTTGACGAACTTGAGAACCTCTGGCAGAGGGCCAAGACCAGGACCTGAGGTAGCCTGGAGGATGCGGAGAGTATAGAATCGAGGAAGCGTGGTACCGGTGAATGACGATCTGGAACGAGGAGGTATCCTGATGAAAAACACAGCCGATCACAAAGTCGATCAGCATGGTTCAGAAAAACGACAGGAGCAAACTGCCGTGTCCGGGGGCAAGGCAGGGGAAGAGAAAAAAGACGAAAAACAACATCGTCGCGTGGCGATTACGGAAACGGCGCTCAGGGATGCTCACCAGTCGATCATGGCGACGAGGCTGCGAACGAAGGATATGCTGCCCGTGGCCGAAATGATGGATGAAGTGGGGTACCATTCCCTCGAGGTGTGGGGCGGGGCAACCTTCGATTCCTGCATGCGTTTCCTTGATGAGGATCCCTGGGAAAGGCTCCGGGAGCTGCGGAAACGTTTCAAAAAAACGAAACTCCAGATGCTTCTCAGGGGTCAGAACGTGGTGGGCTACAGGCACTACGCCGACGATGTGGTTCGTGAGTTCGTGAAAAGGGCCGTGGGAAACGGCCTGGACATCATCAGGATCTTCGATGCGCTGAATGATGTCAGGAACATGGAGATCGCAGCCGACCAGGTAAAAAGGGAAGGCAGCCATCTCCAGATGTGCCTGTCCTATACCATATCCCCCGTCCATACGCTGGAGGCGTTCGGCGACCTGTCGCTGACGATGAAGCAAATGGGTGCGGACTCGATTTGCATCAAGGATATGGCGGGGCTTTTGAGTCCTGTCGACGCAGCGTCCCTGGTAAGGGCCATCAAGGAAAAGACGGGCCTCCCGGTGCAGGTCCACTGCCATTACACCAGCGGCATGGCGGCCATGTCATATCTCGCTGCTGTCGAGGCCGGCGCCGATGTCATCGACTGCGCCATCTCCCCCCTGGCGATGGGGACGAGCCAGCCCGCGACGGAGGCCATGGTGGCTGCATTGCAGCGCGGGCCCCTCGATACCGGACTCGACCTCGAAAAACTGGCCCCCATAGCGCGGCATTTCAAATCCGTCAAGGAGGCTTACCGGCAGTTTGTCATGGGCCTTGAAGGAGTGGACATCAACGTCCTGCTGTATCAGATTCCAGGGGGAATGTATTCCAACCTCGTGAGCCAGCTGAAAGAACAGAATTCGCTGGACAAACTCCAGGATGTCCTGGAGGAGGTCCCGAAAGTCAGGAAGGAAATGGGGTATCCGCCTCTCGTTACCCCGACGAGTCAGCTTGTGGGGACCCAGGCGACGCTGAACGTGCTCACCGGCGAGCGATGGAAGATCGTTCCCAACGAGGTCAGAAAGTATTTTCTCGGCTTTTACGGGAGGCCTCCGGGGAAAATGGACGAATCGATTCGAGAGAAGGTCATCGGTGATGAAAAACCGATCGACTGCCGTCCCGGTGAGATCATCAAGCCCGAACTCGAAAGAATCCGTGAAATCATGGGACCCTATATCATGCAGCCGGAAGATACCTTGAGCTATGCGCTGTTCCCCGCTGTCGCGAAGGATTTTCTTGTCAGGAAGTACGCCATGCAGACGAAAAGGGACGTAGGTTTCGAGGAACTTGTCGAAGGAGCAGCCTATCCCTTATAATGCCGCGGTGCCGGGCAATGATGATGATATAATTGTCTGGACGCGTAAATCGCGAAAAAACGCCATGAATGAAAGTGGAGGAGATTCCATGACAACGGAAGAAAGGATTCAGGAGACCATTGGGTCAAAAATCCGCCCGGCTCTTCAGAGCCACGGTGGTGATATCGATTACATCAATTTCGATGAAGACGAGGGCACGGTAACGGTCAGGCTGACGGGTGCCTGTGGCAGCTGTCCTTTCGCGCAGGAAACCCTTCGTGCCCAGGTCGAAACGGTGCTGAAAAAAGAGATTCCGGAAATATCCGGAGTCGTCCGCGAAAGGTAAAGGACAACGGATTCGAAGTCCAAAGAGGTGAATGCAACCATACCTGCGGATTCAGTCATTGTCGTTCCCAACGATGAGGCCATGTCCCGCTTCCTCGGACAGCAGGATGAGAACCTCAGGCTCATAGAACAAAGGTTTCCCGTCAGGCTCGTCGTCAGGGAAAAGGAAATTGCCATACAGGGACCCGACGCCGATGCTGTCGAGATGGTGACGCGGATCGTCTCCCAACTCGTCGGGGTGGCCAAAAAAGGGCACATCCTGAAGCCCTCCGTCGTCAGCTATGCCATGAACGTCTATGCGGAGCATGAGGACGTGGACCTGCTTTCGCTTTACGAAGACGTCATCTGCATGACCTACAGGGGGAAACCGATTCGTCCACGGACGACGGGCCAGAAGAAATACGTCGATGCCATTCGCAACAATGAAGTCGTTTTTTCCATAGGGCCTGCAGGCACCGGGAAGACGTACCTCGCTGTAGCGCTGGCGGTTGCTGCATTGAAGGAATCCGCGATCAGCAGGATCGTGCTCGTACGTCCTGCAGTCGAGGCCGGCGAGAGCCTCGGGTTCCTCCCCGGCGATCTCCGCGAGAAGGTCGATCCCTATTTGCGGCCCCTTTACGATGCGTTTTACGAGATGTTCTCACCCGAGCGGTTCATGAAGTACGTCGAAAAGAGGGTCATAGAAATCGCTCCATTGGCCTACATGCGGGGGAGGACACTCAACGACAGTTTTATCATTCTCGATGAAGCGCAGAACACGACCCCGGAGCAAATGAAGATGTTTCTCACCCGGCTCGGTTTCGGTTCAAAGGCGGTCGTAACCGGCGATGTAACCCAGGTCGATCTGCCCGCGGGCAAGGATTCGGGTCTTAAGGTGGTGCAGTCTGTATTGAAGGATATCCCGGGCATCGATTTTGTGACCCTCGGCAAAAGCGATGTCGTGCGTCACGAAATCGTCCAGAGGATCGTGCAGGCCTACGAAGATTATGAGCAACGGTGAGAAAAGCCAAAGTAGCCACGCCCTTCGGACCGCTTTCAGTCTGAGGGGCATCCAGGCTTTCTTCCCCAAACTGCAAAACCAGGTCATCGCCACGTTGATTCTGGTTTTTGTGATCTCCGCCGTCTATGCCGGCAGCTGGTGGGTGGACGCCGGGAGATATGCCTTCGTGCAGGGGGAGCCCGCCCCGAGAACCTACTATTCCCGTTACCCGATGAAGTATATCGACGAAAAGGCGACCCGGGAGCTCAGGCGGAAACGGGAAGAGAACCTTCTCGGGGTCATGGTGCGTGAACAGGATGTCGAAACAGACATCGGCCTGAAACTTGAACGGGTATCAAGGGGTGATGTGAAAGACATCCTGCCCGAGGAACTGACGAGCCTTCTGCAGAACCTTCCCGGGCCGGACCGTGAACGGGTTCTCGAAGCAGTCTCGATTATCGGGAACCGATTCCTCGAGGGGGAACCCCAAGGCTACGGTGCTGATGCCCTGTGGCGCATGCTCAACGAAACCGGACTCGACAGCGCCAAGAAAAATCTTGCCTTCCAGATTATCGATCACCTGATGCAGCCCGCCGCCAGTATCGATCCCGAAGCGACTTCGGATTACAGGTCCTATATCCGTAGGCAGGTTCAACCCATTGAAAGGACCATTTCCACGGGAGACGTCATCATCAGGGAAGGAGAACTCATCACGCCGGACGTTTCGGCAATACTCAGGTCCCAGGGATATCCCGAACGGGTCTTTCCCTATGAGGGATATCTTTTTCTCCTGATCCTGGTGCTGACCTGGTTTGCCTGGTACTGGTGGTACCAGCATCGCAGCGGATACCATCTGCAGACAAAGGAATGGGGCTTTCTCGTCACCTCTGTCTCTGCGGGATGGATATTCCAGTATTTTTCACAATGGTATGGAGGCGAAGGGTTCGGAATCCTGGTCATGGGTGCCTGGGTGTTCCTGTGCTTCCCGGCCCATCTTGCCTTCCAGCTTGTCCTCGGAGCCGGGATCCTGGGGGCCTTCGCTTCGGCGGGAGCCTCGCTGACGGAGATCGTCCTGTCGTTGGTCATCGCATTGACGCTTGCCTTTTTGGGGTATCTCCTCCTGCCCGCTGTGGACAGACGACGACACCTCTTCTGGTCTCTTGCCGTCATAGGATCAGTTTCTGCAGCTATTCTCCTCTTGTGTCGCTGGGGCCTGGGAATGCAGGTTTCGCTCCAATCGGTCGCCATCGACGTTCTTTCAATATTTCTCTGGTCCATCGTCGCCGTGGCCCTTTTGCCGGTTTGGGAGTCCATCTTCGACATCCTCACGCCCACGAGGCTCGTGGATCTGAGCCACCCTTCCCATCCCCTGCTGAAAAGGTTGCAACTCGAGGCGCCTGGGACCTATCACCATTCCCTCATGGTGGGGACCCTTGCCGAGGTTGCCGCCGAAAAGCTCATGATGAAATCGCTCCTTGTCAAGGCGGGGGCCTATTATCATGACATCGGGAAACTCAGGAGACCCCGGTTTTTCGTCGAAAACCAGCAGGCCGGGGAGAATGCCCATGATGCCCTGGCCCCGACCATGTCCGCTTTGGTTATCGTCTCTCACGTGAGAGACGGACTCGAGATGGCCCGGAAATACAACCTGCCTCGCCGGATATGCGACTTCATCCAGGAACATCACGGGACGACATGTCTTCAGTATTTCTTCAAAAAGGCACGTACCACCGAACAGGAAATACCAGTGGAGCAGTTCTGTTATCCAGGTCCGAAACCGTCAAGCCGGGAGACGGCACTGATCATGCTTGCCGATTCCGTGGAGGCTGCGGTGCGCTCTGCAGGTTCCGCGGTCCTGGATACGCGGGATATCCAGGAGATCGTTTCAGACGTTGTTGAAACGAAAGTTCAGGAAGGACAGATAGACAACGTGGACTTGACATTGAGAGAGATTTCGATCGTCCGGGAGAGCTTCATTGAATCCCTCAGGCACATGTATCACACGCGACATGTGAAGCCGGTGGAGGAGTCGACGCCCGGAACCGAAGGTGGTGGATCCGCCCGTGACGGTGACAATCCTGACCGATGAGCGCAGCCGGATGGCGCTGGGAGCCATTTCACTCGAAATCGTCGAGGAAACCATCGACGACCTTTGGGAGAGGCTTGTCCCCGATGCCGGAAAGCCGGAAGTCCTCGAGATCTCCCTCGCTGCGGTGGATCCCGAAGAAATGAGGCGACTCAACGGAAAGTATCGTGGTATCGACGAGCCAACGGACGTGCTGTCCTTCCCGCTGTGGGAAACCGATGAAGGCGGCTTTGCACCACCGTCGGGGTGGCCTGAACTCGGGCTCGGTGACATCGTGGTCTGTCCCGTGCAAGTCGCCGACAATGCCGTTGCCTGCGGTAAAGCCTGTGAAGACGAACTCCTTTGGGTCCTGGTTCATGGTGTGTTGCACCTTTTTGCCCTGGACCATGCCTCTGAAAAGGATAAGGCCAGGATGTGGAAAATTCAGGAGGACCTCGTGAAGGCCTACGCCGGGCGAAAGCTGTCGGCGCCAAAGGAGGAGGAATGATTCAACGGTGAGTGAAGATGTGGTTCAGGAATTTTTGCTTCTCGCCATTCTCCTGGGAGGATCCGCCTTTTTCAGCGGCTCCGAGACCGCCGTCACGACGATCGGAAGGGGAAAGCTGCTCGCCCTTCAGGAGAGGCATCCCGGGAGGAAAAAGAGCATCGAATGGCTCCTGGAGGACATGCAAAGGGCCTTGACAGTGATACTCATCGGGAACAACCTGGTCAACATCGCCGCCAGCGCGGTGGCCACGTCTTTGGCCCTGTCGCTGATGGGCAGCAAGGGCGTGCTGGTCTCCGTGGTCTTTATGACGGTGGTGATCGTCATATTCGGAGAGATCCTTCCAAAGAGCGTCGCCATCGTCAAGTACGAGGCTTTCGTCATTGCGGCGCTGCCCGTTTTGAGGGTTATCCATGTCTTCGCCAGCCCCTTGATCTTTGCAACCACCGGCATCGTTCGCTTCATCGGGACCCTTGTCCGGGTTGACCTTTCGGCCCGGCACACCTTCGTGACCCGGGAAGAGATCGAGCAGATGGTCGACATCGGCGAAGCTTCGGGGGTTATTGAAGAGGACGAACGCAAGATGATCCACGGGATCATCTCCTTTGAAGAAACACGGGTATACGAAATCATGATTCCCAGGACCGACATGGTCGCCATTTCTTCGGAAATGACCCTGGAGCAGTCCGTGGCGGTTTTCCAGGAATGCGGGCATTCCAGGGTTCCTGTCTTTGAGAAGAGCCCCGACCATATCGTCGGCATCCTTTATGTGAAGGACATCATAGGGGCCATTTACGCCGGCCGTTACGACCAGAGTGTCCACGGGCTCAAACGGGAAGCCCTTTTCGTCCCGGAGATGATGCGCATTGCGGACCTTCTGGACATCATGAAGGGCAAGCGGGTCCACATGGCCATCATCGTTGACGAGTACGGGGGAACGGCCGGACTGGTCACCCTCGAGGATCTCATCGAGGAGATATTCGGCGAGATCCAGGACGAGTATGACGAGGAGACTCCGCCGCTGCAGGAAGAAACCGAAGGAAGCTATCTTGTCAAAGGCTACATGGATCTCGAGGATCTGAGCGAGGAAATCGGCTACCCCTTCGTTTCCGCCGATGTCGATACCATCGGGGGCCTCATCCTCTCTTTGGCCGGACGGTTTCCGGATCAGGGCCAGCGGCTTTACTACGGAAGCTGGGACATTGAAGTTCTGGAAGTGGAAGATCACCGCATCAAGCTTGTCCGTCTGTCGCCGAGGGATGCCGGTGTCGGGATGGGAGCCTACGAAGAACCGTAAGACAATGACCTCTGAGAAAGGTGGCGTTTGAGATGCGATGGCCGGCCATAACGGGGAAGACCCCCTCGGAGCTGCTGGAACGTGCAAGGAGAGCCCTTGCACGCTCCCATGCGCCGTATTCCGGATTTTCCGTCGGTGCCGCGCTGCTGTGCCGGGATGGCGCGATCTACACGGGCTGCAATGTCGAAAACGCGAGCTACGGACTCACGATCTGCGCCGAGCGAAACGCCCTGGCCAAAGGCGTTTCGGAAAACATGGACCATCCCGTGGCCGTTGCCATTGCCGGCAGTTCAGGAAATCCCTGTTTCCCCTGCGGTGCCTGCAGGCAGGTGCTCGCGGAATTCAATCCCTCCATGGCGGTCGTCCTTGAAAAAGACGGCGAACCGCTGTTGTTTTCCTTGTCGGAGCTCTTCCCCCACCCTTTCGTCAAGGATCCCGGAAGAGGCGACGATGAACATGAACCTTCCTGATGACAAAAGCGCCGGTTACAAAAGCGGAGTCGTCGCGATCGCCGGCAGACCCAATGTGGGCAAATCGACTCTTGTCAACGCCCTGATGGGCTGGAAATATTCCATCGTTTCCTCCAAGCCTCAAACCACCAGGCATTGCACCCGATACATCCTTTCAAAGACACAAGGACAGGTCGTCCTTGTGGACACGCCCGGATTGCATCGGCCCCTGCACCTTCTGGGCCGGACCATGGAGAACAATCTTCTCAAGCTCCTGTCCCAGGTGGATTGTGTCTGCCTTGTCACGGAAGCCACCGACAGGAGCCTTGGACCCGCCGACAGAATACTTGTTGATCGCATCAACACCGGCGCATCGGTTCCCGTGTTCCTTGTGATC